>NC_008570.1:3349000-3952500 GCF_000014805.1 Aeromonas hydrophila subsp. hydrophila ATCC 7966 | reverse complement strand
AATCGGGGTCGCGGACAGTGCCTGGTGGGTAGTTTGACTGGGGCGGTCTCCTCCCAAAGAGTAACGGAGGAGCACGAAGGTTGGCTAATCCTGGTCGGACATCAGGAGGTTAGTGCAATGGCATAAGCCAGCTTAACTGCGAGACGGACAGGTCGAGCAGGTACGAAAGTAGGTCATAGTGATCCGGTGGTTCTGAATGGAAGGGCCATCGCTCAACGGATAAAAGGTACTCCGGGGATAACAGGCTGATACCGCCCAAGAGTTCATATCGACGGCGGTGTTTGGCACCTCGATGTCGGCTCATCACATCCTGGGGCTGAAGTCGGTCCCAAGGGTATGGCTGTTCGCCATTTAAAGTGGTACGCGAGCTGGGTTCAGAACGTCGTGAGACAGTTCGGTCCCTATCTGCCGTGGGCGTTGGATGATTGAAGGGAGTTGCTCCTAGTACGAGAGGACCGGAGTGAACGAACCTCTGGTGTTCGGGTTGTCACGCCAGTGGCACTGCCCGGTAGCTAAGTTCGGAATCGATAACCGCTGAAAGCATCTAAGCGGGAAGCGAGCCCTGAGATGAGTCATCCCTGACCCCTTGAGGGTCCTAAAGGGCCGTTGGAGACCACAACGTTGATAGGTGGGGTGTGTAAGCGCGGCGACGTGTTGAGCTAACCCATACTAATTACCCGTGAGGCTTAACCATACAACACCCAAGAAGTGTTCTGGGCCTTGTAGCGAATGAACGAACTACTAATTCAGTGATAGCGACGCCAACAGGCAGTTCGTTATTCACGTCAGCTTTCTAAGATTGAAGAATTTGCCTGGCGGCCATAGCGCCGTGGAACCACCTGATCCCATGCCGAACTCAGAAGTGAAACGCGGTAGCGCCGATGGTAGTGTGGCATTCGCCATGCGAGAGTAGGACACTGCCAGGCACCCAACACGAGAAACCCCGCTCATCTGAGCGGGGTTTTTTATTGCCTGAAATTCAACGTGTTATAGCCTTGGCTCTGGTCTAAGTTATTACCGTCAGACCTGTTTCCCCTCCATTGTGATTGCTGAAGTGGGGCTGCCGATATCTCGATGTTCATCTCCCCATTTTCAAGTCTCACCATTCCCTCCGGCCACCTGATCTGATCGCTTGTAGCGCTTGGGCTGCCCAGCTATTCCATTCGTCGATAATCACTATTGCTGCTGCGGGGGATGACAAGGAAGGCGGGATCCATAGACTGTCTCTTTCAGGCATAAGGAGCTGTGTATGTTGGGGATCCACGATCTGGCGTTGTTTGTCTTATCCGGTCTGCTGTTGAACATGATGCCGGGACCGGACTCCCTGCTCATCATGCTGCGCAGCGGTTCACAAGGCTGGCGGGCCGGTTCGGTGGCTGCATTGGGAATTGGGACGGGCACCATGGTACATGTGCTGGCGGCGGCGCTGGGACTGTCGGCTCTGCTGAGTGCCTCGGCGGAGCTGTTCACCGTCATCAAGTTGATGGGGGCGCTCTACCTGGTCTATCTGGGAGGCTCGCTCCTGTGGCAAGGGTCTGGCTCACCGGCTGTGCGCGAGCCTGCCATGCGGCTGCCTGTGCTCTCCTATGGCCGGATCTTCCGGCAAGGGTTGCTGACCAATGTGCTCAACCCCAAGGTGGCTCTGTTCTTTCTCGCCTTTGTGCCCCAGTTCATCGCTCCCGATGCACCGCAGAAGGCGCTGGCCTTCATCGTGCTGGGCTGCATCTTCAATTTCAACGGTATGATCTGGTGCCATCTGCTGGCCTTCTCGACCGCCTATGCGAGTCGCAAGGTGGCCTTGCCTGGCTGGTTGGGTCGCTGGCTCAATCGCCTGATGGGGGGGCTTTTCGTGGGGCTTGGCATCAAGCTGGCGGTGGAGTGAGGGCATAGAAAAAGGCGTATCCCATCACTGGGATACGCCTTCGTCTGCACTGCAGCAGGCTGACTGAAATCAGTTCATGCCGTAGCGCTTGAGTTTCTTGCGCAGAGTACCGCGGTTGATGCCCATCATCACGGCGGCGCGAGTCTGGTTACCACGGGTGTACTGCATGATCACGTCCAGCATGGGAGCTTCGACTTCGGAGAGAACCATATCGTACAGATCAATCACTTCCTGACCGTTCAACTGGGCCAGGTAGTTACGCAGGGCCTGTTGCACAGAGTCACGCAGGGGGCGCTGGGTCGGCTCGGCAGCGTGATTGTGAGTAGTTGTTACCAATGCATCAGAAGTCAGGGTTTGTTCGAACATATTCGGTCGGCTCTTTAGTTATGCGTTAACCTAATCCATCGAAATACGCTTCGAGTGCCTCGAGTTGTGCATCTGCACAATCCAGGGCATTGAAGTGCTTACGGAATTCTCGGCCCGTCTCTTCTTCATCCAGATACCAGCCCACGTGTTTACGGGCAATGCGCGCTCCCAGATATGCACCATAAAACTGGTGCAGGTTGGTTACATGCTCGTTCATCAGGGTGCGAACCTCTTCCCTTTCGGGAGGCGGCAGCTTGGTGCCCGTCTCAAGAAAATGACGGATTTCCCGGAAAATCCAGGGTCGTCCTTGCGCAGCACGGCCGATCATCACGGCATCAACGCCGGTATAGTCGAGGACATACCGGGCCTTCTCCGGGCTGTCTATGTCGCCATTGGCGACAACAGGAATCGATACGGCCTGCTTAATCGCCCTGATAGTGTCGTACTCCGCCTCGCCCCGATAGAGGTCGGTACGGGTACGACCATGCACGGCAAGGGCCGCGATACCGCAATCTTCGGCGATTCGGGCGATCTCCTCGCCATTGCGGTTATCCGGATCCCATCCTGTGCGGATCTTCAAGGTGACAGGTACCTCCACTGCGTCCACTACGGCCCGGCAGATGGTTCTGACCAGGTCGGGTTGGCGCAGCAGGGCGGAACCTGCCAGCTTCTTATTCACTTTTTTTGCCGGACATCCCATGTTGATGTCGACGATCTGAGCGCCCTGCTCCACGTTGTAGCGGGCAGCAAACGCCATCATCTCGGGGTCGGCTCCGGCAATCTGGACCGATCGCAAGCCACCTTCTGCAGAGTGATCCATTCTCATCCTGGTTTTCTGGGTATCCCAGACATCCGGGTTGGCCAGCAGCATCTCGGAAACGGCCATGCCGGCGCCCAATCGCAAACAAAGTTCACGAAATGGTCGGTCTGTTACACCGGCCATGGGAGCCACAATCAGGGGAGTTTCAAGCGTGTGGGGACCTATCTGCATTCCACGGTTACCATCGGCTTAGGGCGGCGTATATTACGCATTTTTTAGTCAGGAGAAAAGGTTAGTATTTGAGCGTCAGCCATTTTTTTCTGAAAAAAACGTCGCGCCAAGGCTTGCAAATTCAGGAGTGCTTGAAAATCAGACATATTGTCGAGCCGGACTGGCGGGGCCAAATGGGTGAGGGGAGAGGCGATTTGCCTGTCCCCATCCCGGACCGGTTTGCGTTATGATAGCGAGCTTGTATCGAGCAAAGGCTCCAAACAATTTCATTACAAACAGATTGGGGATGTATGACGGCAAGGTTCATCAAATCTCTCTACCCGTGTCTGCTTGGTGCCGTGCTGGGCTCGGCCCAGGCCCAGACGGTCAGTTTCAGCGAAGCCTGGAGTCGGGTCATCCGCCAGGATGACGGGCTGGCGGCCGAGCAGGCAGGGGTGGAGCGGGCGCAGCAACTGCGCGAGGCGGCCAAGGCCATGTATCTGCCCAAGGTGGACGTGGGGGCCAGCTATACCCACCTCGATCAGCCGATGGAGCTCGATATGATGGATCTCAACCCCATCGCCAACCATCCGGAATTCGGCAAGGTGCTGGCGCCCATCATGCAGGTGCTCAAGCTGACGCCCAACGACTTCGTCACCCCCCTCACCAAACAGAACGTGGTGACCAGTTCGGTCAAGATGCTGTGGCCGCTGTTTACCGGTGGCCGCATCGATGCGGCGCAGGACATTCGTCAGGCCCAGGTGAGCGAGGCGCAGCAGTTGCTGGTACTGAAGCAGCAGTCTACCTTCGAGAGCCTCTCCCAGACCTACTTCGGGGTGGTGCTGGCGGCCCAGGTGGTGCAGACCAAGCAGGAGATCGAGCAGGGGCTGTCCCACCATCTGGAGCATGCCAAGAAGCTGGAGGCCCAGGGCCAGATTGCCCGGGTCGAACGCCTCTCCGCCCAGTCGGCCTATGACCGAGCGCGCATCGATACCCAGAAGGCAAGGCGCAGCCTGGAGATCGCCCAGCTGGCCCTTGGCCACATGCTCAAGCTCAAGCAGGCCGAGCCCAACACCCAGCTCTTCATCAATCAGCAGATGCCCGAGCTCGACGCCCTGGTGCAGGAGACGCTGGCGGTGCATCCCGGTCTCAAGCTGCTGACGGCCAAGAAGGAGCAGGCGCAGGGGATGATCAAGCTGGAGAAGGGCAAGTACGCCCCCGAGCTGTTCCTGTTCGGCAACTACAACCTCTATGAAGATGATTCGCTGGCCTCCAAGACCACGCCGGACTGGTTGGTCGGGGTGGGCGTCAGCATGCCGCTGGTGAGCCGTGACGGCCGCTCCGAGACGGTACAGGCGGCCAAGAGCGCCGAGTTGCAGGTCAATCTGCTGCAGGCCAAGACCCGCCAGGATCTGGAACTGCTGGTCGAGAAGACCTGGCGCGAGGCGGCGCAAGGGCTGGAGGAGTTCCAGTCGCTCTCTTCCACCCAGGCGCTGGCCGAGGAGAACGTGCTGCTGCGGGACAAGGCGTTCGGGCAGGGGCTCTCTACCTCCCTCGACGTGGTGGATGCCCGCAACCAGCTGGCCGGGGTCAAGACCCAGCGCGCTGCTGCCGCCTATCAATACGTGATCTCGCTGGCCCGCCTGTTGGCACTCTCCGGTCAGATGAACAGTTTCAATCAATATCAGCATGGGCAAGTGATCGAGGTGAATTCATGATCGCGCGCCACTCTGCTCCTTTTTTCATGTCTGTTTCGACCGCCAAGGGTCGCCCGTTTGCCGAGGTGAATGCATGAGTCATCCCCCCATCAAGAAGAAGATGAGCCAGGCCAAGCCGCTGCTGCTGCCACTGGCGCTGGTACTGCTGGTCATCTGGCTGGGCTGGCGCTTCTGGCTGGCCTATCAGCCGGAGCCGGTGCGCCTGCAGGGGCAGATCGAGGCGCAGCAGTACTCCGTCTCCTCCAAGGTAGCGGGCCGCATCGACGAGGTGCTGGTTAAAAAGGGTGATCAGCTGGCCAAAGATCAGCTGGTGTTTACCCTGGCCAGCCCGGAAATCGAAGCCAAGCTGAGCCAGGCCAAGGCCGGCCAGGCGGCGGCTGGCGCCATGGCCGAAGAGGCCGAGAAAGGGGCGCGTGCGCAGCAGATTGCCGCCGCCAAGGATCAGTGGCAAAAGGCCAAGGCGGCCGCGTTGCTGCGCGGCAAGACTTACGAGCGCATCGCCAGCCTGCATCGGGATGGCGTGATGCCGCTGCAAAAGCGCGATGAGGCCTGGACTGCCTGGCAGGCGGCCAAGTACAGCGAAGGCATGGCCTGGCAGCAATACCAGATGACCCTGGAAGGGGCGCGGGAAGAGACCAAGATTGCGGCGCGCGAGCAGGCCAAGATGGCCGCCGGCGGTGTGGCCGAAGTGGAGGCCTACCTGGCCGATACCCGCATCGCCAGCCCGCACACCGGGGAAGTCGCCCAGGTGCTGCTGCGCAGCGGCGAGCTGGCCCCGCAGGGCTTCCCGGTGGTGACCCTGCTCGACATGAGCGATGCCTGGGCCCAGTTCCACGTGCGCGAAGATCTGTTGCCCCGCTTTGCGCTGGGTACCGAGTTCGATGCCCGTATTCCCGGCCTTGGCGAGCAGACGGTGCGCTTCAAGGTGACCCATGTGGCAGTGATGGGGGATTTCGCCACCTGGCGTGCCACCGATACCCGTCAGGGCTTTGACATGAAGAGCTTCCAGGTAGAGGCGCGCCCGCTGCAACCGGTTGAGGGGCTGCGGGTCGGCATGAGCGTGCTGGTCGAACTCTGATGGGACGTGAATGGCGGTTGCTGTGGCAGGATCCGTTCGGCCGGGCACTGGCAAGCTGGCTACCCCTGTTGCTGATAGGGATCCTCTGCTGGGTCTTCTCGGCAGGGCTGGCGCGGGATCTCAAGATAGGTCTGGTGGATCTGGATCAGAGCCTGTTGTCACGCGAGCTGGCCTTCTCGCTGGATGCCTCAGCCGGACTCAAGGTCGCCCAGCAGTTTGATTCCATCGAGGCAGGGGCCAGGGCGCTGCGAGGGGGCGATGTCTACGCCCTGGTCGTGTTGCCGAACCACCTGGAGCGGGATGCCCGGCAAGGCACCCAGCCGCAGGTCACCGTGTTCAACAATGGCCAGTTCATCCTGATCGCCAAGCTGGTCAACTCGGCGCTGGCCCAGGTGGTCGGGACGCTCAACGGTCAGGTGGGCGTGCTCTCGGCCATGGCGGGCGGCAAGGCGCTGCCCGGTGCGCTGGGGCAGGCGGTGCCCATCGCCAGCCAGGTGACGGCGCTCTACAACATCAACTCCAGCTATGCCCAGTTTTTGCTGAGTGCCCTGTTGCCGGCGGTGTGGCAGATCCTGGTGGTGCTCTACGGCATCAATGCGCTGGCCCGTACCGATCGGCTGGGGCTGGACTGGACCACCAAAGGGGTCTGGTTCGGTCTCTGGCGCACCCTGCTGCCCCACGTGTTAATTGGCTGGGGTTGGGGGCTGGGCTGGAGTCTGCTGCTGTTCAAGGGGTTTGGTTACCCGATGCAGGGCAGCTGGCTGGTGCTGACGGCAGGGCTGGGGCTGGCGTCAGCCGCCTGCGTCAGCATGGGGGCCTTCTTCTACGGCATTATCCGGGATCCGGCCCGCGCCCTGTCGCTGGCCGGTGCCTACACGGCGCCGGGCTTTGCCTTCATGGGGGTTACCTTTCCGGTCAGCGCCATGGGGGATTTCGCCCAGTTCTGGCGCAGCCTGCTGCCCATCTCCCACTATGTCGAGCTGCAGATAGGCCAGACCAACTACGGCCAACCGCTGGCGGCGGCCCTGCCGCAATTTGGTGCCCTGCTGCTGTTTCTGCTGCCCCTGCTGTTGGTGGTTCGCCGCTATCAGGCTCAGGCGAGCGAGGCCCCCGTTAATGAGGAGCCCAAGCCATGATGGGATGTTGGAATTTGCCACGCCTCGAGTGGTGGCCGATTGCTTTGTGCCTCTTGCTGGCGCCACAAATCGCTGCCTCCTGGCGGTGGAAGGAGCCAATGACATGCTAGGTTTCTGGGATCTGCTGCGCCTCGAGCTGCGCACCCTGCTGGCGGACAGGGCCATCATGCTCACCCTGTTCGGCGGCGTCTTCTTCTACTCCTTCCTCTATCCGCAGCCCTATCTGCACCAGCTGCCGCGGGAAGAGGCGGTGGTGGTGGTCAACGAGGATGGCAGTCAGCTGTCGCGCCAGCTGGAGTTCATGGCCGATGCCACGCCACAGGTAAAACTGGTGGCGCGGGCGGGCAGCCTGGATGAGGCTCGTGCGTTGCTGCTGGCGGGGGAGGGCAGCGGCATTTTGCACATCCCCCGCCACTTCTATCGGGATCTGATGCAGGGCAAGAGCGTCACCCTGGGCTATGCCGGCGATGCCTCCTACTTCCTGGTTTACGGCACCATTGCCGAGGGGCTGGCCCAGGCGGGCGGCACCCTGGCCGCTCAGGTGAAGGTCGCCAGATTGTTGAGCCACGGTGAGGCCCTGCCGCAGGCCGCCATGGGCTGGAATGCGGTGGCGCTCAACGTGCTGCCGGTGTTCAACCCCACCATGGGCTATGTGAACTACGTGGTGCCGGCGGTGTTCGTGCTGATCCTGCACCAGGTGCTGCTGATGGGCACCGGCATCCTGGGGGCGACCCAGAACCAGCGCAGCCAGCGCGGCGAGGCGGGCTACTGGCAGAATGCCCCTATCCTGCCACTGCTGCTGGCCCGCTCCCTGGTGGTGGGAGGGCTGTTCGTGCTGCCGGTGAGCTATTTCTTCGGCTTCTGTTTTGATCACTACAACATAGTGCGCACCGCCGAGCCGGCCGCACTCTGGCTGTTCACCCTGCCGTTCCTGCTGGCCACCACCTGGCTGGGAGTGGTGCTGGGGGCACTGTTTACCCGCCGGGATCTGCCGACCCAGGTGGTGCTTGTCTCCTCGCTGCCGCTGGTCTTTCTGGCCGGCTTCATCTGGCCGCTGGAGCTGATCCCGACCCCGCTCAACTGGCTGGCGCAGTGGGTGCCGAGCACCCCGGCCATCGAAGGCTTTTTGCGGCTCAACCAGATGGGGGCCGAGTTTGCTCAGGTCTCCCACTACTGGTGGCAGCTGTGGGGGCTGGCGCTGCTCTACGGGGGGCTGGCCTGCATGCTGTTGCGCTGGCGGCAGCACTCGTTGCCGGTTGCCAGCCAGCCTGCCTTGCAGAGTGAAACGACCGCCGGTTAAGCGGGATGGCGCAAGCGCGCGCGAGAAGGCGTGCGCGGTAAAGCGAAAAACGGTCAGCCCTTGGGCTGACCGTTTTTGTATGCGCTGGACTCAGTGAAGCTGGTACTGGTTTAGCCGCGCTGGAGCTCGGGATCGCCGATGGCGTAGATCTGGCTGTGTGCCGTCTTGTCACTCAGCAGACGCAGTCCGCAGGCGGCGACGTCGGCACGACACACCAGGCCGTGTACCTCCTCGCCCTGGCTCAGCACGGCCTGACCGGTGGCCTCGCCATCCTGCAAACCTGCCGGACGCAGTATGGTCCACTCGAGCGCGCTGGTCTGCAGCCAGCTCTCCGCCAGAGTCTTCAATCTGACCTCGTGACCGAAGGCAGCCCGCGCCCGCTGCGGCAGATATTGCCAGCCGTCGCCGCAACCGAGGGAGGTCACCAGCAGCAGGCGCTTGAGCCCGGCCAGCTCCATCTGATCGATCACCTGACGATTGCCCAGATAGTCGACAGGCTCTGCCTGGCGAAAACTGCCGAGGGTGGAGATGACCTGCGCCTCGTCACCGGCCAGCTGGCAGGCCGCCGTGACCGCCTGCGGGTCGAGGGCATCACCGTTGACGACCTCGACTCCCAGAGCGCGCAGCTCGGTGACCACCTCGGGACTGCGGATCAGGGCGATGACCCGCTGGCCCTGCTGCAGGGCTTGTTCGGTGAAGGCGCGGCCCAGCCCGCGGCTGGCTCCGAAGATGAGTGTGGTTGGCATGCTGCTGTTCCCTTTGACGAAAGGGCTAGCCTAGAGGGTTGTGGGGAGGCTGTAAATGAGAGTTGTTTTTATTTGTCTGGAAAAGAGGGAAGCGGCGAGTCAGGGGCGGAGCCTGACTCGCACGGGGATCAGCCGTTGTAGTGGCCGATATGGGGGCGACGGCTGGGGCCGCTCAGGTGGATATCCACTGGATTGAACGCCTTGATCGCTTCAAAAGCGAAATCACCTATTGCCTGATGCAGGCTCTGGGGATTGTGGTTGGTGATGAGGATGACGCTTTTCGACAGGTTGCGACGGCGGCGCAGCAGGTGGCCGAGGAAGCTGGACTGGCTCTCCGCCATCTTGGCGCGGTTGGCCGAGACCTCGTCGATGATCAGCAGATCCACCTCTTCCAGGGCACGCCGGTACTGGTTGCGCTCTTCCTGATCCTGGATCACGTTGAAGAACAACCTGTCCACGATGGAGGCCCACTGCTGGAAGATCACCGACTTCTGGTGGCGTGCGATCAACTCGTGCGCCACGGCGCCCGCCAGGGTCGACTTGCCGGTGCCGTAGTCACCGTAGATCAGCATGCAGCCACCACCGCTTTTCTCCCAGTGCTCGAAACCGCTGATGAAGTAGCGGGCGGTCTCAATGGGATATTGCAGCGCCGGATCGCCGGCATCCATCCGTTCAAACACCCAGTCGGGGTTGAGGTCAGCCTGGGCGATCAGCTTCTGGATCCGCTCCTGGCGCGCCGCCTTCTGCAGCTCGCGCACCTCGGCATTGGCCTTGGCGTCGTACTCCTTGCGCAGGGTCTCGTAGTCGTACTGGCTGCCGCCGGTCTCTTGCTGAAGGCGACGAATGCGCTCCAGCAGGCCTCCTACGTGGCGGCTCAATTCCGGGTCGTGAACGCGATGATCCTGCTTGGCCTTGGCGATCTTCTGGCGCTTGGCTTCGATCTCTTCCAGCTCCTGGCGCAGGGGATCGTGCGGGTCAGTCATGGAATGCTCCTTCTGCTCGGTCTGGGGTGGGGACAGGTCTCTGATTTTGCCTGCTGGCGGTGCCTGCTATCAATCATTATCCGGCTCCTGCGGTTGGCCGGCCAGCCGCCTGGCCTCTTCGATCATCTCCTGGGCCCGCTTGCTTGGGCCCGCCTCGACCTGTGCCGGGGTCACCTGCTGGTAGCCCTGCACCTCCATCGGCTTGCGGCGGGTATAGCGGCGGGTCTTGAGGGCGCGGATGAACTTGAGCATCCACTGGTGCTGGGAGTCGAACACCTCGGGTCGCCCCAGCCAGTAGGCGATGAACTCGCCGAGATCCTCTTCGTTGTAGCTGGCATCGATCACCCCGCACAGGCGGGCGAGGGCTGGCAGCTCTGCATCCGGGCGCCATTGCAGGTGCATCTGGAATGGGCGCTCCGACAGCGGGCTGCGCACCCGCTGGGTCAGCAGCGGCAGCTGGAACGGGCACTGATGGTAGTGCTCACTGTCGGTTTGCGCCTCGACTTGCAGCAAACCCGCCTCCATCAGCTCATCGAACAGCTCGGTCAGCTGGCGGGCATTGACCTGAAAGGAAAAGCCGCTGGGATCGCCCGGGTCGACCACCGCCAGCGCCCGGCCGAGTTCGGGGTAGTTGAGCCTGGCCAGCTGATTTTCCAGCACCAGCCGGCGCAACTGCAGGGTATAGAGGCTGCGGGCCGGGTGGGACAATCTGGGATGGGCGAGGGCGCTGTATTCGGCAGGGTTCATGGCATGCTTCATTGACGGACGTGGCGGTATTATCCCCCATGGCGCAGCCTCATACAATTGATGGCATGCCCGGCACCGCCGGCGGGTGGTCGGTTCGCCCGCAATCGGGGTTACTTGTTTTCGTATGACGCTGTTTTTTTGTCAACCAAGCTGCAAAGAGGAGAAAAAGCTGAGTTTCGATGAGCATCGTTAGCTGCTTTATTTCAAGCAGTTGGCCGCCAGAATAGCTACCGGGCATGGATTTTTCGGCGATTATTCAATCATCTGATTGGTCAATGCAGTCGGTTATGGTCTAGGCTTGAGGCTAAATAACTGGTTGACTAATAAGAGCTTTATCAAGATGTCAAAAGCCGGACTACGGATCCTGGTGGTGGAGGACGAAGCGGTTTTTCGCCATTCGCTGGTCAATTATCTCGCTCACGATGGTGCCTGCGTTTTCCAGGCAGAAGACGGCATTGAAGGTCTCTCTGCCGCCGCTCTCTATCATCCCGATGTGGTGTTATGTGATTTGAACATGCCCAACATGGATGGGCATGAGGTGATCGCCTGCCTCACGGCCCGCTACCCTCATATTCCTGTCATCGTCATCTCGGCCCAGAGCAAGATGGAGGCGGTCGAGCGAGCGCTGCGTGCCGGCGCCCGCGATTTCCTGCTCAAGCCCATCTCTGACTTCGGTCAGGTGCGTCGCAGCATAGAGCAGTGCCTTAGCACTAACCACGGTTATGGGCAACAGCTGGAGTTGATGGAGCACATCGACTTCTTTCGCGAACACGACCAGGCGGCGACCCGGCTGCTGGCCTGGTTGAAGCCGCCGGGCTTGCAGGAGTGGGGGCCCTGGCAGGTCACCTTTGAAGGGATGGGCAATCTGTTCATCCCCGATACTTTCAAGGTGGATGACAAGCTGCTGGTGCTGGTAATGGAGCTGCCGATCCTCGGGGTGGATGCCGCCTTCTGCGGCGCCCTGGTGCGTTCCCTGATGAACGCCCCGTATCGCCAGTTTCAGCGTGGCGAGAGTCTGCTGCTGACCCAGCCCCACCGCTTGCTTGATTACCTCAATCTGCAGCTGGTCGAATCCGGTCTGCGCCACTCCTTCGCCATGGCCGCCCTGTTGTTTGATCAGGAGGACGGGCTGGTGTTTGCCAATGCCGGGCTGACTTCGCCCCACTGGCTGGTGCGCTCCGGCGGCCTGCCACTCGGCCTGCTGCGTACCAGCCACTACGCCTTGCACAGGCGCAGCTGGCATGAACCCTTTGATCTGCAGTTTCGCAGTGACAGCGGCAGTGCCCTGCATGTGCAGGTTCGACATCATTGAGGCCGTGTCAGACGGCCACATACAAAGAGGGCGCCCATGGGCGCCCTCTTTGTTGCTAGACAATCCGGACCGCTTAGACGGCGGCAGATTGCAGCTTCTTGTCGTGTTCCTGCGGCTCTTTGGCCGGACCTTCTGCACCGTGCATCCAGTAGACCAGGCGATTGGCCATGGTCAGCAGGATCAGCGCGCTGATCACGGCGGCCAGGGCGATGCCACCGAAGATGGCCATGGCACCGGACTCGCCCACGAAGGAGCCGATGAAACCGGCGGCGTAGTTGGCCAGGGCCACGAAGCCGAACCAGGCACCCATCATCAGGGAGGCCAGGCGCAGCGGAGCCAGCTTGGTCACCATGGAGAGGCCGATCGGGGAGAGGCAGAGCTCGCCCAGGGTGTGGAACAGGTAGGCACCGACCAGCCAGAACATGGAGGTCTTGACGGCCTGATCACCACCTTGCTCCAGCACGGCACCGATCATGAACAGGAAGCCCACGGCCAGGAACAGCAGGCCCATGGCGAACTTCACCGGGGAGTTCGGCTCTTTCTTGCCGAGCTTGATCCAGATGGCGGCAACGATGGGGGCCAGCGTGATGATAAAGAAGGGGTTCAGGGACTGGAACCAGGCGGTCGGCACTTCGAAGCTGCCGATCATGCGGTCGGTATACTCCTGCGCGTACAGGTTCATCAGACCACCGGCCTGCTCGAAGCCAGCCCAGAAGATGATAGTGAACAGACCCAGCACCAGGATGACCTTGATGCGATCCACTTCCTGCTTGGTCAGCGGAGCCTTCTGCTCCTTGGAGCGCTGCTCGGCGGCGCGCTGGGCGGCCGGCACGCGGCCGATGTCACCCAGGAAACGCTGAGCCATGGTGGCCTGTACCACCAGGGAGAGCAACATGCCGATACCGGCGCTGACGAAGGCGGCCTGCCAGCCATAGGCTGTTGCGGCAGCACCACAGATCACGCCGGCCAGCAGGGAGCCCAGGTTGATACCCATGTAGAAGATGGTGAAGGCACCGTCACGACGGTGGTCACCTTCCTGATACAGGTCACCCACCATGGTGGAGATGTTCGGTTTGAACAGACCGTTACCCACGATCAGCAAGCCGAGACCCGAATAGAAGACGGTGTTGACCATGTCCGGGAACATGGCGTGCGGCAGCGCCAGGGTAAATTGGCCGGCGGCCATCAGCACGGCACCAAACAGAATGGCGCGGCGTTGGCCGAGGAAGGTATCTGCCAGCCAGCCGCCGATGATCGGGGTAATGTAGACCAGACCGGTATAGATGCCGTACAGCTTGAGGGCATCGGCCTGAGTCCAGCCCATCCCGCCGTTGGCAGTCATGTCAGTCAGATAGAGCACGAGCACGGCACGCATGCCGTAATAGGAGAATCTCTCCCACAGTTCGGTACTAAAGAGCAAAAAAAGCCCTTTAGGGTGACCTAAAAAGGTCCCTTTGGACGGATTATTCATTGGAACTTCCACCTGTGTCTTATATTTTTTTAGAAATTTTATGCAAGGGCTAGGAACAAGCCATAATCCTTATAGAACAAGCGTGATTAAATTACAATATTATGATTTAGCGATATTTTATCTATCAATGGTTGAATATATGTTTATAAAATGAAAAAGGGCATCGAATGATGCCCAGTGTTTTATTCCATTAATAGGTTAAATATTCAGCTATTACAGCTGCTTGGCAAACTGTTTCAACCAAATGATAAATTCGCCGTTCAGTTCCGGATGGCGCACTGCATATTCCACGTTGGCTTTCATGTAACCGAACTTGCTACCGCAGTCGTGGCTGCGCCCTTTCATGAAGTAGGCATTCACCTGCTCCTGCTCCATCAGCATGGCGATGGCATCGGTCAGCTGGATCTCGTCGCCGGCACCGGCGGGGGTCTTCTCTAGCAGCGGCCAGATGTTGGAAGAGAGCACGTAACGGCCGACCACGGCCAGATTGGAGGGGGCCTCGTCACGGGGGGGTTTCTCAACGATGGCCTGCATCGGCAGAGACATGCCCTCGCTCAGAGCTTCTCCCTTGATGTCGGCGATGCCGTATTTGTCCACTTCACTCTCGGGGACGGCTTCCACCATGATCTGGCTGATGTGATCCTCTTCGAACATGTGCACCATCTCGGCCAGGTTGTCCTGCTTGGGATTGCTGGCCACCTCGTCGATCAGCACGTCCGGCAGCAATACCGCAAACGGGTTGTCGCCGATCAGCGGGCGGGCGCAGAGCACCGCGTGCCCCAGACCTTTGGCTTCCCCCTGGCGGACGTGCATGATGGTGACGTCTTTCGGGCAGATGTGTTGCACCTCTTCCAGCAGTTGCCGCTTGACCCGCTTCTCGAGGGTCGCTTCCAGCTCGAAGCTCTTGTCGAAGTGGTTTTCGATGGAGTTCTTGCTCGAGTGGGTGACCAGGATGATCTCCTTGATGCCGGCGGCGATGGCTTCGCGCACTACATACTGGATCAGCGGTTTGTCGACGACGGGCAGCATCTCCTTGGGGATGGCCTTGGTGGCTGGCAACATGCGGGTGCCCAGACCGGCGACGGGAAGAACGGCTTTGCGGACCACAAGAGGGATATTTTTCATGGATAAGTTCCAAAGGATACAAAGTGGGCCCATGATACCCGAAGAAAAATAGGGCAGCCACAGGCTGCCCTTATGAGGGGAGGGGTATGGATCGGTTACTTGACGATAATCATGTCCCGATTTGCTTCCAGCGTGGCTGGCCCGATGCCGCTCACATCGGCCAGCTGATCCACGGTAGTGAACTTGCCCTGCTTCTCGCGGTAATCGACGATGGCCTGGGCCTTCTTCTCGCCAATGCCCTTGAGCGCAGTCAACTCATTGATACTGGCGGTGTTCAGGTTCACTTTGCCGCTCTCCTTGGCGGCGGTGACCGTGGTTGCCGGCTTGGCAGCAGGCTTGTCGGCGGCCAGCAGAGGCTGGCTGAGCAGGGGCAGGCAGCTCAGCAGCAGGGTGGCGGTCAGGGTCTTGTAGTTCATGGCGGCACGTCCTTGTGTTGTGTGGAATGCCTATTGAGAATTAGCCGAGTCGCGCCACTTTTTGTCTGTCATATATGACACTGTATAAGTCAGAGCAAACGGCTATAAGCTTCCTTGATCCAAAATAGGTACACTGTGCTAACCATTTGACCAGGATGTCTTTTCTTATGTTTTTTCCCGCGATTTCCGAGCTGGAGCCCATCGCCCGTACCGCCGGTGACGCCATCATGGCCATCTACAGTCAGCCCTTTGCGGTAGAGTACAAGCAGGACGAAAGCCCCTTGACCGCCGCCGACAAGGGCGCGCACGAGGTGATCGTGCAGGCGTTGGCCCGGTTGACGCCCGACATCCCCGTATTGTCCGAGGAGTCCGGGCCCGAGGTGATGGCGGCGCGCCACGGCTGGTCCCGTTACTGGCTGGTGGACCCGCTGGACGGCACCAAGGAGTTCGTCTTCCGCAACGGCGAGTTCACCGTCAATATCGCCCTCATTGAAGAAGGGGCTCCGCGCTGGGGGCTGGTTTATGCCCCGGTATTGGACCTGCTCTGGTATGGCGGCAAGGGGCTGGGGGCCTGGCGGGTGGCTGGTGGCAAGCGTGAGGCAATCCAGAGCCGACCTCATCAGGAGAGCACGCCTTGGCGGGTGGTGGGCAGTCGCAATCACTTGTCCCAGGCCACTCTGGATTACCTGGCTGGCTTTGGTGACATGGCGCGGGGCGAGATTGAGCTGGTTTCCATGGGCAGTTCGCTCAAGTTCTGCATCATCGCCGAAGGGGGCGCCGAGCTTTACCCGCGCCTCGCCCCCACCTGCGAGTGGGATACCGGTGCGGCGCAGGCGGTGCTGGAGGGAGCGGGCGGCAGTGTAACCCAGCTCGATGGCTCGCCGCTGTGCTACAACAAGCCGGACATCCTCAACCCCTGGTTCGTGGCCAAGGCATAAAACGGGATATCGGGATAGAAAAAGGCCGGACTGGCATGAACTGCCAGTCCGGCCTTTTTTTATTTCTCTATGCGCGTTGGGTCAGAAGACCTTCTTGAACGGCTTGATGGTCACCTTGGCATAGACACCGGCCGCCACATAGGGATCGGCATCGGCCCAGGCCTTGGCATCCGCCTGTGAGGCGAACTCGGCGATGACGGTGCTGCCGGTAAAGCCGGCATCGGCCGGATCCTCGGCATCGATGGCCGGGTTGGGGCCGGCGGTGAGCAGCCGCCCTTCATCCTGCAGCGCCTGTAGCCTGGCCAGATGGGCCGGGCGCGCCTGCTTGCGCAGCGGCAGGCTGCTCTGGACATCTTCGGAATAGATGAGATACCACATGAGACGATCCTTTTCTTGATGGCAGTTATTTTTTCATTTCATTTTTCTGCTCGGCGGGCAGGTGGCGATAGAGATAGACACCGCTCAGCAGGGTGAATACCAGGGTCATGCCAAGCAGACCGAACACCTTGAAGTTGACCCACATCTCCTGCGGCAGGTTGAAGGCCACATAGAGGTTGAGCAGGCCGCAGACGGTAAAGAAGCCGGCCCAGCCGAGATTGACCCGATCCCAGACGGGATCCGGTGCCTGCAGCTCCTTGCCCAGCATCTGCTTGATCAAATTCTTGCCAAAGCCGTAACGGCTGATGAGCAGGCCCAGTGCAAACAGTACGTTGATGACGGTGACTTTCCACTTGATGAAGGTGTCGTCGTGGAAGAAGACGGTGAGGCCGCCGAAGAAGCCGACCAGCAGGAAGGTGAACAGCTGCATCTTCTCGACCTTGCGATAGCGGATCCAGCTGTAGGCGAGCTGCAGACCGGTCACCACCACCAGGGCGCCGGTCGCCATGTAGATGTCGTAGAACTTGTAGACTGCAAAGAAAACGATAAGAGGAATAAATTCAATAAATTGCTTCATGTCTGGCTCGTCGCCCTCAAAAGTGGACCGCAAAATTTGATTCAGTGTACCTGCCCGATGGGCAACGGCAAATGAATAAGACCGCTCATTCGCCAGCCAGTTCCTCAGCCAAATAGCTGCCTTGCGATCTCGGCGCCCAGCCGCTGCTGATCCGCCAGCAGATCGCGGATGTGGCGCTCTTCGATGAGTGGATTGAGCAGCACGGCCCGCAGCAGGGTGAGCGGCTGGGGGCCGTAGCGACCCACGGCGCGCTGGGTGCGGGAGACAAAACTGTGCCCCTCGGCGCGCTGAGCCTTCTGCAGGGCGACGTTGAAGGCATTGACCTGCTCGTTGGCGGCCTCGTCCAGTACCTTGCCCTGCAGATGAGGGGGGATGCAGCGATAGGAGAGCAGGTTCATCACCGGGGCCGACATCAGCTCGAAGGCGGGATCCTGGTCGATAAGGCTGGCCATCAGGCGGGCCCGGTCGTAGTTGGCCTCGATGAGCTCAGCATAGCCCTGCTGGCCGAACAGCTGGAAGGCGGCATCCAGATAGAGCGCATTGGCCGGGCGGGTGCCCTCCAGGGTAAAGCGCCCCTGATCAAAGGAGCTGGCGCGGATGGCGTAGGGGGCCTCGCGCTTGACCGCCATCATCAGGTCCGGCTGGCGGCAGAGCAGCATGCCGGTACCGAGCGGCACCAGCAGCTGTTTGTGGCCATCCAGAGTGACGGTATCAGCCCGCTCGATCCCGGCCAGCAGGTTTTGATAGCGGGGCGAGAACAGGGTCGGGCCACCCCAGGCGGCATCCACGTGAAAGTGGATCTGCTCGCGCTCGGCAATGTCCGCCAGCTCAGGCAAGGGGTCGATGGAGCCGAAATCGGTGCTGCCGGCCACGCCGACCAGTGCCAGCACCTTGAGTTTTTGCTCCTTGCACTGGGCAAGGGCCTGCTCCAGCGCCGCCATGTCGAGCCGGTTCTGGTCGTCGGTCGGGAGGCGCCAGACGCTGCGCGCCCCCAGCCCCAGCAGATCCATCCCCTTGTCGAAGGAGTAGTGCATCAGCCGCGAGCCCAGAATGACGGCGCCGCGATAACCCTGCTCATAAAGGGCGAACAGGTTGTCGCCGCAGGCGCGGTTGCGGGCCAGCCAGAGGGCGGTGACGTTGGCGATGGTGCCGCCGCTGGTCATGACCCCGAGGGCGGCATCCTTGGCATGCATCTGGGCGTCATAGAAGAGATCGTCGGCGCGATAGATGAGGCGGTGCAGCTTGGCCAGCACCTCCCGCTCCAGAAAGCTGAGCAGACGGGAGGACTCCATCTTCATCGGGTTCTGGTTGAGCATCACCACCAGGCGGGACAGCTCGGCAGTGAAGGCCGGTAACGGGGCCGTCATATGGCCCATGTAGCGTGGCGAGGTGAGGTGAGATGCGCCAGGCACCAGGGTGGCCAGCCGGGCCAGGTACTCATCCATGGCGATGCCGGTAGCCGGCATGCGGGATTGATCGAGCTGGTGGGTGAACTGGTCGCGCTGGTAGGGAGCCTGACTGTCATCCGAGTGGTGGAAGGTCTCCAGCAGATCCGTCATGGCTTGGCCGAAGGCCGGATCCGGTAGTGCAAACAGTTCAGTCAACTTCATCAGGTTCTCCAGACCGGGTTGCCAGGGAGTCACTGGGTGGTGAGCAAGCGCGGTGGCAACAGCTACGTGGGCATCGGCCGCAGAGCATACACCAAAGGCTAGCGGGTGACAGCCATGCGCATCTCCTCAACACACGGCAAATGGCATGAAATCACTTTAAGCTAACACTTGTACTCTGAAATGGCGGCAGCTAGAGTGAGCGCAGTTTGGGCAGGAGTATGCAATGAGCAGTGTGACGGATTATTCGCCCCGCGAGGAGCTGGCCAACCGCCTCAGCCACGGCCTGGGGCTGGTGCTGGGGATCCTGGGGTTGGTGTTGTTGTTGAACAAGGGCTGGGCGCAGGGCCCTCAGGCGCTGGTCAGTTACAGCCTCTATGGCGGCAGTCTGGTGCTGCTCTATCTGGCCTCGACCCTCTACCACAGCATGGCGGAAGGGCCGGCCAGACGTTGGTGCAAGGTATTCGACCACTGCGCCATCTATCTGTTGATCGCCGGTACCTATACTCCCTTCCTGCTGGTGGCACTCGACACGCCGCTGGCACAGGGGTTGATGGTGGTGATCTGGGTGCTGGCGCTGGCGGGGGTGGTGTTCAAGCTGCTATTCATCAATCGCTTCAAGAAGCTGTCGCTGTTTACCTACCTGATGCTGGGCTGGCTGTCGTTGCTGGTGGTCTATCAGCTTTATATCCATCTGGAGGGGGAAGGCTTGCTGCTGCTCGGGCTGGGTGGTCTCATCTATAGCCTGGGGGTGATCTTCTATGTGGCCAAACGTATCCCCTACAACCACGCCATCTGGCATCTGTTCGTACTGGGTGGCAGCGTCTGTCACTTTATGGCCATTTATGGCTACGTCGCCTAACTAGCCCTTAATTGGTATTTTTTGCTGCTCAAAAGGATAAATTCGTGCGGTATCACACAGTTGGCCACGGCGTTTGCTGACAAGCTAGGGACAGTTCAATTCGCAAAGGATGCACGAAATGAGTGATATCGCGCTTTCCATCAGCATGTTGTCGCTGGTGGCAGTGCTGGGGCTCTGGCTGGGAAACTGGCGGGTCTATGGCGTCGGTCTCGGGATCGGAGGGGTGCTGTTCGGCGGCATCATAGTGGGCCACTTCGCCGGCCTCTCGGGGCTGGCGCTGGATGAGCAGACCCTGCACTTCATTCAGGAGTTCGGCCTGATCCTGTTTGTCTACACCATCGGCATTCAGGTCGGCCCCGGCTTCTTCTCCTCCCTGCGCAGCTCCGGCCTCAAGCTCAACGGCTTCGCCGCCCTGCTGGTACTGCTTGGCTGCGCCGTGGCGGCCGCCCTGCACCAGCTGTTCGACGTGCCGCTGCCGGTGATCCTGGGGGTCTTCTCCGGCGCCGTGACCAACACCCCTTCTCTCGGTGCCGGCCAGCAGATCCTGGCTGAGCTGGGCGCCGCGCCCGGTTCCACCGGCCTGATGGGGATGGGCTATGCAGTCGCCTATCCGTTCGGCATCTGTGGCATCTTGTTGACCATGTGGTTGATCCGCATGTTCTTTCGGATCAAGATCGACGAAGAAGCAGCCCAGTTTGAACAACAGGCCGGCAAGACCAAGGAGAGTCTGCAGACCATCAACATCGCGGTGCGCAACCCCAACATCCACGGTCTGATGCTGAGCGAGATCCCGAGTCTCGACGAGGCTGACGTCATCTGCTCGCGCCTCAAGCGTGGCGATGAGCTGATGGTGCCGCGGCCGGATTCGCGCATCGAACTGGGCGACCTGCTGCACCTGGTGGGTGAGCGGCACGCCCTGCGCAAGGTGCTGCTGGTGCTGGGGGAGGAGGTAGAGACCTCGCTCTCCACTCGCGGCACCGATCTGCGGGTAGAGCGGGTAGTGGTGACCAACGAGCAGGTGCTCGGCAAGAAGATCCGCGATCTCGACATCAAGCAGAAATATGACGTGGTGATCTCGCGCCTCAACCGGGCCGGTATCGAGCTGGTACCGACCAGCCAGACCAGCCTGCAGTTCGGCGACATCCTCAACCTGGTGGGACGACTCGACGCCATCGAGGCGGTCACCAATGTGGTGGGCAACGTGCAGCAGAAACTGCAGCAGGTGCAGATGCTGCCGGTGTTCATCGGCATCGGCCTTGGCGTGCTGCTCGGATCCATCCCCTTCTATCTGCCCGGGTTCCCGGCCGCACTCAAGCTGGGTCTGGCGGGCGGCCCGCTGGTGGTGGCGCTGATCCTGTCGCGCATCGGCAGCATCGGCAAGCTCTACTGGTTCATGCCCCCCAGTGCCAACCTGGCGCTGCGGGAGATCGGCATAGTGCTGTTTCTGGCGGTGGTGGGCTTCAAGTCCGGCGCCGGCTTCATCGATACCCTGATCAACGGCGATGGTCCGGCCTGGATGATGTATGGGGTGGCGATCACCCTGATCCCGCTGCTAGTGGTCGGTGTGCTGGCCCGTCTGTACGGCAAGATGAACTACCTCACCCTGTGCGGTTTGCTGGCCGGTTCCATGACGGATCCTCCCGCCCTGGCGTTTGCCAACGGCATGCACCCCACCAGTGGTGCCAGTGCCCTGTCGTACGCGACCGTCTATCCGCTGGTGATGTTCCTGCGCATCATCTCACCCCAGTTGCTGGCTATCCTGCTGTGGGCTGGCGCCTGATATGAAGCCCCTGACGGGGGCACTGGCAGTGCTCCCGTCATCAAAGTGCAACACATTGATCATCTTGATTTTATTTTCCATCCCCGCCGTTGTTGACCCTTCTGTTTAACCGACCGTTCCAGCCTCAAATCAGTCTATCCATTCGAATTTTCTAACTGGTTTCCGGCGCCATTCGCGGGCACATTAGACGGTGGAATATTGCATGCCAATAGAGATTCAGGAGAGAACATGAGCAGCCACAATATCGCATTGGATCAGGACGTCGTCGTTACCCAGTTGAAAGGCAAGGTTTACCTGGTGGCCGCTGATGGCAGCCAGAAGCAGCTCGCCGAAGGCGATATCCTGCCCAAGGATGCGGTGCTGATCACTCCTGAAGGCGCCAGCTTCAAAGGCGGCAACCAGACTTTCACCCTGAGCCCGACCAACGAGCAGCAGGTTGAGGATGAAACGTCTCAAGAGCCGCAGCTTGCCCAGAATGTGCCGTCCGGCAATCCCAATGACATCGCGGCCCTGCAGCAGGCCATCCTGGGCGGCGCCGACCCGACCAAGGCATTTGAAGCATCTGCCGCAGGTGGGGCGCCTGCCGCCGGTGGTGGTGGCATTGGTGGCGTGGCTGGCGCCAGTGGCAACGGTGGTTTCGTTACAATCGATCGTACCGGTGATGCCACCATAGCAGCGGCCGGTTTTGATACGGCCAACCAGACCGATGCCGGCGTGATCGCTGATGCACTGCCGGGTGAAGAGAATCGCCTGATTGATCTCGTCCCGCCGGTGATCACCGTCTCCGCACCTGACAATACCAACGACACGACCCCGACCATTACGGGTACCACGGATGCCACCGCCGGCAGTACCGTGACCCTGCTGGTGACCGATGCCAATGGCAACCAGCAAACCCTGATCACCACCGTCAATCCGGATGGCACCTTCAGTGTGGACGTGACCACTCCGCTGGTTGATGGCTCCTACACAGTGACTGCCAGCGTCACCGATCCGGCCGGCAACACCGGCACCGCGACCGATGACGGCAGCGTGGACAGTACCGCGCCCTCGGTACCGCAAGTGGAAATCCAGGACGGCGCGGACAATGTCATCTCCGCCAACGAGCGCGAAAACGGGGTGGATGTCATCATCCGGCTGCCGGGCGATGCCAAGGCTGGCGATCGTCTCGATGTGGACTGGAACGGTGATGGCGTGCCTGACTCCAGCAGAATTCTGACGACCGACGATATCGGCCGCACCCAGGTCACTCTGACCATTCCTACCACGGATCTGCCGGTCAACGGTCCCATCACGGTGGATGCCACCCTGACCGACCCTGTGGGCAACACTTCGCCCAAGGGGACCGACAACAGCGTGGTGAATGCCGCGCCTCTGCCGGGCGACGACCAGTTCACCGTGGCGGAGGAGGGCACCGTCACCATCAATGTGCTTGGCAACGACACGGATGTGGATGGTGATCGCCTCACCATTACCGCCATCAACGGCCAGACCATTGCCGAAGGCGGCACGGTAGCGATCAGCAATGGTTCCGTCACCCTGAGCAATGGCCAGTTGATCTTCACGCCGGCTCCGGATTTCAATGGCAACATCGCGTTTGAATACACCATCACCGATGGCCTGAACAGCGCCACTGGCGGCGTGACCGGGACTGTTACGCCGGTCAACGATGCGGCGGTCATTACCGGTAGCGACACTGGTGCGGTCACCGAAGATGAAACCAACCCGACTTTGACCGAGACTGGCACCCTGAGCGTCACCGACGTGGACGGCGCCGACGAGGCCAAGTTCCTGGCTGGTAACGGCACCCCGAGCGCGGGCGCACTGGGCAGCCTCTCCATCACCGAAGGCGGTACCTGGACCTACAACGTCGACAACAGCAAGGTGCAGTACCTGGGCGAGGGCGAGACCAAGGTCGAGACCTTCACCGTGGCCTCAGTCGATGGCACCACTCACTCCGTCACCATCACCATCACCGGCGTCAACGATGCCGCGGTGATCACCGGTAGCGACACTGGTAGCGTGGTGGAAGACGAAACCAACCCGCTGCTGACCGAGACCGGCACCCTGAGCGTGACCGACGTGGATGGCGCCGACGAGGCCAAGTTCCTGGCTGGCAACGGCACCCCGGGTGCAGGTGCACTGGGTAGCCTCTCCATCACCGAAGGCGGTGCCTGGACCTACAACGTCGACAACAGCAAGGTGCAGTACCTGGGCGAAGGTGAAACCAAGGTCGAGAGCTTTGTGGTCAAGTCCGTGGACGGCACCGAGCATACCGTCACCATCACCATCACCGGCGTCAACGATGCGGCGGTCATTACCGGTAGCGACACTGGTGCGGTCACCGAAGATGAAACCAACCCGACTCTGACCGAGACCGGCACCCTGAGCGTGACCGACGTGGACGGGGCGGATGAAGCCAAGTTCCTGGCCGGCAACGGTGTGGCCAGCACTGGCGCATTGGGCAGCCTGACCATCACCGAAGGCGGTGCCTGGACCTACAACGTCGACAACAGCAAGGTGCAGTACCTGGGCGAGGGCGAGACCAAGGTCGAGACCTTTGTGGTCAAGTCCGTGGATGGCACCGAGCACACCGTCACCATCACCATCACCGGCGTCAACGATGCGGCGGTCATTACCGGTAGCGACACTGGTGCGGTCACCGAAGATGAAACCAACCCGACTCTGACCGAGACCGGTACCCTGAGCGTCACCGACGTGGACGGCGCCGATGAAGCCAAGTTCCTGGCCGGCAACGGCACCCCGAGTGCCGGCGCACTGGGCAGCCTGACCATCACCGAAGGCGGTGCCTGGACCTACAACGTCGACAACAGCAAGGTGCAGTACCTGGGCGAGGGTGAAACCAAGGTCGAGAGCTTCACCGTGCAGTCGGTGGATGGCACCACCCACACCGTCACCATCACCATCACTGGCGTCAACGATGCGGCGGTGATCACCGGTAGCGATACAGGTGCAGTCACCGAAGATGAAACCAACCCGACCCTGACCGAGACCGGCACCCTGAGCGTCACCGACGTGGACGGCGCTGACGAAGCCAAGTTCCTGGCCGGCAACGGCACTCCGAGCGCGGGCGCACTGGGTAGCCTCTCCATCACCGAAGGCGGTGCCTGGACCTACAACGTCGACAACAGCAAGGTGCAGTACCTGGGCGAAGGCGAGACCAAGGTCGAGACCTTTGTGGTCAAGTCCGTGGACGGCACCGAGCACACCGTCACCATCACCATCACCGGCGTCAACGATGCGGCTGTCATTACCGGCACCGACACCGGTGGCGTGGTGGAAGACGAAACCAACCCGACCCTGACCGAGACCGGCACCCTGAGCGTGACCGACGTGGACGGGGCGGATGAAGCCAAGTTCCTGGCCGGCAGCGGCACTCCGAGTGCGGGGGCACTGGGCAGCCTGACCATCACCGAAGGCGGTGCCTGGACCTACAACGTCGACAACAGCAAGGTGCAGTACCTGGGCGAGGGCGAGACCAAGGTCGAGACCTTCACCGTGGCCTCAGTCGATGGCACCACTCACACCGTCACCATCACCATCACCGGCGTCAACGATGCCGCGGTGATCAGCGGTAGCGACACTGGTGCGGTCACCGAAGACGAGACCAACCCGACTCTGACCGAGACCGGCACCCTGAGCGTGACCGACGTGGACGGGGCGGATGAAGCCAAGTTCCTGGCCGGCAACGGCGTGGCCAGTAATGGCGCACTGGGCAGCCTGACCATCACCGAAGGCGGTGCCTGGACGTACAACGTCGACAACAGCAAGGTGCAGTACCTGGGCGAAGGCGAGACCAAGGTCGAGACCTTTGTGGTCAAGTCCGTGGACGGCACCGAGCACACCGTCACCATCACCATCACCGGCGTCAACGATGCGGCTGTCATTACCGGCACCGACACCGGTGGCGTGGTGGAAGACGAAACCAACCCGACCCTGACCGAGACCGGCACCCTGAGCGTGACCGACGTGGACGGGGCGGATGAAGCCAAGTTCCTGGCCGGCAGCGGCACTCCGAGTGCGGGGGCACTGGGTAGCCTGACCATCACCGAAGGCGGCGCCTGGACCTACAACGTCGACAACAGCAAGGTGCAGTACCTGGGCGAAGGTGAGACCAAGGTCGAGACCTTCACCGTGGCCTCAGTCGATGGCACCACTCATACCGTCACCATCACCATCACTGGCGTGAACGACTCTGCCGTGATCGGCGGCACTGACAGCGGTGCAGTTACCGAAGACGAGACCAACCCGACCCTGACCGAGACCGGTACCCTGAACGTCACCGACGTGGATGGCGCCGACGAAGCCAAGTTTGTGGCCGGCAACGGCACCCCGAGTGCAGGGGCACTGGGCAGCCTCTCCATCACCGAAGGCGGTGCCTGGACCTACAACGTCGACAACAGCAAGGTGCAGTACCTGGGCGAGGGCGAGACCAAGGTCGAGACCTTCACCGTGGCCTCAGTCGATGGCACCACTCATACCGTCACCATCACCATCACCGGCGTCAACGATGCGGCGGTCATTACCGGTAGCGATACTGGTGCAGTCACCGAAGATGAAAGCACCCCGCTGCTGACCGAGACCGGCACCCTGAGCGTCACCGACGTGGACGGCGCCGACGAAGCCAAGTTCCAGGCCGGCAACGGCACCCCGAGCGCGGGGGCACTGGGTAGCCTCACCATCACCGAAGGCGGTGCCTGGACTTACAACGTCGACAACAGCAAGGTGCAGTACCTGGGCGAGGGCGAGACCAAGGTCGAGACCTTCACCGTGGCCTCGGTCGATGGCACCACTCACACCGTCACCATCACCATCACTGGCGTCAACGATGCCGCGGTGATCACCGGTAGCGACACTGGTGCAGTCACCGAAGATGAAAGCAACCCGACTCTGACCGAGACCGGTACCCTGAGCGTCACCGACGTGGACGGCGCCGATGAAGCCAAGTTCCTGGCCGGCAACGGCACTCCGAGCGCGGGTGCGCTGGGTAGCCTGACCATCACCGAAGGCGGTGCCTGGACCTACAACGTCGACAACAGCAAGGTGCAGTACCTGGGCGAAGGCGAGACCAAGGTTGAGACCTTCACCGTGGCCTCGGTCGATGGCACCACTCACACCGTCACCATTACCATCACTGGCGTCAACGATGCCGCGGTGATCAGCGGTAGCGACACTGGTGCAGTCACCGAAGATGAAAGCACCCCGCTGCTGACCGAGACCGGCACCCTGAGCGTGACCGACGTGGACGGGGCGGATGAAGCCAAGTTCCTGGCCGGCAACGGCGTGGCCAGTAATGGCGCACTGGGCAGCCTGACCATCACCGAAGGCGGTGCCTGGACCTACAACGTCGACAACAGCAAGGTGCAGTACCTGGGCGAGGGCGAGACCAAGGTCGAGACCTTCACCGTGGCCTCGGTCGATGGCACCACTCACACCGTCACCATTACCATCACCGGCGTCAACGATGCCGCGGTGATCAGCGGTAGCGACACTGGTGCAGTCACCGAAGACGAAACCAACCCGCTGCTGACCGAGACCGGCACCCTGAGCGTGACCGACGTGGACGGCGCCGATGAGGCCAAGTTCCTGGCCGGCAACGGCACCCCGAGTGCGGGCGCACTGGGTAGCCTCTCCATCACCGAAGGCGGTGCCTGGACCTACAACGTCGACAACAGCAAGGTGCAGTACCTGGGCGAGGGTGAAACCAAGGTCGAGAGCTTCACCGTGCAGTCGGTGGATGGCACCACCCACACCGTCACCATCACCATCACTGGCGTCAACGATGCGGCGGTGATCACCGGTAGCGATACAGGTGCAGTCACCGAAGATGAAACCAACCCGACCCTGACCGAGACCGGCACCCTGAGCGTCACCGACGTGGACGGCGCTGACGAAGCCAAGTTCCTGGCCGGCAACGGCACTCCGAGCGCGGGCGCACTGGGTAGCCTCTCCATCACCGAAGGCGGTGCCTGGACCTACAACGTCGACAACAGCAAGGTGCAGTACCTGGGCGAAGGCGAGACCAAGGTCGAGACCTTTGTGGTCAAGTCCGTGGACGGCACCGAGCACACCGTCACCATCACCATCACCGGCGTCAACGATGCGGCTGTCATTACCGGCACCGACACCGGTGGCGTGGTGGAAGACGAAACCAACCCGACCCTGACCGAGACCGGCACCCTGAGCGTGACCGACGTGGACGGGGCGGATGAAGCCAAGTTCCTGGCCGGCAGCGGCACTCCGAGTGCGGGGGCACTGGGTAGCCTGACCATCACCGAAGGCGGCGCCTGGACCTACAACGTCGACAACAGCAAGGTGCAGTACCTGGGCGAAGGTGAGACCAAGGTCGAGACCTTCACCGTGGCCTCAGTCGATGGCACCACTCATACCGTCACCATCACCATCACTGGCGTGAACGACTCTGCCGTGATCGGCGGCACTGACAGCGGTGCAGTTACCGAAGACGAGACCAACCCGACCCTGACCGAGACCGGTACCCTGAACGTCACCGACGTGGATGGCGCCGACGAAGCCAAGTTCCTGGCCGGCAACGGCACCCCGAGTGCCGGCGCACTGGGCAGCCTGACCATCACCGAAGGCGGTGCCTGGACCTACAACGTCGACAACAGCAAGGTGCAGTACCTGGGCGAGGGCGAGACCAAGGTCGAGACCTTTGTGGTCAAGTCCGTGGACGGCACCGAGCACACCGTCACCATCACCATCACCGGCGTCAACGATGCGGCTGTCATTACCGGCACCGACACCGGTGGCGTGGTGGAAGACGAAACCAACCCGACCCTGACCGAGACCGGCACCCTGAGCGTGACCGACGTGGACGGGGCGGATGAAGCCAAGTTCCTGGCCGGCAGCGGCACTCCGAGTGCGGGCGCACTGGGTAGCCTGACCATCACCGAAGGCGGCGCCTGGACCTACAACGTCGACAACAGCAAGGTGCAGTACCTGGGCGAAGGTGAGACCAAGGTCGAGACCTTCACCGTGGCCTCAGTCGATGGCACCACTCATACCGTCACCATCACCATCACTGGCGTGAACGACTCTGCCGTGATCGGCGGCACTGACAGCGGTGCAGTTACCGAAGACGAGACCAACCCGACCCTGACCGAGACCGGTACCCTGAACGTCACCGACGTGGATGGCGCCGACGAAGCCAAGTTTGTGGCCGGCAACGGCACCCCGAGTGCAGGGGCACTGGGCAGCCTCTCCATCACCGAAGGCGGTGCCTGGACCTACAACGTCGACAACAGCAAGGTGCAGTACCTGGGCGAGGGCGAGACCAAGGTCGAGACCTTCACCGTGGCCTCAGTCGATGGCACCACTCATACCGTCACCATCACCATCACCGGCGTCAACGATGCGGCGGTCATTACCGGTAGCGATACTGGTGCAGTCACCGAAGATGAAAGCACCCCGCTGCTGACCGAGACCGGCACCCTGAGCGTCACCGACGTGGACGGCGCCGACGAAGCCAAGTTCCAGGCCGGCAACGGCACCCCGAGCGCGGGGGCACTGGGTAGCCTCACCATCACCGAAGGCGGTGCCTGGACTTACAACGTCGACAACAGCAAGGTGCAGTACCTGGGCGAGGGCGAGACCAAGGTCGAGACCTTCACCGTGGCCTCGGTCGATGGCACCACTCACACCGTCACCATCACCATCACTGGCGTCAACGATGCCGCGGTGATCACCGGTAGCGACACTGGTGCAGTCACCGAAGATGAAAGCAACCCGACTCTGACCGAGACCGGTACCCTGAGCGTCACCGACGTGGACGGCGCCGATGAAGCCAAGTTCCTGGCCGGCAACGGCACTCCGAGCGCGGGTGCGCTGGGTAGCCTGACCATCACCGAAGGCGGTGCCTGGACCTACAACGTCGACAACAGCAAGGTGCAGTACCTGGGCGAAGGCGAGACCAAGGTTGAGACCTTCACCGTGGCCTCGGTCGATGGCACCACTCACACCGTCACCATTACCATCACTGGCGTCAACGATGCCGCGGTGATCAGCGGTAGCGACACTGGTGCAGTCACCGAAGATGAAAGCACCCCGCTGCTGACCGAGACCGGCACCCTGAGCGTGACCGACGTGGACGGGGCGGATGAAGCCAAGTTCCTGGCCGGCAACGGCGTGGCCAGTAATGGCGCACTGGGCAGCCTGACCATCACCGAAGGCGGTGCCTGGACCTACAACGTCGACAACAGCAAGGTGCAGTACCTGGGCGAGGGCGAGACCAAGGTCGAGACCTTCACCGTGGCCTCGGTCGATGGCACCACTCACACCGTCACCATTACCATCACCGGCGTCAACGATGCCGCGGTGATCAGCGGTAGCGACACTGGTGCAGTCACCGAAGACGAAACCAACCCGCTGCTGACCGAGACCGGCACCCTGAGCGTGACCGACGTGGACGGCGCCGATGAGGCCAAGTTCCTGGCCGGCAACGGCACCCCGAGTGCCGGCGCACTGGGCAGCCTGACCATCACCGAAGGCGGTGCCTGGACCTACAACGTCGACAACAGCAAGGTGCAGTACCTGGGCGAGGGCGAGACCAAGGTTGAGACCTTCACCGTGGCCTCGGTCGATGGCACCACCCACACCGTGACCATCACTATCACTGGCGTGAACGATGGTGCTGTGGTGGCGGGGGATGACCTGGGTGCTGTGACCGAAGATCTGAACGTGGTGGGTGGCAAGCTGAGCGACAGCGGCGTGCTGACCATCAGCGATGCGGATCAGGGTCAGGCCAAGTTCGTGGCCGGCAACGGCACCCCGAGCACGGGGGCACTGGGCAGCCTCTCCATCACCGAGACCGGTACCTGGAGCTACAACGTCGACAACAGCAAGGTGCAGTACCTGGGCCTGGGCGAGACCCGGGTTGAGAGCTTCACCGTGCAGTCGGTGGATGGCACCACCCACACCGTGACCATCACTATCACTGGCGTGAACGATGGTGCTGTGGTGGCGGGGGATGACCTGGGTGCTGTGACCGAAGATCTGAACGTGGTGGGTGGCAAGCTGAGCGACAGCGGCGTGCTGACCATCAGCGATGCGGATCAGGGTCAGGCCAAGTTCGTGGCCGGCAACGGCACCCCTAGCACGGGGGCACTGGGTAGCCTCTCCATCACCGAGACCGGTACCTGGACCTACAACGTCGACAACAGCAAGGTGCAGTACCTGGGCCTGGGCGAGACCCGGGTTGAGAGCTTCACCGTCAAGAGTGTCGATGGCACCACCCACACCGTGACCATCACCATCACTGGTGTGAATGATGGTGCTGTGGTGGCGGGGGATGACCTGGGTGCTGTGACCGAAGATCTGAACGTGGTGGGTGGCAAGCTGAGCGACAGCGGCGTGCTGACCATCAGCGATGCGGATCAGGATCAGGCCAAGTTCGTGGCCGGCAACGGCACCCCGAGCACGGGGGCACTGGGCAGCCTCTCCATCACCGAGACCGGTACCTGGAGCTACAACGTCGACAACAGCAAGGTGCAGTACCTGGGCCTGGGCGAGACCCGGGTTGAGAGCTTCACCGTGCAGTCGGTGGATGGCACCACCCACACCGTGACCATCACTATCACTGGCGTGAACGATGGTGCTGTGGTGGCGGGGGATGACCTGGGGGCAGTGACCGAAGACCTGAACGTGGTGGGTGGCAAGCTGAGCGACAGCGGCGTGCTGACCATCAGCGATGCGGATCAGGGTCAGGCCAAGTTCGTGGCCGGCAACGGCACCCCGAGCACGGGGGCACTGGGCAGCCTCTCCATCACCGAGACCGGTACCTGGAGCTACAACGTCGACAACAGCAAGGTGCAGTACCTGGGCCTGGGCGAGACCCGGGTTGAGAGCTTCACCGTGCAGTCGGTGGATGGCACCACCCACACCGTGACCATCACTATCACTGGCGTGAACGATGGCGCCGTGGTGGCGGGGGATGACCTGGGTGCTGTGACCGAAGATCTGAACGTGGTGGGTGGCAAGCTGAGCGACAGCGGCGTGCTGACCATCAGCGATGCGGATCAGGGTCAGGCCAAGTTCGTGGCCGGCAACGGCACCCCTAGCACGGGGGCACTGGGCAGCCTCTCCATCACCGAGACCGGTACCTGGACCTACAACGTCGACAACAGCAAGGTGCAGTACCTGGGCCTGGGCGAGACCCGGGTTGAGAGCTTCACCGTCAAGAGTGTCGATGGCACCACCCACACCGTGACCATCACCATCACTGGTGTGAATGATGGTGCTGTGGTGGCGGGGGATGACCTGGGGGCAGTGACCGAAGACCTGAACGTGGTGGGTGGCAAGCTGAGCGACAGCGGCGTGCTGACCATCAGCGATGCGGATCAGGGTCAGGCCAAGTTCGTGGCCGGCAACGGCACCCCGAGCGCGGGCGCACTGGGCAGTCTCTCCATCACCGAGACCGGTATCTGGAGCTACAACGTCGACAACAGCAAGGTGCAGTACCTGGGCCAAGGTGAGACCCGTATTGAAACCTTCACCGTCAAGAGTGTCGATGGCACCAGCCATACCGTCTCGGTCACCATCACCGGCACCAACGATGCACCGACCCTGAGTATCGACAAGGGGGCCGTGGTCTCCGAAGAGGGGCTGGCCGGCGGCATTGCCGATACGGCAGGCAGCAGCGATACCACCGACAGCGTGGCCGCCAGCGGCAAGATCACGGTCGGCGATGTCGACAGCCAGGATACGCTCACTATCAGCCTGAACGGGCCGGCTGGCCTGACGGCTGGCGGTGCCGCGGTGCAGTGGAGCTGGAATGCCGCCACCAAGGTGTTGACCGGTTATACCGGTACACCGGGCGGCGCCGACTACAAGGCGGTCATGGATGTGAAGCTGACCGCGCCCGCCGGCAACGGCAAGGGCGACTGGAGTTATGACGTGACGCTCAAGGCCCCGCTTGATCACCCGGTCAAGGGCAGTGAAGACGTACTCAACTTCCAGATTGGTGTGACCGTCTCGGATGGCAAGACCACCACCACTGGCAGCCTGCCCATCTCGGTCGAGGATGACTCGCCGGTGGCCGGTGACATGGCGGCCGTCTCCGTCATCAAGACCAACATCCCGGATACTCTGACCGGCCTGTTTGATCTGACCAAGTACAGTGGCAGCAACCAGACGACCCTGAACGTGAGCGGTTTCAGCATCACGGCGCTGGGCTTTACCTCGTCGACCAACTCGGCCCTGATCACCGCCAATGTCAACGGTTCCAGCTCCGGTCTGGGGGTTTCCAGCGTCGGTTCACCGAACCACAACCTCGCCAACGAGGTGGACTTCCGCCACTTTGCCAACGGTACTTCTGCTTCCGAGCAGCTGATCGTCAAGCTGGATGCGGGCAAGGTAGCCTATGGCGCCAACATCAAGTTCAGCCAGATGTTCGGTGGCGAGCTGGAGAGCGGCGTGGTCGAGTTCTACCGCGGCGGCGTGCTGATCGGTACCCAGACCTTCAGCTCCAACGCGGCAGGTGGCGACTATGCCGGCAACTTCCAGGTGCAGCAGGGCGGCTTCGATACCATGGTCATCAAGGCCACCAACAATGGTAACGGCCTCTATGCCGACAACAGCGACTTCACCGTGAAGAGCATCGAGTTCCTCGGTGCCACCACGGCGCCGGCTATCGCCTACGGTTCCGGCACGGTCACTCCGCAGTGGGGTGCCGACGGCAAGGGCTACATGCAGCTGGTCGGTTCTACCGAGACCGGGCTGACCACGGCGACCGGCAAGCTGATCACCACCACGATGGAATCGGCCAATACCCTGGTCGGCAAGGCCAGCGATGGTACCCTGGTGTTCCGTCTGGAATTTACCCCGGCCACCGGCAAGTGGGAGTTCTTCCAGTATCAGAACATGTCCAAGCCGCTGGGAGATGGCGACATCGACTTCCAGATCAAGGTGGTGGATGGCGACGGCGACTACAGCCTGGGCTCTTTCGCAACCAAGCCGCTGTTTACGCCCATCGTACAGTCGGTCTCCAGCGAGAGCGCGGCCGAAGGCGGCAACCTGCTGCACACGGTGACGCTCTCTGATGCGACCCAGGAAGCGACCCAGTATGACTTCGGCATCAAGGGCAGCGGTACCAACCCGGCTTCCAGCCTTGACTGGGGTACTGCCCAGTTCAGCAACGGGGTGACCTACAACAGCGCCACCGGCAAGATCACCGTGCCGGCCGGGGTGTCGGGCTTTACCGTGACCATCCCGACGGTGGACGATCGTCTGGTCGAAGCGAATGAAACCTTGACCGTGACCGTGGGTGGTCAGAACGGCATCGGTACCATCATCGACAACGATCGTGCGCCGGTGACCACGGGTGGCTACAGTGCCGGCAAGGAAGACACGCCGTTGGTGCTGAAGTGGGCCCAGTTTGGTGCCAGCGATGATCAGGCCGCTTCTGACCTGAGCGTGCAGATCAACACCCTGCCGCTGAACGGCAAGCTGGAGTACCTGAACGCAGCCGGCCAGTGGATTGCGGTGAAGGTGGGGGATCTTGTCTCCTACGCCGATATCGACAGCGGCCACCTGCGCTTCGTGCCGGGCCTCAACGAGTCGAGCACCAATGCCAGCAACGGCAATGGCGTCGTGACCGGCAACCTGCAGGGTGATTACGCCAGCTTTGGTTACCAGATCAGCGATGGCGCCAACCTGAGCAACAGCGGCAAGCTGGTGATCGATATCACGGCGGTCGCGGACAAGCCGGTGGTCGACATCAGCCTGACGGGCAACGGCGTCCCGCTTTATACCCAGTACCCGTCGTCTGGCATCTCCACCGGGGCGTTCCAGAGCGGCAGCTTCAACAAGGGCAACTTTGGCATCACCAGCAGCTTTACCGACAGCACCACCACCCAGGACAGCGTGGTGGGGACCAGCGGCAACGACTACATCGTCAGCGTGAAGGGGGGCGGCGATTACTTCGTCGGCGGTGCGGGCAATGATGTATTGGTCGGCGGCAACTCGGTCTCCGGCGATACCCTCGACGGCGGCACCGGCAACGACATCCTGGTGGCCGGACTGGGTGGCGACACCCTGTTTGGTGGCGCCGGTACCGACCTGGCCGTACTGATGGGCTCGCGTGCCAACTATGTCATCGAGCGCAGAAGTGACGGCGGTTTCAATTTCTTGGTGAAGGAGAACGGTGTCACCATCAGCAAGTCGCTCTACGACATCGAGCTGGTGCAGTTTGATGACGGCATCTACCAGTTCAACCAGACCGACGGCACCCTGACGGCGGTACAGCCGAGCGTGGTGGATTACCCGTTCGAGATCAGCGCTTCCCTGACCGACCGGGATGGTAGCGAGCAGTTCGACAGCCTGGTGCTGACTGGCATGCCGACGGGGTCGACTCTGTATCAGGGTTCCACCGTGCTCGGCACCGTGGGGGCAGATGGCAAGCTGACGCTGACCGGTCTGTGGAACCAGAGCGCGCTGGACGTCAAGCTGACCGGTCTGACCCTGCGGGTGCCGGGCAGCAGTGCCGGCCAGTTCGACCTCAAGGTAGAAGCCATTGCCAAGGAAGTGGCGACCGATCAGACTAGCAGTGCATCGGATCAGGACTCGATCCGCATGAGCTACTTCCTTTCCACCGAAGGGGAGCCGGGCGATCAGAACCGCACCTATGGCAACGAGCACAATATCGTGGTCGGGGATCTGGATGGCAGCGTGGTACTGCCGGGCCAGAACTACAACATCGCCTTCATGGTCGACAGCTCGGGCAGTATCGGCAGCAGCGCCATGAACACCATCAAGAGCCAGCTGGCACAGGTGTTCTCCAGCCTCAAGGCGAGCGCCGGCACCGATGGCGCCGGGACGGTCAACATCTTCCTGGTGGACTTCGACACCCTGGCCAACAAGTCGGTCAGCGTGAACCTGAAGGACAGCAACGCCCTGAGCCAGCTGCAAGCCATTCTCGACAGCATGGATGGCAGCACCAACAGCGGTGGTGGCACCAACTACGAGGATGTGTTCAAAACCACGGCCAACTGGTTCAACAGCTCGACCGTACAGGGTAATACCAATGCCAAGAACCTGACCTACTTCATTACCGATGGTCAGCCGACCTTCTATCTGGAGAATGAGGGTAGTGACCCCATGATCCGTGACCGCAGTGGCACAGTGAATGATGTTTACCTGAGCAATGTCATTGGTACTAGCTACACCTACGGCCAAACATACTCGGTGAATGGTCGGACGGTAGTTAACGGCAACGGGGTGGTTTATGACTACAACGGCAACCAGATTGGCTATATGAGACCAGATGGCGCCGGGCGCTATGTCTATGCGACTTTGGCGGGTACGGGCAACTCTACCAGCAGTACCACTATCGCCAACTCGGTTGCCGGTTTTGGCTTGCTGACGGGCATGGGGGTCACGGTGGAAGCGATCGGACTGGGGGCCAACATCTCCTACAACGATCTCAAGTCCTACGACTCTGACGGCGTCATCATGACAGGTGTCAACGCCAGCGACCTGGCCAACGCCATTCTGGGTACCTCGGTGAACAACCTGCCGGGCAGCGACAGGATCGATGGCGGTGCCGGTGACGACATCCTGTTCGGTGATGCCATCCACTTCGCCGGCATCAACGGTGAAGGTTACGCGGCCATCAAGCAGTATGTGGCCGGCAAGCTCAGCGCAGGCTCGGTGACCGATGCCCAGGTCCATGACTACATCACGGATCATGCCAGCGAGTTCGATCAGTCCTCCAACAACGACAAGGCGGATGTGCTGATCGGCGGCGATGGCAACGACATTCTGTTCGGTCAGGGGGGCGATGACTTCCTGTTCGGCGGTGCCGGCAACGACATCCTGTTCGGTGGTGCCGGCAACGACACCCTGTACGGCGAGAGCGGCAACGATACCCTGTACGGCGGCAGCGGCAACGACACCCTGTACGGCGGTAGCGGTGACGATACCCTGAGCGGTGGTCTGGGCAATGACATCCTGGTCGGCGGGCTTGGCAATGACATCCTCAAGGGGGATGGCGGCGCCGATACCTTCACCTGGCTGCAGGGCGATACCGCTGCGGGCAGCGTGGCCAAGGATTACGTGGTCGACTTCTCCAAGGCGGAAGGTGACAAGCTGGATCTGAGCGACCTGCTGGATCACGATGGTTCTCGCAACCAGAACGATCTGAAGAGCCTGCTCTCTGTCTTCCAGGACAGCGAAGGGGTTCACCTGCAGGTCAAGGAGAGCAGCGCCGCCCCCGTGACCCAGGAGATAGTGCTGATGAACCACACGTTCGACAGCCTCACCGGCAGCGCATCGGCCACCTCGTCCCAGGTGATCGACTACATGCTGAACAACAACATGCTGGATATCGACAAGTAATCCGGTCGACCCCAGGCAAAAAGCGGCAGATTCATCTGCCGCTTTTTTTATGTCATGGGATGGAAGGGGGCGCTGATTTTCATCGGATAATCAGGGCCGTATCACCGTCGCCAGAGGATTGTGAGCGAATGGTTACTGACAATCTTGAAGAGAGCCCGGCCGCGAGCCGGGTCTCGCTTTTTTTTATCAAGTTCCTGCATCATCTGGCCGACATAGGATAAGAATACGGGTCGTGTTGGGATTCTGACCCTTCTATACTATGGCGAGACTCGGGCAACGGACGTAAGGGCTTTATATGGCGAGCATATTGGATTCAGTGGACCAACGTACCCAGCTGGTAGGGGAGAACCGCCTGGAGCTGTTGATGTTCCGTTTGGGATCCCAACAGTTGTTTGCTATCAACGTGTTCAAGGTGCGGGAAGTGGTCAAGCTGCCCCATCTCAACAAGATGCCGGGAGCGCACCACAACATCAGCGGGGTGGCCAACATCCGTGGCACCTCGATCCCGGTGATCAACCTGCGCAGCGCCATCGGCATGCGCCCCATGCCCATCGATGCCGAGTCCAACCTGATCATTACCGAATACAACCGCACCATTCAGGGCTTTCTGGTGGGGCAGGTGGCCAACATCGTCAACATGACTTGGAAGGACATACTGCCGCCGCCGCGTTCCGCCGGGCGGGCGAACTACCTGACCGCCATCACTCGCATTCCCGAGGACGGCATCGATCAGATCGTCGAGATCATCGACGTGGAGAAGGTGCTGGCCGAGATCATCACCTATGACATCCGCATCTCGGAAGAGGTGCTGGATCGGGAGATCCTGCCGGAAATGCACGGCCGCAAGGTGCTCATCGTCGATGACTCCAGCACGGCCCGCAACCTGGTGCGCGAAACCCTGGGCCAGCTGGGTCTGGAGGTGATCGAGTGCCAGGATGGCCTGCAGGCGCTTAACTTGCTCAAGGGGTGGTGCGATGCGGGCAAGAAGGTGACCGACGAGATCCTGCTGATGATCACCGATGCCGAGATGCCGGAGATGGACGGCTACCGGTTGACCCACGAAATTCGCAGCGATGCCCGCATGTCCGATCTCTTCATCACCCTCAACACCTCGCTGAGCGGCAACTTCAACGAGGCCATGGTCAAGAAGGTGGGCTGTGATCGATTCATCTCCAAGTTCCAGCCAGACCTGCTGGTCGGGGTGGCCCAGGAGCGGTTGCGCCAGATCCTGGAACGCTGAGACAGGAGCAATAAACATCCCGCCTTGGCGGGATTTTTATTGGGGTTGGAGCCCGGAAGATAGGCAAGGCCATGACACCGGGATCACTGGGTCAGCAGCGGCTCGATGAAGCTGGCCACCCGGTCGCGGATCTGCGGCTGGGCGGCGGCGGTGGGGTGGATGCCATCGTTCATCATGAGTTCAGGGCGCAGCGCAATATCATCCATGAAGAAGGGCATCAGCGGCAGCTGATTGGCGCTGGCCAGTTCCGGGAAGATCTGCTCGAACTGGCGCAGGTAGCGCGCGCCGTAGTTGCGCGGCAGCTGGATCTGGGTCAGCACGGTTTTTACCTGTTGCGCCTTGGTCAGCGCCACCATCCTGGTGAGATTGTCCCGGGTAATGGCCGGCGCGAACCCGCGCAGCCCGTCGTTGCCACCCAGCTCGATCAGCACCCAGTCCGGTTGATGTTCCTTGAGCAGGGCCGGCAATCTGGCCAGCGCCCCTTGCGTAGTTTCACCACTGATGCTGGCATTGATAAGCTGATGTTTACCCCCCTGCTGCTGCCATTTCTGATTGAGCAGCGCAGGCCAGCTCTGCTCCGCCGGCATCTGATAACCTGCACTCAGGCTGTCGCCCAGTACCAGCAGGGTCTGGGCCTGCACCGATGACACCAGGCAGCACAAGGCAAACAGGAAACGCGTCATGAATTCAACTCCCATTATCAACGTCAAGGGCCTGGGCAAGACAGTGCGCCTGGGCCAGGAAAGCCTCACCATCCTTGAAGGGATCGACCTGCAAGTCAATAGCGGCGAAACGGTGGCGCTGGTCGGCGCCTCCGGCTCCGGCAAGTCCACCCTGCTGGGGCTGCTGGCCGGGCTGGATCTGCCGAGCCAGGGAGATATCGAGATCCTCGGCCAGTCGTTGTTGCAGCTGGACGAGGAGGGGCGTGCCCGGCTGCGGGCCGAGCAGGTGGGCTTTGTGTTCCAGTCCTTCCTGCTGCTGCCCACCCTGAGCGCGCTGGAGAACGTCATGCTGCCTGCCGAGCTGCGTGGCGAGACCCGCTGCGAGCCGCGGGCTCGCGAGCTGCTGGCGGCGGTCGGCCTCGGCGAACGGCTGCACCATCTGCCGCCGCGCCTCTCCGGCGGTGAACAGCAGCGGGTCGCCATTGCCCGGGCCTTCATGACCCGGCCCAGCCTGCTGCTGGCCGATGAACCCACCGGCAACCTCGACAGCAAGACCGGGGAGCGGGTGATCGAGCTATTGTTCGAGCTCAACCGCGAGCATGGCACCACGCTCGTGGTGGTGACCCATGATCACGAGCTGGCTCAGCGTTGCCAGCGACAGCTGGTGATGGCGGCGGGCCGACTGGCGGCGGCTGTGTCAGCATCCGAAGCCGCCTCTGCAGCAAGAGTCAGGGAGCTGTCATGAGTCAGTGGCGACTGGGATTCAAATTATTGCGCAGGGAAGGATTCAACGGCGAGCTGCGCTGGTTCGTGCTGGCGCTGGCGCTGAGTGTGGCCTGTGTGCTGAGTGTGGCCCTGGTGGCGGATCGGCTGGATGCCGGGCTCAAAGCCTCCGGCCGCGACTTTATCGGTGCCGACCGGGCGCTGCGCTCGGCCACGCCGGCGCCGGCCGCCTGGCTCGAGCAGGCGGCAAAAACGGGCCTGGCGGTGCAGACCACGGTCAGCTTCAACAGCATGCTGTTTCATGGCGATGCCCTGCAACTGGCGTCCATCCGCGCCGTGCCTGAGGATTTCCCCTTCTACGGCAAGCTGGAGCTGAGCCCCCAGCGGGCGCCGGCACCCGGCGAGATCTGGCTCTCCGCCCGGGTGATGCAACTGCTGGCGGCCAAGCCGGGGGATGAGCTGGAAGTGGGCAATACGGTGCTCAAGGTGGCGGGGGTACTGGGTCAGGAGCCGGATCAGGGCTTCAGCCCCTTCCTGCTGGCGCCACGGGCGCTGATCCACAGTGCCGATGTGGAGGCGACCGGTGCCCTGCTGCCGGGCAGCCGCCAGCAGTGGCGCTACCTGTTCAAGGGCAGCCGCGAGCAGGTGGCCGACTATGAACGCTGGCTCAAACCCAGACTCAAGGCGGGACAGAAGCTGATCAAGCCGGACGACCAGGGCTCCCAGGTGGGCCGCTCGCTGGCCAATGCCGAGCGTTTCTTCCGGCTCGCCTCCCTGGCGGGAGTGCTGCTGGGGGCGCTGGCCATGGGCATCGCGGTGCGTCACTTCGCCGAGCGCCAGACCAACATGGTGGCGCTGCTCAAGACGCTCGGCGCGTCGCGGCGCTCGCTCTGGCAGTTGATGGGCACCCTGCTGCTGTCGCTGACGCTGGTCGGCGCCTTGCTCGGTCTGGTGGCGGGCAGCGCCATGCAGTGGCTGACCCTGCATCTGCTGGGCAACCTGCTGCCAGCTGATCTACCTCCGCCGTCGTGGCGACCCTTTGCACTGGGGTTGGCGGTGGCCTTCTTCATCACCCTGCTGCTGGCCTTCGTGCCCTTCCTGCGCCTGCTCAAGGTGCCGCCGCTGCGGGTTCTGCGGCGCGAGCTGGAGGCGGGGATCCCGCCCTGGCTGGCGTTGCCGGTGGCGCTGCTCGGCCTGTTTGGGTTGGTATGGGGCTTCACCGCCGATGCGACCCTGGCGCTGGGGCTGATCGGCGGCATGGGCTTACTGATGGGGCTGCTGGCGCTGATCGCCTCCTTGCTGCTGCGGCTGGGGCGTCGGGTGCAGGGGCCCCACGCACTGCGGCTGGCCATCAGCCATCTCTCCCGCGAGCGGGGCAGCGGTCTGTTCCAGCTGGCGGGCTTTGCGCTGGCACTCATGCTGTTCGGTCTGCTGTGGGCGGCGCGGGTCGACCTGCTCGGCGAGTTCTCGGCTAGGCTGCCGGCAGATGCCCCCAACCGCTTCCTGGTCAACGTGGCAGACGGGGAGCGGGGGGGGATCCTGGCCGATCTGCGCCAGGCGGGGGCCGTGACCTCGGACTTCTACCCCATGGTGCGCGGCCGGCTGGTTAGCATCGCCAGCGAGGCGGTGCGCGACACGGATGAAGATGGCCGCGAAGGGGTCAATCGCGAGCTCAACTTCACCACCACCGCCACCCTGCCGCCGGACAATACCCTGACCGCAGGGCGCTGGCTGGATGGCCCCGGCCAGGTATCGGTAGACAAGGATCTGGCCAAACGGCTCGACATCGCCCTCGGCGACACCCTGGGCTTTACCATCGAGGGGCACAGCTTCAAGGCGCAGGTGACCAGCCTGCGGGCCATCAAGTGGGACAACATGCGGCCCAATTTCTACATGATCTTCTCGCCGGATGTGCTGGCTCCCTTCTCCCAGACCTGGCTCGGCAGCTATCGTCTGCCGGAGCAGGGGCGGGTGGCCGAAGTGGAGCTGATCCGCCGACACCCCACGGTGAGCCTGATCGATGTGGACGATTTGATCGTGCGGCTGACGGCGGTGTCGGATCAGGTGAGCCGCGCGCTGGGGCTGATGCTGGGGTTGGTGACGGTGGCGGCGCTGCTGGTGCTGCTGACCCAGACCCAGGCCAGCATGGCTCATCGGCGCCGGGAGCTGCTGCTGATGCGCACCCTGGGGGCCGGCAGCGAGCTGCTCCGGAAGATGCTGCGCTGGGAGCTGGTTGCCAGCGGCCTGCTGGCGGGGCTGTGCGCCGCCATGGTGGTCGAACTCTGCTCCCTCGGCCTGCAGTGGTGGTGGTTCGAGGGGCAGTGGCAGTTCCACTGGGCCATCTGGATTGGTCTGCCGTTACTGGGGGCCGTGCTGGTGACGCTGGCGGGGCAGGGCATGCAGCGCCAGCTGCTGGCGGGCACCCTGAGCGATCGGCTGCGTGGATTGGGGCAGGGCCTGCTCTGATCACCGCATCCTGTGCGGATGCCGCAAGGCACAATGACAATCAGCCCGGCCATTGGCCGGGCTGATTGTCATCCGGTTGGCTGATGAGCCGAGTCAGCGGGCAGTGCTCAGCAGATTGGCAAGGGCCTGGGGCAGCGCCGGGTAGGTGAAATGGAAGCCGGCCTGCTGCAGACGGGTCGGCAGCACCTTCTGGCCGGTGAGCAGCAGATCGGCCGCTTCGCCCATCAGCAACTGCAGCAGGGGGGCCGGCACGAAGAAGAGGTGCGGCCGGTGCAGGGTGCCTGCCAGGGTCTGGCTGAATTCGCGGTTGCTGACCGGCTGCGGCGCCGTGCCGTTGAACAGGCCGTCACACTCGTCGTGTTCCAGCAGAAACAGGATGGCGCGCACCAGATCCTGGATGTGGATCCAGCTCATGATCTGGTGCCCCGTGCCCATGGGGCCACCGAGACCGACGCGATAGGGAGGCAACATTTTGGGCAGGGCGCCGCCGTCGGTGCCGAGCACCAGCCCGATGCGCACGATGCAGACCCGGGTATGCTTGCTGCGGGCTTCGCGGGCCAGGGTTTCCCACTGCTGACAGAGCTGATGGGTGAATTCGTCGTGAGGGGTCTGGCACTGCTCGTCCAGCGGCTCATCGCCCTGACGGCCATACCAGCCGATGGCGGAGGCGTTGATAAGCACCCTGGGCGGCGTATCGGAGAGCTTGACCAGGTCGACCAGCTGTTCGGTCAGCAGCCAGCGGCTGTCACACAGCAACTGCTTGCGCCGCTCGCTCCAGCGGCCGTTGGCGATGGGCTCCCCCGCCAGGTTGATGACCGCGTCCACGTCGTTGAGGTTGTCGAGCCGATCCAGGCTGTCGAGCAGCTTGACGTCGTGGCCGAGCAGATCATAGGCGCGGCTGCCCTGACGGGTCAGCACCAGCACCTCGTGGGCCACCTTGAGATGGGCCACCAGACGGCGACCGATGAAGCCTGTCCCTCCCGTGATCAATATTTTCATATGCAGACTCCCTGACGCTGTTGGCTCTACTCTAGTGGGCCGGCACCAGATGAACAAGCAGCTGTTTTTGCAAAGATTATAATCGTCACAGCAGGCATCTGGCGCATCGCGCCAGGGGGCGTGCAGCGAGCACTGCGCACATGTGAAGGGATGGCTGCGACTGCCGCTGTCGCCCCGCTGCAGACGCGATATAGTGTTGGTCAGAGCGCCCCGCTCTGCCGTCAGAGTTGTCAGAAAGGGTTGTCAGAGAAGGGGATAGGAGTAGACTCGTCCGCTTTTTCACCGTTGCCGCGAGGGTGGGTATGCCGTTTCGTCGTTTGAGGTTGCGCCAGTTTTATACCAGGCTGGGGGCGGCGTTGCTGGCCGGCCTGCTCCCCTTGCTGCTCGGGGTATTGATCGTCTCCTGGCAGACCTTTGCCGGCATGAAGCAGGATGCCGAAGAGCGCCTGCTCCATGCCAGGGAGATGCTGGAGCGTACCCTGGATCACGCCCATCAGGCGGCGGCCATGGTGCAGGGCAGCGTGGGGCGCCCCTGCGAGGAGGTGGTGCAGGGGCTGCGGGATCAGGTGGCGACCGTGCCGGACGTGCGCACCGTCAACCTGGCCAAAGGGGAAGTGGTCTACTGCTCCTCGCTCTACGGCCCCTATCAGGGCCCCTTCAAGCTGGCCGATTATGCCAATGGCCAGCTGGATCTGATGCGGGGCAATCCGGTGACGCCGGGGCGGCCTCTGGTGGTCTATCGCCAACCGGTGGGGGAGTACAGCGTGCTGGTCGGCATCGATGGCTACTACCTGCACAACATCCTCGACATGCTCAGCCGCAACTCGCCGCTGACCCTGGTGATCGGGGCGCAGAGCATGCTGGCCGATGGCCAGATCCACGACGAGGTGCCGCCCGTGGCGCTGGGATCGCTGGAGCAGACCTCTGGCAAGTATCCGTTTCGGGTGGTCACCGATCTTTCCCACGACGAGTACGGCAGCCATATCTGGAACTACTCTCGGGCCAGTCTCATCATCTATCCATTGCTGGGTCTGCTGGCGGGCTGCCTGGTCTACTGGCTGGCCGGCCGTTCTACCTCGCCCTCCCAGGAGCTGCGGCGGGCGCTGGATCAACGGGAGTTCATCCCCTACTTGCAACCCGTGGTGACCGGTGACGACGCCCACTGGAGCGGCTGCGAGGTGCTGATGCGCTGGCAGCATCCGCGCCAGGGCCTCATCTCGCCGGACCGCTTCATTCCGCTGGCCGAAGACAGCGGCCTCATCGTGCCCATGACCCGGCTGCTGATGGAGCAGGTGCGCGAGCAGTTCGCAGGCCGAGTGCACAGCCTGCCCAGAGGGTTCCACTTCGGCTTCAACATCAGCGCCAGCCACTGCAAGGACATGAGCCTGCTGGAGGATTGCCGCGACTTCATCAACGCGTTTCGGGAGAACCCCATCAAGCTGGTGCTGGAGCTGACCGAGCGGGAGCTGATCGTGGCGGACGAGACGACCGACCGCTTGTTTGCCGAGCTGCATCAGCTGGGGGTCTTCATCGCCATCGACGACTTCGGTACCGGCCACTCCAGCCTCACCTATCTGCAGCAGTTCCAGGTGGATTTTCTCAAGATCGACCAGAGCTTCGTCGGCATGATCGGCTCCGATGCCCTCTCCAGCCACATCGTCGAGAACGTCATCGATCTGGCGACCCGGCTCGGTCTGCTGCTGGTTGCCGAAGGGGTGGAGAACGAGGTGCAGGCCGCTTATCTGCGGGCGCGTCAGGTGAACTTCCTGCAGGGCTATCTGTATGGCAGGCCGATGCCGATGAAGGAGTTTGCCGGCCTGCTGGCGCAGGGCTGAGCCAACTTGCGCGCATAAAAAAACCAGCGACCGAGGTCGCTGGTTTTTTTCGCCCCGAGGCTGGTCAGAGCATGCGGGCGAGGGCACGGCACAGACGCTTGACCCCCTCCTCGATGGTGGCCTCATCCACGCAGGAGAAGCTCAGGCGCAGGGTGTTCTGGATCTCGGGGCGTACGTAGAAGGGGGCGCCCGGTACGAAGGCCACCTTCTCCTTGATCGCCTCGTCAAACAGCGCCATGGCACTGACACTGGCGGGCAGGGTCAGCCAGAGGAACATGCCACCCTCGGGTCGGGTGTAGCTGACGCCGGGCGGGCAGTGACGGGCCAGGGCAGCCTCCATGGCGGCACGCTGGCGGCCATAGACCTCCTTGATCTTCTCCAGATGGGCATCCAGCGAGTTGTCGATCAGGAAGCGATGCAGCACCTGCTGGCTGAAGGCGTTGCTGTGCAGGTCGGTGGCCTGCTTGGCGATGGTGACCTTCTTGCGCAGCCAGTCCGGCACCAGCATCCAGCCGAGGCGGAAGGCCGGGACGACGGTCTTGGAGAAGGAGCCGAGCAGCACGGTATTGTTCGGCGCCAGCTTGGCGATGGGGGGCAGGTGTTCGCCCTCGAAGCGCAGCTCGCCGTAGGGGTCGTCTTCCACCATCAACAGCTCGTGGCTGACCAGTCGCTCGGCCAGCGCCTCGCGGTTGGCACGGCTGTAGGAGACGCCGCTCGGGTTCTGGAAGTTGGGCACGCCGTACAGCAGCTTGGCGTTGGAGCCGCTCGCCAGCAGCGCATCCAGCGCCGCCAGATCCAGCCCCTCTTCACCCAGGGTGATGGGCTTGAAGGTAGGTTGATAGACGGAGAAGGCCTGGATGGCGCCAAGATAGCCCGGCTCCTCTATGATGAGATCCTGTCCCTCGTCGATCAGCACCTTGCCCAGCAGATCCAGCGCTTGCTGGGAGCCGCTGGTGATGAGGATGTTGTCCGGATTGACCTGCATGCCGTGGCGGGCCAGATAGCGGTCGGCGATGTACTGGCGCAGCGGGGCGAAGCCCTCGGTGGCGGCATACTGCAGGGCTGCGGCGCCCTGTTCGCGCAGCACGTCCTGGCAGGCCTGGTCGATGGCTTTGACCGGGAACAGGTGCGGATTGGGCAGACCGCCGGCGAAGGAGATGATCTCCGGATTGGCGGCGACCTTGAGGATCTCGCGGATGAAGGAAGGCTCTACCTTCTCGAAGCGCTGGGCAAAAAACGGCTGCATAGGATTCTCTCTGGCATGGTGAGCGGTCGCTCCATTCGACCGCCAAGTTATCCGTTTGTATCAGATTTAAAAAATGAGGCAATGGCTGTAACAAAAATCGATAAAAAAGGGCAGGTTTGGCACCTGCCCGAATTTTATCGGTCGGGGACGGCCATGAGGCGCAAAAGCCCCGGCGTGACCCGTTACAGTCCCGGCTCCTTGAGGAAGCGGATCATCAGCTCGGTGTTGGCACCGAGCTGCTGTTGCACCCGGCCCGGGAACAGTTCGGCCATCTTGTCGAGGCGGTCATACTGGGTATGCCAGATCTTGCCCCACTGGGTTTCGCTGTCCCGATCGCAGGCGCTCTTGGTGGCATCGTCGTAGCAGTCCCACAGCGCCGGATTGGTGGTCTGGGAGTAGCCGTCGTAGCCATCTGCCCCGTTGATGGTGAAGTTGGTGGCCTCCACGTAGGCGATGGGCACCCCGAGGCAGGCGAACGGCGCATGATCGGACCAGCTGCCGGTCTCCCCTTCCGGGTAGCCGCTGTAGCTAGGGTGGATGGCAAACGGGGTGGCGGTCTGCTTGGAGATGGCCAGCAGGCGATCCCGTACCTTGGGATCGAAGCTGTAGCGGCTCGGATCGGCGCAGTTGTACTCGGCCACGTCGGAGTGGGCCGAGTGGACGTAGACGATGTCGCCCCCGGCGATGGTGTCGTAGTTCACCATGGCCAGCAGCTTGGCGACGGCGGTGCTGTCGAGGCTGGCGGCATAGGCTTTGGAGCCGTTGAGGCCGTTCTCCTCGGCGCCGAAGAAGGCGAAGCGCACCGTGTAGGGCAGGGTCTGCCCCTTGAGCGCTTCGGCCACCGCCAGCAGGGCGGCGACGCCGGCACCGTTGTCGGTGGCTCCCTCGGAACCCTTCTTGTCGCCGGTGCTGTCATAGTGGGCACCGATCAGGATCACCTTGTCGCTGCTGCCCTTGAGCTCGGCGACCAGGTTCTGGGAGGTCTTGCTGGCCCCGCTCTTGGTGTAGGTGAAGGGCTGGTTCTGCACCTCGTAGCCCCAGCCGGCCAGATGGTCCTGGATCCAGGCGGCGGCGCGGGTCTCGGCCTCGCCGCCGGTGGGTCTGGCGCCGATCCCCTCGGCGGTCGAACTCAGCTGCACCAGGTATTCATAGGCCTGCTCGGCGGCGGAGGGGGCCTGTGAATCGTTGCTGGAAGTGTTGCACCCGGCCAGCAGGGCTGTGATGGCAAACGCCAATGCGGTGTGTTTCATACTGCAATCCTTTGTTGTGTATGGTTTTATTTGCGCAGGTCAGCATGCACCCGGCGCCTGGCAGATTCTGTGAAGGGGGTGGCATTTGTCAATCGCAGTGGCGGAATTGGTCAGTGGCGGGGGATTTGTTGCGCGAAACACTTGCGCCCTGAGCCTATCTTGGGATAATTCGCTACCCTGTTTCGCCGAGCGATGAAATGACGAACAATTTCGCGCCTCGTCGGCGAGGTGGAACGATGAAACAACGAGCAATTCATCTCGGTCGTCTGTGACCAGCACGACGAGATAACGAGCAATCCATTTATGTGGTCTGTGACCCAGACCGATGCAATAACGAGCAATTTGATTATGCCAGTGACCCAAGATGTGTTTAACGAAGACGGCAAGTTCATGCGCAAGATCCGCAGCTTTGTCCGTCGCGAAGGCCGCCTGACCAAAGGGCAGGAGAAGGCCCTGGAAGAGCTCTGGCCGGTCATGGGTATCGATTTCGCACCGGAGCCGCTCGATCTGGTTGCCCTGTTTGGCCGCGAGGCCCCGGTGGTGCTGGAAATCGGCTTCGGCATGGGCGCCTCCCTGGTGGAGATGGCCAAGAATGCCCCCGAGAAGAACTTCATCGGCATCGAAGTGCACTCGCCGGGTGTCGGTGCCTGCCTCGGTACCGCCCAGGAGGCGGGAGTCACCAACCTGCGTGTCATCTGCCACGACGCGGTCGAGGTGCTGGAGCACATGATCCCGAACGGCTCGCTGGCCTGCCTGCAGCTGTTCTTCCCGGATCCCTGGCACAAGAGCCGTCACCACAAGCGCCGCATCGTGCAGCCGGCCTTTGTCCAGGACATTCGCCAGAAGCTGGCTATCGGTGGCGTGTTCCACATGGCCACCGATTGGGAAAACTACGCCGAGCACATGCTGGAAGTGATGAGTGCCGCCGAGGGGTATGAGAACACCTCCGCCACCGGCAACTGGGTGCCGCGTCCCGACTGGCGCCCGCTGACCAAATTCGAACAACGTGGCCACCGTCTCGGCCACGGGGTGTGGGATCTGATTTTCAAACGTGTCAACTAACTGAAGGAGCTATCATGGCCAATCGTAGCCGCCGCCTGCGCAAGAAACTGCGCGTCGATGAATTCCAGGAAATGGGCTTCGACATCAGTTTCAACTTCCCGGTCGGTACCGCCGAAGAGACCATCGATGCGGTAGTCGACGCGATGATCGATGAAGTGATCGAACCCCGCAAGCTGGCCTTCGCCGGCTCCGGCCACCTGGCCTGGGAAGGGATGATCTGCACCCAGCAGCTGGGCAAATGCAGCGAAGAAGACCGCGCCGCCGTCAAAGCCTGGCTGGAAGGCAAGGGGATGGAAGCCGTGGTGGTCACCGAGCTGTTCGACCTCTGGTACGGTGAACCGGCCTGATGACAGGCTGGCTGTGGCAGGCGCCCCGGTGTCGACAGCCTGCGACAGCAGATAGACAAGTCCCGCCGCTGGCGGGATTTTTGTCGGTGGTGATGGGATCGCCACGTTAGTTATGGAATCGCTTATGGTGTTGTCATCCGAATTACTGACCAGCATCCTGGATGAGGTGCGCCCGCTGCTCGGACAGGGCAAGGTGGCCGACTACATTCCGGCGCTGGCCCAGGTGCCGGCCGATCGGCTCGGGATCGCCGTCTGTACCGTGGAAGGGGAGCTGTTCACCGCCGGTGACGCCAGCGAGCCCTTCTCCATCCAGAGTATCTCCAAGGCCCTCAGCCTGACGCTGGCGCTCACCCTCTATCAGGAGGAGGAGATCTGGGCCCGGGTCGGCAAGGAGCCCTCCGGCCAGCCCTTCAACTCCCTGGTGCAGCTGGAATTCGAGCAGGGCATTCCCCGCAACCCCTTCATCAATGCCGGTGCCCTGGTGGTGAGCGATCTGCTGGAGACCCGCCTCACCGCGCCGCGCCAGCGTACCCTGGAGCTGGTGCGCCGCCTCTCGGGCAACCCGGCCATCATGGCGGATCAAGTGGTGGCCCGCTCCGAATATCAGCACTCTGCCCGCAACGCGGCCATCGCCTATCTGATGAAGGCGTATGGCAATTTCGAGAACGAAGTGGACAAGGTGCTGCAGAGCTACTTCAATGCCTGTGCGATCCGCATGAGTTGCGTCGATCTGGCGCGGGCATTCATCTATCTGGCCAATCGCGGGGTGCCGCTGGGCGCGACGACCCCCTTGCTGCCGGCCCGCACCACCAAACAGGTCAACGCCCTGCTCGCCACCTGCGGCCTCTATGACGAGGCGGGGGATTTTGCCTATCGGGTCGGCATGCCGGGCAAATCCGGGGTCGGTGGCGGCATCATCGCCCTGATCCCGGGGGAATTGTGTGTCTGTGTCTGGTCGCCCGAGCTCAACAAGGCGGGCAACTCGCTGGCGGGCACGGCGGCGCTGGAACTGCTGGCCGAGCGTCTGGGCCGCTCCATTTTTTAACCTTGTCACTCTGAATCGAGAGATCACCATGAAACGAATAATGAGCTTGTTACGGGCCACCCTGGCAACCTTGCTGCTCTGGCATGCCCTGCCGACCCTGGCTGCCGAACTGCCACCGCTTTCGCTGGCGGATGCCAACGCCAAGCAGGCGGTCATTCTGGATACCCGCGCCAGTTACTTCTATCAGGGCTGGCCGATGGAGGGCGAGCAGCAGGGCGGCCACGTGGTCGGCGCCGAGAACCTCTCCGCCGAATGGAAGTACAGCGATGAGGAGTGGCCGGCGGCACTGGCGACCAAGGGGCTGAAGGCCGATCGGCCGGTGGCGCTCTACGGTGCCCCGCGCGAGGTGGCCGAAGTGGCCCGCCTGCTGCGCCAGCAGGGCATCAAGCAGCTGTTCGAACTGCAGGGCTGGAAAACCGCGCCGCGCGAGCATCTGGCCCGCTGGCAGCAGCTGGTCTACCCGCGCTGGCTGGCCGACCTGCAGGAGGGCAAGCCGGTGGTGGCTGCGCCCAAGGGCGACTGGAAGCTGTTCGAGGTGGCGTGGGGTTCACCCAAGGCCTATCTGCTGAGCCACATTCCGGGGGCCGGCTACATCGACACCAACCGGCTGGAAGAGGAGCCGCTGTGGAACAAGGTCTCTGACGAGGCGCTCAAGGCGCTGCTGCTGGAGAACGGCATCCGCCACGACACCACCGTCATCCTCTACGGCCGCAACACCATGGCGGCGGCCCGTGCGGCCCACCTGATGATGTATGCCGGCGTGCAGGACGTGCGGCTGCTGGACGGCGGTCTGGATGCCTGGTTCGTGCAGCATCTGCGCACCGAGACCGGGCTGGCCAACAAGTTCACTCCGGCCAAGGAGTTCGGCGTCGCCATTCCGGTCCATCCTGAGTACTACACCACCCTGAGCCAGGCCAAGGAACTGCTCAAGCAGCCCGACGGCGCCCTGGTCAGCGTGCGCACCTGGGACGAGTTCGTCGGCAACACCTCCGGCTACAGCTATATCAAGCCGAAGGGCGACATTCCCGGCGCCAAGTGGGGTCGTGGTGGTGTCGATGCCAACAGCATGAGCGACTTCCACAACCCGGACGGCACCATGAAGCCGGCCCGCGAGATCCTCGCCATGTGGGACGAGTGGAATATCGAGCCGACCCAGCAGGCTGCCTTCTACTGCGGCACCGGCTGGCGCGCCTCCGAGGCGTTCTTCTACGCCTGGCTGATGGACTGGAAGCGGATCAGCGTCTACGACGGTGGCTGGTACGAGTGGAGCGCCGATCCCAAGAACCCCATCGTGACCGGCGAGCGCAAGCCCGCCAAGTAACGGATACAGATCGCAAAACAGGCCGGCCCCATGTCCGGCCTTTTTGTACCCGCTCGGGCCTGCGCCAGCCGGACACTACACTTTGCGAGTGACAATCAGGTCGATGCAAGGAGTGACTGATGAGACGGATATGGCTAGGCCTGCTGGTGGCAGGCGTGCTCGGACAGGGGGCGATGGCCGCCGAGCGGGATCGCTATTTGGTGCAGCTGAAACCGGGGGCGGAGGCTGCTGTGCTGGCCCAGAGCAAGGGAATGGGGGGCGAGCTGGCCCTGTCGCTGCCTGAGCAGCATGCGCTGGCGCTCTGGTTGCCGGCGGCGGCGGCCACGGCGCTGGCGCACAATCCCAACGTGCTCTGGGTGGAGCCGGACGCCAAACGCTATGCCAGCGCCGAGACCCTGCCCTACGGCATTCCCATGGTGCAGGCGCCGCAGCTCAGTGACGCGGCGGCGGGAGAAGTGCTGGTGTGCATCATTGACTCAGGCTACAGCGGCGGCCACCCGGACCTGCCCCACGGGGCCCAGGTGCAGGGCAGCAACGATGCTGGCACCGGCAGCTGGAGCAGCGACGAGAACGGCCATGGCACCCACGTGGCAGGCACCATCGCCGCCGTGGGCGGCAACGATCAGGGGGTCGTCGGGGTGTTGCCGAACCAGAGCGTGCCGCTGCAGATCGTCAAGGTGTTCGGGGCCAACGGCTGGGCCTACTCCTCCAACCTGGTGGGGGCGCTCAATGCCTGCAAGCAGGGGATGAGCAACCGGGGATTCACCCACATGGTCATCAACATGAGTCTGGGGGGCAGCGTGCCCAGCAAGACCGAGGAGCAGGCGTTCAATCAGGCCTATGGCCAGAACGTGTTGAGCGTGGCGGCGGCGGGCAACGCGGGCAACACCAGCAAGTCCTATCCCGCCTCCTACGGCAGCGTGGTGAGCGTGGCCGCCATCGATGCCAACAAGCAGCTGGCCTACTTCTCCCAGCGCAACGATCAGGTGGAGCTGGCGGCCCCCGGTGTCTCCGTGCTCTCCACCGTGCCGACCGGCTACGCCTACTACAGCGGCACCTCGATGGCGACGCCGCACGTGGTCGGGGTGGCGGCGCTGGTCTGGTCACAGCGGCTGGAGTGCAGCAACGATCAGCTGCGCCAGACCCTGCGCAGCAGCGCCCAGGATCTGGGGGCGTTGGGGCGTGACAACAGCTATGGCTATGGCCTGGTGCAGGCGAAGGCGGCGGCAGACCGAATGGCGCTCGGCTGTGGGCCGGGAACCGGTGGCAGTGGCAAGCCGGGTGGGCGCAAGTAGCTGATTGTTGACGTTGATCCCGTTGCAGCAATGGCGGCAAACGGGCTCATCTGGTTGAACTAGGCTTCAGACACCACCCTCGTGGTGAGGGTGAAGCGGGAGGCAAAACAGGCGATGAAGCAACTGATGATGATCCTGGTGTGTGCCCTGGCACTGGTGGCGTGCAGCTCTCAGTACATCATGAGCACCAAGGATGGCAAGATGATCACCACCGACAGCAAACCCAAGCTGGACGAGAGCACCGGCATGTACCGCTATTACGATACCGAAGGGCGGGAGGTGATGATCAAGAAGGATGACGTCACCCAGATCATGGAGCGTTGAGGCCCTCCTCAAGCAACAAGGGCTGCCCGTGGGCAGCCCTTGTCATTTTCAGCCCTCACACCGTCTGGGGCACCTGGCGGTTCACCTGACCCACGAACAGCTGGTGGAAGCGGGAGTGGGAGTTGGCCAGCAGGCTCACCGGCGAGCCCTGCTCCACCACGGTGCCGGCCTCCATCACCACCACCCGGTCCACCGACAGCAGCGGCTCCAGATGGTGGGCGATCACCAGATAGCTGGCCTCGGGCCGGTAGCGATAGAGCAGCTCCGCCATCTTGCGCATGCCGATGTGATCGAGATCCGAGGTGGCCTCGTCCAGCACGATGAGCGGGCGGCGCGACAGCAGGATGCGGGCGATCACCAGCAGCTGGGTCTCACCGGCGGATAACTGCAGCTTGTCGAGCTCCTCGTCCAGCCGGCCGGCACAGCGCTCGGCCAGCCCCACCCGGGCCAGCGCCTGCTCCAATGCCGCGTCGTCGTGCTTGGTCAGGGGAGCCAGATTGGCACGCAGGGTACCGAAGAAGGTGAGCGGGATCTGGGAGACAGTGTCGTAGAGATCGCGCACCGCCTCCGGTGCCAGCCGGGACAGCGGCTGTTCACCGTAGTAGATCTCCCCCTGGGAGGCGGGATACATGGCTTGCAGCACCCCCAGCAGCGAGCTCTTGCCGGCGCCGGTGCGGCCGCACACGCCAACCTTCTCGCCGGGGGCCAGCTCGAAGTTGACCTTGTGCAGTGCCCACTGACTGGCCTGCGGATAGCGCAGCCCCAGGTTGTCGAAGCGCACCGCAGGGTGAGGGGTGGCGAGGGCCTCCCCCTCCTGGCGCTCGCTCTCTATTTCGCTGTATTCGCGCACCCGCTCCACCGCGTTCATCACCTGCTCCACCTCGGCGAAGGTGCGGATGAGGGAGTTGAGCATGGCCGAAGCGGTAAAGGCGTAGGTGATGGCCACGGCCCCCAGCAGCGAGCTGTTGCCAAAGGCCACCATCAGCGCCACGGCGCCCACCAGGGCGGCGGAGAGCAGGGTCTGGTGCATGCCGAGCCAGCGGTTGATGGAGGTGGTGGTGTACCAGCTGCGCAGGTTGTTGTCATAGTGCAGCAGCACCTGATCCAGCGCGAAGCGCTCGGCCCCGGCCAAGCGCAGGGCGGGGGCGCCGCGGATGGTTTCGCTGATGCTGATGTAGAGCGGCGAGCGCAGCACCGACGCCTGTCGCCGCAGCTTGAGCTGCACCGCCCGGTAGCGGCGCTGCAGCACGTAGAGGGCCCAGCCTACCAGGGGGGCGATGAGCAGCAATAGCGGCATGTTGACGCCGATCACCACCACCTGCAGTACCACCGACACCAGCATGCCGAACAGCCCCATCAGCATCGACAGCAGGATCTCCTGGGCTTCCCCCAGATCCCGATCGAAGCGGTTGAGGATGCGCCCCTGCGGCACCTTGTCGAAGAAGGCCATGGGGGCGCGGCTGATGCGTCCCAGCATGCCGTCAAACAGGGTCCAGGCCAGCTTGAGGCCGAGTTTGTAGTTGATGACCCGCACCACCATGATGCAGGTGAGAGAGCCCGCCCCCAGCAGCACATAGATGCCGAGCAGCTCGCTCACCCCGGTCACCCCGGCCTTGCCGCCGAGCCAGAGATCCGAGGCGATGCGCAGCCCCTCCTGGCCCAGGGTGAGCAGCAGGGCGAGCAGGATGGCGCCGGGGGCGGCCAGACGCTGCCACATGAAGCCGAACAGCCCCCAGTCCACCTTGCCCTCCACCATCTTCTCCTCGCTGAACTGCTCCGCCTCCTGAGGCGGCACCGGCGGGGTGGGGCGGGGATGCTGGATGAGATCCGCCAGCTGGTGGGCATCGAGTTCCACCAGTCGGCCCTGCTCGATGCGGATCACCCGATCGCAGTGGGCCAGCACATCCGGATCGTGGCTCACCAGCAGCCGGGTCGGCCCCGGCTTGAAGGCGAGCCCCTGCTCCAGCACCTGGGCCGAGACGATGGGATCGAGCGCCGAGAGCGGGTTGTCCAGCAGCAGGATGTCGGCCTGGGCGTAAAGGGCGCGGGCCAGCGCGACCCGCTGTTGCTGGCCGCCGGAGAGGCGGGTGCCGAGCTCCCCCACCAGGGTCTGGTCGCCGTGGCTGAGCAGGGTGAGGTCGGCGCCCAGCGCACAGGCTCCCAGCACCCAGCGATAGCGCTCGCCATGCCAGGGCTGACCGAACAGGATGTTGTTGCGGATGGTGTCGTTCATCAGCCAGGGCTTGTGGCCCAGATGGGCGACCCGGCCGTGGCGACGGATGCTGCCCTCGAAGCCGTTGTCGAAACCGGCGATGAGGTGCAGCAGGCAGCTCTTGCCCGCCCCGGTGGCACCGGTGATCCCCACCAGTTCCCCCGGCTCGATGTGCAGACTGATCCCCTCTAGCACCGGCTTTTGCTGGTGCAGGGCGGTGACGTTGTCGAGCCGCAGGCCCCCCACCGGCAAGCTGGGATCGGTGAGATCCCGGTGCTGCTCGGGGCTGTTGAGGAACTCGCACAGCCGGTTGAAGCCGGTGTTGAAGTTGATCAGGGTGCGGATGAGGTAGGGCAGCCGCATCATGGGGATGCGCAGCACGGTGAACAGGGCGATGGTGGTGAACACCTGGGGCAGGGTGAGCTCTCTGCCCGAGACCAGATAGGTGGTGAAGGTGGCCAGGGTCACCAGCAGCGGGGTGCTCAGCATCAGGCTCTCGTTGATGGCATCGAGCCTGAGCACCCGCCCCAGCACCCCCAGCTCCTGCTGGCGCTTGTGGCCGGCGGCCCGGGTGAAGAAGGCGCCGAGCCCGTTCTGGCGCACCAGCCGCAGCTTCTTGATGTACTCCGCCAGGATGCCGTTGCGCTCGTCCTGTTGACGCTTGAGCTGCTGCTCCTGCTGGTTCATGCGCCTTACCACCCGGGTGGAGATGAGCAGCAGCAGGGTGAGCACGGCGAAGCCCACCAGGCCGGCGCTGCCCACCTGCCACACCAGCAGGGCGATGGTGCCGAGCAGTTGCAGCAGCATGGTGAGCGGCATGGCGGGGTCCGCAAGAATCCAGGTGATGTCCCACACGTCCCGGTTGATGAGGTTCTGCACCCGGCCACCGGCCCGGTCGTCGAAGCTCTTGCCACCCAGCTTCATCACCTTGGCGAGCAGGGACTCGGCCAGCAGGCGGCGGATGGGTACGTGCATCTTGAGTGCCAGCTGCAGCGAGTGCTCCGCCAGCATGCCGGAGGCGAGCACCGAGGCAAACAGGGCGAACGCCAGCAGCAATTTCTGCTCGGTGGGGGCGCCGGCACCGAGCTGGGTCATGCTGTGGTTGAGCAGCCAGGGGCTGGCCAGGGTGGCCAGCATGCCGAGCATCTGCAGCAGGGTGAGCAGGCCAATGCGCCCGCGGTAATGGCGCCAGATGAAGGCGGTGATGGGCCAGGGGCGCACCGGCTGGGCGGCGGTGAGGGCGAGGAAGGCGTCGGCGCGGCCATCGCGCCTGTCTTCCGGCAGCAGGGGATAGAGATCGTCGAGGTTGACCTGGGGCTCGCTCAGCCCCTTGCGCTGCAGCGGGCCGGTCCAGTGATAGAAGAGGCGGCTCAGCCAGCCGGCCGAGATTTCCGGATGATCCAATGGGTGTCCTTATTATTTTGTGCTGCTTCCAGAGGGGCGGGGCGACTCATGGGTCGCCCTCGATATTGTCGTCTTGCTGCGGGCGCGCGCCCGGCGGGATCAGCGATCCCGATTCATGCGGATGAGCCGGTCCAGGATCTGCTCACCATCGACCCGCAGGCCGTTGTGTTCGTATTCGTTGGTGATCCAGGCGCGGCTGTTGCCAAGCCCCTTGAGGGTGTCGCGGCAGTAGTCGAACTCCACGTACATGTCCTCGGCATAGACGGCGCAGGCCACCGGCACGGTGTTGCGGGCCAGCTGCGCCGGGTCGTAGAGGGGGCCCCAGTCCGCTTTCTTGGCCAGCAGGTGGGCGGCTTCCTTCAGCGGGATGAGCTCGCGGAACTGCTCGAACATCCAGGGGAAGATCATCTCGCCGGTGAAGGCGAAATCCTTGCCCGGCGCCCAGGCCAGGGCCGGGTATTCGCTTCTCACCCGCTCGGCCGCCCAGTTGCTGGCGCTCCCTTCGCAATAGATGGACTCGTGCAGGATGGCGAACACCGGGTTGGTGTTGAACGGCTGCATCACCTGCAGCTGATAGAGGAAGGCGGGGTTGAGCCGCTCGCCGATGAAGGCGTCCTCCAGCAGGTAGTAGAGCTCCTCGAAGGCGCCGCTGGCACCCAGATCCAGCCCCTGCTGCTGCAACTGCTCCACCGTCAGACGCTGGCCGTTGGGCAGGCGCACCTCATGGCTGTGCAGGTGGTTGGCCAGCCGGTTGGCGATGGCCTGGGCGTGGGGAAAACGGGCGAAGAAGGCGCGGTTCTTGTCCGCCACCCGCCGGTAGGTGGCGCGGTAGACCTCGTCGGCACGGCGACCGATGGGGGCCACCCCGCCGGTGAGGTAGACCTCGTGCAGGCTGTCCGGGAACAGGGAGAGGTAGGTGAGGCTGCAAAAACCGCCGAAGCTCTGGCCGAGCAGGCTCCAGGGGCGCCCCGGGCTCAGCACTTCGCGAATGTACTCGGCGTCGCGCACTATGCTGTCGGCGCGAAAGTGGCCGAGGTACTCCGCCTGCTGTGGGGCGGTGAGCTGGGCCAGCGCCTCGGCGCTGATGGGGCTGGAGTGGCCGGTGCCGCGCTGATCGAGCAGCAGCACCCGAAACTCTTGCAGGGCACGCTTGATCCAGCCGCTGTCGGCGGTCGGACGCGGCGCACCAAAGCCGGGCCCGCCCTGCAGGAACAGCAGCCAGGGCAGATCGTCGTGCAGCCGGTCTTGGCGACAGAGGGTGCGGCCGAACAGGGTGAGGGTCTCCTCGTCATCCGGTCGCAGGTGGTCGAGGGGCACGGTGAAGAAGCGGGGCTCGCAATGGATGCCATCCAGCACGTAACGCAACGGGCTGCTCATCTGGGGTCTCCCTGAGGGTAGGAAAATCGTCGGCCTCATCATAGCCCCGGCGTGGGAACGGGTCACGCCGGTTTTCCAAATTGTTAACATTGTCACGAAGGGAAAACGGACGGTAGCAGCGTGATGAATTTATTGTCGGCAAGGGAGTTGACGGCGCCGGGCGGCTGCACAAAGATGGCTCGCCTGCCGACGGGGCAGGGGTCGTAACAGGACGAGGTGGGCTTGATGAAGCCTAAGTGGATACGATTTCGCAAAAAAGAGAAACGGGTAAACCCGGAAGGTGTGCTGCAGACCGGCTTGCTGCTGTTCAGTGCCACCTGCGGAGCGACCCTGCTGCTGGCAACCTGCAACGGCAGCTGACCGAAATGAAAAAAGCCCGCTCGATGAGCGGGCTTTTCAAATTTGGCTCCTCCTACTGGACTTGAACCAGTGACATACGGATTAACAGTCCGCCGTTCTACCGACTGAACTAAGGAGGAATTGTGGTGCCCAGAGACGGAATCGAACCGCCGACACGGGGATTTTCAATCCCCTGCTCTACCGACTGAGCTATCTGGGCAACGGCGCGCATTAAACCCTTTCTGAACGGATGTGTCAACCGCAGGGCGCAGATAGTCGGACTGTTCGCTCGACAAGTGAGCAATCAGGGTGTTTGTTGGGCGGTTTGGCCCGTTTTCACCTCAGATCACGGGTCGACAGATGAAAAAAGGGGGCCTGAGGCCCCCTGCTCACAACTGTCGTGCTCAGTGGCGGCTGACGATGATCCGCCCGGTGCTCATGTCACGGGCCTGGCCGGTGACGCTGATCTTGAGCCCGTATTCGGGCAGCAGGCGACCGGCATCCGGGATCTCCTTGCTCTGATAGCTGCGGGAATCCTTGAACACCCGGTTCGGGGTGATCCAGAAGTCGCGCAGCAAGGAGCCGCTCGGGTGTTTGAGGTTGAGCGGCTGCTGGAAGCCCAGGCTGAAGGTGGCGTCGTGGATCTGGTAGCGGGTGCCGGCCACGGCGCCATCGCTCCACTTGAGGGTGCGCTGATCCGCATCCACCACCCCGAGGAAACCCTCACCCGGGTGGACACCCACCCAGTTGTTGGCCTGGCTGTTGTCCACGTACCAGAGCAGCATGCCCGGCTCATAGCGCATCAGCTGGTCGGCCACGTTGATGTGGGCCAGTCCCTTGTCTACCCCGGCGTGGTTGCGCCACTCGGCCAGGTAGTAGTGATCCTTGGCCTCGTTGCCGTTGCTCTTCACAAAGCCGGCCAGGGTGAAGGGAGTGCCGCCCTCGGCGCCGTCGCTCAGCAGGGTATCGCCATCGGCGAGGATCTGCAGCTCGTCCACGAACAGCCCGTTTTCGGCCACGCCGCCATCGCTCTGGTATTGCAGAGTGAGGGTGACCTGCTGACCGGCCCAGGGGGTGAGATCGAACTCGGCATCGGTCCAGCCGTTGGAGTTGCCGGTGATGCCGATCCCAAAGCCCACCCCGTTGGGATCGTCGCTGGTGGTCAGGTTGCCCGCGATGGGCTGGCCGTTGACCAGCACCCTGGCGTAGTCGTACCCCTCTTCAATCTGATACCAGGCCTTGAAGCCGAGGCTGGCGCTCTGTTTGCCGCTCAGATCCAGCTTGAGGCTCATGCGGTTGTCGAGGTTGTTGCCCTTGCCGCCATGGTATTGGTACTGGCCGGCGTAGGGCGGGTTGAGCGGGATCTGCTTGGCCGGCAGGTTGATGCGCACCACGTCGTCGTTACGCCCCTTGTCGTTGGCCTGATCCAGCATGTAGACGTTGCCGCGGGGGCTGAGATCGGCGAGCTGCACGTTGCTGCCGTGCAGCCAGTTGCCGCCAAGGGAGGCCTGCAGGAACTCCTTGGCCCAGGCGGAGAACCCGGTTGGCTCGGTGCCGCCGATGACCCCGGCCCAGGAGCCGGAGGACATGATGGACCAGGTTGCCACCGGTTCCCCCTTGCCGGTGTACTTGGTGTCGTACTCGTCCGGCAGCCCCAGATCGTGGCCATATTCGTGGGCACAGACCCCGGCCGCCGCATCGATGGGCTGGATGGTGTAGTCGTAGGCGGCAAACTGGCCGCCGAAGTTCTGGCTCGGGCTGCTGGTGCCGGGGATGGGGTAGGGGGCGCCCAGATTCCAGCGATGGGCCCAGATGGCGTCTTCGCCGAGATCGCCGCCACCGGCCTCCTCGCCGACGCTGGAGTGGAAGATCATCAGGTGGTCGATGAGTCCGTCCGGCTCGTTGCGGTTGCCGTTGCCGTTGAGATCGTAGCGATCCTCCTGGTCAAACTGCGCCAGATCGATGGATGGGTCGTTCGCCACCTGGATCAGCGCCTCCTTCACCAGCTCCCGGATGGTGTTCGGGGTAGCGTTGGCGCCGTAGTAGGCCGCGTTCTTGTCGGCGGTATACCAGCCCGCCACCTGACCACGCACGCTGTAGCTCTGGCCGGACTGCTGCTCGTAGAACTGGCGCATGGAGATGAAGCGCTCGCCGTTCGGGCCGGCATAGCCCTTGGACGAAAACAGCAGATCGTTGTAGTGCGCCGGGGTGTAATCCGGGTAGTACATCTTGGTGAGCTCGGGGCGCACGCTGTTCTTCGGGTAGTCGGGGAAGTCCACCAGGATGGCGAGGATCTTGTCCTTGCGCATCTGGCCCTGGTAGTGCTCCCGCTCGATGGCCTTGAGCAGCAGGGTGGGTACCCGATCACCGGGGCGGGAGGTGCCGTTGAGGCGGATCTTCTTGAGGATGGTCTCGCGCACCTTGCCCTCTTTCACCGCCAGGGTGCCGCTGTTGCCCTGATAGGCCCGCGACTTCTCGCGATAGTAGCTGGCGAGGGCTGCCTGCTCCTGCTCGGGGGAGGCCAGGGTGGGGATGCGGCCGCTTTTTTTAAGCATCTCCAGCACCTTCACCTCGTCGGCCAAGGGGGCATCGAACGGACCGTGGACCGGGGCGGCCATGGCCTGGTTTCCAATCATAAGGGTTGAGCCGACAAGCAGGCTCATTATTGTTTTTTTAGGCATTATCTATGTGCTCCTTCACATGATAAAAAGGGAGCCTGGCTGGCTCCTCTTTCCGTACGGGCAGTGCTCCGCCCGCGTCCCTTGATACACCTCGTTCATGGCCTTTGTCACCGGGGCACTGCTGGTGGATCCTGCTGATTTCAAACGGCTTGTTGCGGGGGTTGTGCGGTTTTCCTGCGCCCCGCTGAAGCTCCATATGGAGCAATTCATTTCCGGCAAAAGATTACGCTTTATTAACCTTTTGTGATGGCACCCCATTTGGGGTGGCCGCCGCCAGCTGCTTATCTTGGCTTGCCGCATTGAGCCAAGGTGGCTGTGCGGGTATGCTTTGCCGCAACCATGCCTGCGGGGCAGGGGCGCAGTCGATACGGCACTCGCCCGCGCGGGCATTTGATACCAACACAGTCGCATCTGGGGTTAATATGAGTCTTGATATGCAAGAGTGGCGCGAAGAGACCACCGCCATCGTCAACGAGTTGCTGGCCGATGGCAGCAACCCGGATCTGGAATACGAGATTGAGCACCACTTTGCCTGCCAGGATTTCGATCTGCTGGAGAAGGCGGCGGTCGACCTGTTCAAGGCCGGTTTCGAAGTGACCGATGCCGAAGAGATGGAGCTGGATGATGGCGCCACCATCTTCTGCTTCGACGCCACCACCGAGTGCAAGCTGGACATCGAGACCATAGTCGCGGACATCGCCAAGATGCTGCCCATCCTCGAAAAATACGGCGTGGATTACGACGGCTGGGGCACCTACTTCCAGGAGTAAGGGCGCCAGCTCATGCACGCGTTGCAAAAACAACAAGGCCACCCTCGGGTGGCCTTGTTGTTGCTGGCTTACAGCTCCGGCAGCTGGTAACTGCGGGCAAATTCGGCGGGGGGCAGGGGACGGCTGAACAGGTAGCCCTGCAGCCGATCGCAGCCGGCCTGCACCAGCCACGCTTGCTGCTCCTGCGTCTCCACCCCTTCGGCGGTGATCTTGATGCCGAGCTCGTGGCCCAGCCCGATGACGGAGCGCACGATGGCGGTGGTCGCCTGGTTGGTAGCCAGTCCCTGGGTGAAGCTGCGGTCCAGCTTGAGGGTGGCCACCTGCAGTCTGGGCAGATAGGCGAGCGAGCAGTAACCGGTGCCGAAGTCGTCGATGGCGAGCTGAAAGCCGGCCTCGATCAGGTTGGCCAGGTTGCTCTCAATCTCGTCGGCATTCTCCATCAGCACCCCTTCGGTGATCTCCAGCTCCAGCTGCCAGGGGGCGAGCCCGTGACGTTCGATGCAGGCGAAGATCTGCGGGCAGAGCTCGGGGTCGCGAAATTGCAGCGGCGACAGGTTGATGGAGAGCACCAGATCCGGCGCCGCCACCTGCCAGTGGGCCAGCTGGGCACAGCCCTGCTCCAGCATGTGGCTGCCGAGCAGGCCGATGAGCCCCAGCTCTTCCGCGAGCGGGATGAACTCGTCCGGCGAGATCATGCCGAGCTCGGGGTGGGGCCAGCGGCAGAGCAGCTCGGCCCCGTGCAGCTGGCTGGTGCGGGTGCTGATGATGGGCTGGTAGACGGCGGTCAGCTGGCCAGACTTGATGGCCAGCGGCAACTGGGCGGCGATCAGCTGGCGGCGCTTGAGCTTGGCATCGAGTTCGGGATCGAACAGGGTGCAGTGCTGCTGCTGGCGCTTGCCCTGGGCCAGCGCGGCTTCGGCGTGGCTCAGCAGGCGCTCGGCGTCGTTGGCCTTGCCGTGGGCGATGCCGAGGAACACCGGGATCTGGATCCTGTGCTCTTCCACCTGGTAGGGTACCATCAGTGCCCCCTGCAGGCGGCGGCTCCAGCTGGTCAGCGGCTCGCTCAGCTCGGGCAGCAGCATGGCAAAGTCGTCGGCGGCGACCCGGCACACCAGCGACTGGGGCGGGGCCAGCTGTTGCAGGCGGCGGGCCACCTGATTGAGCAGCCGGTCGGCGACCCGGATGCCGAAGCGGTCGTTGATCTCGCGAAAGTGCTGCAAATCGACCAGCACCAGGCTCGCCTTGCGTGCGCCGAGATGGCGGCTGGTCTGCAGAAAATGGGAGAGCTTGAGCAGGCCGGTCAGGCTGTCGTAGTGCTGCTCCTGCTGCAGCTGGGCCTGGGTGGTGCGCAGCCCGGTGATGTCGCGGCTCAGGGTGAGGATGCCGAGGGAGTTGCCCTCATCGTCCGGCACATCGACCCGGGTCACTTCCAGATGGCGGCCCTGGCCGTTGGCGTCCACCAGGCAGTATTCACCGCGTCCCATCGGCAGCTCGGTGGATAGACGGTGGGCGACCCGCTGGCCGAGCGCCTCGCTCGCCACCATGCCCATGAAGTCGAGAAAGGCCTGGTTGCAGTCGATCAGCAGCCCCTGGTGGTCTTCCAGCCGGATCGGATCCGGGATGGCGTCCAGCAGGCGGCGCTGCAGCAGCTGCTGCTGGCGGAAGGTCTGCTCCAGCTCCTTGCGCTGGCCAATTTCATTGACCATGCCAAACAGGGCCACCGGTTTGCCGTGCGTGTCGTAGAGCGGGATCTTGTGGATCTCCATCCAGCTGGTGGCATCACCGCTGCTGCAGTGCAACTGCTGATAGAGCAGCGGTTTGCCTTCCGCCAGCAGGCGCAGATCCTCTTCCCGAAAGATGTCGCCCCAGGGCATGTCGGCATCGGTCTTGCCGATGAGATCCGCCGGTTGCGACAGGCCCGCCTGCTCCGTGAAGGCGCGGTTGGCAAACAGGTAGCGCCCATCCGTATCCCGGCAGAAGATATTCATGGGTAGCTGGTCGATGATCTGCTGCAGCAGGGGCAGGGTGAGCAAGGAGTTCACACAGACACTCACGGGGGAAATTTCGAGCAAATCTATGATAGCAGGCTGGTTTTGTAAAGCTTGGGTTAAGGCTGACTCATTTCTGCCGATCCCTGCTGACAGTCTGTGTCGCTGACGCCATAATAGCCGCCGGTCGGCCGATGGCCGGATTATATGGATGAGAGAAGCAGCATGAAAAAGATTGTGGGAGTAGCACTGGCCCTGTTGATGGCCGGTTGTGCCAGCGACAACAATGGCGGCGAACAGTACCGCTATACCCCGCCGGTAGCCAAGGCGACCAACAACACCCAGGAGATGCAGATCCCGGTGGATCTGGTGTGGGCCCGTGCCGAGAAGTGGTTTGGCGATCACGGTCTTAACATCGAGAACAGCCAGCGCGGTTCCGGCCTGATGACCGCCAACGTCGAGAATTCGGCCGACGGTCTGGAGTGGCTGGATTGCGGTACCATGGGTTCCAAGGTCGCACTGGGCAACCCCAACCTGCAGATCAACCTGATCATCACCCAGAGCGGCAACAACAGCGTGGCGACCGTCAACGTCAAGGGCAACACCCAGCTCTACTTCGTCGAGTCCTCCGGCGAGCGGGTGCTGGCACCCTCCATCACCCCGGTGTGCGTCTCCCGCGGCAGCCTGGAACAGAGCCTGTTCTCCACCCTCGGCAATTAAGTCGCGCCGAGTGCCAGCAAAAACCCCGTTGCCTGCAACGGGGTTTTTGTTTGTGGGCCGTTAGCCGGGCAGGGCCGGCCAGCCCTGCTGGCGAAAGCGGCCTGGTGCCATCCCGCTCGACTGCTTGAATGCCTTGGCAAACGAGGCCTCCGACTGATAGCCGACCCGCTGTGCCACCTCGCCGAGGGGGAGCTGATCCGGGTGGCGCAGCAGCTCGGCCGCCCGCACCATCCGCACCCGCACCATGAACTCCCAGACGCTGCAGCCCAGCCGTTGGCGAAAGTGGCGAAAATAGGTGGCGCGGGACATGGCGGCCAGCGCCGCCAGTTCATCCACGCTCCAGGGGTGGGCCGGATCGGCCAGCATGGCCTGCAGCGAACGCCCCAGCCTGGGGTCCTGCAGGGCGCCGACCAGCCCGAGCGCCCCGTGCGGATCGCTGGCATGGGCGCGCAGCCCCATGGCCAGCAGCACCTGACTGAGGGCCGTCAGCACCGCCCCCGAGCCCTGCTGCTCGCGCAGCAGCTCCTGGTGGATCAGGCTGAGCACCAGGCTCAGCGCCTGTTGCGACTCGCTGGCGAGCAGCGGGATGCAGAGCGGGCTGGGCAGGGCATCCAGCAACAGCGGCCGCAGCGGCCCCTGATAGCGGTACTCGCCGCACAGAAACTCCACCTGATCGCCGCCATCGCCCCTTAGCGGCAGCAGCCCGTCGCCCGGCTCGGCCAGGGTCAGGGCATCGCCTTCGCGCCAGATGGTATGGGGCTCGCCACCGGGCAGCAGCAGCAGATCGCCCGGCCGCAGGACCACGTCATCGCCCTGCGCCGTGCTGACCCGGATCTCTCCTTTCATCAGCAGGTGAAACGGCATCACCCCGGCCGGGCTCTGCTCATGGGGCAGTCTGAAACCGCCGCGATAGAGGCAGCGCACGTCGAACGTGCCCTGGATGCCGGCCTGGCTGATCAGCTGGTCTATCTGGTTCATGATTCTATTTGACTGTTATTTGCGTCTTTAAAGTATTAAACGACTCACATCTCGATGCAATACTGGCTTCATCGAGCAGGCAAGGGCCTGTTCTGCCAAACCGGAGAGTCAAGATGCAAGACTGGGATCAATACCGTAAACAGTTGATGGGCCGCGTCATGGAGCTGGGCACCTTGAGCCCGGATACCCTCAAGGGCTATCAGCAGCTGTCGGCCGCCGGCAGCAAGAGCGGCGTGCTCGATGGCAAGACCCGCGAGCTCATCTCGCTGGCGGTGGCCGTCACGACCCGCTGCGATGGGTGCATCGCCGTCCATGCCGATGCCGCCCTCAAGCAGGGTGCCAGCCGGGCGGAGATCGCCGATGCACTGGGCGTCGCCGTTGCCATGAATGCCGGGGCCGCCATGGTCTATTCCGCCCGGGTGCTGGATGCCATCGATCGTTGAGGTTGTGCGGGGCCGGCTGCGGCCGGCCTCTGAGGAGTAAGGATGTTGATATTCAATCGCTTGCTGGCCGTGCTCGCGGGTGGTGATCGTCTGGGCGCGACCCTCTGCCGCATTGCCGTCGGGGTCGTGTTCATCTGGATCGGGCTCTTGAAGTTCATCCCCTACGAGGCGGACAGCATCACCCCTTTCGTGGCCAACAGTCCCTTCATGTCGTTCTTCTATGAACATCCGGACCAGTATCGTCAGCACCTCAATCACGAAGGGGAGCTGGTGCCGGAAAACCGGGCCTGGCACGAGCAGAACAACACCTATGGCTACTCCCATGGCCTGGGTGTGGTGGAACTGGTGTTCGCCCTGCTGATCCTGGCCAATTTCCGCTTTCCCCTGCTGGGATTGATCGGGGCCCTGATGGCGTTTTTGACCCCCTTCGTCACCTTCAGCTTTCTGGTGTTCACGCCGGAAACCTGGGTGCCGGCGCTGGGCGATGCCCACCACGGTTTCCCCTATCTGTCGGGAGCGGGGCGGCTGGTGCTGAAGGACATCATGATGCTGGCGTGTGGTTACATCGCCATGGTGGATTCGGCCAGAACCCTGCTGGCCAGACGTGGATGAGTGACCCTGCCTGCCGTTTGCCGCACCCTCTCGGGTGCGGCTTTTTTATGGGGCGCGAGGCATGCATAAAAAAGCCCCCGGCGGGGCCGGGGGCTTGCAGAAGGTTGCCGCGTTAGCGGGCGACGTCGCCGTGAAACAGCGTCTGCTCGCCGGCTTTGAGCACATAGCCCTTCCAGGGGAAGAGGGCATAGCCGCCGCCTTGCCACGACCAGTTGCCTTCCACCCCCTGGCGGGTGAGCAAGTGCTGCTTGCCGCTTGGCAGGGTCAGCTCGGCCTGGCTCTGATCAGCGTTGAACAGCACGAAGGCGCTGCTGGTCTGGCCGGCATCGGTCGGGTTGAGCCGGATGCCCTGCTCGAACAGCCGCACGCACTGCTTGGTCAGCGCCGACCACTGATAGCCCGCACTGCCGATGCAGCCGTGGCTGTCGCGATCACTGCCAACCAGATGTTGTTCCGGGGTACTGCAGGCCGCCAGCAACAGGGAGGCGGCCATCAGGGTCAGGGTGCGCATGCTTACTCCTTGGCGTCCCGCTCGATGACGATGTTGGAGAAGCCCAGCTCCTTGAAGTAGTTCTCCCGGTAATCCTTCACGCTCTTCTTGTCGCGCCGGCACACCTGGGCCAGCTGCTCTTCCATGGCGTGGAAGCTGGCCAGGTTGATCCCCTCGGCAGCGGCAATGGCATCGTAGATGCTGTTGAACTTGTCGTTGGCGTAGCCAATCTCTTTGGTTTTTTTGCCGTAGGTGTAGGTAATCTTGAACGCCATGGCGTTATTCCTTTGATTTGGCCTGCTTGCGCTGGACGTACAGATAGAGGCTCTCGACCTTCTCTCTGGCCCAGGGGGTCTTGCGCAAGAACTTCAGGCTGGACTTGATGCTGGGGTTATCGGTGAAGCAACGGATATTGATCTGCTGCCCCAGCTCTTCCCAGCCATAGTGCGCGACCAAGGCGGTGACGATGGCTTCCAGCGTCAGCCCGTGCAGCGGGTTGTTCTTCTGCGAGGAGACGGGCTGCTCGCTCATGCCTGCGCCGCCAGCTTGGCAAAGGGCTGACCCATGCGGGTGGTGACCCCGTTGGCCAGATGAGGCTCGAAACCGGCCAGCATGCCCGGGCCAAACAGACAGACCACGGTACTGCCCAGTTTGAATAGACCCATCTCGGCACCTTTTTGCAGGGTGATGGCCTCGTCGCCGCTGTAATCCCAGCGCACGACGCGCTTCTCTTTGGTCGGCGCTATGTTGCCGGCCCAGATGGTCTCGATGCTGGCTACGATAGTGGCACCGACCAGCACCAACGCCATGGGGCCGTGGGGGGTGCGGAAAGTGGCGACCACCCGCTCGTTGCGGGCAAACAGGTTGGGCACGTTCTCGGCGGTGAGCGGGTTGACGGAGAAGAGATCCCCCGGCACGAACACCATGCTCTCCAGCACGCCGTCCAGCGGCATGTGGATGCGGTGGTAATCCTTGGGTGCCAGGTAGATGGTGGCGAAGTCGCCATCCTTGAACGGTGCCACCAGATCCTCATAACCGCCCAGCAGCTCACGGGCGCTGTAGTCGTGGCCCTTGGCCTGGATGATGCGGCCCTGCTGGATGGGGCCGAGCTGGCTGACGGTGCCATCCACCGGCAGCGCCAGGGTCATGGCATCCTCGACCAGGGGGCGGATCCCAGGCTTGAGTTCACGGGTGAAGAATTCGTTGAAGCTCTTGTAGTGGGCCGGACTCTCGTGCAGCGCCTCGCTCATGTCGACCTGGTACTGCTTGATAAAGGCCTCGATCACCCTGGTGGTGAGGTTGCCTGCTTCGGCAGCCGCTAGTTTGCCGACCAGGCGAGAGAGGGCGTGTTTGGGCAGACAGTATTGACCGGCAATTTTCAGGTTGTCAGTAATGCTCATGTTCATCATCAAGGTAGGTTGAATAGGGTCACAGCCGCGCCTGTTGGCGACCGTGACGGGCTTCCTGCATGGTTTCCAGGATGCGGTGATAGTTGTGGAAGCGATCGGCGCTGATGGCGCCACTGTCGACGGCGGCCCGCAGGGCGCAGCCGGGATCGTCCTTGTGGGTGCAGTCGCGGAACTTGCAGCCACCCAGGTAGTCGCGAAACTCGATGAAGCACCAGGTGATGCGGTCGGCTTCCAGATGCCAGAGGGCGAACTCGCGGATCCCGGGGGAGTCGATCAGATCGCCGCCGCTCGGGAAGTGATAGAGTCGCGCCGTGGTAGTGGTGTGCTGGCCGAGCCCCGAGTTCTCGGAGATCTCGCCGGTGAGCACATCCAGCCCCGGCATCAGGGCATTGGTGAGTGACGACTTGCCGACCCCGGACTGGCCGACGAAGATGCTGATCTTGTCGGTCAGGGCGGCTTTCAGCTCATCGAGCCCTTCGCCGCTCTCGCAGCTTACCAGCAACACCTCGTAACCGAGCTTGCGGTAGGTTTCGAGCTGGCGCTCGATACGGGCACGGGCCGCGTCATCGAGCATGTCGACCTTGTTCAGCACGATCAGGGGGCGGATCTCCACATCTTCGGCGGCCACCAGATAGCGGTCGACGATGTTGGTGGAGAACTCGGGCATCACCGCCGAGACGATGATGATCTGGTCGATGTTGGCGGCGATGGGTTTGACCCCGTCGTAGAAGTCCGGCCGGGTCAGCACCGAGTGACGCGGATGCACCGCCTCGATGACGCCGGCAGTCGCGGCATTGAGGCCGGGACGCCACACCACCTTGTCGCCGCACACCAGGCTGCTGATGCTGCTGCGCCGCAGGTTGCTGCGGTGGATGGCACCATCGCTTGCCTCGACGTCTGCGTGCTGACCAAAACGGCTGATCACCACCCCTTCGATGGCCGGGCCAAACAGGGTGTCATCCACGACCGTGGTGTGCTCTTTTTGCAGCCGCCGCTCGCGGTTGGCCTGGACGCGCCTTTGTTGACCCAGATTGAGTTTTGCTTTCTTTGCCACTCGATTCGCCAGTTTATGAACAGATCCAAAGCCAGTATGATACATGCAAATTGGCAAAATTCCGCCATTCCTCCCAATAGAGAGAGCAATCATGACAGTCAGCGCGCAGAACCTGGTATGGATCGACATGGAGATGACGGGTCTGGACCCCGAACAGAATGTGGTACTGGAGATCGCCACCATCGTCACCGACAAGGACCTGAACGTGCTGGCCGAAGGGCCGGTCATCGCCATTCACCAGAGCGACGAAGAGCTGGCCAAGATGGACGACTGGAACGTCAACACCCATACCAACAGCGGTCTGGTGGCCCGGGTCAAGGCGAGCCAGCATGACGAGGCGCAAGCCGTCGCCGAGACCCTCGACTTCATTCGCCAGTGGGTGCCGGAGCGTACCAGCCCGTTGTGCGGCAACAGCATCGGCCAGGATCGTCGCTTCATGGTCAAGCACATGAGCGATCTGGAAGCCTTTTTCCACTATCGCAACGTCGACGTCAGCACCATCAAGGAGCTGGTACGCCGCTGGCAGCCGGCGCTGCTGGATCAGTTCAAGAAGAGCGGTACTCATCAGGCGCTGGACGACATCCGCGAATCCATTGCCGAACTGCAGTTTTACCGCAGCCACGTCTTCAAGATCTGAGTCTGCGGCAAGGGCTTGTGCTCTCCCGGTTGCTAAAATCGACAGTTCGACCAGCTTTTGAGCGAACGCGCGCAACCAGACAAAAAAGCCCTTGCAATTGGAATGTCTGCTCTTATAATTCGGCTCCCGTACAGTAGCGCAAGCAACCAAATGCTGTACGGCCGTTTTAAGGTAGTTGCGGGAATAGCTCAGTTGGTAGAGCACGACCTTGCCAAGGTCGGGGTCGCGAGTTCGAGTCTCGTTTCCCGCTCCAAAAAGTTTGCTGATGATGTTCCGATGCGGGAATAGCTCAGTTGGTAGAGCACGACCTTGCCAAGGTCGGGGTCGCGAGTTCGAGTCTCGTTTCCCGCTCCAATCATCAGCACAGCCTCAAGACAACCTAATGTTGCGGGAATAGCTCAGTTGGTAGAGCACGACCTTGCCAAGGTCGGGGTCGCGAGTTCGAGTCTCGTTTCCCGCTCCAAAAATTTGTAAGTGATATTCCGATGCGGGAATAGCTCAGTTGGTAGAGCACGACCTTGCCAAGGTCGGGGTCGCGAGTTCGAGTCTCGTTTCCCGCTCCAATCACTTGCAGATGACATCCTGTTGCGGGAATAGCTCAGTTGGTAGAGCACGACCTTGCCAAGGTCGGGGTCGCGAGTTCGAGTCTCGTTTCCCGCTCCAAAAATTTGTAAGTGACATTCCGTTGCGGGAATAGCTCAGTTGGTAGAGCACGACCTTGCCAAGGTCGGGGTCGCGAGTTCGAGTCTCGTTTCCCGCTCCAATCACTTGCAAATGACATCCTGTTGCGGGAATAGCTCAGTTGGTAGAGCACGACCTTGCCAAGGTCGGGGTCGCGAGTTCGAGTCTCGTTTCCCGCTCCAATCTCTCTTCAAATTCAATCTCTTTCCCCCCCAAGCTCACGAATCCAGTTTCTCAATACAATCGCTGCCATATTCAGTTGGTAGAGCATGATCCGCGCTTGCCAAGGCTGGGGTCGCGAGTTCGAGTCTCGTTTCCCGCTCCAATCTCTCTTCGAAGTCCTCATCATCCCTTTGAATTGCACATCACATCGCGCCGAGATGATGTGTCGTATCCGGCGTTCAGCCAGATCATGCCCATGTCTTCTGTGCCTGCGTGGTACACAGGTGCTGGGGAGGTCTGTGGTTATAGGCAAGCTTATGATTGTCGGGAGGAGAGGTGCTGGGCAGGCTTATGAGCGTGGCGGGGAAGGGGAAATGGTGGGCAAAAAAATAGGAGGGCCGATGGCTCCTCCTACAGGCTCACTGGCGTGGCTTAGAGCAGGGTAACGTTCTCAGCCTGAGGGCCTTTTTTGCCCTGGGTCACAGTGAACTGGACTTTTTGACCTTCAGCCAGGGTCTTGAAACCGGCACTCTGGATGGAGGAGAAGTGAACGAAAACGTCCGGTCCCTGGGATTGCTCGATGAAGCCAAAACCCTTGGTCTCATTGAACCATTTTACTTGGCCGGTGCGAATGTCAGACATGTGGTAAGTCCTATCTATAACAAAATGAAACTAAGCCTTGTTGGGCAGCATTTGCCTAGAAATCAGGGGTTGAAGCATGACTGACCACGTCAATTTGTCCCAGTAGCATGTAGAACAATCCCTGTCTAAAGCACAAACGATTGTACGTGAGCGCGATCCCTTGTCAATTTGGCACTTTTCATTTTTTGAGCAAGCTAAAAATATTGTGAACTCAGCGGCTTATTTCATGGATTCAGGTCAAAAAAACGGGAGGCACCAGGCCTCCCGTTGTTTCATTCCTTGAGGGCGAATCCTTCACCCTGTCGGTCGTAGCGGTAGATGGCCTGACCATAGGAGCGGATCTCGACCCGCTGGATGCGGCGGGTGTCATCGATCAGGATGAACACGGCCCGGCCCGATTGCAGGCGGGTCAGCGGCCGATCAGGCCCTTCGATGGCGATCAGGCGGCTCAGCTCTGCGCCCGGCAGCTCGAACTTGCGGAAGATGGAGTAGAGGGTCTCGCCGGCTTGCACGTCGTGCTGCAGCCAGGTGCCATCCACCTTCTCTTCGACCGGTTTGGCAGCAGCCGGTGCACTGCCTGCGGCGCCATTGCCGACGGTGAGGGCCTGCGCCGGTACGGCTATGGGGACCGCCAGCGAACCGGACGGTGCGGCTTTGGGCGCGGGGACAGCCGGCTCCCAGGCCAGCACCAGCAACCAGAGCGGGATCAGGATCAGCAGTCCTATGGTGTGCTTGCGCGGCAGCGGGCTCGCCAGCTTGAACTTGCCTGTTTTGGCTTCCTGGCCGCGTTGGCCAAGCCCGCTCATGCCCTGGCCGATGCGTTGACGCAGGGGCAGGGTGGCGGCATTGATACGATGGAGCAGGGATCCTTGTGATTCGTCTTGGCGACGCTGCTGGGCTCGTCTGTTGTGGCCACGGGGGCGACGGTCCGGGGTGGGCACGGCATTTACCTCTCACTACATTGCCTGCCATCAGGCAAATTCGTGCCTATGGTAAACGGACTCGCCCCCGAGGGGGAGAGTCCTGAGGTGGAAAATTATCAGCTGAGACGAAATTGTCCCAGTAATTGCTGTAAACGCTCGGCCGCCTGGCGCAACGCCTGGCTGGCTTTGGCCGTTTCGGTCGCATCCAGTGCGATGTCGTTGGCCAGTGCGTTGGTTTTTGACAGGTTGCCGGAGACGGTCTCGGAAACCGAGCTTTGCTCTTCGGCGGCGGAGGCGATCTGGTAGGTCATGTCGTTGATGGTGGAGATGGCCTGATAGATGCTGCCGAGCGCCTCTTCCGCCAGATCCGCCTCGCCCACTGCCTGATGGGTCAGCTGCTGGCTCTGGTTGATGGCATTGACCGCGTTGGCCGAGCTGTGGCGGATCTTCTCGATCAGCTCCTGGGTATTCTGCACCGCCTGCTGGGTGTTGCCCGCCAGCTTGCGTACCTCGTCGGCCACCACCGCAAAGCCGCGGCCCTGCTCGCCGGCCCGGGCCGCCTCGATGGCGGCGTTGAGCGCCAGCAGGTTGGTCTGATCGGCGATCCCCTGAATGACGGTGAGGATGCTGGTGATCTGCTCGCTGTCGTGGGCCAGCCCCTCGACCACCTCGGCCCCCTTGCCGGCCTCGGCGGCCACCTTGTGCATCGACTGGATCACCTGCTGGAAGCGTACCTTGCCCTGATCTGCCGCCCCCTGGGCCTGCTTGGCCGAGTCGGCGGTGTTGTTGGCGTGGGTGGCTACCTCCTGGCTGACGTAGGACATCTCCTGCACCGCGGTCAGCATCTGCTCCATCTCCGCCTGGTGGTGCTGCAGGTTGGTATCGGTCTGGCCGGCGATGCGATCGGTGTCGCCGGCGTGACGGTTGACCTCGCTGGCGGTCTTGAGCACATCCCCCAGCAGCACCTGCAGCTTGTCGATGAAGCGGTTGATGCCCTTGGCCAAGTCCCCCAATTCATCGCGGGACTGGGTATTGAGCCGCTTGGTGAGATCCCCCTCGCCATCGGCGATGTCATCCACCAGGCTGACCATCTGGCGGATGGGGCCGGTGATGCTGCGGGCAATGACCAGCATGGTGGCCAGCGCTAGCACCAGCACGACGACAGCGCCCACCAGTTGCTGGGTCATGGCGGCTCGGTTCATGTCGCTCAGCTGGGCTTCCAGCTGGTCGGCCCCGGCCAGCACCACCTTGTAGGGCAGGGTGACGATGATGGCCCAGTTGCGGCTCATGCCTGGCACCGCGATGGGCACCGAGATACGGAACGCATCGGTGAGCTCCTGGCGCTGCACCTCGGGTTTGAGGTACTGCTGCCAGCCGTTGCCAAGCAGCTTGTCGGCGCGGCTGCCGAGCAGGCTGGCATCGCCGCTGGTGCCGGTGATGACGCCGGCGGCGCTGACGATCAGGGTCTCGCCCTTGCCGTCATAGATGTTGCTGTTGAGGGACTGGGCCTGACGGCTGATGGAGTCCACCGCCAGATCGAGCGCGGCGATCCCCTTGAACTGGCCGCCCACCATGATGGGGGTGGTGATGGTGCTTACCAGCACCTGCTGGCCGTTGATGTCCACCTTGAAGGGGTCGATCAGGCAGGAGCGTCCCTCCCGTTTCGGGCAGGCATAGTAGTCGTTGGCCGGATTGCCAAACTCATCCGGATCGCTCTTCTCGATGGAGAGCAGCAGGTCGGTGCCGATGCTCTCCTTGTCGCGATAGAAATAGGGCACGAAGCGCCCCTTGCTGTCACTGCCCAGCGCCGTCTGGCCGGCGAAGCTGGCATCCTGGCCGTCGAAACCGTTGGGTTCGAAGCCGGCGAAGGCGCCGTAGAGCTGGGGTTCGAGGGCGAGCTGGGCCTTGAGCAGATCGGTGGCCTGCTGGCGATCCAGCGGCAGCTTGCCCTCCTGCTGCAGGGCGAGGGCGCTGGCCATCTGCTGGGTATAGGAGAGCCCCTTTTGCAGCAGCTGGGTGATGGTGGCGGCCTCGGCACGGGCGTTGGCGCTGACCTTCTGCCATGCCTCCTGCTGCAGGGCGGCGCGGCTGGAGCTGATGGTCAGCTTCTGGGTCTGTTGACCCGAGTACTGGTTGAGCAGGATCAGGATGACCAGGGCGGCGGTCATGGCGATCCCGGCCATCACCAGAATGCGATTCTGGATAGAACGGAACTGCATCGTCTCTTCCTTGTTGGTGAGCGTTATTTGGATATCGGCCGGAGGAGGCAGCTCTCCAACACTTGTCATAGCAAAACGGAAACCGGGATTTTGTTTTGCGATCCCCTTCAAATATCAGGCGGCAAGCGGCCGGGACGCCTGTTCAACCCCCTACTTTTGCCCGCTGCGGCTGCATGGTTTTCCCATCCGTCATTGTCGGTGCTAAAATGCGACGGTTTTTTTAACGAATTGGCCCAAGGCCCTCTACACAAGGCTTAAAGATGAAAGTCAAAACCCGTTTTGCTCCCAGCCCGACCGGCTTTTTGCATGTCGGCGGTGCCCGTACCGCACTCTATTCCTGGTTGTTTGCAAAGAATCAGGGCGGTGAGTTCGTGCTGCGTATCGAGGATACCGACCTGGAACGTTCCACTCAGGAGGCGATCGACGCCATCATTGAGGGCATGGAATGGCTGGAGCTGAACTGGGATGAGGGCCCCTACTACCAGACCAAGCGCTTCGATCGCTACAACGGGCTGATCGACGAGATGCTGGCCGACGGTCGTGCCTACAAGTGCTACTGCTCCAAAGAGCGGCTGGAAGCGCTGCGCGAAGGCCAGATGGCCAACGGCGAGAAGCCCCGCTATGACGGCAAGTGCCGTGACCATGCCCACGATCACCCGGCCGATGCGCCGCACGTGATTCGCTTCCGCAACCCGACCGAAGGCTCCGTAGTGTTCGATGACCACGTCCGTGGCCGCATCGAGTTCGCCAACACCGAGCTCGATGATCTGATCATTCGCCGTACCGATGGCGCGCCGACCTACAACTTCTGTGTGGTGGTCGATGACTGGGACATGGAGATCACCCACGTGGTGCGTGGCGAAGACCACATCAACAACACCCCGCGCCAGATCAACATCTACAAGGCGCTGAACGCGCCGGTGCCGGAGTTTGCCCACGTCTCCATGATCCTGGGTGACGACGGTGCCAAGCTCTCCAAGCGCCACGGTGCGGTCTCCGTGATGCAGTACCGCGATGACGGTTACCTGCCGGAAGCGCTGTTGAACTATCTGGTGCGTCTGGGCTGGTCCCACGGCGATCAGGAGATCTTCAGTCTGGAAGAGATGATCAAGCTGTTCAGCCTGGATGCCATCTCCAAGTCCGCCTCCGCCTTCAACACCGACAAGCTGCTGTGGCTGAACAACCACTACATGCGCAGCCTGGATCCGGCCTATGTGGCCAAGCATCTGGCCTGGCACATGGCCGATCAGAAGATCGACACCAGCAAGGGCCCGGCCCTGGCTGATGTGGTGACCCTGCTGGCCGAGCGCTGCAACACCCTGGTCGAGATGGCCGCCCAGAGCCGCTACCTGTTCGAAGAGTACGAAGCGATTGACGAAGCGGCTGCCAAGAAGCACCTGCGCGGCGTGGCTGCCGAGCCGCTGACCCTGGCCAAGGCCAAGCTGGCTGCCCTGGATAGCTGGACCACCGAAGCGCTGCATGAGCTGATTGAAGCGACCGCCGCCGAGCTGGGTCAGGGTATGGGCAAGGTCGGCATGCCGCTGCGCGTGGCGGTCACCGGTCTGGGTCAGTCCCCCGGCATCGACGCCGTGATGGCGCTGGTGGGCAAGGAGCGGGTACTCGCTCGTATCGACCGCGCTCTGGCGTACATCGAAGCGCGCATGGCCGCCGAATAAGCGCCAGCCAGTGCTTGAGAAAGGGCTCCCGTACGGGGGCCCTTTGTTTTTGGCCAAAGGCCGGTTTTGTGACATAAAACAGCGAGATAGCTGTGTCATTGCCGGTTAAATCGGCTAACTGCTTGAATTTTGACTAAACGCGCGAATAGGCGTTATTTTGGGGTTGACAGCAAAGCGGTCGGTGCCTATCATGCGCCTCCGTTGCCGGAGATAACTTTGGTAGCGCCGAGGTGAGTTGGGGTTATAGCTCAGCTGGGAGAGCGCTTGCATGGCATGCAAGAGGTCCGCGGTTCGATCCCGCGTAGCTCCACCAAATTCTCCTCGAACAATCTGGAATCCAAGGGGTTATAGCTCAGCTGGGAGAGCGCTTGCATGGCATGCAAGAGGTCCGCGGTTCGATCCCGCGTAGCTCCACCAGGTTCCTGATTGAAATGAAGTACCCAGGGCAGTGCGGTGTGTATCACCCAGGCCGACCTTTGTGGGGTTATAGCTCAGCTGGGAGAGCGCTTGCATGGCATGCAAGAGGTCCGCGGTTCGATCCCGCGTAGCTCCACCATTATTTAGGATGAATGGCCGCCAGAACCATTCATTCAGTGCCGAATTTGGGGTTATAGCTCAGCTGGGAGAGCGCTTGCATGGCATGCAAGAGGTCCGCGGTTCGATCCCGCGTAGCTCCACCAAATTCAGAGTGATTCAGCGTCACTCACACACATCGGGGTTATAGCTCAGCTGGGAGAGCGCTTGCATGGCATGCAAGAGGTCCGCGGTTCGATCCCGCGTAGCTCCACCATCTTTCGTAATGAAAGTAGAAAAGGCCACCGCACTGCGGTGGCCTTTTTGTTTTGCGCTCCGTTCACCGGTCGTGCCAGCCGGCCGATAAAAAGCCCGCATCGCTGCGGGCTTTTGGTTTGATGGCGATGGGTCATCAGCCGTGGCGACGACGCCAGGCCAGCGGCAGCAGCGCCAGCAGCAGAGCGCCCATGGCACCACCACCGCCGTTGCTCTCCTCTTTCAGCTTGAGGTCGACGATGATGGGATCGTGGTCGGAGGCGCTGAACGGATTGTCCGACTTGATCATGTCGCCGGTGAAGTCCCGGCCGTACTCGAACAGGTTGCTCTCGAACGAGTTGATGTGCCAGTCGGCCACGGCGATCACCTTGCCGGCCAGCGCCGGGTTGGCGAGGGCATAGTCCAGGGTGCCGAGCTCGGCCTCGTAGCTGTAGGAGATGGCCTTCTCCTTGTTGAACTTGACGTTCATGTCCACCAGGCCGTAGCTCTTGGCCACTTCGCTACCGGTCTGCTCAAAGACCTGGTCGCCGAGGAAGGTCTGGGAGGCGGAGACTATCTTGCGCTGACCGTCGGTCGGCACATAGTCGGTCAGCACCCGGATCGCATCTTCCCGGGCGTAGGAGTTGAAGTCGCCCACCAGCAGCACCTGGCCGGGCAGCTTGCTCACCGCCTCGCCCAGCACCTTGGCGGCGCTGACCCGGAACTCGGTGCACTTGCCCTGCAGATCGGCCGGCTCCTTGCCGTCCAGGTTCTCCAGGCAGCCTGAACCCTTGGACTTCAGGTGGTTGACCACCAGGGTCAGCGGATCCTTGCTGCCTTCAACGGTGAAGGTCTGTACCAGGGAGTCACGCTGGGAGGCCTGTTTCTCGACCCCTTTGGCATCCAGATACTTTTGCACCGGCAGGGTGATGACGTTGGCGTCCCCTTGCGGTGCCAGCTTGGCCGGCCGGTAGATCATGGCCACCATGATGGCGTCGCCACCGAAGTAGTGCTCGCCCTGCAGCAGCGCCTTGGGCAGGGTGACGAAGGCGTACTGCTTGTCCGCCTCTTTCTGCTGGGCGTTGAGAGCCAGTACCAAGTCGCTGATGGCTGAGTGGCTGTCAAAGCCGTTGTTCTCCATCTCCATCAGGCCGAGCAGGTCGGCATCCATCTCGGTGATGGCGTTGACGATCTTGGCGCGCTGCTTCTGGAAATCTTCCAGGTTCTTGGCGCCGCGGTTGCAGCCCTTGGCGCTGTCCGCATCCGCCTGATCCTTGCACAGTACGTTGAGGGCACCGCCCACGCTGGAGTGGCTGGTGAAGTAGTTGAGCACGTTGAAGCTGCCGACGCGCAGATCGGTGCCGTCGGCACGGGCCGGGGTGCTCTGGCGGTCGTTGTCGCTGGTGCGCAGCAGATCGCCGGCGGTGATCTCCTGATCCTGCGGCACGATCAGCCGGTACTCGTTGTAGCTGTAGCCCACCATGGCGTCCAGGTTGACCGGGGCATCGCCGATGCGCAGGTAACCCTGCTCCGGCTCCCAGGCCGGCAGCCAGGGCAGTTTACCGTCGGCGGCCTTGAAGTCCGATTCGAGGAACACCCGGTTGCCGGCGTTGGCCTTGGCCAGCGCCTTGGCGGCCTTGCTGTCGGCATCGTGCAGCTGGGTCGGTTTCATCAGCGGTGCCTGGTGGGAGAGCACCAGGTTGTTGCGCCGGGCGGCGTAGTCATAGCTGAAGTTGCGGCTGATTTTGAGCGCGCTGTCGGCGTCGAGCCGTACCCGCATCCCTTCGTGGCGCTCCAGCGCCCGGGCCAGGGTCTCGTTTTCCAGCACCCGCAGCGGGATGGCGGCCGGGACCGCCCCCTGGGCGACGACCTGCAGGCGCGGGGCGCCGCTGTCAAACACCGGCTTGAGCTGGGTGTGGTTGTAATACTCTTCGACCTTGGCCTCCAGGCAGACTTCGGCACCCGGCTTGATGTCCGGGTACTTGCTGGCGAAGTTCTTGTCGTTCAGGAAGACGAAGATGCCGTCCGAGGTCTGGGGATTGCCGTCGCCCTGCACATCCAGCAGGTAGAACCCCTTGTTGAGGCTCTCGCCAAGACCAGAGACCACCGCCTTGACCATGACGCTCTGGGGGCTTTCGAACTTGTCGGCGGGAATGAGCGGGCTCTTGTCGCCGCTGCCCTGAATGACCGGGATCGGGGTGAGGGCACTGTCGGCCGGGCAGCTGAAGCCGGCGGCATAGACGGACGGAGAGGCGAGCGCAAGCCCCACGGCCAGCGACAGCAGGGTACGTGTTCCTTTCATAACTGTTCCTTTTTTATTTTTTGCCAGTGTTTCCATAGCCTTGGCGCATTGGCCAAGGGCGCGCATTGTCACATTTCTGGCATGTCATACCAGTGAGCCAACGCACATTACGGGGATACAAATGAGGGCAATGCCGGTTTTTTTGACTTGGCTAACAGTATGAAATTAATGACAAAACAGTTATTTCGTCACATCAGTGAAAATGTGATCTGGCTGGCATCCACATATTTTTCCTCGAGAATGAAGATTGAGACTCGGCTGGTTGATTCCTATACTCGGCTTGTTCCTCACGGAACCCAGGTAAAGGGCAAACCGGTCGAGATGCCGGGACGCAATGCCTCCGGTCTTCAGATCGTGCGATCCAGATAGCGGGGCTTCCCAGGGTGAGGGTGACGTTTGTGGCAGGTCCATTGCCAGTTGTCTGCGCCCATCACGCAGGTTGCGCTTGTTCTTTGCCTTGGTGACCAATGCCAAGACAAAACAAGGAAGATAACAATATGCAACAGACCCTAAGGCCCAGCAGGCTTGCCATGCTGGTGGCTTTGGCTGCCATGCCCGCCTGGGCACAGGCCGCCTATCCCGCCTATCAGGCCGGTACCGCCTACAAGGCCGGCGACATCGTCAGCAACGTCGGCAATCTCTATGAGTGCAAAGAATTTCCCTACTCCGGCTGGTGCGGGGCTTCGCCCTATCACTACGCCCCCGGGGTGGGTGTGGTCTGGGCCGATGCCTGGAAACTCTATGGTGGGGACGTGCCGCCCCCGGCACTCGGCGTAGCCGTCAGCTCGCCGGCTGCCGGCGCCAGTTTCAACGAGGGGGCCAGCGTCGCGCTGGCGGTGACCCTGAGCGGCCCGGTGACGGCGCTGGTTCGGGTGGAATACCTCATCGACGGCACGCTGGTGGCCACGGCGAGCGCCTCGCCCTGGAACGGCAGCTGGAGTGCCGCCGGTGTCGGCGCCCACGCCCTCAAGGCACGGGCACTGGATAAAGATGGCAAGGTGCTGAGCGAGGCGGATTCGAGCTTCAACGTCGCCGCCGTGGTGGCGCCGGAGGCGCCCAAGGTGAGCATCAGCAGCCCGGCCAGCGGCGCCAAGGTGACCCTGGGTCGCAGCGTGGCGGTGAGCGGCAATGTTACCGATGCCAACAACGACGTCGCCAAGGTCGAGCTGTTCGTCGATGGCAAGAAAGTGGGCGAAGACACCAGTGCCCCCTGGCAGGTGAACTGGACGCCCCAGAGCAAGGGGCTGGCCGGCCTCAAGCTGGTGGCGACCGACAAGGAGAACCTGAGCGGCGAATCGAGCCAGGTCGACGTACAGGTGGAAGAGGCTGCCCTGCCGCCCACCGGCGGCAACCTCTCCTGCGATATTCGCCAGATCTACCGCCCGGACGGCTACGAGTGCATGGGAGATGACCATGCCCGTCGGGTCATCGGCTACTTCACCTCCTGGCGTACCGGCAAGAACGGCTTGCCCTCCTATCTGGTGAGCGACATCCCCTGGGACAAGATCACCCACATCAACTACGCCTTCGCGGCGGTGGACGAGCAGAGCCACACCATCAAGGTGGACGACTCGGCGACCAAGATGACCTGGGATGGCGTGCCGGGTGCCGAGATGGATCCGGAGTTTGCCTACAAGGGCCACTTCAACCTGCTGTCGAAGTACAAGAAGCAGTATCCGGACGTGAAGACCCTGATCTCGGTGGGGGGCTGGGCCGATACCCGCGGCTTCTATACCGCCACCACCAAGGGTGACTGCTCGGTCAACAGCGACGGCATCAACGCCTTTGCCAACTCGGCGGTGAGCTTCATCCGTCAGTACGGCTTTGACGGGGTCGACGTCGACTACGAGTACCCCACCTCCATGAAGGATGCGGGCAACCCCAACGACTTCCCGCTCTCCAACCAGTGCCGCGGCAAGCTGTTTGCCAACTACAAGGTGCTGATGCAGGCCCTGCGCAGCAAGCTCGACAGCGCCGGCAGCGAGGATGGTCGCAAGTACATGCTGACCATCGCCTCGCCAGCCTCGGCCTACCTGCTGCGCGGCATGGAGAACTTCCAGGTCACCCAGTACCTCGACTACGTCAACCTGATGACCTACGACTTCCACGGCGCCTGGAACAACTTCGTCGGTCACAACGCCGCCCTGTTTGACAACAAGGCGGATGCCGAACTTGCCCACTGGGGCGTCTATACCCAGAGCCAGTTTGGCGGCATCGGCTACCTCAACGCGGCCTGGTCTGCCCACTACTTCCGTGGCGCCCTGGCGGCCGGCAAGATCAACGTGGGCGTGCCTTATTACACCCGCGGCTGGCAAGGGGTCAGCGGTGGCACCCACGGCCTGGCCGGCAAGGCAGCCCTGCCGAGCCAGAGCGATTGTCAGCCGGGCACCGGTGGCAGCACCATTCCGTGCGGCAACGGGGCGGTCGGCATCGACAACATCTGGCATGATCTGGACAAGAACGGCAAGGAGATCGGCGGTGGCGCCGTGCCCATGTGGCATGCCAAGAACCTGGAGAACGCCGCCAGCCTGGGTATCACCACCATGCCGAGCTACGGCCAGGCCTGGGGTCTGGATTCCAACAACCCGGCTCACGTGATGCAGGGCAAGTACGTGCGTTACTACGATGACAAGGCGCAGGCGCCCTGGCTGTGGAACGAAGAGAAGAAGGTGTTCCTCTCCACCGAAGATGAAGAGTCCATGGGACACAAGCTCGACTACATCATCAAGCGGGGCCTGGGCGGGGTCATGTTCTGGGAGATGGCGGGTGACTATGCCTTCGATCCGGCCAAGAACGAGTACGGCATGGGCAGCACGCTGACCACGCTCGCCTACGAGAAGTTCGCCAAGGCAGCCAAGTACAACACCCAGCAGAACGATCTGGCGGCGCCAACCGCCCAGCTCGACATCGCGGTGAGTCTCTCCGGCTTCAAGGAGGGGGATTCCAACTACCCGATCAACCCGATCCTGAAGCTTACCAACAACTCGACCCAGACCATTCCGGGCGGTACTCGCATCGAGTTCCTGGTGCCCACCTCCACCTCCGACACCATCACCGACCAGAGCGGGATGGGGCTGAAAGTGGTGGAGAGCGGTGGCAACCAGAACTCCGATGGCATCGCGGGCGAGAAGGACTTCCACAAGGCGGCCTTTACGCTGCCGACCTGGAAGGCGTGGGCGCCGGGCAGCGACGTGGAAGTGGCGATGACCTACTATCTGCCGGCCGCCGGTGTGCCGAGCGGTATCCGCATCATCAGCGGCACCCAGACCGCCGGCCTCAAGGCCGAGTTCCCGACCCTGCCGGAGGCCGTGCTGGGCAGCAGTGGTGGCGGTGAGAACCCGGGCGGCGCCACCTGCAGCAGCCAGAACGTCAACCCGGCCGCCTACAAGGCCTATCCGACCTGGCCGCAGGGGGATCACGCCAACGGCGGTGACCGGATGACCAACAACAAGGCGGTGTGGCAGGCCAACTGGTGGACCAGCAGCGAGCCCAAGGCGGGCGATGGCAGCTGGAAGCTGGTATGCAGCTACTGATTTGTCCAAGCTGCTGTACCAGCAGCGAGCTCAGAGCGGGCGACGGCAGCTGGAAGCTGGTGTGCAGCTACTGAGTTGTCCAGGCTGCTGTACCAGCAGCGAGCTCAGAGCGGGCGATGGTAGCTGGAACTGACATGCAGCTACTGATGACCGTTTGAGGGGCAGGCCGGCACTCTGCATGGCCTGTCCTCTCGCAAGGCAATGACCCAATCCGGAGCCCAGGCTCCGGATTTTTTTATGGCGGGATAATAAAGGTAGGAACATAAAAAAGACCGCTCCGGGGAGCGGCCAATTGCCACCAAGGCAATCTGCGGGGTGACCCCCTTGTTGCTGATCGGCAGGGCGGGGAGGGTGCCCGTCCTGCCGGGTGTCATTGCGTGCCATGCCGGGAACAAATGCCACCGGGCCGGCACGCCTGGGTTGCTTATTGGGTGACGGCGCCGCCCTGCTGCTCTTTCAAGAAGCTGATCCAGGGTGACGCGCGGCCACTGACGTTGCCGTTCTGGGCAGCCTGAGTGAAGGCGGAGAGCGCCTCCTTCGGTTTTTGCTGCTCAAAATAGGCGACCCCGGTCAGGAACTTCAGATCCGCCCGCTGCTCGCCGCTGGCATTGGCGGCAGGCTTGGCGGCCAGGGCCACCAGATCCTGGTAGCGCTTGCTCTGGATCATCATGCGCGCCATCTTGAGCTGCAGCTCGGCGTTGGGGGCCAGCTTGTAGGACTTGGCCAGGGTATCGATGGCCGGGTTCAGCTCCTTGGCCTGGTGCCAGTAGTTGGCCAGCGCCTTGTAGTTGGCCGCGTTGCTCTCGATGGTCCCCTCCTTCATCGCTTTCTCCATCACGCGGGCGGCGCGGTGGGGAATGCCGGCGAAGGCCAGGTAGTTGGCCAGACGCTGCAACTCGGCCGCCTCGGTCAGCATGCCGAGGTTGTAGGCCCCCTCCAGCGCCGCCAACGCCTTGCCATCGTTGCCTGCCTGCATGTGCATGGCCGACAGCTGGGTCCAGTACTTCTTCTTCTCCGGATAGCGGTCGACCAATGCGGTCAGCACCTCGGTGGCCGGCTTGTACTGTTTGAGCTCGTAGTGGGCCGCCATTTTGAGCAGATACCAGGACTCCGGCGCCTTGCCCGCGGAGAGCTTGATCGCGTTGTCCACCGCCGGTATGGCTTCCCGATACTGCTTGAGCTGCACATGGGCGTTGGCCAGCGTGATGTAGGCGTGCGGGGTCGGCTTCTCGTCCTTGCCCAGGCTCGCGAACCACTGGTTCATGGTGCTGATGGAGGCCTTGAAGTTGCCCTCCGCCATGTAGAGCTGGGCCAGGTTGTAGCGCACCTGCTGGGCCACCGGTTGGGGCAGCCCGCCGGTGGCGATGGCGTCGGCGAAGTACTTGGTCGCCTGACCGTACTTCTCCTGCTGCGCCGCCACGAAGCCCAGGGTCTGCAGAATGACCCCCTTGTCGTAGACCCGCTCGCCGGCGCCGGACAGCGCCTCCTGCAGCTTGGCATTGGCCTCGCCGTATTTTTTCTCGGTGATCAGTGCCTGCGCCTTGTTGACCGCGCGGTAGGCGCGATCAGAGAGAGCAGGCTGCTCGGCGGCCCAGCCGGCGGTGCTGAGCAGCACCGCCATGGCGACCGGGGCGAGGATCAGGGTATGTAACTTTTTCATCGCCACCTTCCTTAGTTGACCGCAAACTCGATTTCTTGCTGCATGCGGGTGGCCTGCGGCTTGCCATCGACCATGGCCGGCTTGAACGTCCATTTGGCGATGGTCTTGCGGGCCTCCTTGCCGAGGTCGTAGCTGCGGGGATCCTCTTTGACGATCCGCACGTTGCTGACGGTGCCGCGCTCGGTAACGGTGAACTCCACCAGCACCTTGCCGGAGGCAAGGCCGGCCAGCGCCGCCTTGCGGGGCATCATGGGCTCGAAGGTCGCCAGCGGAATGGCGCCGTTGTTGCCACCCATGCCGCCACCACCGCCGCCGGTGCTGTAGGCACCGAGGGCGTTGCCGCCACCGATGTTGACCGGGATGTCGAGTTTGGGCATGTCCATCGGCGAGCTCTCCATCTGCGGCCGATCCGTGCTGGCCACTTCCATCTCGGGAGGGGGAGGGGGCCGGTTCGGGGGCGGCGGCTTGGGCAGCTCGCGTTGTCTCTCTTGCAGGGTCTCCTGAGGCTTGATGCGGATGAAGTCGGTCATGCTGACGTCCTCCTTCTCCACCAACTCCCGGTGATCCGGTGTGATGAGCTTGTTCATTCCCAGAAACAGGAAGAACACCACCACACAGGAGACCGCCAACGATATCAGGTATCTCATGGTGCTCGCTCCGGCATCAGCTGCTCTTGCTCGCCGCGATGGAGATGTTCTGGACACCGGCCATGCGGATCTGATCCATGACCTGGACCACCAGACCTGAACGGGATTCGGTATCGGCCTGGATCACCACGGCGCTCTCCGGGTTTTCGGCCCGCAGCCGCTCGATGTTGGCGCGCACGGCGCCGACTTCGACGATGCGCTTGTCGACCCAGACCTGGCCGTTCTCACGGACCGCGACCATGATGTTCCCCTTCTTCACCGTCTCGGCCGTGCTGGCGCTCGGGCGGTTGATCTCCACGCCGGACTCCTTGACAAACGAGGTGGTGACGATGAAGAAGATTAGCATGATGAACACTATGTCCAGCATGGGGGTCAAATCGATGGCCGCCTCATCAGCACTGCTGTCGCTGTGACGTTTTCTCATGGCAAAAACTCCTTGCTTGTTCTGTGCCCCCACCAGAGCCGGGCCCGGCGGGGGAGTGCATCCTGCATCAACCGTGTTTCAGGTTGTCTTCCAGCTTCTCGACCGCCAGCTTGGCCTTGTGATCGAGCTGGTTGACAAAAAACAGGCCGGAAAGGGCGGCAATCATGCCCGCCATGGTCGGTACCGTCGCCTTGGAGATCCCCGAGGCCATCGCCCGCGGTGAGCCGGTGCCGGTGATGGCCAGGGTGTCGAACACCTGCACCATGCCGACCACGGTCCCGAGCAGCCCCATCAGCGGGCAGAGGGCGATCAGCACCTTGATGACCGGCATCCCCTTGTCCACCGCCATGGCCACCCGGGAGACCAGCTCGCGCCGGATCTGCTTGGCGGACCAGGAGAGGTGATCGCTGCGGGCCAGCCAGGCGGCCTTGGTCTGCTTCACCTGCTTGGGGTAGACCGCCATGAAGTAGATCCAGCGCTCCAGCAGCAGGGCCCACATCATCAGGGTCAGGAAGAACAGGGCGACCAGTACGTCGCCCCCCAATCCCAGAAACCGGCGGACCGACTCGACTTCTTCAATCAACCAGAACCACATGGGTGACTCCTTACGCTGCGGCTTTGGAGGCGTGCAGACGTTCCTGGTAGCGGGCGACGAAACCGGCGCTCTGCTCTTCCAGCACCTGGATCAGACGACGGCTCTGGGTCTGTACGATGGTGTAGAGGAACAACATGGGCACGGCGACCACCAGACCCTGCATGGTGGTGACCAGGGCTTCGGAGATACCGCCCGCCATCAGCTTGGGATCGCCGGTACCGAACAGGGTGATGGCCTGGAAGGTGGCGATCATGCCGACCACGGTACCCAGCAGACCCAGCAGCGGCGCGACCGAGGCGATCAGCTTGATGATGCTGATGCCCTTCTCGAACTTGGGCACGTTGCGCAGGATGATCTCGTCGAGCTTGGACTCCAGATCCTCGATGTTGTCGCCACGATGGCTCTGGTAGGCCCCCAGCATCTCGCCGATGGGATTGCCCTTGATGATCTGATCGGATTTCAGCTGCTTGCGCATGGATCCGCCGATGAGGGAGAGGCGAGCGCCGCAGAACAGCGCCAGCAGGGTGCCGAGCACGCCGAGCACCATGATGACGTAGCCCACTTCACCCCCCTGGTCGATCCGCTCCTTCAGGGTCGGCGACTGCACCAGCAGGGAGAGGATCACGCCGCGGGACGGGTCGACGAAGATCGGCTTGACGCCACCGCCACCCTGTTCAAACTCGGCGATGGGCTCCAGCACCCCCTTGTCGGGCTGGCGGGGCAGCTGTTCGAACTTGCCGGTCTCCGGCACGAAGGTCAGGTACTTGCCTTCGGAGACGGTGTTGAACTCGCCGATCTGGGTGACGGTCTTCTCGGCCTGGTTGCCTTCGCCATAGACCACGGTGGCCGGTATCTGGCTGACCTTGCCACCGTCGACCATGCGGCTGAGGGTGGTGGTCCAGAAGGCGGTCAGGTCATCGCTGGAGGGCAGCTCTTTGCTCTCGGCCAGGCGGGTCAGCAGGGCGGTCTGCTCCGGATGTTCGACCCGGCGGGCAGAGGCGTTGAAGATCCCCTTGAACTCGCCGGCGAACTGGCGCAGCACCCCGAACATCTCGCCCATGTTGCCGGCACGCTGGCGCAGGGTCTCGGTCAGCTCGGTCAGCTGCTTGTCGTTGGCATCGAAGGTGGCCTTGAGCCGCTCACCCTTGGCTGTTTCGGCGGCCAGTTCTGCCTTGGCCTTGGCCAGCAGGGCGGCCTGCTCGTTCTTGTCGGCCAGGAAGCGGGCTTCCCGCTCCTTGTTGAGCTGGGATTCGGTGGTGCTGGCGGCCTTGACCTGATTGAGCAGGGCGTTCAAGTCCACCGGTTTCTCGGCGGCGGTCACCGGCAGGGTGATCAGGGTCGCGCCCGCGATCAGCGAGGCGATGGCAAGTTTGATTCCTTTCATGATGCTTTCTCCGCAGTTTGAACCGGCAGCTTGATGAGGGCGGGGGGCGCCTGCTTCTTGGCGATGCGAAGGCCCTGTTCCACTGCACTGCGATACTCCTGGGGCAACTCTTCCCACTGACGGGTCTTCTTGTTCCACATGCCGGTCTCATTGCCGTCCGGGGACTGGTAGAGCAGGGCGATGCGGCCGACGCGCAGGAACTCGTAGGTCTTCTCGCCGCCATCCTTGGCCAGGCTGGCCTTGTAGGATTCGATGGTGCGGCTGAAGCCCTCCTCGATCTGGTAGGCCTCCAGGATCTTGCGGTACTTCTCGGAGATGGTGACGTCGGCCCGGTTCATCAGGTCGGTCAGGGCCGCGACGCGATCCTCCCGCTCGACCTTCTGGAACGGCAGATCCAGCGCCACGAACTGCTCGAGGGAGTCGATCATCTTGAGCATCAGCGGCACCACTTCGGTGCTGGTCTGATCGATCTGGGCGATCTGGCGCTGCATCGAGGCCAGTTCGCTGCTCTGGGAGTCGACCATCTTGCCCACCTGCTCGTTGTAGGTACGCAGGCTGTCGACCTGACGCAGGGCGGCCTTGTACTGGGCGAGGGCGGATTCGGCAGAGTCGGCGTAGCTGTCGATCTTCTGCTGGGACACTTTGGATGCATTGTCGGTGGCGGCTTGAGCGTCCACTGCCTGGCTGGCAGAGGCGGCACTCAGATTGAAGCTGGTCAGCAAGGCAGCGGAAACCAGGCTGCCGAGGAGCGCTTTCTTCATTGTAATTGTCCTTGTTTTCATAGGATTACCCTATCTCCGTAACTTCCTTGGACGTTGGGCAAAGCCGGCCCGACCGGGCCGGCTTGGGTTTATATCTCAACGGGAGTTGATTAGAACTTCTGGGTGTAGTCGAGGTAGACGATGCGCCCGTCGATGCTGTAGAGATCTTCGTCGTAGGTGAAGCCGTCGCTGGAGAGCGAGGGGCCTACGTTGAACATGTTCTTCACACCGGCTTGCAGCTTGCCGTTCCAGGGGGTATCCACACCGACGTTCAGGTTCCAGGTGGTCTGGGAGGCGATATGGCCCTCTGTCTGACCGTCCACGTAGTCCTGGCTCTGGGAGTCGATGTAGTTGGCACTCAGGTAGGCATCCATGTTCCACCACTGCGGTACATTGACCCCGACGCCGGAGTTGAAGCGCAGTTCAGGCTTGGCGTTCCAGCCTTTCTTGTCGACCATGGGACCGCCGGCAAACAGACCCTCTTCGTATTTCAGAATGTAGGTGCTGCCGAAGTCATAACGCACGGTCACGACGTCGAAGTCGTACTTGTAGTCAGCCTTGAAGTCCAGACCACTGGTCTTGAGCTGGCCCAGGTTGACCATGCCGGCGTAAACCTGTTCCACATCGCCGTTGGCATCGCGAATGACGTTCGGGTTGCTGCCGGTGTTGAGCTCCTGATAGAACTGGGTCTGGGTGGTGGCCAGCTGGATCACGTCATCAATCTTGATGTAGTAGTAGTCCAGCGAGAGGTTGAGATCGTCGATCGGGCTGTAGGCCGCGCCGATGCCGAAGGTGTCAGCCGTCTCTTCCTTCAGGTTCTTGTTGGATTGACGCACCGTGGTGTACTGCTCTTCCGGACAGTTGGCGACACCGTTGGCCTGGCAGGAGACATAGTCCTTGGCGAAGTCGGCGGAGTCGGCATCGGCTGCATACAGATCTTCCAGGCCCGGGGCGCGGAAGGACTGTGACCAGGAGGTGCGCAGCAACAGGTTGTCCAGCGGCTGGTAACGCAGGCTCGCCTTGGGCGAGAAGGCGCTGCCAAAGTCGCTGTACTTGTCGAAACGACCGGCCAGGTTCAGCTCGATCTGCTCGGTGATGGGGATCAGGCTCTCGATGTAGGCGGCGAAGACATCGCGCACGCCACCGCCGGAGTTGCCGGAAGAACCGATGACGTTGCCGGCAGCAGACTGGCTGTCATAGGTGTCGGAGTAGACCCAGTCGTTGTACTCGGCCCCCAGGTACCAGCCGATGGGGCCGGCAGGCAGTTCACCCATGCTCCAGCCCAGACCACCGTACCACTGGAAGAAGTCCATCTTGGAGGTGCGGCTGGTGTCGTAGGAGAGGCTGTTGGTGGCGTCACTGGAGAACTCGCCGTTCTTGAAGTTGCCGCTGTCGACCTCCTGCTGGACCGCCGGGTTCAGCACATAGCCTGTGCCGCGGCTCTTGTTGTCGGTCTTGGAATACATGTAACCCGCATTCCACTCCACATCACCCACCGCTTCGGTCGGCAGCGTGCCTTCGAAGCCCAGGTTCATGCTGCCGGTCAGGTCGGTGACGTCATTGTCACGGGGCCCGACGTTGCTGAAGCGGTAGTAGACGGTGGCCTTCTCACCGATGAAGCCGTTGTCGGCCAGCAGCTGGGCGCCGCCCGGAGTGGTGCCGTCGATGGAGAAGGGGCCGGCGGCCGGAGCGAAGCGGCCAAAGCTGGTGACCCGCGAGCCGATCAGCTGGGGAACGAAGTCGACGCTGTCATTGATGTGATAGCGGCCGTTGACGTAGACGGTGTCCCGGGTGCGGGAAGCGGTCTTGGCGGCGACCTGGGCAAAGTCGAAGCGACAGGCGCTACCGACCGGCACGAAGCCGGGGCCGGTATTGGCACAGTCGATGCCTTCCAGGGTACGGGTAACTGTCTTGCCGGTGGCGGCATCGATGCCCTTGATGTTGCGGCCATACAGGCTGGGGGCAGAGGCACCTTCACGAGCCATGTAGTCGCGATCCTTGTAGTAGATCTCGTCCTTGACGTCGTGCTCGTAGACCATCATCAGGGCGCCTTTCTCCCCGGTGATACCGCTGACGATGGAGCCGCTCTTCTCGTCGCCACCCTCTTCGGTTGGAGAGCCGATACGGCCCTGGAATTCCAGCCCTTCATAGTCCTGTTTCAGGATGACGTTGATGACGCCGCCGATGGCATCGGAACCATACAGGGCAGAGCCGCCGTCCAGGTTCACTTCCACCCGCTCGACCGCCGCCATGGGGATGGAGTTGAGGTTGATGGAGCTACCCCCCATGGAGGGAGAGCCGGCGACCCGCTTGCCGTTGAGCAGCACCAGGGTGCGCTCGGAGCCAAGGCCGCGCAGGCTGACGGTGGCCTGGGATTGGGCTGAGCTGCCGGAAGAGGGGGAGATACTGCCGAAGGAGTTGTAGGAGGCCTGCTTCAGGTAGTCGGCCACGGTCTGCTGACCGGATTGCTCGATCTTGGCCTTGCTGATGGCGACGACCGGGGTGGCGCCCTCCACGTCGACGCGCGAGATACGGGAGCCGGTAACCTTGATCTTCTGGAGTTTTTCGACGTTTTGGCCCTCTTCGGCCAAGACAGGGGTGGCCACTACTGCCGCGCTCGCCAAGGCAAACGCTACGGCAGCAGAGAGTCTGCTTTTCCTAAGCATCGCTTATATCCTTCCTGGTTGTTTTTTTGTTTGCTTCCATACCGCCCTCGTTGGAGCGATGCGTAAGGCTTATCAAGCTTTGACGGTTGACGTCAATTGAGGCGGTGTGGATGGGGAAGGGGGGCGCAATAAGCTGACTATGTTTTAATACTTCCGGTTTCGCAGCGGTTTATTCTGATTTGATGATATTTTACGATGTGAAATCGATGTTAAAATGAGTGGTTTCCATTTTATTGATTAATTTTGAACTTATCGATAAGGGGGATGTCCCGCTAGTTTTTATATTGTTAACCAAGACTTTTTTAGCATTATTTTCTGTTTTGGTAGCGTGTTCGGCTGAGGTTCAGATTGCATTGTCGAGCCGGATTTCAGCTTGCCCATATAGAGAAGGGTGATTTAATTCTGATTTATCATATCTTGTTGTTTTATATGTGAAAGATGTTTTGGTGATGCTGTTTTTGTAGGTTTGATTGAAAATTTAAACGTTATTTAAATTGTTCATGTCGCAGTTTTTTATCTTGAAGTTGGCTTTTTCATAAAAAACTCACAGTAAATTCCACGGTTTGCCAAAGGGGCATGTCATGCCCTTCGTTCTACTTGATTTTTGTTGCAGAGCTTTTACAGTGACCGAGCGGATAGTCTGTCAATAACCGGCTATCCAGTGAGTAATGCCAGGAAGGACAGGCCCGTCACCGGATGTGACTGGCCATAAAAGAACAACAAGGACGAGGTTCCACCATGCTGTCGTATTTCTTACGTCGGATGCTTTTGATCATCCCGACGTTTCTCGGTATCACCCTGCTCGTCTTCACCATCACCCGTTTCGTACCGGGCGGCCCGGTCGAACGCATGCTGCTGCAAGCCCAGGTTTCTCAGAACGAATCGGGCCGATCCAGCGGCAGCAAGGGGGCGCAGGCGCTCTCCGACGAGCAGATCGAGGAGCTCAAGGCCTTTTACGGGCTCGACAAGCCCATGCTGGTCGCCTATTGGGAGTGGCTGCAGAAGCTGGCGGTGCTGGATCTTGGCGAATCGACCCGCTATTACGAGCCGGTTTGGGGCCTCATCAAGGACAGGTTGCCGGTGACCGCCTTCTTCGGGCTGGCGACCTTTCTGCTCAGTTATGCTGTTTCCATTCCGCTCGGGGTGGCCAAGGCGCTCAGGCACAACAGCCGCTTCGATTCGCTCAGCTCCATGCTCATCTACATGGCCTATGCGCTGCCCGCCTACGTGGTGGGGATCTTCCTCATCACAGTGTTCGCGTTCCATCTGGAGTGGCTGCCCATGGGGGGCTTCCCGGGGGACGAGTTCGACGGCATGGAGAGCAGCTGGGATCAGATCCGCACCGTGTTCGCCCATGCCCTGCTGCCGCTCATCGCCTACGCCATCGGTGATTTCGCCATCCTCACCATGACCATGAAGAACAGCCTGATGGAGAACCTGTCGGCCGATTACGTGCGCACCGCCGTGGCCAAGGGGCTGCCGTTTCGCAAGGCGGTGACCGATCATGCCATGCGCAACAGCCTGATCCCCATCGCCAGTCACCTGGGGTCGGTGCTCACCGTCTTCTTCGGCGGCTCCTTTCTCATCGAGACCATCTTCAACATCGACGGCATCGGTCTGCTCGGTTACGAGGCCATCGTCGAGCGGGATTACCCCACCGTGATGGGCATTCTGGCCATCACCTCCATGCTGATGCTGGTGGGCAATATCGTCTCCGACATCTGCGTGGCCCTGGTCGATCCCCGCGTACGGTTCGGAGAGTGAACATGAACCCTGTCACCTTAAAAAAACTCAAGCGTTTCAAATCGATCAAGCGCGGTTACTACTCCTTCATCATCTTCACCACCCTGGTGCTGCTCTCCCTGCTGGCGGAGCTCTTGGTCAACAGCCGGGCGCTGATGGTGAGCTATCAGGGGGAGCTCTATTTTCCCACCTATGGCGACGTGATCCCGGGTCAGCAGTTCGGGCTCGATTACGAGTACGAGACCAACTATCGCCAGCTAAAAGACAAATTCGCCGCCGATGGCAAGGGGGATTGGGTGGTGTTGCCACCGGTACCCTGGAACCCCTATGAGCAGGATTTCAAGCAGGATGCTTACCCACCCTATGCGCCCAGCCTGGCCGAGCGTCACCTGCTCGGCACCGACACCAGCGGCCGCGATGTGCTGGCACGGCTGGTCTACGGCTTTCGCATCGCCATCGGCTTTGCCTTCATCGCGCTGGTGGCCAGCTATGCCATCGGGGTCACCATCGGCTGCATGATGGGCTTCCTCGGTGGGCGGTTTGACCTGGTGCTGCAGCGCTTTATCGAGATCTGGTCCCAGGTGCCGTTTCTCTACGTCATCATGATCCTGGTGTCGCTGGCCAAGCCCAACTTCGGCCTGTTCGTGGCCATCAACGTGCTATTTGGCTGGATGGGCATCACCTGGTACATGCGCACCCTCACCTACAAGGAGCGGGCACGGGACTACGTGATGGCGGCGCGGGCCCAGGGGGCCGGCACCGGGCGGATCATCTTCCACCACATTCTGCCCAACACCCTGATGATGATCGTCACCCTGGCGCCGTTTGCCGTGGTGGGCAACATCTCCACCCTGACGGCGCTGGACTATCTGGGCTTCGGCCTGGCTCCGCCCACCCCGAGCTGGGGGGAGCTGCTCTCCCAGGGCATCAACAACCTGGATGCCATCTGGATCGTGAGCTCGGTGGTGGCGGCGGTGAGCCTGGTGCTGATCATGGTCTCCTTCATTGGCGAGGCGATCCGCGAGGCGTTTGATCCGCGTAAATTTACCCGTTATCAGTGACCTGGGGCGGGCTTATGGCCCCGGGTTGCTCACCCTTGAATCGACAAGCCCCCAGTGCAGGGGTATGACCTGGAAGTCAAACATGAAAAATAAAATCAAATGGATAGGTGCTCTCTTTGTGCTGATGAACGGATCCTGGGTGTGGGCGGCCAGCCTGCCTGCGGATCTCAAGTGGGAGACCAACGACACCGACCCCGTGTTCGCCTCGCCCAAGGCGCTGCCTGGTGGCAGCATCACCATGTTCGTGGACAGTTTCCCACTGACGTTTCGCACCGTGGGGCCCGACTCCAACGGCGCGTTCCGCTCCTTCATCATGGACAACCAGCTGAGGCTAATCAGCTTCCACCCCAATACCGGCAACCCCATTCCGTCGCTCGCGACCCACTGGGCCATCGCGCCGGACAACCAGACCGTCTACTTCAAGCTGGATCCGCGTGCCAAGTGGTCCGACGGCAAGCCGGTGGTCGCCGATGACTACACCTTCGGCTACGAGATGATGCGCTCCAAAGACATCCAGGGGCCCTGGTTCAACAACTACTACACCACCGAAGTGGTGGCGGTGGAGAAGGTTGACGACCATACCATTTTGGTCAAGGCGGGTACCCGCAAGGCCAAGCTGGACCTGCTCAACACCACCGAGCTGTGGCCCCAGCCCAAGCACTACTACAAGCTCACCCCCAACTGGGTGAAGCAATACAACTGGGCCGTGGTGCCCAACACCGGCCCCTACGTGATGAGCGACGTGAAGAAGGGCAAGTCCATCACCTTCAGCAAGCAGAAGGAGTGGTGGGCAAAGGACGATCGCTACAACCAGCACAGGTTCAACCTCGACACCATCAAGGTGCAGGTGATCCGCGATCACAACATCGCCTTTCGTCACTTCCTGAAAGGGGAGCTCGATACCTTCGAGATGATCCTGCCCAACTGGTGGCATGAAAAAGCGGTTACCCCCGAATACAAGCAGGGATACGTGCAGAAGGTGATGGCCATGACCGACACCAAGCAGGGCGGGCAGGGGGTTCACCTCAATGTCGCCAATCCCAAGCTGGCTGACCTCAACGTGCGGCTCGGCATCCAGCACGCCTTCAACATCGACAAGATGATTAAAACCGTGCTGCGCGGCGACTATGACAGAGCCACCACTTTCGGCTCGGGCTTTGGCGAGTTCACCGACATGCAGCTGCCGGAGCGGGCCTATGACATCGCCAAGGCGCGCGACTACTTTGCCAAGGGCGGTTACGCCAAGCCGGGGCCGGACGGCATCCTGCAAAACGACAAGGGGGATCGGCTGACCCTGGCGCTCACCTACACCAGTCAGGAGCACTCCAAGCGCTTGACTGTGCTCAAAGAAGAGGCCAAGAAGGCGGGCCTGGATCTGGAGCTCAACCTGGTGGATGGCGCCACCGGCTTCAAGGCGATGCTGGAGAAAAAACACGAGGCGGCCTGGCTTGGTTGGGGCGGCGGTGGCCTCTACCCGCAGTACTGGGAGTCGTTCCACTCGGCCAATGCCAACAAGCCGCAGACCAACAACCTGTTCAACGTGGCTGACAAGGAGCTCGATGGGCTGATCGATGCCTACAACGTCGAGTTCGACATGACCAAGCGGGCCGAGCTCTCCCGCCAGATCCAGCAGCGTATCTATGATCTCGCCATCTTCGTGCCCGGGGTGCAGCTCAACTACGTGCGGGCCAGCAGCTGGCGTTACGTGATGCTGCCCGAGGTGCCCGCCACCAAGAACACGCCGGATCTGCTCTACTGGCCCATGGACGGCTATCCCCACAGCAGTGGCGGCCTGCTCTGGCTCGATCCCAAGGTGAAGGAAGAGACCCTGAAAGCCAAGGAGGCAGGGGAGGCGCTGGCGCCCATCAACCTGCTCGACAAGACCTATGCACGTCACTGATATGGCGCAGAAGGGAGCAGCAGTCATGTCCAACACACAGGCTCCTCACCCCGGTGTCCGGGAGCATGGGAAGGATGGCCAGAGCAAGGCCCCCATTCTGGAGGTGCGCGATCTGGCGGTGGAGTTTGCCGTCGATGACGGCAAGATCAAGGTGCTCGACGGAGTCAGCTTCCAGGTGGCCCCCGGTCAGACGCTGGGGGTGGTCGGCGAGTCCGGCTGCGGCAAGAGCGTCACCTCGCTCGCCATCATGGGGCTGCTGCCCAAGCCCCATGGCCAGGTGGTAGGAGGCTCCATTCGCTTTCAGGGGGAGGAGCTGCTGTCGCTTGCGCCGGATCAGATGTACAAGGTGCGCGGCAACCGCATCTCGATGATCTTTCAGGAGCCGATGACGGCGCTCAACCCGGTGCAGACGGTCGGCGATCAGCTGATGGAGGTGTTTCGCCTCCACCGCCCCGACTACAGCAAGGCCCAGCGCAGGGAGGCGGCCATCGCCATGCTGCAGAAGGTGGGGATCCCCGAGCCCGCCCAGCGCTTTGCCGTCTATCCCCACAACCTCTCCGGCGGCATGCGCCAGCGGGTGATGATCGCCATGGCGCTCGCCTGCGAGCCGGCGCTGCTCATCTGCGACGAGCCGACCACGGCGCTCGATGTGACCATTCAGGCCCAGATCCTGGAGCTGATGAAGGAGCTGCAGGCCCAGACCGGTATGGCCATCATCTTCATCACCCATGATCTCGGGGGGGTGGCGGAGCTGTGCGACGAGGTGGTGGTGATGTATGCCGGCCGGGCGGTGGAGCAGGCCGATGTGTTCGAGCTGTTTGACCACCCGCGCCATCCCTATACTCATGGTCTGATGAGCTCGATCCCGCGGCTCGAGGATGAGCCCAAGAGCCTGCTCAAGACCATCAAGGGGCAGGTGCCCGCCCTGCACGAGATGCCGGCCGGATGCCGTTTCTCCAACCGTTGCCCCCATGCCACCGAGATCTGCGTGAGCGCCATTCCGGCCACTGAGCAGCTCGCCGAGCGGCATGGGGTGGCCTGCCACCACTGGAGGGAGCTAGCCGTATGAAGACGCTTTTATCGGTGCGCGACGTGAAGCAGCACTTCCAGCTGGGCGGTGGCTTGTTGCGCAAGAAGTACCATGTCTACGCGGTGGACGGCATCAGCTTCGATCTCAAGCAGGGGGAGACGCTGGGGCTGGTGGGCGAGTCCGGCTGCGGCAAGTCGACCCTGGGGCGCACCCTGCTCAAGCTGTTCGAGCCGACCGCCGGCACCATCACCTTCGAGGGGCGCGACATCACCCACCTCCGGCCCAAGGAGATGCGATCTTTGCGCCAGGAGATGCAGATCGTGTTTCAAGATCCTGCGGAATCCCTCAACAGCCGCCACACGGTGGGGCAGATCCTGGAGGAGCCCTTCGTCATCCACGGCAAGGGCAACGCCGAACAGCGGCGTGTCTGGGTGCAGGAGCTGCTGGAGAAGGTGGGGCTGCCCGGCAGTGCGGTGGATCGTTATCCCCATGAGTTTTCTGGCGGCCAGCGCCAGCGCATCGGCATCGCCCGGGCCATCGCCCTCAAGCCCAAGCTGCTGGTCTGTGACGAGGCGGTGTCGGCGCTGGATGTGTCGGTGCAATCCCAGATCGTCAACCTGCTGCTCACCCTGCAGCGGGAGATGAACCTCGCCATCATCTTCATCGCCCACGACCTGTCGGTGGTCAAGCACATCTCGGATCGGATTGCGGTGATGTATCTGGGCAGGATCGTCGAGCTGGCCGAGGCCCAGTCGCTCTATCTGGCGCCCCGCCACCCCTATACCCAGGCGCTGATTTCGGCCATTCCGGTGCCGGACCCGCGTCGGCGCAGCCAGCGCATCCTGCTGACGGGGGATGTGCCGTCTCCCATTTCGCCGCCGAGCGGCTGCCACTTTCATCAGCGCTGCCCTTACGCCAGCGAGCTGTGCCGCACCAAGGCGCCGAGCCTGCAGCCGTGTGACGGGGCCGATCATCAGGTGGCCTGCCACACGCCGTTGCCGCTGGCCGAGGTCATCCCCCTGGGAAAGGCGGTATGATGCCGGTGCCCGCATCGCAGCAAGATGGCACGGGAAACAGCGAATAAAAAATGGGGCCTGCGGGCCCCATCTTCATGGTTGGAGTTCAGGTTTGGCCGTGGAACATCTGGCCAGGGCAGGACAGCTCCCCCGCAAGGGGATGGCTGCTGTGTGGATTGCTGTTTTTTGTAATTTTACTACTTGAATGTTCGATCACGCTTTCACGAAATTGCCCGCTGGCGGCATCAGGCGCCATAGCGGAAGTAGTAGTTGCGGGTTGCCGGCGCATAGGTATCTTTCTCTACGACGCCTTTCTTGCTGGTTACACCCTTCAGGTGGAACAGAACTGCCAGATTCTCAAACATATATTCACCTCATTGCTCTGTCGTTGATTTGTTATCTGTGACCTGGGTCACGCTTTGATCCTATGGCCTTCTGTGAGCTGGATCAACTTTTTGTGTTGTAAATTTACATAAATCATAGAAAGGGTTTTCAAATCCAAGGTTGCTTATGGAGACGGTTTCAGCAGGCTCTCAGATTGATACCCGTGGTCTGGTTGACGGGTCTGGCTGAGCCTCGGATGGGGGCGGCAGAGCCGTCCGGCGGTTTCGAGGGAAAACATGCCAAGGGCTGGCGGGAGCAGGCAAAAAAATACCCCGCACCTGGCGGGGTATGTGGTGTGGCCGGTCGGCCTTGACCTGCGGGCTTATTTGGCCGGGATCTGTTCCAGCACGTGAACCAGCAGTTGCCAGAACCGCTCTACTGCCGGGATGTGTACCTTCTCGCCCGGGGCGTGGGCGCCGCGGATGGTCGGGCCGAAGGAGACCATGTCCCACTCCGGGTAGGCGCTCTTGAACAGACCGCACTCGAGGCCGGCGTGGATCACCATGACGTTCGGCATCTCGCCGAACAGGGTCTGGTAGCTGTTGCGCACCAGCGCCATTACCGGGGAGTCCACGTTCGGTGCCCAGCCCGGGTAGGCGCCGGTAAACTCGCAGCTGGCGCCAGCCAGATTGAACAGGGAGCGGGTCATCTGTTCGACGCTCTCGCGACCGGAGTCGATCAGGGAGCGGATCAGGCACTGTACGTACACTTCGCCATCCTGGGTCTTGATGACCCCCAGGTTGGTGGAGGTCTCGGTCACGCCCGGGATGGCATCGCTCATGCGGATGACGCCGTTCGGGCAGGCCATCAGGGAGTCCAGCAGGCGGGCCTGCAGGGACTCGCTCATCAGCTGGGCCGGTTTTTCCTGGGTGGTGAGCAGCACGGTCAGGTTGGCTTCGGTGGCGGCGAGCTCGCTCTGGTAGATGCCGGTATAACGGTCAACCAGGGCCTTGAATTCGTTGACGCTGGCGGCGGGCACCAGCAGCTTGGCACGGGCCTCGCGCGGGATGGCGTTGCGCAGGGTGCCGCCATGGATCTCGGCCAGACGCACGCCCAGCGGCTCGGCGGCCTTGAGCAGACGCACCAGCAGCTTGTTGGCGTTGCCGCGGCCGCGATGGATGTCGACCCCGGAGTGACCGCCGCGCAGGCCCTTGACCTGCAGCTCGAAACCTTCACCCTCGGTGGCGGCAACCAGCTCCAGCGGGAAGCGGATATTGGCATCCACCCCGCCGGCGCAGCCCATGTAGACCTCGCCATCCTCTTCGGAGTCGGTGTTGAGCAGGATCTCGCCTTCCAGCCAGCCCGCTTCCAGACCGAAGGCGCCGGTCATGCCGGTCTCTTCGTCGGTGGTCAGCAGCACTTCCAGCGGACCGTGCTTGATGGTCTTGTCGGCCAGCACGGCCAGGCAGCCAGCCATGCCCATGCCGTTGTCGGCGCCCAGAGTGGTGCCGCGGGCAGTGACCCATTCACCGTCGATGTAGGCATCGATGGGATCCTTGGTGAAGTCGTGCTGGGTGTCGGCGTTGGCCTGCGGCACCATGTCGATGTGCGCCTGCAGCACCACGGCCTTGCGGTTTTCCATCCCCGGCGTGGCCGGTTTCTTGATGATGATGTTGCCGACGGCATCTTGCTTGACCGCCAGACCTTCCCCTTGTGCCCATTGGACGATCCAGGCGCTCAGCTGGGCTTCGTGCTTGGAAGGGTGGGGGATGGAGCAGATCTGTTCGAAGAAATGCCAAATCAGTTTGGGAGAGAGAGAACTAAGCTGTGCCACGTCGGGACTCCTTACCAGCACGGAAGATGACAGGGCCCCGGTAGCGGGGCGAGCAAGAGGATAACGATAATACAGTCAATCACACAAAAATGTGAGCGATCAGCGCAAATTGCGGGCGGCTTGTGCTGGCAAGCGGGGGAATGGCAGCGTACAGCTCCGGTATGGACGAAACGAACCAGCACAAAAGAAAATTTGTGACTCGCATCACAAAAATATTGAGTTTATGGCGCCGGCTGGTAAATTAACGACCGTGGTTCGCCACCCGTCAGGATGACGATGAATGCCTCCAGGGAACCGAAGCAAAGCAAGTGCGCCTCCATGGAACCGAGTGTCCGTTCAAGGATCTGAACCCGCATTAAGGTACGTAACTTGTTAAGCAATCAGGAGTTTATGATGTCAGGCAGCAATTCAACCTATTGGTTCGCCCAGTCTCTTTATACCCAGGGTTTCAACTATCCGAACCCCTACGCCAGCCGCCGTTAAGGCTGGTTGCCGGCCAGGCTGACAGGCAGATCGAAAACAGCAGGCGAGTGAGGAATCCATCCTCCCCCCTGCTATTTTTTTATCTGCTGCTCGGCGAGCGTCGCCCGGGAGAGGGAAAAAGAGGGAGTCAGCCGGACTTGATTCGATTTTTTTCCTGCATTTCGCATACGTTTGCCAGTCAATTTATCCGCAAACGATGGTATCATGCCCGCCCAACAGCCTGTCTGCGGTCCTGCCCTCTCTGTGACATGACCGCCAGCTCTGCCCATCCTGCTTCCATTGCATCTGTTTTCGCTGCCGAGGGTCTTCTCCCGAGGCGGCCGCGGTGCAAGCCGAATTTGGGAAAAAGGGCCGTCAGCATTAACGAAATCACGTGCGTCTGCACGGGTTTTCAAGTCTTAAGTGATTGTTTTTATAACTCGTTGAGATCGATAGTATGCCGAAAAAGTTTTATGTGTCGTGGGACAACCTGCAACGTGAAGCGCGCCGTCTGGCCCGTCGTCAACTGCCCGTCAGCCAGTGGAAAGGGATCATCGCGGTCAGCCGCGGTGGCCTGGTACCGGCTGCACTGATGGCGCGTGAACTTGGCATCCGCAACGTCGAAACCCTCTGCATCTCCAGCTATGACCACAACAACCAGCGTGATCTGGTGGTGGTGAAGGCCGCCACCACTGCGGGTGACGGCGAAGGTTGGCTGGTGGTGGAAGACCTGGTGGACACTGGCACCACCGCCAAGGCGATCCGCGAGCTCTACCCCAAGGCCAAGTTCATTGCGATCTTCGCCAAGCCGATGGGTGAGCAACTGCTGGATGACTTCGAAGTCGCCATCCCGCAGGACACCTGGATCGAACAGCCGTGGGATATGGCGCTGGAGTTTGCCACGCCGATCTGCGACGAAGAGTAAGCAGCGAATCAGCTTCACAGGGCTCCTATATGGAGCCCTGTTTTTTTGTGGTGCAACTGGCTGCCGGGCGGGAAAAGTGGTTAAGATGGAGCCATTGCATGACAGTATGAGTAATAGCTTTGGACTTGAACGACGACCTTAACCTGACCGAGAAGCTCTTTACCCGGGTAAAAAAGGTGCTGGAGACCTCTGAAGTCTCCAATTCCAGCCCGGTCGCGGAGCAGGATGACAATGTCGACGAGACCTTCATCGACGGTTCCATGTCATCGCGCTGGTATCGTCTGCTGCGCCGGCCGACCTGGGCCTGGCAGGGGGCGGACCCGGTCGAGGTGGAGCAGACCCTGGCCTGCATCGCCATGGGAGAGGGCGAGCGTACCCACGAGCGCTTCCTGGATACCATCAAGGGTTATGTGCCCGGCAACTGGGTCTATGAGTGGAGCCAGCTGGCCGGCCGCTACTTCAACCGGGGTCGCGAGCTGGTGGCACAGGGCGAGCGGGCCGCGGCCCTGAAGAGCCTGCTCAAGGCGGTGCGCTACTACTCCATCGCCAGCTATCCCCATCTGAAGAATGACGAGCTGGCGGATCAGGCCCAGCTGCTCGGCAACATGGCCTACCGCGAGGCGGGACGCCTGTTCAAGGTGCCGCTCAAGGAGCTGCAGGTGCCGTTTCGCGGCAAGCACATTCAGGGCTACCTGCACCTGCCGACCACCGACAAGCCGGTGCCCCTGGTCATCGTCAGCGGCGGCATCGACTCGCTGCAGGTCGACTTCCTCAATTTCTATCTCAAGTGCCTGGAGCCCAACGGCATCGGCATGCTGTCGCTCGATATGCCGGGCATCGGCTATGCCGAGCACTGGCCGCTGGTGCAGGACACCAGCCGGCTGCATCAGGCGGTATTGAATCATCTGTCCGAAGTGGCCTGGGTCGATCACCAGCGCATCGCCATGGTGGGCTTTCGCCTGGCGGGCAATGTGGCGGCACGGCTCGCCTTCATCGAGCCGTTCAAGCTCAGGACCGTGGTCTGCATCGGCGCCGGCGTCAATCAGGTGTTTACCAATCAGGAGATGTTTGCCCGCTGCCCGCGCATGATGCGGGACGGGCTGGCCAACCGGCTGGGGGCCGATGCGGCCCAGTGGGAGTCGCTGCGTACCAAGTGCCAGGTATTTTCACTCAAGACGCAGGGATTGCTGGGGACTCGCACTTCCGTGCCGATATTGAGTATTGGACACAAGAAAGATTTTATTTGTCCCGAGCAGGATGTCCGGGCATTGGCGTCCGCCAGCCGTAACGGCAAGGCGGTGGTGTTCGACAAACAACCCTTGCTGGAGGTATACGACGAGGCGTTGAAAGAGATGGTCGACTGGCTCAAGAAGCACCTATGTACATGATATAGCGCTAAAATATAACGTCATCCCAGGGTGATGTGGCTTGTTCAACAGGGAGGTTAACATGTCAGAAAGAGTGACCTACAAGCGACTGCTGAGGCAGTTTGCCGCGATTGGCCCCTATTTACGTGAGGACCTGTGTGAAGAGGGGCGTTACCGTTTCGACTGCCTTTCCGTCTGTGTCAGCGCCAAGCCGGCGCCGGACAAACGGGAATTCTGGGGCTGGTGGCTGGTGCTGGAGCAGCAGGATCACAGCTTCAGCTATCACTATCAGGTCGGCTTCTACAACGCCGAAGGGGAGTGGCTCAACAAGCCGCTGCCCAAGAAGCATCAGGCTGAAGTCGAGCGTACCCTCAACCACTTCTACAAGCTCATCAGCGACAAGCTGCACCAGCTTGGTTGCCAGCTCGCTCCCGCCGAGCAGGTCACCAACGAGCTGACCGTCACCGCCGCCTGATGACCCGCCGCCCCGCCAGCCACCCATCGGCTGGCGGGGCGTTTCTTTGCTGCTTGCTCCGCTTTGCCTGCACCCGCAGCTGCCTTGGTGTTAATTGCCTTGCAGGGCAACAGGGCCGTGGGTATAAAGGGATTCCTTATATTTCAGCCTTTTTGCTCCCATGGAAAACAGAACCATAGTCGTCAAACTGGGCACCAGCGTGCTCACCGGGGGATCTTCCCAGCTCAATCGTGCCCACATGGTCGAGCTGGTCAGACAGTGTGCAGCCTTGCACCGTCACGGCCACAGGGTCGTAGTGGTCACCTCGGGGGCCATTGCGGCCGGCCGTGAGCATCTGGGCCACCCTCCATTGGCGCCAACCCTGCCCAACAAGCAGATGCTGGCGGCCGTCGGCCAGACCCAGCTGATCCGGGTATGGCAGGATCTGTTCAACCTCTATGGGCTGCACATCGGTCAAATGCTGCTGACCCGCGCCGATCTTGAAGATCGCGAGCGTTACCTCAATGCCCGCGACACCCTGCGGACCCTGCTCGATCACCGCATCATCCCGGTCATCAACGAGAACGACGCGGTGGCGACTGCCGAAATCAAGGTAGGGGACAACGACAACCTCTCCGCTCGCGCCGCCATTTTGGCCGATGCGGATCTGCTGATCCTGCTCACCGACCAGAAGGGGCTGTTTACCGCCGATCCCCGTACCAACCCGGATGCCCAGCTCATCGAAGAGGTACAGACCATCGACGACACCCTGCGCAAGCTGGCGGGTGACAGCGTCAGCGGGCTCGGTACCGGCGGCATGGCCACCAAGCTGCAGGCCGCCGACGTGGCGCGCCGGGCCGGCGTCAACGTGGTGATCGCCACCGGCCAGATGCCGGAAGTGGTCGGCCGTCTCGCCAAGGGCGAGCGCATCGGCACCCTGTTCCCGGCGCTGGCGTCGCCGCTGGAAGGGCGCAAGAGCTGGATCCTGGCAGGGCCTCCTCCCCACGGCGAAGTGCAGGTGGATCAGGGCGCCGTGGCCGCCATGCAGGAGAAGGGCTCCAGCCTGCTGCCCAAGGGCATAGTGGCGGTTAAGGGCGATTTCGTACGTGGCGACGTGGTGCGCATTCTCGACCCCAAGGGTGCCGAGCTGGCGCGCGGCATCTGCCGTTACAATCATCTGGAGCTGGACAAGCTGCGCGGCGTCCATTCGGACAACATCGAGCAGGTGCTGGGTTACGGCTATGGCGCCGTGGCCATCCACCGCGACGACATGGTGCTGCTGTGAGTCGCCAGCCGCTGCAACGCAAGGGCAGCGGCACATCAAGATAAGGGGGACGCCGCCATCGGGCGGCCCCGCAAGAACCAAAGGGAAGAGAGATGAGTCTGGAGAAAATGGGGCAGGCGGCCCGTGAAGCCGCCTATCAGCTGGCCACTGTCAGCACGGCGCAGAAGAACCGGGCGCTGGCCGCCATCGCCGACGAGCTGGAGGCACGCAGCCACCAGATCCTGGCCGCCAACGAGAAAGACATCGCCGCCGGCCGTGCGGCGGGCTTGTCAGACGCCATGCTGGATCGGCTGCTGCTCAACCCGGCCCGGCTGGCCGGTATCGTGGCGGACGTGCGCAAGGTGATCTCTCTGGACGATCCGGTCGGGGCCGAAATTGACAGCCGGGTGCTGGAGAACGGCCTGCGCCTCTCCCGCCGCAGGGTGCCCATCGGGGTCATCGGGGTCATCTACGAGGCGCGTCCCAACGTCACCATCGACATCGCCAGCCTCTGCCTCAAGACCGGCAACGCCAGCATACTGCGTGGCGGCCGCGAAACCTTCCACTCCAATCTGGAGCTGGTGCGGGTGATCCAGAGTGCGCTGGCGGCCTCCGGCCTGCCGCGCGATGCGGTGCAATACATCGACAACCCGGATCGGGCGCTGGTGGGCGAGCTGCTGCGCCTCGACCGCTATGTGGACATGATCATCCCCCGCGGCGGTGCCGGGCTGCACAAGATGTGCAAGGAGAACAGCTCCATTCCGGTGATCATCGGTGGTTTTGGCATCAGCCACATCTTTGTGGACGAGAGCGCCGATCTGGCGCGCTCCCTGGCGGTCATCGACAACGCCAAGGTGCAGCGCCCCTCCGCCTGCAATGCCCTCGACAGCTTGCTGGTGCATGAGAAGGTCGCCGCAACCCTGCTGCCGCAGCTGGTGGGTCTGATGAACGAGCGCAAGGTGGCCCTGGTCGCTACTCCCGAGGCCATGCCGCTGCTGGCGGGCGCCGACAGCCTGCGTGCCGCCGGCCCGGAAGACTTCGATACCGAGTGGCTCTCGCTGACCCTGGGGGTCAAGCTGGTGGCGGATGTGAACGAGGCGCTGGCCCATATGCGCGAGCACAACGCCGGCCACTCCGATGCCATCCTCACCAACGATCTGGCCAATGCCGAGCGGTTCGTCAACGGGGCCGGTTCGGCGGCGGTCTACGTCAACGCTTCCACCCGCTTCACCGACGGTGGCCAGTTCGGGCTGGGCGCCGAGGTGGCGGTCTCGACCCAGATGCTGCATGCCCGCGGCCCCATGGGGCTGACCGAGCTCACCAGCTACAAGTGGGTGGGATTGGCGGACTACCTGAGTCGCGCCTGACGTCTTTGTGGTCCTCTGTGAATATGCCGACTCAGGTCGGCATTTTTTTGCTTTTTTCTTGCCTGCTATCAGGGGCTTGCATATAACTATCCAGCGAGGTGTGGCGATATTTTGAGCGCTGCGCTAGCCACAAAAACGGGAGCAGATTCAAGGATGAAGCAAACAGATTGGATGAAGCGCTGGGGTGCGCTCTGGCTGGGGTTGCCGCTGCTGCTGGGGGCGCTCTGCTTCAGCAGCAACAGCCACGCCAGCTGGGATCAGGATCTCTACCGCCAGTTGGGGCTGGCCGGCAAGCTCGACAAACAGGTATTTCGCAAGGCCATCAACAGTTACCAGAGCGTGCGCCACAAGCGCAAACCCATTCTCACCATCATCGACTACAGCAAACCTTCGACCATGCGCCGGCTGTTCGTCATCGACGTGAAACGCCACAAGCTGCTCTACCACACCTGGGTCAGTCATGGCCGCAACTCGGGCGAGCTGGCCGCCAACCAGTTTTCCAACCAGTTCAACTCCATGAAGAGCTCGCTCGGAGTCTATCGCACCGCCGAGACCTATCAGGGCAAGCACGGCTATTCGCTGCGCCTCGACGGCCTCAGCCCTGGCCAGAACAGCAATGCCCGCAAGCGGGCCATCGTGGTGCACGGCGCCGACTATGCCAGCCCGCGCCATCTGCGCAAATATGACAAGCTGGGCCGCAGCTGGGGCTGCCCCGCACTGCCCAAGGAGCAGTCCAGGGCCATCATCGACATCATCAAGGGGGGCAGCGTCATCTACGCCCACGGCTGAGGCCGGCCCGCGAACCCAAATAAAAAGGCCAGCGAATGCTGGCCTTTTGCAGTGAGTCTGGCGTTGCGGCTACTTGCGCACCACCAGCACGGGGCAGGGGGCATGGCGCACTACGGACTCGGCCACGCTGCCTACCAGCAGATGGCTGATGCCCGAGCGACCGTGGCTGCCCATCACCACCAGGTCGGCTTTCTCTTCCTTGGCCTGCACGACGATCTCGTCGGCGGCGCGGCCGAAGCGCACCTCGAAGGTGGCAGGGATCGGCAGGCTGGCGATCAGCTCCTTCATCTGGCTCTTGGCCTGACGCTCCATCTCGTGGGTGATCTCGATGGCGGTCATGTGCAGGATCTTGTAGCTGTCGAAGCCGTGCAGTTGATCCACCACGTGGACCAGTTTGAGTTCGGCCTTGTGGCTCTGGGCCATGAATACGGCATAGTCGAGCACGGCCTGTGACATCTGGGAAAAATCGACCGGACAGAGCAGAGTTTTAATGGATGGCATATGAAGGCTCCCCTATGTTGGGTTACTAATGAATCTTATTGTCAATAATACCGATTCAGCGGGCAATAACCCTCGACTCGCTCGCAAAACCGGGAAAAAGAGGTGCGTTGCCGGCAGATCTTCATATCATGGGGAATGGCTTGGGCGCGGCTGCAAATGGCATCGCCTGCGGAGAAACGGTAAGACATGATTCGTTTGTTGCTTTCATTGACGTTGCTGATTTGCTGGCCGGGTCGGGCCGATCCCCTCTATGTCTATTGCGATGACTGGCCGGGCTTCTGCCAGCCGGATGGCAGGGGCGTCTATCTGGACATAGTGCGGGCCATCTATCAGCCCAACGGTTACCAGGTCATGCCGCGCATCGTGCCCTACAAGCGTGCCCTGGCGGTGATCGCCCAGAAAGGGGGCGACATGGCGATGGGGGTCTATCGGGATGAGGTGAGCGGTGTGCTGCAACCCCGCCATCCCGCCTCGGCCGATGATCTGACGGTGCTGATGCTCAAGAAGTGGCGGCCCCAGTGGCAAGGGGAGCACAGTCTGAGCGGGCAGGGGGTGGTGTGGCTGCGGGGCTGGGCCTTTGACAAGTACATACCTGTCTCCATGCGCTGGCACGAGATTGACAGCCACGACATGGCGCTGCAGTTGTTGGCCAAGGAGCGCTATCGCTACTACCTGACCGCCGGGGTGCTCTACTCGGCGGATTCCATTCCCGCCAACATGCAGCGTATCTTCCTGCGCTGGGTCCCGACCTATCCCATCTTTGCCGATACCGAGAAGGGACGCAGCCTGCAACAGCTCTGGGATCAAGGCATGGTCAATCTGGTGCGACACGGCACCCTGGCCGAGATCTACCGGCGCTACCAGCTCTACGACTATTACCGCGATTTCATCAAGCAGCAGGAGCAGAGGCTAACCCCTGGCAACTAAAGCGCCCTGCGTCGGGGGCTGGTTACCTGTTCAGGAACTTTTCTGTCAGCTTGCCGAGTTGCTGCGCAACTGCTTGGCCAGTCGGTCGTAGAGGATCACGTTGACCGAGGCCACCAGATTCATACAGCCCTTGGGTTGGCTACGTAGAGCCTCTGCTGCTTACTTGGCACGCAGCCGCTTGGCCAGCCGGTCGTAGAGGATCACGTTGACCGAGGCCGCCAGGTTCATGCAGCCCTTGGTTATGGCTACGTAGAGCATCTGCTGTTTACTTGGCACGCAGCTGCTTGGCCAGTCGGTCATAGAGGATCACGTTGACCGAGGCTGCCAGGTTCATGCAGCCGCGTGTCGGGACGTAGATCACCTCCTGCACCGCCTTGAAGCGGGCGGGATCCAGGGTGCCGTCCTCCGGGCCGAAGATGTAGAAGGCGCGCGCCGGGTGCACATAGTCCGGCAGCGAGGTGGCCCCCTCGATCAGATCCACCAGCACCGGCGTGCAGCCGGCCGGCACCATCTCCATCAGGTCGTCGACCCCGAGCAGGGGGATCTTCTCCACCATCTGCTTGGTATCGGTGGCGAAGCGGCGCGCCAGTTCGAAGCGGTTGCCGGTATAGTAGACCTCGTCCGCCCCGTAGCAGCCGGCGGCCCGCATCACGGCCCCCACGTTCTCTGGTGACTTGGGGTTGACCAGCCCGATGCAGCAATAGCCTGCGTCGCCGTGCGGCGCTGACTCGTCCCCCTGTGGTGGCAGGCATTCGTGGTCTGACTCTCTCATCTCGCTCTCCTCTGTGGCGGCCGCATTATACTCCCGCGCCGCCCCTTGCCCAGCCTGGGTATGAACTCCCGCCTGACGGGCCCAACAAGGGGGCGCTTGCACCGTCCCGGCGCAGCCGCTCGGTATCGATCGTCGTCCAGGCGCACCTTGCATCCTGGCGCGGGGTTTGCAGTCATCCCAGGAGAGAGTAAATGCGGCTTATCCGGACAAAGGCGTCCGTCCCCAGCGGGGGCGGGCGCTTTTTTTATGGGCCATGGCAGCGGCGACCCAGGGATGGGGAGTCGGACGACGAGGAGCAAGGGAATGAACACCACCTGTGCCTATTGTGGAGTGGGCTGCGGCATCCGGCTGAGCCGGGAGGGGGATGGCTGGCAGTTGCAGGGGGATGAACAGCATCCGGCCAACGCGGGCGCTCTGTGCGTCAAGGGGGCCAGCCTGCTGGAGAGCCTGGATTTCCCCGATCGCCTGCTCTATCCGCGCTGGCTGGGGCAGCGCATCGGCTGGGAGCAGGCCCTGGATACCCTGGCGGAGCGTTTCACCGCCATTCTGGCCGAATCCGGCCCACAGGCCATCGGCATCTACCTGTCGGGCCAGCTCACCACCGAGGATTACTACGTCGCCAACAAGCTGATGAAGGGGTATCTCGGCAGCGCCAACGTGGACACCAACTCCCGGCTCTGCATGTCGTCGGCGGTGGCGGCCCATCAGCGCGCCTTCGGCGAGGATCTGGTGCCCGCCTGTTACGAGGATCTGGAGCTGGCGGATCTGGTGGTGATCACCGGCGCCAATACCGCCTGGACCCACCCCGTGCTGTTTCGTCGCCTGCAGCAGGCGCGAGCGCGGCGCCCCGAGCTCAGGCTGGTGGTGCTGGACCCGCGCCGCACCATGACGGCGGAGCAGGGGGACCTGCACCTGGCCCTCAGGCCCGGCAGCGACGTGGCGCTGTGGAACGGGCTGTGCCGCTATCTGCTCGATCACGACGGCTGGGACAAGGATTACGTGGCGCGCCATGTGAGCGGCTTCGAGGCGCTGGCGGCGGCGCTGGACGATCCTGCCTGGCAGCTGGAGGCGGTGGCCCAGCGCTGCGACCTGGCGCCAGGGGATCTGCTCGGCTTCTACCGGCTGTTTGCCAGCACCCCCAAAACCGTCACCCTGTTCTGCCAGGGGATCAACCAGTCCAATCAGGGGGTGGACAAGGCCAACGCCATCATCAACGCCCACCTGCTGTGCGGGCGCATCGGCAAGCCGGGGGCAGCCCCCTTCTCCATGACGGGGCAACCCAACGCCATGGGCGGGCGCGAGGTGGGGGGGCTGGCGACCCAGCTGGCGGCCCACATGGGCTTTGGCGAGGCCGAGCGCGATCGGGTGCAGCGTTTCTGGCAGAGCCCGACCATGGTGGATGGCCCCGGCCACAAGGCGGTCGAATTGTTTGAGGCAGTACACCGGGGGGAGATCCGCGCGCTCTGGGTGCTCGGCACCAACCCGGCGGTCTCCCTGCCAGACGGCAACCGGGTGCGCGAGGCGCTGGCTCGCTGCGAGCTGCTGGTGGTCTCCGAGGTGACCGCCAACACCGACACGGCGCGCCTCGCCCACCTGCTGCTGCCCGCCGCCGCCTGGGGGGAGAAGAGCGGCACCGTCACCAACTCGGAGCGCACCATCAGCCGCCAGCGCGCCTTCCTGCCCCTGCCGGGGGAAGCAAAGCCCGACTGGTGGGCGCTGACCCGGCTGGCCCGTCGGCTTGGCTTCGGCGAGGGCTTTGCCTATGAGCACGAGCACGAGATCTTCTGTGAGCATGCCGCCCTGTCGGGCTTTGAGAACGAGGGGCAACGCCAGTTCGACATCTCCGGGCTGGCCCGCCTCAGCCGCGCCGAATTCGAAGCGCTGGTACCCCTGAGCTGGCCGGTCAATGCCCGCTGGCCTCAGGGCCGGGCCCGGCTGTTCGAGGACGGGCGCTTTGCCACCCCGGATGGCCGCGCCCGTCTGTTGCCCCTGGCCCAGCTCTTTCCCCCCGAGCCTGTCGCCGCGCCAGAAGCGGTGCGGCCGCCGGCGGGCCTCTCCTTGTTGCTTAACAGCGGTCGGCTGCGGGATCAGTGGCACACCATGACCCGCACCGGCCACGTGCCGCGTCTGCAGGAGGCCGAGCCCTGGCCCAGGGTACGGCTCGGCGCCGCCAGCCTGCTGGCACTGGGGCTCAAGGAGGGGGATCTGGTGCGCCTCTACAACGGGCTGGGGGAAGCGCGGCTGCTGGTCGGGCTGGACGAGGGGCTGCGTGAGGGGGAGGCCTTCCAGCCCATGCACTGGACCGACCGCCAGTGCAGTCAGGGGGCGGTCAATCGCCTCATTGCCGCCGTGGTGGATCCCCTTTCCGGCCAGCCCATGTTCAAGCAGGGCCGGGTGTGGGCCGATCCGCAGCCGACTCGCTGGCAGGGACTCTGGCTCGGTTGGCGAGACTGGGACGAGCCGCTGGACTGGTGGGCCAGGCGCCCGTTGCCGGAGGGCAACTGCACCCTGCTGGCCTCCTGGTCCGAGGCGCCCGAAGCCTTGTGGCAGCGGCTGGCAACCCAGGGGCGCTGGCTGCGACTGCCGCTGGCGTCGGGCTGGCTCGCCGTGGCGCTGGCCGGGGATCGCATCGACGGCCTGCTGCTGGTGGGGGAGCGGCGCCCGGACATCAAGGTCGAGCTGCTGGCCAGCCTGCTCGGCACCCCGCTGCAGGCGGGGGCCCTGAGCCAGACCCTGAATGCGGCCCTGCTGGGGGAGAGCCGGCTGATCTGCTCCTGCCTGCGGGTGTCGGAGCAGCGCATCGTCGACGCCATCGTGCGGCAGGGAGTGAGCGAGCTGGCGGGGCTGCAGGCCCTGCTCGGCTGCGGCAGCAACTGCGGAACCTGTTTGCCAGAGATCGACAAGCTATTGATTAAGCATGTTTTTATCGCCTCAGCTTAAGAACCTGTACACGATCTTACTGCGAGGCCGTGATCAAGGCTCATGTGCTGCTCGGAATCCTCACGTATATCTATACGCTCCGGTTCCTGCGCTGCGCTTCACCTTGCTGACAGCCTCTCGTGACAGGTCGTGCACAGGTTCTAGGGGGCCGAAACACAAGGAGTCGGTGATGAGCCAAATCAGTCTGGTAGGGGCCGGTCCCGGTCCGCTCGAATTGTTGACCCTGCGCGCGCTGCAGCGGCTCGAGGCGGCGGAGGTGGTGGTCTATGACCGCCTGGTGGGGGAGGAGATCCTGACCCGCATTCCCCAGGGGGCGGCCCGCTTCGACGTGGGCAAGCGCTGCGGCGAGCCGAGCCCGAGTCAGGTGCAGATCAACGCCCTGCTGCTGGCGCTGGCTCGCACCGGCAAGCGGGTGGTGCGGCTCAAGGGGGGCGATCCCCTGGTGTTTGGCCGTGGTGGCGAGGAGGCGCTGCACCTGGCGCGCCACGGCATCGCCGCCGAGCTGGTGCCCGGCATCACGGCGGCGCTTGGCTGCGCCGCCAGCAGCCTGATCCCGCTGACCCACAGGGGGCTGGCCCGTTCCCTGACCCTGGTCACCGGCCACCTGATGGACGAGGGCGACTATCAGGGCTGGCAGGGGCTGACCCGGGCCGGCCACACCCTGGTGTTCTACATGGGGTTGGAGCGGGCGGCCGAGATCCGGCAGGGGCTGCTGGCGGCCGGTGCCTCACCGGATCTGCTGGTGGCGCTGGTGGTGGCAGGTTGCAGCGCCCGCCAGCAAGTCCATGAGACCCGGCTGGACGGGCTGGCGCAGGCCGCCGGGGCCCTGCTCGGCCAGAGCCCGGTGCTGATGATCATGGGGGAGGTGGTGCGCCTGCGGGCCGAGCTGCAGGGCCTGCTGGGACAGGCGCTGGATCGGGTGGCCTGAGCCGCCGTTTTCCCTCTACCTCTACTACCTCCAGAGGAATAAAAAGGGGGTAGATTCAAACAGTTGGCGCTCATGTTGCCTCTGTGGTGACAGACCACAGTGGTGGCAGACCAATCGAATGCCGTTGGCAAGGAGCGCCATGACCATTCTCACTTCAGGGGGCCCCGCGGGCCCCGTTTCCCGCCTGCTGATCCACGCCGACGAACCGGGTCAGGCCAACCGGCTGGCCCTCTTGGTCAGCCAGTATGGCCATCAGCCCAGGATCCTCGACGCTCGCCAGCTGCTGAGCCCGGATGGGCAGGGAGATGCCCTGCTCGTCAGCAGTCGCCGTTTCGACGCCGAGACGCGGCTCGGTCTCTCCCTCTGGCCCGACGTGCCGCGCCTGCTGTTCTGCGAGCGGCTGGGGGGCGAGGCGCAGCAGGCCTTGCTGCAGCAGGGGGTCTTGCTGGTGCCCCACCCGTGCGGGGAGAAGGAGCCGGTGGAGCAGTGGCTGCGGTTGGCCCGCAGCCAGCTGGCCATGGTGCAGGCGCTGGCGCAGACCGAGAGCGAGCTGCGTCAGCAGCTGGTAGAGCGGAGGCTGATCGAGCAGGCCAAGGGGCGGCTGATGCGCCATCAGGGGCTGGACGAGGAGCAGGCCTACCGGCTGATGCGCAGCACCGCCATGAGCCGCCACCTGAGCCTGGGGGAGCTGGCACGGCAACTGCTGCAGGCATTGCCCGCCTGAGAACCGGGTCCACGCGCCTACTGCGAGGCCGTGATCAAGGCTCATGTGCTGCTCGGAATCCTCATTTATGTCTATAAACTCCGGTTCCTGCGCTGCTCTTTACCTTGCTGACGACCTCTCGTGACAGATCGCGAACCGGTTCTGAAGGGACTGGCAAACCGTTTTGGTGCAACGGCGCCTCATTGAGGCGCATAAACGAGCGGGGGAGGCGCACCCGGGCCGCTCAGGGCCCGCCAGCGGCGGTTCGGCCAGATTGGCACGGAAAGTGAATTAACGAACTGACAGAACAAGACGCAGTGGTGAGGCCGCAAGGCTCCACCGGCAACAGGGCAAAGAAGCCTCACCGATCCCGGATCGGTGGGGCTTTTTTTTGGTCGTCATCCTGCAACGAGGCAGGCGGGCGAGAGCCCGGAACAGGAACCGAGCGAGGGAATGGCATGAACAGACGACAAGGATGTGCGGGGATGCTGCTGGCGGTGCTGTCACTGCCGGCGCTGGCCGCGGTGGGGGCGCCCGAGCAGGAGGAGATCAAGCTCGGCTTCATCAAGCTGACCGACATGGCACCGCTGGCGGTGGCCTATGAGCGCGGCTATTTCGAGGACGAGGGGCTCTATGTCACCCTCGAGGCCCAGGCGAACTGGAAGATCCTGCTGGATCGGGTGATCGACGGCGAGCTGGACGGCGCCCAGATGCTGGCGGGCCAGCCCCTGGCGGCTCACATCGGCATCGGTACCCAGGCCGAGCTGGTGACGGCGTTTGCCATGGATCTCAACGGCAACGCCATCACGGTGGCCAAGCCGGTGTGGGCCGCCATGGCGGCCCAACTACCCAAGCCGGTGGCGGGCAAGGTGCCGGCACCGGTGAGCGCCGCCGCCCTCAAGCCGGTGGTGGAGCAATACCGGCAGGCGGGCAAGCCGTTCAACATGGGGATGGTGTTCCCTGTCTCCCCCCACAACTACGAGCTCAGGTACTGGCTGGCGGCCGGCGGCCTTAATCCCGGTTTCTACGCGCCCAAGCTCGGGGACAACTCGGGCCAGCGCCAGGCGGACGTGCTGCTGTCGGTGACGCCGCCGCCGCAGATGCCAGCCACCCTGGAGGCGGGCACCATCGCCGGCTATAGCGTGGGGGAGCCCTGGAACCAGCAGGCGCTCGCCAAGGGGATCGGGGTGCCGGTCATTACCGATCAGGAGATCTGGCGCAACAACCCTGAGAAGGTGTTCGGCGTCACCCGGCAGTGGGCCGAGCGCCACCCCAACGCCCACGTCCGGCTGGTGAAGGCGCTGCTGCGGGCGGCCTGGTGGCTGGATGCCGAGCAGAACGGCAACCGGCGCGAGGCGGCCAAACTCTTGGCAAAACCCGAGTACGTGGGGGCCGACGAGGCAGTGATCGCCAGCTCCATGACCGGCACCTTTGAGTACGGCAAAGGGGACGTACGTCAATTGCCGGACTTCAACGTCTTCTTTCGCCATCACGCTACCTACCCCTACTACTCGGACGCCATCTGGTATCTGACCCAGATGCGGCGCTGGGGCCAGATCCCCGAGGCCAAGCCGGATGCCTGGTTCGAGCAGGTGGCCAAGGCGGTGTATCAACCCGAGGTCTATCGCCAGGCTGCCGAGGCGCTGATCGCCGAGGGCAAGCTCAAGGCGCAGGACTTCCCCGATTTTGCCAGCGAGCAGGGCTATCGCGGCCCTCAGGATGGCTTCATCGACGGCCTCATCTACGACGGCCGCCACCCCAACGCCTATCTGCAGCAGTTCGCCATCGGCCTCAAGGGCGATGAGCGGGTGCAATGAGTGAGGAGCGCGCAATGAAACGACATCAGTGGAAAATCATGGATTGGAAAACCCTGGTGCAGCCCCTGCTCGGTGTGCTGCTGTTCCTCGGCCTTTGGCAGTGGGGGGCGAGCCAGGTGCAGACCAGCCTGGGCACGTTGCCGGGGCCGCTCGCCACCGCCAGCCAGCTCTGGTCGCTGGGTCAGGATCACCTGGCCGAGCGGGAGAAGGCGAGCGCCTTCCTCGAGCGCCAGCGGGTGCGCAACGCCGAGCGGCTGGCCGCGGATCCGGCGGCCGAGGTGAAGCTGCGCCCCTACACGGGGCGCCCCACCTTCTTCGATCAGATTGGGACCAGCTTGCTCACCGTGCTGTGCGGCTTTGGCCTCGCGACCCTGATCGCCATCCCGTGCGGGGTGCTGCTTGGCATGAATCAGGGGCTCTATCGCGCCGCCAACCCGGTGATCCAGCTGCTCAAGCCGGTGTCGCCGCTGGCCTGGCTGCCGATCATCACCCTGGTGGTGAGCGCGCTCTACGCCAGCCCCACTCCCTGGCTTGCAAAGTCCTTCCTCACCTCGGCGCTGACGGTGACCCTCTGCTCCCTCTGGCCGACCCTGATCAACACCGCAGTCGGGGTGGCGGGGCTGGACCGGGATCTGCACAACGTCAGCCGGGTGCTTCGCCTCTCCTTTGTGACCCACGTGCGGCGCATCGTGCTGCCCGGCGCCCTGCCCATGATCTTCACCGGCCTTCGCCTGTCCCTAGGGGTGGCCTGGATGGTGCTGATCGCGGCTGAGATGCTGGCCCAGAACCCGGGGCTCGGCAAGTTCGTGTGGGACGAGTTCCAGAGCGGCGGCTCGGCCTCGCTGGCCCGCATCATGGTGGCGGTGATCACCATAGGCCTCATCGGCTGCGCCCTGGACAGGGGCATGCTGGCTCTGCAGCAGTGGCTGTCCTGGGACAAGCGGCAGGTGCTGCGTTAATCACATTCATATTCAGGCGGGAGAAGAGCCAATGAAGAGTTATCTGCAGTTAAGCGACGTCGGCATCTCGTTCGAGACGGAGCAGGGGCGCTTCGAGGCACTCAGCCGGGTCAACCTGCGCATCGAGCGGGGGGAGTTCGTCTCCCTCATCGGTCACTCCGGCTGCGGCAAGAGTACCGTGCTCAATTTGGTGGCCGGGCTGCTGGAGCCCACCACGGGGGGCATCATCCTCGACGGGCGCGAGGTGGCGGGGCCGGGCCCGGAGCGGGCCATGGTGTTCCAGAACCACGCCCTGCTGCCCTGGCTCAGCGTCCAGCAGAACGTAGCGCTGGCAGTGGCCCAGGTGGAGCCGAACCGGCGGGCGGTGGCGGAGCGGGTGGACTACTACCTCTCCCTGGTGCAGATGGATCACGCCAGCCAGAAGATGCCCCATGAGCTGTCGGGAGGGATGAAGCAGCGGGTCGGCATCGCCCGCGCCCTGTCGCTCTCCCCCAAGGTGCTGCTGATGGACGAGCCGTTCGGTGCCCTCGATGCCCTGACCCGGGCTCATCTGCAGGACGCCCTGATGGCCATCCAGGCGGAGCTTGGCAACACCGTCATCATGATCACCCACGACGTGGACGAGGCGGTGCTGCTCTCCGATCGCATCATCATGATGACCAATGGCCCTAGTGCCACTGTCGGCGAGATCCTGACCGTGGATTTGCCAAGGCCCAGAGACAGGGTGGCCCTTGCGGACGATGGTCACTATCACAAGCTGCGCCAGCAGGTGCTGCGCTTTCTCTACGAGAAGCAGCGCAAGGTGACCCCCCTCAAGGTGGCCGAGCCAGTTCGCAGTCAGCGCCGGGCCTGAGCCCATCGATTCAAGGAAGAGAGATATGGACAACAAGCAGAGAGTACAGGTGGTGGGCAACGGCGTGGATGATGAGATGGACCATCACTGCGTCGAGTCGTCTGAGAGGATGGAGAAACAGCGGCTGCTGGTGGTAGGCAACGGCATGGTGGGTCATCACTTTGTCGAGCAGCTGGTGGCGGCCGGCGGCCTCGAGCGCTTCGAGGTGACGGTATTCGGCGCCGAGCCGGACTCCGCCTACGACAGGGTGCACCTCTCCGAGGTATTCGGTGGCAAGGCGCCCGAGGCGCTGCGGATGGCGGATCCCGCCTGGTATGAGGTGCAGGGCATAGCGTTGCGGCTGGGGGCCGAGGTGGAGGTGCTGGACAGAGATACCCGCACCCTGACCCTGGCCTGTGGCGAGCAGTTCGGTTACGACCGACTGGTGCTGGCGACCGGCTCGGTCCCCTTCGTGCCCCCCATCCCCGGCCATCAGCGGGCGGGTTGCTTCGTCTATCGCACCCTGGCGGATCTCGCCGCCATCCGTGATGCCTGCGCTGGCGCCCGCAGCGGCGTGGTGATCGGCGGTGGCCTGCTCGGGTTGGAGGCGGCCAACGCGCTGCGGCTGCTCGGGCTCAGTACCCGGGTGGTGGAGTTCGCCCCCAGGCTGATGCCGGTGCAGCTCGACGAGAGCGGCGGCGCCGTGCTGCGGGACAAGATCCGGGCGCTCGGGGTCAAGGTGCTGGTGGAGAAGGCCACCGAGTGCATCGAGGATGGGGAGCAGGCCCGCCACCGGCTGCGCTTCAAGGATGGCTCTCACCTGGAGACCGACGTGATCCTGTTCTCGGCCGGCATCAGACCCGCCGACGGGCTGGCCCGGCAGGCCGGGCTGAACATCGGCGAGCGCGGCGGCATCTGCATCGACGACGGCTGCCACAGCTCGGACCCCGCCATCCTCGCTATCGGCGAGTGCGCGCTCTGGCAGGGCCGCATCTTCGGGCTGGTGGCCCCCGGCTACCAGATGGCCCGGGCCGCCGTGGCCAGCCTGTGCGGCGGCGAGAGCCGCTTCGCGGGGGCCGACATGTCCACCAAGCTCAAGCTGATGGGGGTGGACGTAGGCTCCATCGGCGACGCCCACGCCAGCACCGCCGGCGCCCAGGAGCTGCTGTTGCTGGACAGGGTCAACGGCATCTACAAGAAGCTGGTGACCGACGGCGAGGGGAGCCGGCTGCTCGGCGCCATCCTGGTGGGGGACGGCACCGATTATGAGCGACTGCTGCAGTACTACCAGAACGGGGTGGCGCTGCCCCAGCCGCCGCTCTCCCTGCTGGTGGGGGAGGCGGGCGGCGCCCCCGCGCCCCTGGTGCTGCCGGACAGCGCCATCCTCTGCTCCTGCCACAACGTCAGCAAGGGGGCCGTGGTGGCCGCCGTCAAGGCCGGCAATCACGAGCTGGCGGCGGTGAAGAGCTGCACCAAAGCGGGCACCGGCTGCGGTGGCTGCGGCAACCTGCTCAAGCAGGTGGTGGAGCAGACCCTGGAGGATCTCGGGGTCGAGGCGGACAAGGGGCTGTGCGAGCACTTCGCCCACAGCCGTCAGGAGCTCTATCACCTGGCCAGGGTCGGCGAGCTGAAGAGCTTCGAGGCGCTGCGCAACAAGCACGGCAAAGGGCTGGGCTGCGACATCTGCCGGCCGACGGTCGCCTCCATCCTGGCGTCGCTGTGGAACGAGCATGTGCTGGAGCAGCCCCACCGCGCCCTGCAAGACAGCAACGACGCCTTCCTCGCCAACCTGCAAAAGGACGGCACCTACTCGGTGGTGCCGCGCATTCCGGGCGGGGAGATCACCCCGGACGGCCTCATCACCATCGGCGAGGTGGCGCGCAAGTACGGCCTCTACACCAAGATCACCGGCGGCCAGCGCATCGACCTGTTCGGTGCCCGGGTCGATCAGCTGCCCGCCATCTGGGGCGAGCTGGTGGCTGCGGGGTTCGAGACCGGCCAGGCCTACGGCAAGTCGGTACGCACCGTGAAGTCCTGCGTGGGCTCGACCTGGTGCCGCTACGGGGTGCAGGACTCCATGACCCTGACCCAGACCCTGGAGCACCGCTACAAGGGGTTGCGGGCTCCCCACAAGCTGAAGTTTGCGGTCTCTGGCTGCACCCGGGAGTGCGCCGAGGCCCAGAGCAAGGACATCGGCGTCATCGCCACCGAGCGGGGCTGGAACCTCTATGTGTGCGGCAACGGCGGCATGCGGCCGCGCCACGCCGACCTGTTCGCCACCGACCTCGACGAGCAGACCCTGATCCGCTACATCGATCGATTGTTGATGTTCTACGTGCGCACCGGCGATCGGCTGCAGCGCACCTCGGTCTGGATGGAGGGCATGGAGGGGGGGCTCGACTACCTCAAGTCGGTGATCATCGAGGATAGGCTCGGCATCGGCGCCGAGCTGGAGGCCATGATGGAGGGGATAGTCGGCAGCTGGCAGTGCGAGTGGAAGAGCACATTGGCGGATCCGGACAAGCTCAAACTGTTCGAGGCCTTCGTCAACCGGCCCGAGGATCAGACGCCGCCACGGCGGGAGGAGCGGGGTCAGTGGGTGCCGGATATCGCTGTCAAGGCGGTGGTATGAACCGGGCCTACGCGTTGTAAGCCAGCCATCGGCATCAAGGAGAGGGGATGAACGGGGTCAGTGGGTTGCACACCAGCCATCGGCATCAAGGAGAGGGTATGAACGGGGTCAGCGGGTTGCAAGCCAGTCATCACTATCAAGGAGAGGGTATGAACGGTAGCTGTGAGTTGGGCAGCAGTCATGAGGAACGGGAGATGGAGATGAACAGACTCAAGGACGATATGTTGCCATCGGAGCATGGCGAGTGGTTGCGGGCATGCGAGCTGGCGGCCCTGCCGGAGCAGGCAGGGCGCAGCGCCTGGCTGGGGGGCAGGGCGCTGGCGCTGTTCCGACTTGGCGAGCGGGTCTATGCGCTGGACGCGGTGGATCCCCTGACCGGGGTGGCGGTGCTGGGCCGCGGCCTGGTGGGGGATTGCGATGGCGAGCCGGTAGTGGCCTCGCCGCTCCACAAGCAGCGTTACGCCCTGGCGGATGGCCGCTGCCTGGACGACCCGGCATTGCGGGTCGCCTGCTGGCCGGTGATGCACAGTGCCGGCGAGGTCTGGGTGTTGCTGGGCTGAGTGGCACCATCTGAAAACCGTTTTCCTGTCACCGGGTTTTGCCCGGTGATTTTTTGTGCGCAAGCCGACAATTTTTGCACGAGGCGATGGCGGGTAAACGTTTTTCGGAAATAATGGACAAACGTTTGTAACTGGATGTTTGTCTATGACGGAACGTGAGCAAGAGATCCTCGCCCTGCTGCGCCAGGACCCCATGATTGCCCAGCAGGAGCTGGCAGACAGGCTCGGCATCAGCCGCTCGGCGCTGGCGAGCCATATCTCCAGCCTGATGCGCCAGGGCTATGTGCAGGGGCGCGGTTACGTGCTGCGGGAAGGGCCCTACGCCGTGGTGATCGGCGGCGCCAACATGGATATCTGCGGCTGCAGCCACGACAACCTGCGCATCGGCGACTCCAACCCCGGCAAGGTACGCACCTCGGCCGGCGGGGTGGGGCGCAACATCGCCGAGAACCTGGCGCGCCTCGGCACCGACACCCGGCTGCTGAGCGCGGTGGGCAACGATCAATACGGCCATCATCTGCTGGACGTGACCCAGCGTGCCGGCGTCGACGTGCGCCAGGTGCTGATGCTGGATGGCCAGGCCACCTCCTGTTACCTCAGCCTGCACGATGGTAGCGGCGAGATGAGCTGCGCCGTCAACGACATGGCGATCATCGAGCAGCTCACCCCGGCCAGGCTCACCCCCTTGAGCGGTTTTCTCGGTGCGGCCCGGCTCTGGGTGCTCGACACCAACCTCGCCACTCACACCCTCGACTGGCTGTTCGAGCGCCAGGGTGAGCACATCATCTTCGTCGACACCGTCTCGGTGGCCAAGGTGGAGAAGATCCGCCCCTGGCTGCACCGCATCCACACCCTCAAGCCCAACCGCAGCGAGGCGGAGCAGCTGTGCGGCTTCACCATCGCCGGGCCCGACACCTGGCCCATGGCGGCGGCCTGGTTCCACCGCGCCGGGGTGCAGCGGTTGTTCCTGAGCCTCGGCGATCAGGGAATTTTCTATAGCGACGGGGAGTGCCAGGGCCATCTGCCCGTGCTCGGCAGCCCGGTCGTCAACGTGACCGGCGGCGGCGATGCCTTCATGGCAGGGCTGGCCCACGCCTGGTTGCAGGAGCAGGGCATCATGGAGACAACCCGGTTCGCCCTCGGTTGCGCCGCCCTCACCGTCAATTGTTCCGATACCGTCTTTTCCGGCCTATCCAAGGCCGCCGTTGAACGCATGCTGGAGGAGTACCCATGTTGAACGCTTACCTCGATATCCAACCGGTCGTCGCTGAAGCCCTTGCTGCCGGCAAGCCGGTGGTGGCCCTGGAGTCCACCATCATCTCCCACGGCATGCCCTATCCGCAGAACGTGGAGACGGCGCGCCAGGTCGAGCAGGTGGTGCGCGACAACGGCGCCGTGCCGGCCACCATCGCCATCATCGATGGCCGCCTCAAGGTGGGTCTGGATGAGGGGGCGCTGGAGGCGCTGGGCCGGGCCGGTCATGCCGCCACCAAGTGCAGCCGCCGCGACATTCCCTTCGTGCTGGCCAACAAGGGGCTGGGGGCGACCACGGTGGCCTCCACCATGATCATTGCCGCCATGGCCGGGATCCGGGTGTTCGCCACCGGCGGCATCGGCGGGGTGCACCGCGGTGCTCAGGAGACCTTCGACATCTCGGCGGATCTGCAGGAGTTCGCCCAGACCCCGGTGGCGGTGGTCTGCGCCGGTGCCAAGTCGATCCTCGACATCGGTCTGACCCTGGAGTACCTGGAGACCCAGGGCGTGCCGGTGATCGGCTACCAGACCGAGGAGCTGCCCGCCTTCTACACCCGCGAGAGCGGCTTCAAGGTGGATTACCGCCTCGAGAGCCCGGCGGCGATCGCCGAGGCGCTGCGCCTCAAGTGGGAGCTGGGGCTGGCGGGGGGGGCCGTAGTGGCCAACCCGATCCCGACCCAGTTTGCCATGCCTAAGGCCGACATCGACGCCGCCATTGCCCAGGCACTGCGAGAGGCGGACGAGCAGGGAGTGAAGGGCAAGGAGTCCACCCCCTTCCTGCTGGCCCGGGTGTGCGAGCTGACCGGCGGCAACTCGCTGGCGGCCAACATTCAGCTGGTACTGAACAACGCCGCGCTGGGGGCGCGCATCGCCGCCAGCCTGTAACGGCTCGTGGTGAATGAAAAAAAGAGGGCCCACGGGCCCTCTTTTTCATGTTGGCTCGGTGAGCGACGGGGGCGTTATTGCAGTACCAGCCGACCGTGCAGCGGCTGCACGGGGCGGTTGTTGGGGTGGTGCATTACCGCCTTGAAGGCATCGATCTGGGCCTGGCTCACCTGCACCGGCTGTTTCATCACCAGCCAGCGCACCCCTTCCGAGCAGGGCGGCGTGGTCAGCGAGCCGCTGAAGCGGTAGTAGTCGCGTTTGATGGGCAGCAGTTGTTCGGCCGAGATCGGTTCCTTGAAGACGTGGCTCTCTCCCGCCTTGGCTGGCAGCAGCTGCCAGGCCTGGCTCAGGGCCGCATTGGCCTGGCCCGGCTCGAACATCACCGCCACCACCGCCAGCTCACCCTTGGCGTTGACATGCACCAGGTGCCCCTCCAGCGGATAGGAGTGGCCCTTGATGAGGTTTTCACTGGGGGCGTGGAAGTGGAACTGCTTGAGCTCAAAGCGCATGCCGTCGAGCTCAAGGCTGCTGCCCGGGGCATAGTCGACCTGCACCGTGTGGCCGTTGTTGGTGACGCTGCGGCCCCCCGCCAGGTAGTGAAACTGCAGCGGGGCCAGCTCGGCCTTGACCAGACCGTCGAGGTTGACCGGCGACTGGTTGCTGCCTGCACACTGGCCAAATTCCGGGGTCAGTCTGGCCCACTGCGCCGGGCCGGCCTCACCGCTGTATTCCCAATGGGGGGTGGCGGCGAAGGCGGCGGGGCAGAGCAACAGGGCGGCGGCCAACAGGGACTTTCTCATCATGCATCCTTATCTTGATTGACAAGCATGGCGATCCGTTTCCTGTATTGACGAGGAAATAACGGAAGGCATCATCTGAATTGCGGGATACAGAAGGTCAGACGGTATTTTTATTATTGGCTGGGTGATCACCGACGATATTTATGATGTATTTAATATGAATCTAAATAATGGGCGGTCACGCCTGCATATTGAATAATCGCTTTATTCAATGACAGCAATCTAATTAATTGGCTGTTATCGCAGATGAATTTGCTCATAATTCATTCATCAGAATTTAGCTCTTTTTTGCCACGCAAGTCCCCGCCATAAGTCCGTCTGCAATATATTAATTCATTGTTTTTAATGTGGTTTTTGTTGGTCTCATTTGATCTTGAACAAATAATGCACAGGCTTTCCCGGGCAGGCTGAGGCTGCTGTTATGCACAGCCACAAGGGAGAGAGAAAAAATGAATAAATATTGTCTGTTGCTGGCGCTGGGCCTGCCAGGGATGGGGTGGGCGAACGAGCCGATCCAGCCGGTGGAAGCGGCCAAGGTGAGCGCACCGGAAAAAGTCGAGCTGGGCAAGATGCTGTTCTTCGAGCCGCGGCTCTCGAAATCCAACGCCATCTCCTGCAACTCCTGCCACAACCTGGCGACCGGCGGGGTAGACAACCAGGTCAGTTCCCTCGGCCACAAGTGGAAGGAGGGGCCGATCAACTCGCCCACCGTGCTCAACTCCAGCCTCAACTTCGTGCAGTTCTGGGATGGTCGCGCCAAGGATCTGCAGGCGCAGGCGGCGGGCCCCATCGAGAATCCGCTGGAGATGGCCTTCACCCACAAGCTGGCGGTAGAGACCCTGCACACCCTGCCCGAGTACCGGGCCCGGTTCAGCGCCGTGTACGGCAAGGCGGACTTCGGCATCGACGAGGTGACCGATGCCATCGCCGCCTTCGAGGAGACCCTGGTCACCCCCAACGCGCCGTTCGATCGCTGGCTGAAGGGAGATGCCAAGGCGCTGACCGCGCAGCAGTTGAAGGGTTATCAGCTGTTCAAGGATAAGGGCTGCACCGCCTGCCACAACGGGGTGGCCATCGGCGGCAACTCCTACCAGAAGATGGGGCTGGTCAAGCCGTTCAAGACCGACAACCCGGCCCAGGGACGCGGCGGGGTGACCGGCGAGAAGCAGTTCATCGGCTGGTTCAAGGTGCCGACCCTGCGCAACATCGAGCTGACCTACCCCTACTTCCACGACGGATCTGTGTGGGATCTGAAGGAGGCGGTGCAGATCATGGCGGACATCCAGCTCGGCCAGACCCTGAGCGAGCAGGAGGCGGACGACATGACCGCCTACCTCAAGAGCCTGACCGGCGAGCAGCCGCAGATAGTGTTGCCTATTCTGCCGCCCTCCCAACCCGATACCCCCAGGCCTCAGGTCAAGAGCTGAGCGGGAGTGATGATTGCAGCGGAGCCACCGGCTCCGCTTTTTCATGCCTATCTATCTGATAAGCCAGTCAAAGTTGCTGCACTGACACAATGACAAAGGGATGACAATCCCCCAGCTGGCGGCGCCGATTTTACCGATTTGCAGCCCTCTTCACATTTCCGGCACGCTCACAATTTGTTCGATTGCCTTACTCATCCGACCTGGTGTCAAATCACTCCGCCTAATACAAGGAGTGGCATAATAATGAATAATATCAATAAATTAGTTCTGGCTATCGGATTCACTCTCACCACCTTCCCGAGCCTGGCGGCGGGTTTCCAATGCAAGGATCACGTCAAGCTCGGGGTGCCCAGCCAATCCAGTCAACTGCTGTGCCGGGACGGCTATGCCGCCGGTTACAACTACGACACCAAGGTCTCTGACTGGGTCTCTTACCGGATGACGGCCGCCAGCGCCCAAGGCCAGGTGCCGCGCAAGGATGCCTTTGCCGAGGACAAGGAGGTGCCGGTGCAGTTCCGCGCCACCCTGGCCGACTACAAGGGCTCCGGTTATGACCGCGGCCATCAGGCGCCGGCGGCGGACATGCGCTCCACCGCCACCACCATGAAGCAGAGCTTCCTGCTGACCAACATGACCCCGCAGCTGCCGGCGCTCAACCAGGGGGCCTGGCGCATCCTGGAAGAGAAAACCCGGCAGTGGGCCATCGCCTATCAGGATGTCTATGTGATCACCGGCCCCATCTTCACCAACTCCGATGCCTCCATCGGCAACGGCGTGACCGTGCCCCACGCCTATTACCGGGTGGTGATGGATGTAGCCAACAAGGAGGCGATCGCCTTCATCCTGCCGCAGCAGAACGTGTCGGCCAGCAAGCTGGCAGACTACATAGTGACGGTGGATGCGGTGGAGGAGCAGACCGGACTCGACTTCTTCGCCGAGCTGCCGGATGAGCAGGAAGAGGCCATGGAGTCTCAGCTGATGGCCATGTGGGGCAACTGAGCCCGGTCATGAGCACCATGAAAACAGGGGCCGCGGCCCCTGTTTTCATTTGCTCAGTTCATCCCCGACCTTCTTGACGGTATCCCGGGTGCCGTGGCCGATCTCCCGGGTCACGTCGCGGGTGGTGTGGCCAATTTCGCGGGTTACGTTGCGAGTGGTGTGCCCCACGGTTCTGCCCGCCTCCTTGATGTCGGCGCAGCCGCCGAGCAGGCTGCCCAGGGTCAGGCCGATCGCCATCAGGGTCATGCAGTCACGCCTCATGCCGTGCTCCTTCTCGTTTCATCATCATCTCCATGCCGATGGCGGCATTATGGCCTCGTGTGCAATGGGCGGGCAACCAGCAGGGTGTGGCCCGGCCCCGGGATCTCGTGCTCGGCCTCCACGTGAAAGTGGGCCTCGCGCAGGCACTGGTACAGCTGTTTGGAGTGGTAGAAGCGGCTGTTGCCGTTGGCCAGACAGGTGAAGTAGAGGGAGGTGGCGTTGAGACTGAAACTGGCGGCTTCAAAGGATTGCCTGTCCCAGAACAGCTCCAGGATGCAGACCCGGGCGTCCGGTTTCATGGCCAGCCGGACCCGGTTCAGGATGGCGACGATCTGCGCGTGGCTGAAGCAGTCGAGAAACTGGCTCATCCACCAGATGTCCGCCTCGCCGGGCAGGGGGCCCGCTTGCAGCAGATCCACCGGGTGGCCATGCACCCGCGTCGCCAGCCCCGCCTCCTCGATGTTGCGGCGGGCCAGTGCCAGCTGCTCGGGCAAGTCCAGGATGGTGACCTGCAGCGCCGGATCCCGCCTGGCACAGGCGATGGCCCACTTGCCGGTGTTGCCGCCCAGATCGTAGAGGTGGCGCGGCTCGTAGCCGAACACCTTGTCCTGGGCCTGCTGGAAGGCCCAGTCGGAGTAGAAGTGATCGAAGGCGAACCAGCTGCGGCGGGCCGGTTCGGGCAGCTCGCTCAGGTGCGGATAGAGGGTCTGCCAGGGGCCGAACTCCTGCAGACCGGCCGGGGTGCCGTCACGGATGGCGTCGAGCAGGTGGGCGAGGGGCTGATAGCAGACGTGCTGGGTGAAGTCGAGATTGACCCGGCTCATGGCGTCGTGCAGCAGGTATTTGCCGACCCGGCCCAGCACATAGTGCTCCTCGCTCAGATAGCAGAGTCCGCCGCCGAGCCCCATGTCCAGCAGCACGCCGGCGCCATATTCGCTGAGCTGACACGCCTGGGCGATGTCGGCCAGCGCGGCCCCCTGCGAGCCGCGGGTCTCGAGATAGGCCAGTACCCCGGTTTCACGCAGGCACCAGCTGGCCTGAAACAACATGGGCCCGAAGGCGATTTTCTGGGCCTCGCTGATGGCTTCCAGCGCGTTGTAGGGGTCCGCCTGATAGTGATTCACGGGGTGGCTCCTGCCGGATCAGCGGCTCTGGGTGCGGGCGAGTTCCGCTTGAATGGCTTGGTTCAGACCCAGTACCCAGCGGTTATAACTGCGGTGGATGCTGCCCTTGCCTTTGTCGTCCAGATTGACGCTGCTCACATAATTAATGGAATAATCGCGAGCGCTATAAGGAATATTGATCACCGCCTGATGCTGGCGCACATTGACTTGGCCTCGAATTAGTCCTGGCTGCTCCTGGCGCATTACCCAGCTCTTGCTGATGCCGGCCGTAATAATGGCATTGGCCACCTGTTCTTCGGTCAGATTGAAGGGCACCGGATTGGCTGCCATATTGCGAATTGGCTGGCTGGTGGAGCAGGCGGCAAGCAGGGCACAGGCCAGCAGTAGGGATATTTTATTAATGAGTTTCATAATATTTTCCTTGGGAAGGATATTCATCAATTTGGGCGTGGCAATGAGACAACACAAATAGTTTATTTTCAATCACCAAGGCGGTTGATAATCTGCGCTGGCTATTATTTTTGATGAATAATGGTATTATCCGCCGGTATTAAGCCGATGACGCCATTCAATGTCGTGGAGCAGGCACTGCCCGCCGGGTGAGTGCCTTTTATCGTCTTCGCGTCCACCCATCGATGTAAGGACAGGTTGCCCGAAACATGCTCTCTTTCTCGCTGCTGGATAGTCAGGCCCTGTCACCCGGTCTGGCCGATGAGGCTGCCTGGCAGGCGTGGGCGCAGCAGGGCCGCTGGCCGGTCGACCCGCCGTTTCCCGCCACCCCCTTGCTGCCGATGATGATGGCGCGCCGCCTGAGTCAGGGCGCCCGGCTGGCGGTGCAGGTGGGGCTGAGCCTGCTGGCCCGCCACCAGATAGACAGTGCCGTCTTCGTCAGCCGCCACGGCGAGCTGGCCCGCTCCATGACCCTGTTGCAGGCGCTGGCAAACGGGCAGGCGCTGTCGCCCACCGATTTCTCCATGTCGGTGCACAACACCGCCGCCGGGCTCTGCTCCATTCAGGGCAAGGCCGCCATCCCCATGACCTCGCTGGCCGCGGGGGAGAACAGCCTGATGGCGGGCCTGACCGAAGCGGTCTGCGCCCTGCAGGCCGGTGCCCGTCGGGTGTTGCTGGTGGCCTTCGAGGGGCCGGTGCCGGCGTTTCACCGCCCCTGGCTGGCGCAAGAGGCGCCACCCCACGCGCTGGGGCTGGTGCTGACGGCGGGCGACCAGTGGCGCTGCGCGGGGGCGCGTGGCACCGCCGCGTCGGCTGCCCGCCCGCTGCCGCAGAGTCTGGCCTGCTGGCGTGCCCTGCTGAGAGGCGAGCCGACCCTGAGCCTCGCTGACGACCGTCAGGAGTGGAGATGGCAGCGTTGCTGAACCGGGGCTGGCGGCTGATCGGCACGGCTCTGGGCTTCACCCTGTTCGGGGTGGGGGGCTTGCTACTCTCCCTGTTCTGGTTTCCGCTGCTGGCGCTCTGTCTGCGCGGCGAGCGGCGCCGTACCCTGGCCCAGCTCACCATCCGCCACAGCTTTCGGCTGTTTCTCGGCGTGCTGCGCGGCTGGGGAGTGCTCGATTACCGCGTGAGCGGCATGCCCGCCCACTTGCGCGGTGCCCTGGTGGTGGCCAATCACCCCAGCCTGCTCGATTACGTCATGCTGGCGGCCGAGATGCCGGTGTGCGACTGCATCGTCAAGCAGTCCCTCTGGCGCAACCCCTTCATCGGCGGCGTGGTGCGGGCGGCCGACTACCTGCCCAACGTGGCAGGCGAGGATCTGCTGGCCCTGTGCCAGGGGCGGATCCGGGCCGGCGGCCTGCTCTTGGTGTTCCCGGAGGGAACCCGCACCACCCCGGGCGAACCCATCAAGCTGCAGCGCGGCGCGGCCCAGCTGGCGGTGCGCAGCCAGGTGCCGTTGCAACTGGTGCGGATCCACTGCAGCACCCGATTTCTCACCAAGCAGGACAAATGGTTCAAGATCCCGGAAAATAAGCCGATTTTCACCATAGAATTCCTGCAGCAAGTGGCGGCGGACGAGGTGGTCGCTACCGGCCAGAGCAGTGCGCTGGCCGCCCGCCAGTTGACCCGGTTTCTCACCCAGGCCCTGCAACCGGGGCCCCAATGACAGCATGTGGAACAGTTATGCAAGACCTGCATCTAGAGATAAAACAACTCATCATCGACAGCCTCAACCTCGAGGGGCTCACCCCTGACGACATCGACAGTCAGGCGCCGCTGTTCGGTGACGGCCTGGGGCTGGACTCCATCGATGCGCTGGAGCTGGGCCTTGCCATCAAGGGCCGCTACGGCATCGTGCTCTCCGCCGAGGATGAAAACACCCGTCGTCATTTTGCCTCCGTCGCGGCGCTGGTCGCCCTGGTGCAGGCCCAGTCGAAAGGGGAGGCCTGAGCCATGACCCGTGACGACATCTTTGCCCAGATCAAGGCCGCCCTCGTCGAGCTGTTCGAGGTCGACGAAGAGGCCATCACCCCCGAGGCCCGTCTCTATCAGGATCTCGAGCTCGACAGCATCGACGCCATCGATCTGGTGGTGCACCTGCAGAAGCTGACCGGCAAGAAGATCAAGCCGGAAGAGTTCAAGTCGGTGCGCAGCGTCAACGACGTGGTGGATGCGGTCGAGCGTCTGCTGGCCGACGCCTGATGCCGGTACACGCCCTGCCATGATGCGCTGGCTCTCCTGGCTGGCCGGTGGTGCCCTGCTGCTCTACCCGCTGGCGGTTTACTGGGGGCTGACCCACGCCGGTCAGACCCCGCTGCTGCTCGGTCTGCTGCTCATCTTCTCGCTGCGACTCTTGCCCGGCCTGCTCAAGGGGCGGGTCCGGCTCGGCCCCTTGCCGGAATGGCTCTGGCTGGGCCGCCTGCTGGCCTGCATCGGCTTGGGGCTGACCCTGTTGTCGGCCCTGTTCAGTGCCCGGCACTGGCTGCTCTACTACCCGCTGGCGGTGAGCCTGGCGCTGCTCTGCCTGTTCGGCTGGAGTCTGACCCGTCCCATGAGCCTGGTGGAGCGGCTGGCCCGCCTGCAGGATCCCGCTTTGCCTCCGGCAGCCATCGGCTACACCCGGCGGGTGACCCAGGTCTGGTGCGGCTTCTTTGTCATCAACGGCGCGCTGGCGGCCTTCACCATCTGGCACGGGGATCTGGCGCTCTGGAGCCTCTACAACGGGCTCATCAGCTACGCCCTGATGGGCGGTCTGATGGGCGCTGAGTATCTGGTGCGCCGCCGCCTGCTCAAGAGGCTGGCCCCATGACCTTGCTGCAAACTATCTGGCTGCGGGACGGCGAGCGCGTGGTGGCGTTCGGCCCGGATGGCGAAGTGACCCTGGCCGAGCTGCGTCGTGGCAGCCTGCAGCTGGCGCAGGCCATGGCCCGTCTGGCCGGCCCAGATCGGCCGGGCATGCGCTGGGCACTCTGTTTCGATGACAGCCTGCTGTTTGCCCAGGCGCTGCTTGCCTGCGCCCTCGGCGGGCACAGGGCCATCCTGCCGGGCCATCAGCGGCTGGCTGGTTTGCAGGCGCTGCAGAGCCAGTTCGACGGCCTGCTCACCGACGGCGAGCTGCCGGGTTCGGCGCTCACGGCGGCGCAGCTCAGGCTGCCGTTGCTGGTGGCGGATGACGAACCGGAGGCAGACGGCGCTGCCCTGCCGCCTGAGCGCCTCGATCTTACCCTGTTCAGCTCCGGCTCCACCGGCGAGCCCAAGGCGATCCCCAAGGCCTGGCCCCAGCTGGAGGCGGAGTTGCGGGTGCAGATGGCGCTGTGGGGCGAGCGGCTGGCGGGCACCCGGGTGCTGGCCAGCGTCAGTCACCAGCACATCTACGGCCTGCTGTTTCGCATTCTGTTGCCGCTTGGTCTCGGCCGCCCCTTTGATCGCCGCAGCATCGACTACCCGGAGCAGCTGGCGCTGCAAACGGCCCCTTGGTGCCTGATCGCCTCGCCAGCGTTTCTGAGCCGGCTCGACCCGGCCATTGCTGCCGCCGGCTGCCGGTTGATCGTCTCCTCCGGCGGCCCCCTGCAACCGGGCGATGCCCAGCAGGCCAAGCAGCTGTTCGGTCAGCTGCCGGTGGAGATCTTCGGCAGCAGCGAGACCGGCGGCATCGGCTGGCGCCAGCGCCACCAGGTACAGACCCCCTGGACGACGCTGCCCGGGGTCGAGGTGCGGGTCGGCCCGGAGCAGGGCCTGCTGCTGCGCTCCCCCTTCCTGCCGACGGCGGAGTGGCTGGCCTGCGCCGATCGCATAGCCTTGCACGAGGGCGGTTTCGAGCTGCTGGGCCGCCAGGATCGGGTGGTCAAGCTGGAGGAGAAGCGCATATCCCTCGACGAGGTGGAGGCGCACCTGCAGGGGCTGGCGGAGGTGGAAGCGGCCGCCGTGCTGCCGCTGCAACAGGGTCAGCGCCAGATCCTCGGCGCCGTGCTGGTGCTGAGCGAATTGGGCGCCGCCCGCTGGGCCGAGCTGGGGCCCGGGCGTTTCCTGCTGGCCCTGCGCCAGCAGCTGCGTCCCTGGCTAGAGCCGGTCGCCCTGCCGCGCAGCGTGCGCCGGGTCGAGCAGATGCCCGTCAACGCCCAGGGCAAGCGCCCCTGGCCACAACTCAAGGAGCTGTTCGATGAGCCTCTCGGTTGACTCTCTGCCAGCGAACACCTTGCCCACCGTGCTGGCCTGCGAGACGCTGGCCGACGGGGTGTGCCTGCAACTGCGGCTCGATCCTTCCTTGCCCTGGTTTGCGGGCCATTTTCCCGGTGCGCCCCTGCTGCCCGGGGTGACCCAGATCCACTGGGTGATGCACTACGCCGCCAGCCTGCTCAAGCTGGATCAGCCGTTTCACGGGGTGGATCAGCTCAAGTTCCAGCGCCCCCTGCGCCCCGGGGCCGAGTGCAGCCTGAACCTGCAGTGGCAGGCGGACAAGGGCCAGATCCTCTTTCAGTATCTGCTCGGCGATGAGCCGGCGAGCAGCGGCCGGGTGCGGCTGACCCCATGACGCCCTGCATTCTCATCCCCTGTTACAACCACGCCGACCCGCTGGCCGCCGTGCTGGCACGGCTGGCCGAATACAGGCTGCCCTGCCTGCTGATCGACGATGGCAGCGAGCCGGTCGCCGCCGCCGCGCTGGCTGCGCTGGCCGCGCGTTACCCCTGGGTCACCCTGCTGCGCCACCCCCACAACCAGGGCAAGGGCGGCGCCGTGATGACGGGGCTGCGCCGCGCCCATGCACTCGGTTTCAGCCACGCCCTGCAGGTGGATGCCGATGGCCAGCACGATCTGGCGGACATTCCGGCCCTGCTGGCCGAGGCGGACAAGCACCCGGCTGCGCTTGTCTCCGGCCGCCCGCTCTACGATGATTCCGTGCCCAAGGGGCGCCTCTATGGCCGCTACATCACCCATGTCTGGGTCTGGATCGAGACGCTGTCGTTCGCCATCAAGGACAGCATGTGCGGCTTTCGGGTCTATCCGCTGGCGGCTACCTGCACACTGCTCGATCGGGTGGCGCTCGGTCGGCGGATGGATTTCGACACCGAGGTGATGGTGCGCCTCTACTGGGCCGGGGTGGCGGTGCGCTTCGTGCCGACCCGGGTCATCTATCCCGCCGATGGCAGCTCCCACTTCCAGCTCTGGCGCGACAACCGCGACATCTCCTGGATGCACACCCGGCTGGTGTGTCGCCTGTTGTGGGATCAGCTGCTGCGCCTTTGCCGCTGGCCCCGCCGCCTCGGCACCAGGGCGGCGCAGCTGTGGCGCGAGCGGCGCACCCACTGGTCGCGCACCCCGGAGCGGGGATCCCTGCTCGGCATGCAGATCATGCTGACCAGCTATCGCCTGCTGGGGCGGCGCGGGTTTTCCCTGCTGCTCTATCCGGTCATCGGCTACTTCTGGCTGACCGGCCGGGCCCAGCGCCAGGCATCCCAAGCCTATCTGGCCCGCCTCGAGTCCTTCGCCGATGCGAGCGGTGTGGCGCTGCCCCCTGAGCCAAGATCGAGCTTTCGCCACTTCCTGCGCTTTGGCGAGGCGGCGCTCGACAAGCTGGCGGGCTGGCGCGGTGATATCACCGAGCAAGAGGTGGAGCTGGTGGGGGCGGAGCACTACCAGGCGGCCATCAACAGCGGTCAGGGCGTGCTGCTGCTGGGCTCCCACCTCGGCGATCTGGAGCTGTGCCGCGCCTTGGGCAGCCGCAAGCAGGGGCTGCGCATCAACGCGCTGGTGTTCACCCGCCACGCGGCCCGCTTCAACGCCCTGCTCAAACAGATCAACCCGGATTCGCACCTTAATCTCATTCAGGTGCAGGAGCTGGGGGCCGATACCGCCATCCTGCTCAAGGAGAAGCTGGAGCGGGGAGAGTGGGTGGTGATCGTCGGCGATCGCACCTCGGTGACCCGGGAGAAGCGGGTGATCTGGGCCGATTTCCTCGGCGCGCCGGCGCCCTTTCCGCTCGGGCCCTTCGTGCTCAGCAGCGTGCTGGGCTGCCCGGTTTACCTGATGTTCGGCCTCAAGGAGCAGGGCCGCTTTCGGGTGCATTTCGAGCCCTTTGTCGACGGCCAACCCCTGCCACGGCAAGGGCGCCAACAGATTCTTGCGTCCCGGGTGCAGGCCTATGCCGATCGTCTGCAGCATCACTGCCTGCAGGCCCCGCTGGACTGGTTCAACTTTTTTGATTTCTGGCAGCTGACCGATGAACAAGAGTGAGATGAGAAGGGTTACCTTCGGCGCCGAGCCGCTGACCATAGAGGACGTGGTGGCGCTGGCCGAAGGGCGCGCCACCCCCGTACTGAATCCGGATCCGGCCTTCATGGCCCGCATCCAGCGGGGGGCTGACTTTCTCGACCGGCTGCTGGCCGAAGAGGGTGTCATCTACGGGGTGACCACCGGCTACGGCGACTCGGTGACCCGGCCGGTGCCGACCGAGCTGGTGCCTGAGCTGCCGCTGCACCTGACCCGTTTTCACGGCTGCGGGCTGGGAGCGGATCTCGAGCTAGATGCCGCCCGCGCCGTGCTGGCGACCCGGCTCTGCTCGCTGGCGCAGGGGGTCTCCGGGGTCAGCCCGGCCTTGCTCGAGCGGCTCTGCTGGCTGCTGGAGCAGGATCTGGTGCCGCGCATTCCCGAAGAGGGGTCGGTGGGCGCCAGTGGCGATCTGACGCCGCTCTCCTACGTCGCCGCTGTGCTGGTGGGGGAGCGGGAGCTCCATCAGCAGGGTCGGTTGCGCCCCGCCGCCGAGGTCTATCAGGAACTGGGGGTCACCCCCCTGACCCTGCGGCCGAAAGAGGGGCTGGCGCTGATGAACGGCACCTCGGTGATGACGGCGCTGGCCTGCCTCGCCTACGCCCGCACCGACTACCTGATGCGGCTGGCGACCCGGATCACCGCCCTGGTGAGCGTCGCCATGGGGGGCAACGCCTTCCACTTCGATGAGCGGCTGTTTGCCGCCAAGCCGCACCCCGGCATGCAGGGCATCGCGGCCTGGCTGAGGGAGGACCTGGTGGCCGGCGAGCTGCCGCGCCACAGCAACCGGCTGCAGGACAGATACTCGTTGCGCTGCGCCCCCCATGTCATCGGGGTGGTGGCCGACAGCCTGCCCTGGTGGCGCCAGCTCATCGAGAACGAGCTCAACAGCGCCAACGACAACCCGCTGATCGATGGCGAGGGGGAGCACGTGATGCACGGCGGCCACTTCTACGGTGGCCACATCGCCATGGCGATGGACAGCATGAAGGCAGCCGTCGCCAATCTGGCCGACCTGCTGGATCGCCAGCTGGCCCAGCTGGTGGACGGCAAGTTCAACGGCGGCCTGCCGAGCAACCTCTCCGGCGCGCCAGAGGGGCGGCAGATGATCAATCACGGCTTCAAGGCGGTGCAGATCGGCGTCTCGGCCTGGACTGCGGAAGCGCTCAAGCAGACCATGCCCGCCAGCGTCTTCTCCCGCTCCACCGAGTGCCACAACCAGGACAAGGTGAGCATGGGCACCATAGCGGCGCGCGATGCGCTGCGGGTGCTGACCCTGACCGAACAGGTGGCGGCCGCCTGCTTGCTGGCGGCGGTGCAGGGTGTGGAGCTGCGTCTCGCCCGGCCCACCCCCTTCACCCGTCCGCTCGGCACGGCGCTGGCCACCATGGTCGCGCAGGTGCGGGCCGAGTTTGCCCCGCTGCTGGAAGATCGGGGGCTCGAGCCCGAGCTGAGGGCGCTGATCGCCCGCATTCGCCAGCGTCACTATCCCCTCTATGGGCCGAACCGGAACTGAGACAAGGTCACTATTGATGAGACAAGCCATGCAGAATGAACCCTGGCAGATCAGTGCTGAGATCGAAGTGACCATCCCGTTCCACGACGTGGACATGATGGCGGTGGCCTGGCACGGCCACTACTTTCGCTACATCGAGCTGGCCCGCTGCGCCCTGCTCGATCTCATCGATTACAACTACCCGCAGATGGAGGCCTCCGGCTACCTCTGGCCCATCATCGACACCCGGATGAAGTACCTGGCGCCGCTGCGCTTTGGCCAGCGGGTGCGGGTGCGCGCCACCCTGACCGAGTACCAAAACCGCCTGAAGATCGACTACCTGCTGAGCGACGCCGCAAGCGGCACCCGCACCAGCAAGGGTTACAGCATTCAGGTGGCGGTGAGCAAGGCGAGCGGCGAGATGTGCCTGGCTTCGCCCCAGGTGCTGCTGGACAAGCTGGGGGTGAGCCAATGAGCCGGCTGACAAGGCCGCTGCTGGCCGGTCTGCTCCTGCTGCTGACATGGCCGCTGCAGGCGGCGCCCCTGAGTCGGGCCGAGGTGCAGCAACTGCTCGCCCTGAACGAGGCCAAACAGGCCAGTTTCGAGCAGGAGAAGCAGGTGGCGGGGTTGAGCCAGCCGCTCAAAGCCTCCGGCGAGCTACTGCTGGTGCGCGATCTGGGGCTCTGGTGGCAGCAGCAGAAACCCTTCCCGCTGACCCTTGTCCTGACGCCCACCCGCATGGTGCAGCAGATGGCGGGCCAGCCCGCCACCGTCATCGACAACCCCCAGCTGCTGGAGTTCAGCCAGATGCTGCTGGCGTTGTTCGGCTCGGACGAGGCGACTCTGAGTCGCTACTTCAGCATCGATTTTCACAGTACGGAGGCGGGCTGGCAGCTGGTGCTGGTGCCGACCCTGGCACCGCTCGACAAGGTGTTTGCCAGCCTCACCCTGAGCGGGCAGGAGCAGCTGGATCAGCTGCTCATCGCCGACAAGCAGGGTGACAGCACCCGCATCCGCTTCACCGCCTGGCGGGATCGCGCCCTGCCGCTGACCCCTGAGGAGCAGGCCCGCTTTGCTGCCCACTAGCACGATGACGCGCCAGCGCGGCGCCCCCGCCGGGACGAGGAGAGCCCCTCTTGCTGCAAGCTGAAACCACCTGGCGCTGGCTCTCCTGGCTCTGGCTGCTGCTCAGCGCGCTGGCGCTGGCGCTGCTCGGCTGGCAACTCTCCCACGGCCGCATCAACACCAGCCTGATGGATCTGCTGCCCCACGAGGAGCGATCCGCGCTGGATCCCGCCCTGCGTGAGGGCTTGTTGCGCCAGGTCGACAGGCAGCTTGTCTGGATGCTGAGCCTGCCGGCGGGGCAGGATGGGCTGGCCGCGGCGCAGGCGTGGGCAAACAACCTGCAGGCCCTGCCCGAGCTCAGCGCGGTACGTGCCGCCCAGCCGGAGCTGGCTTCCGCCTGGCAAGGCTTCATCTATGACTATGGCTGGCAGCGCCTCGACGAGGGCAGCCGGGCGCGGTTGGCCGCAGGGCCAGAGGCCTGGAGCCAGTGGGTGCTCGGCCAGATCTACAGCCCCTTTGGCGGCGTCTCCCGCACCGAGTGGCAGGCCGATCCCCTGCTGCTGACCCGGGCTGCGGTGCAGGGACAGATGGCCAGCCCCCTGCGCCTCGACCACGGCTGGCTGATCAGCCGGGACGAGGCCGGGCGGCAGTGGTACCTGCTGCGCGCCGAGCTGGACCTGTCGGCCTTCGATCTTGCCCGCAACAGCGAGCTGCTGAACCGGCTCAACGAGGCGGAGCAGCGTCTCAAGGCCGAGTTTCCGGGCGTGGAGCTGTTGCGCCGTGGCACCCTCTTCTACAGTCAACATGCCAGCGAGCTGGCCCAGCAGGATATCTCCACCATAGGGCTCGGCTCCACGGTCGGGGTCTTGCTGCTGATGTGGCTGGCGTTTCGCTCGTTGCGGGCGCTCTGGATCTCCCTGCTGCCCATCGCCGTCGGCCTCGCCTGGGGGGTATTGGCGGTGCTGCTGTGGTTTGGCGAGGTGCACATGTTCACCCTGGTGATCAGCTCCAGCCTGGTCGGCATCATAGATTACGGGATCCACTTCCTGACTGAACGGCGCCTGCATGGCCGGCAGGAGAGCCCGCACCAGACCCGTGCCCGCCTGCTGCCCAGCCTGTCGATGGCGCTGTTCGCCACCCTGGTCGGCTATGGCCTGCTCTGGCTCGCCCCCTTCCCCGGCCTGCAGCAGATGGCTCTGTGCGCCCTGGTGGGGCTGACGGCGTCGTTCATCACCGTGCTCTGCCTGTACCCGCTCTGGCTCGGGGAGTTGCCCCAGCGGGAGGCGCGCGTGCTGGTGCCGATGGCGCTCTGGCTCAGATGGTGGCGCGAGTGGCGTCTCTTGCGCTGGGGCGTGCCCCTGCTCTGGCTGACCCTGATCGGCGCGGGCTTGAGCCGGCTGGCCGTCGATGACGACATCGCCCGCCTGCAACCGCTGCCCGTCGAGCTGCAGGCCCAGGAGCGGCAGATCCAGCGCCTCACCGGCCAGCAGGGGGGCATGACCGGCTTCCTGGTGACGGCGGCCGATGGTGAAACGGCGTTGCAACGGCTCGAGGCCATGAGCCGCAAACTGGCCGAGGCCAAGGCAAATGGTCAGCTGACGGGCTTCGTGTCACTGGCCCAGTGGCTGCCCTCGCTGGCGCGGCAGCAGGCGGATCACACCGCCCTCACGGGCCTGTTGCCGGAGGTGGTGACGCGGCTCAACCAGGCCGGGGTGCCGGTCAAGGCCGAGCCTCGTCCCTGGCACCCTCTGACCCCGCAGCAGTGGCTGGCCAGCCCGGTCAGCGAGGGCAGCCGGCTGCTGTGGCATACCATGGCCGATGGCCGGGTGGCGCTCTGGCTGCCGGTCAACGGCGTGACGGATGCGGCCGCCGTGGCGGCCCTGGCCGCGGGGCAGGAGGGGGTGTTCTGGCAGGACCCGCGCAATCAGTGGAGCCAGCTGTTCGCCCACTACCGGGTCAAGCTCACCGAACTGCTGCTGGTTGCGATCGCCCTGGTGGGGGGGCTGCTGTGGGCCCGCTTCGGCTGGCGCAAGGGGGGGCGGATCCTGCTGATCAGCGGGTTTTCGCTGGGATCCGGGCTGGCCCTGCTGGCCGCCTGCGGCCAGCCGCTCACCCTGTTCGGGGTGCTGGCCATGAGCCTCATCTTCGGCATCGGCATCGACTACAGCCTGTTCTTCGCCTACAGCGGCGGGGATCCCTTGCGCCAGCGCTCGACCATGTTCGCCATCCTGCTGGCCAACCTGACCACCCAGCTCTCGTTCGGTTTGTTGGCGCTGAGCCACACCTCTGCCATCGCGGGCTTTGGTCTGGTGCTGAGCGGCGGTATCTTTACCGCCTTCCTGTTGTCGCCTCTGGTACTGGATAAACAGGGATTGGACAAGCCGGCATGCACCCCGCCGGTACGCGACCACCGGGAGCAGGAGCAACCATGAGACCACTGTTCGCCTTTATCATCCTCTTGCTGGCAGGCTGCAGCAGCCAGCCGACCCCCACCGCCTATCTCGACAAGGGGACCGTCATGACGCTGCCGGCCCCCGTGCTGGCCGCCCCCTTCTACCGCCAGCAGTTGCTGACCGCCAGCGTGGGGGAGAGCACTCACCAGCTGATGACGGTGCTGGAGGCTGACGGCCGCCAGCTGACCCTGGTGGGGCTGACCCCGAGCGGGGTGCGGCTGTTCCTGGTGCGCTATGACCAGCAAGGGATTTCCACCCGCCAGCTCAGCCCGCTGCTCACCACCGGCATGCCGCCGGTGAGTCAGGTGCTGGCGGACGTGATGCTCTGCTATTGGCCGCTCGCCAGCTGGCAGCCACAGCTGCCACCGGGCTGGACGCTGCGCGACGAAGGGCTGCTGCGCCGGCTGCGGGCCCCCGACGGCACTTTGGTGACCGAAATCCGCTACCGAGACGTCGACGGCGTGCGCGAGCCGGTCGGCCTGCAGCAGCACGTATTCCACTACCGCCTGCAACTGGAGACCCTGAGCCAATGAGCTGTTATATCGCCGCCTATGGCCTCGTCTCGGCATTGGGGACGGGGCGCGATGCCAGCGCCGAGACGCTGCTGGCCTGGCAGCAGTCGGGCGTGAGCCCGCTGGATCGCCACCGGGCGCCGCTGCTGGATGGCCGCCAGACCCCGGTGGGGCGAGTGGAGGGGGAGTTGCCGGCCATACCGGCGGCGCTGGCCCCCTACGCCTCGCGCAACAACCAGCTGCTGCTGGCGGCGCTGGCCCAGGTGCGGCCCGCCCTCGACGAGACGCTGGCGGCCCATGGCCCTGCGCGGGTGGGGCTGGTGCTTGGCACCAGTACCGCCGGGATCGGTGAGGCCGAGCTGGCGGTGGCCGCCGCCCGGCGCGGGGAGGCCGTGCCGCCCGCCTTTGACTATCGCCAGCAGGAGCTGGGCTCGCCGTCCGAATTTCTGGCCCGCCACCTCGGCCTGACCGGGCCGGCCTGGACTATCTCCACCGCCTGCTCCTCCAGCGCGCGCGCCTTCATCAGCGGCCAGCGGCTGCTGGCGGCCGGGCTGGTGGACGCCGTGCTGGTGGGCGGCGCCGACAGCCTGTGCGGGCTCACAATCAACGGTTTTGACAGCCTGGAGTCCCTCAGCTGTGCGCGCTGCCAGCCGTTTGATGAGGCGCGCCAGGGGATCAACATCGGCGAGGGGGCGGCGCTGTTTGTGCTGAGCCGCACGCCTGCGCCGCTGGCGCTGCTGGGGGCGGGGGAATCGTCCGATGCCTGGCACATCTCGGCGCCCCATCCAGACGGTATCGGCGCTGAAGCGGCGATGCAGATGGCGCTGGCCCAGGCGGGCCTGACGCCGGCGCAGGTGGGCTACGTCAACCTGCACGGCACCGCCACCCGTCTCAACGACGCCATGGAGAGCCAGGCGGTGCATCGGCTGTTTGGTGCCGAAGTGCTCTGCAGCTCCACCAAGCCGCTCACCGGTCATGCCCTGGGGGCGGCGGGGGCCATCGAAGCCGCGCTCGCCTGCCTGCTGCTGGAGCGCGCTCTGCCGTTGCCTCCCCAGCGGGTGACGACGGCGGATCCGGCGCTGGCGCCCATCCGGCTGGTGAGCGGCGTGGTGCCGCTCGCGGCGCCCCGGGTGCTCTCCAACTCCTTTGCCTTCGGTGGCAACAATGTCAGCCTGCTGTTTGGGAGCGTTCACCATGAATGAGCCAAGTTCACTGCCCGCCATCGAGGCCCTGCTGCCCCATCAGGCCCCTATGCTGCTGCTGGACCGGCTCTGCGCGGCGGATGCCCAGCAGGCGCGCTGCGAGACCCGCATCGGTGCCCGCCATGCCCTGCTGCTGGATAGTGAGGGCAACCTGCCCGGCTGGGTCGGCATCGAGCTGATGGCGCAGACCATCGCCGCCTGGGCCGGCATGCAGGGGCGGCTGCGCGGCGAGCCGGTGCGCATCGGCATGCTGCTCGGCAGTCGCAAGTACCGCTGCCTGCGCCCCGCCTTTGCGGCCGGCAGCCTGCTCACCATCGAGGCTTGCTGCCTGTTGCAAGACGGCGGCATGGCCAGTTTTGATTGCCGGATCCTGCTGGCGGGGGAGGAGTGCGCCCAGGCGCGACTCTCCACCTACCAGCCGAGCCCCGGCGAATTGTCCGATTTGTTAGCCTGAGGAAGCTTCATGATCTCTAGCGTATTGGTCACGGGCGCCAGCAAGGGGATAGGCCGCGCCATCGCCCTCAAGCTGGCGGCCGACGGTTTTTCCATCGTGGTGCACTACCACAGCGATCGAGCCGGGGCCGAAGCCACTCTGGCCAGCCTGCAGGCGGCCGGTGGGCAGGGGCGCCTGCTTCAGTTCGACATTGCCGATCGGCAGGGCTGCCGCGTGCAGCTGGAGTCCGACATGGCCGAGCACGGCGCCTATTACGGCGTAGTCTGCAACGCCGGCATCATCCGTGACGGCGCCTTCCCCGCCCTTACCGACGAGGAGTGGGACGGGGTGCTGCACACCAACCTGGACGGCTTCTACAACCTGCTCAAGCCCTGCATCATGCCGATGATCGGCCTGCGCCGGGGCGGGCGCATCGTGACCATCTCCTCGGTGTCCGGGCTGATGGGAAACCGGGGCCAGGTCAACTACAGCGCCGCCAAGGCGGGCATCATGGGCGCCACCAAGGCGCTGGCGCTGGAGCTTGCCAAGCGCAAGATCACGGTCAACTGCGTGGCCCCCGGCCTCATCGACACCGGCATGGTGGATGAAGAGGTGAAGGCGGAGGCGATGAAGCTGATCCCGCTCAAGCGGATGGGGCAGGCCGACGAGGTGGCCGGGTTGGTCTCCTACCTGATGTCCGACATCGCCGGCTATGTCACGCGCCAGGTCATCTCCATCAACGGAGGCATGGTATGAAGCGGGTCGTGGTGACCGGCATGGCCGGGGTGACCGCCTTCGGGCAGGATTGGCCGAGCGTGCGGGCTCGCCTGCAGGCGGGGCGCAACGCCGTGGTGAACATGCCGGAGTGGGCCATCTACGACGGCCTCAACACCCGGCTGGCGGCCCCCATTCCGGACTTCACGCTGCCGGCCCACTATCCGCGCAAGAAGACCCGCGCCATGGGGCGGGTGTCCCAGCTGGCAACCGTCGCCACCGAGCTGGCACTGGCGCAGGCGGGGCTGCTGGACAACCCGGCGCTCACCGACGGGCGTACCGGCATCGCCTACGGCTCCTCCACTGGCAGCACGGATCCTATCCGCGCCTTCGGGGTCATGCTCAACGACAAGAGCACCGCCAGCATCACGGCCACCACCTATGTGCAGATGATGCCGCACACGGCGGCGGTCAACACCGGGCTGTTCTTCGGCCTGCGCGGGCGGGTCATCCCCACCTCCAGCGCTTGTACCTCCGGCAGCCAGGGCATCGGCTACGCCTATGAGGCGATCAAGCACGGCTATCAGACCCTGATGGTGGCCGGCGGGGCGGAGGAGCTCTGCCCGTCGGAGGCCGTGGTGTTCGATACCCTGTTTGCCACCAGCCAGATGAACGACAACCCCGAGCTGGCACCGCGTCCGTTTGACCGGCAGCGGGACGGGCTGGTGATAGGCGAGGGGGCCGGCACCCTGGTGCTGGAGGAGCTGGAGCATGCGCAGGCGCGCGGCGCCACCATCCTCGCCGAGCTGGTGGGCTTTGCCACCAATTGCGATGCGGCCCACGTGACCCAGCCCCAGCAGGAGACCATGCAGCTCTGCATGGAGATGGCTCTGGCCCAGGCCGGGCTCGCGGCCGCCGACATCGGCTACATCAGCGCTCACGGCACCGCCACCGAGCGCGGCGACATCGCCGAGAGCCACGCCACCGCCGCCATCTTCGGCGACCGTACCCCCATCTCGTCGCTCAAGAGCTACTTCGGCCACACCCTGGGGGCCTGCGGTGCCATCGAGGCCTGGCTGGCGCTGGAGATGATGCAGGAGGGGTGGTTTGCCCCCACCATCAACCTGACCGAGCCGGACCCGGCCTGCGCCCCGCTCGATCACGTGGTGGGCAGCGGCCGCACGCTGGCGGTGGAGTATCTGATGTCCAACAACTTCGCCTTCGGTGGCATCAACACCTCCCTCATCTTCAAACGCTGGCCCTGAGTGTCGGTGCCCTGCCTGGCAGGGCGCCGGTACAGGCTGGGTTTAGCCTTGATGAATTAATATGCCCCCCGTTTTTTTCGGGAGGCATCATGTCTTTGTTATCTGGTTTTTCTTGTGCCGCCGCGCGGCTGCGTGTCCTGCAGGGCGTTCTGTTATCCAGCTTGTTGTGGGCGCTGGCCGCCCCGGCTATGGCCGATGATGAATTTCGGCTGGGCAAGACCATTCTGCTCGGGGTCGGCGATCATCCCGCCATCATTCCCATGCTCGCCTGCCGGCCGACCAAATCGATCATGGTCAAGGCTGGGCGGGAATTGACCCTGGAGCGGGTCAAGGTGTTTTATGGCAACGATCGCAGCAAGACCCTTTATTTTGACAAGGATCTGAAAGAGGATCAGGAGTCGGGGTGGAAATCCCTCGGCAGCCGGCTCTGCATCAAGCGGATCGAGGTGTACGGCAATTCGGAAGGGAGCAAGGCTGGGGTCAAGGTATACGGTCGCAAATAAGCAAAGGGCGGGGCAAATCCCCGCCCAGCTTTTATTTCTTCGGACGAAACGGCTTGATGACGGTCTCGTCGCACTCGAGATAGGGGCCTTCCATCAGGTCGATGCAGTAGGGGATGGCGGGGAAGACCGCATCCAGGCACTCGCGGATCGACTTGGGTTTGCCCGGCAGGTTGACGATGAGCGAGCTGCCGCGCAGGCCGGCGGTCTGGCGCGACAGGATGGCGGTCGGCACGAACTTGAGGGATTCGGCCCGCATCAGCTCGCCAAAGCCCGGCATCATGCGATCGCACACGGCTTCAGTGGCCTCCGGGGTGACGTCCCGCTTGGCCGGCCCGGTGCCGCCGGTGGTGACGATGAGGCTGCACTGCTCCTGGTCCGCCAGCCGGATCAGGGTCGCTTCGATCTGCTCCTGTTCATCGGGGATCACCTGATAGACGGGCTCCCACGCCGAGGTCAAATATGCGTTCAGCGTGTCGATGATGGCCTTGCCGGACAGGTCTTCATAGATGCCTACACTGGCGCGATCGCTGACGGTGACGATACCGATTCTTGCCTTGCTCATGGTCTGCTCTTGGTTGCCGCTATAAGTGGCAAATAAAATAACATAATCAGCAAGATATGTTAAACCAGCCGGATGGTGGCGCGAAGGCGAGCGTCAAATGGCAAACCATATTGGCAGCCTCCTTTCAATAAGACATAACATCGGCATATTGCCGTGCCAAAAATGTATAAACGAACCCGCCATCGATATTCAGGAATAATCGGTTGATCCATAACGAATAACCCGTCTGGGTTCCCGCCTCACCGTCATCTTTTGGCGCAAGAGGAGGGGAAAGCGGGCTGGGCAGATTGAACCGCGGCGGGGTTCGGCTTATATAACTCCATATGCGATTGGTGAAAATATGAACCGATTGTTGTTGTTTGAGTATCACCATGCAGCGGCTGGCCGCGGGAGGGCATATGGAGTTGCCTGATTTTGATACCTTGAAACGGTTGGCGGTGGCGGAGCCCGAGCGGCTCGACGAGTTGCTGCAGCAGCAGATTGAGGGGCTGATCGACCGGGTCAGCCCGCAGCAGCAAATGCGTCTGCGCGGCCTGCAATTTCGCATCGACTGTCAGCGTCAGCTGGCCAAAAACAATCTGGACAGCTGCATCCGGATTGCCGCCATGATGCACGACTCCTTTTATTCCATGCGCTGTGAAATGGTTCATCTCAATGATCCTGATTATGCTGAACCATTGCCGGAATATAAGGAGAACAATGTCCTCTATTTCAGCAATTATTACCGCAAGAAAAAATAATATTATTCCAGAGCAATCATTGAAATATATTCCCGTTATTCTGCGCAGTTGCCGGGTGAGGCCGGCTGACGAACGTTGAACAGTTTGGCGTGATTTGTAATCCATTTGATGTATTTTTGTGTCGCCTTTTATTTTATTTGAGTTTGGTTATTGGCGTGATATGTGTAGATGTATGGCGCCGATTGTTAGGCTAATATGGCGAGACTTTTTTAATTTGCTACGACTCGAAGGGATTATGAGAAGTATCACACCAAGACGGGTGCTGTCGCGGGAGCAGCAGACGGAGATCACCCGCATTATCGTCAAGGTGGGCCAGATGCTGGCCCAGTTCGGCGCCGAGAGTCGCATCATCGAGCAGACCACGGTCCGGCTCGGCATGGCGCTCGGGCTGGAGAGCGTCGAGATGGCCATCTCCTCCAGCGCCATCGTGCTCACCAGCCTCTATCAGGGCAGTTGCGTCACCACCACCCGGCGGGTGCGCGAGCATGGCATCAACATGCAGGTGGTGTGCGAGATCCAGCGCATCTGCATCATGGCGGAGAAGGAACTGATCGGCGCGCGAGAAGTGCGTCAGCGGCTCGATGCCATAGTGCCGTTCCACTATCACCCCTGGCTGGTGGTGCCCATGGTGGGGCTCTCCTGCGGCGCCTTCAGCCTGCTGTTCGGCGGTGATTGGCCCATCTTTCTGGTAACCTGCTTCTCGGCCTCGGTCGCCATGCGGGTGCGCCAGCTGATCGCCCGCCATCACCACAGCCCCCTCATAAACTTTGCGGCCACCGGTTTCATCGCCACCCTGCTCGCCTCCAGCGCCACCTTCTTCAACTGGGGGGCGCAGCCCTATCTCGCCATGGCGGCCAGCGTACTGCTGCTGGTGCCGGGCTTTCCGCTCATCAACGCGGTCTCCGACATGGTGAAGGGTTACTTCAACATGGGGCTGGCCCGCTGGGGCACGGCGACCCTGCTGACCATCAGCGCGGCGATAGGAATTATTCTCGCCATGTCGGTGACCGGCATCTGGGGGTGGAAGGTATGATGGATTTCATCTGGCTGCTGGCCAAGGATGCCTTCTGGTCGGCCATTCCGGCGGTGGGGTTTGCCATGCTGTTCAACGTGCCGCCACGGATGTTGAAGTACTGCGCCATGGGCGGCGCGCTGGCTCACAGTCTGCGCACCCTGCTGATCCATCAGGGCATGCCCATCGAGTGGGCCACCCTGGCGGCGGCGACCACGGTCGGCTTTGTCTGCGTCTACTGGTCGCGCCGGTTGCTGGCGCCGCGCCCGGTGTTCAGCGTCGCCTCCATCATCCCCATGATCCCGGGCAGCTATGCGTTCAAGGCGATGATCGCGGTGGTAGAGCTCAATATCTCCGGAGTGACCATGGAGCTTATCCAGAGCGCGGTGGAAAACGGCCTCAAGGCGCTGTTTATCGTGGGGGCCCTCAGTTTCGGTTTGGCGATCCCCTCTCTGGTCGTGTACCGTAACCGCCCCATTATCTGACCGACGGTTCGAGAGGTTGACCCCATGATGATTTCCATGATTGCCGCCATGGCCCACGATCGGGTGATAGGGCTGGACAACCAGATGCCCTGGCACTTGCCGGCGGATCTGGCCCACTTCAAGCGGGTGACCCTGGGCAAGCCGGTGCTGATGGGGCGCAAGACCTTTGAATCCATCGGACGGCCGCTGCCTGGCCGCCGCAATCTGGTGATCAGCCGCAACCCCGACTACCGGGCCGACGGCGTGGAGGTCATCGATTCGGTGGACGCGGCGCTGGCGCTGCTGGCCGGCAGCGACGTGGCCGAGCTGATGGTGATCGGGGGCGGTCATCTCTACGGCCAGCTGCTGCCACGGGCCGACAGGCTCTATCTGACCCGCATCGATCTGGCGGTGGAGGGGGATACCCGTTTCCCGGCCTTCGACGAGGGTGACTGGTCGTGCATCGAGCGCGAGTCACATCAGCCCGACGAGAAGAACCCTCACTCCTACTGTTTCGAAACCTGGCAGCGGCGCTGACGGGGGACGTTACCGCTCTGGCAGATAAAAGGCCCCTTGTGCTGCACAAGGGGCCTTTTTGTTGTCCGTAGCTGCCGCGCGAGGGATGAATGGAGCCGTTGGTCAGGGCATCGATTGACCTGCGCCCTCTCTGTTTTTCTCCCTAAAGCGGACTTGAAAATAATTAGCTGTCTAATCATTTTATTGCCCTTGGCAGATACGCGAGGTGCCTTCCTTGTCTGGCGCATTATCTTGTCCTTTTCCCGGCTTTCTTCCTCAACCAATCCGGCATTTCGATTGAATTTGTTTGCATTTCATGGCCTGATATAGAGTCTTGCACCATCTTTTGATGAATTTTTATGGTGTTTAATAATCCTTAAAAATCAATTAATTATGATTTTCTCTTTTTGTGTGGACTCTTTTGGTTCTTTTGTTTTGGCTGAAAATTACTTAGTGTTAAAAGTAATTGGCTCACGTTCGACGGTTTGCCAGGCAAGTTGTCGGCCAAGAAAAAAGGACAATATGACAGTCAAACTCGAGGTTAAATCACTCTACAAAATCTTCGGCGATCAGCCGGAAAAAGCGTTCAAATTGCTGGCGAAAGGGCATGACCGCGCCAGCATCCTGCAAAAAACCGGGCAGACCCTGGGGGTCCAGGATGTCAATCTGGCCATCGACGAAGGGGAGATCTTCGTGGTGATGGGCCTCTCCGGCTCGGGCAAATCCACCCTGGTGCGTCTCTTCAACCGGCTGATCGAGCCGACCCGCGGCCAGGTGCTGATCGATGGCGAGGATATCGCCGCCATCTCCGACAGCGAGCTGCGTCAGGTACGGCGCAAAAAGATCAGCATGGTATTCCAGTCCTTCGCCCTGATGCCGCACCTGAGCGTGCTGGAAAACACCGCCTTCGGGCTGGAGCTGGCCGGTGTGCCGCTGGCGGAGCGCCAGCAGAGCGCCCGTCAGGCGCTCCATCAGGTGGGCTTGGGTCAGTGGATCGATGCCTTCCCCGATGCCCTCTCCGGCGGCATGAAGCAGCGGGTCGGCCTGGCCCGCGCACTCGCCAACGACCCCGACATCCTGCTGATGGACGAGGCTTTTTCGGCGCTGGATCCGCTGATCCGCACCGAGATGCAGGATGAGCTGCTCAAGCTGCAGGCCAGCCAGCAGCGCACCATCGTCTTCATCTCTCACGATTTGGACGAGGCGATGCGCATCGGCGATCGCATCGCCATCATGCAGGACGGCCAGCTGGTGCAGGTCGGTACCCCGGACGAGATCCTCAACCAGCCCGCCAACGACTATGTGCGCGCCTTCTTTCGCGGGGTGGATCTGGCCAACGTGTTCAGCGCCCGCGATGTGGCCAGCCGCAAGCAGATGCCGCTCATCAAGAAGCACACCACCGACGGGCCGGGCAACGCCCTGCGCCAGCTCAAGGAGCAGGAGCGGGAGTTCGGTTACGTGGTGGATCGCCGGCGCCGCTTCATCGGGGTCGTCTCGGTGGAGTCGCTCGGTCAGGCGGTCAGGGCCAAAGGCAGCCTGGAGCAGGCGCTGCTGGCAGACATCCAGCCCATTCTGGCGGACACCGCCCTCAACGAACTGATCAGCCAGGTGGCGGCCGCCCCCTGTCAGGTGCCCGTGGTCGAGGAGGATGGTACTTACCTGGGCCTCATCTCCAAGGCCAACCTGCTGAACACCCTGGACAGGAGTACCCCGGCATGAAGCGGATGAATCCCTATTTTTTACTGAGCGGGCTGCTGGCCCTGGTGCTGCTGGCGAGTCCCTCCCTGCGTGCCGATGAGGCGGCAGTCGACCCCTGGGGGGCCACTGCGGCTGCCACCGAGGTTGCCGATCCCTGGGGCAGTACCGACACTGAGGCTACCGACTGGCAGAACCAGATCGAGGCGGTCGACACCACAGCCAACGTCGACTGGCTGGATCCCTTCCAGCAGGCGCTGGTGCCGCTGGATAGCTGGGTCGAGGGCGGCATCGGCTGGCTGGTGGACAACCTGCGTCCCGTGTTTCAGCTGATCCGTGCACCGGTGGAGCTGGCGTTGGGCGGCATGACCCATCTGCTGCAGACGGTGCCCTCCACCCTGATGATCGGCTTGCTGACCCTGATCGCCTGGCAACTGGTGAACGGTCGCATGGCGCTGGGGACCCTGTTCTCACTGGTGGTGGTGGGCCTGATCGGCGCCTGGTCCGATGCCATGGTGACCCTGTCGCTGGTGCTGACCTCGCTGTTCTTCTGCGTGCTGATCGGGCTGCCGGTCGGCATCCTGCTGGCGAGGAGCGAGCGACTGTCGCGCTGGACCCGGCCGCTGCTGGATGCGATGCAGACCACGCCGGCCTTCGTCTACCTCATCCCCATCGTCATGCTGTTCGGCATCGGCAACGTGCCCGGGGTGGTGGTGACCGTCATCTTCGCGCTGCCGCCGATGATCCGGCTCACCATGCTGGGCATTCGCCAGGTGCCCGCGGATCTGGTGGAGGCTGCCCACTCGTTCGGTGCCAGCCCTTCCCAGCTGCTGTTCAAGGTACAGCTGCCGCTCGCCATGCCCACCATCATGGCCGGGGTCAACCAGACCCTGATGCTGGCACTCTCCATGGTGGTGATCGCCTCCATGATCGCGGTGGGGGGCCTCGGCCAGATGGTGCTGCGTGGCATCGGCCGGCTCGACATGGGGCTCGCCTCCATCGGCGGCCTCGGCATCGTATTGCTGGCCATCGTGCTCGACCGCCTGACCCAGGCGATGGGACAGCCGGATCGCAGCCGTAGCGGCCGCTGGTATCAGCGTGGCCCCGCCGCCCTGCTGCTGCGCCTGCTCGGCCGCGACAAGTCTATCGATTACAAAGGAGTAAATGCATGAGACTCATCACCAAGACGCTGACCCTGGGTTCCCTGCTGTTAAGCTCCCAACTGCTCGGCCCGCTCGCCATGGCCAGCACCGAGCTGCCGGGGGAGGGCGTGCGCGTCCAGCCCCTGCAGAGCTCGTTGCCGGAGGAGAGCTTTCAGACCCTGCTGGTGAGCAAGCTGATGGCACGCCTCGGCTACGACGTCCAGCCGGCCCAGGAGGTGGATTACAACGTGGCCTACGCCTCGGTGGCGCAGGGGGATGGCACTTTCCTCGCCTTCAACTGGATACCGCTGCAGAACAACAAGTATGAGCAGGCGGGGGGCGACAAGGTGTTCTTCCGTGAGGGCACCTATGTGGCCGGGGCCGCCCAGGGCTATCTCATCGACAAGCAGACCGCGACCCGCTACGGCATCACCAACCTGGGTCAGCTCAAGGATCCCAAGCTGGCGGCGCTGTTTGACGGCGATGGTGACGGCAAGGCCGACCTGGTGGGCTGCAACCCGGGCTGGGGCTGTGAAGAGGCGATCAACCGTCATCTGGCCGGGTTTGGCCTGACCCCGACCGTCACCCACAAGCAGGGCAACTACGCGGCGCTGATCGCCGACACCCGCGCCCGTTACCAGGCCGGCAAGCCGGTGCTCTACTACACCTGGACCCCCTACTGGCTCAGCAGCGAGCTGGTGCCGGGCAAGGACGTGGTGTGGCTGGAGGTGCCCGCCGACGGCCCTGATGCGGCCAAGACCCGGCTGCCGAACGGCAAGAACTACGGCTTCCCGGTCAACACCATGCACATCGTCGCCAACAAGCAGTTCGCCGAGGCCAACCCGGCAGCCGCCAGGCTGTTCTCCATCGTCAAGCTGCCGCTCAATGACATCAACGTCCAGAACGGCCTGATGAACAAGGGGCAGAACAAGCCGGCGGACGTGGAGCGGCATGCCGACGCCTGGCTCAAGGGCCACGAGGCGCTGGTGAACGACTGGCTGACCCAGGCGCGTGCCGCCGCCAAGTAATGAGGGGTGGAATGCCACCCTTTTGCGCAAAGAAAAACGCCCGGCTGTTGCCGGGCGTTTTTTATGGGCGCCGTGCGGGTGGGCCCTCTGGCTCAGATGCCGGAGCCGTCGTTCTCGCCGTTCTCCTCGTGCAGGCCGCACTCGCGCTTGAGACCGAAGAAGCGGGTCTGCTCCTCGCTCATGCCGGGCTCCCACTTGGTGGTGGTGTGCACGTCGCCCACCGAGAGGTAGCCCTGCTCCCACAGGGGGTGGTAGGGCAGGTCGAACTCCTTGAAGTAGTAGAAGACGTCCTTGTTGCTCCAGTCGATCACCGGCAGGAACTTGAAGCGGCCGCGCTGGATGGCCAGCACCGGCAACTTGCCCCGGCTGCCGGATTGCTCCCGGCGCAGGCCGGAGAACCAGGTGCGGGCGCCGAGCTCGTTCAGGGCGCGGTCCATCGGCTCCACCTTGTTGAGCTGGTTGTAGCGGGTGATCCCCTCTACCCCCTGCTCCCACAGGAGGCCGAAGCGGGCCTCCTGCCAGGCCGGACTGAGCTCGGCCCGGTAGATTTTGAGGTTGAGGGCGAGCCGCTCGGTCAGCTCGTCGATGAAACGGTAGGTCTCGGGGAACAGATAACCGGTATCGGTCAGCACCACCGGCACACCGGCCCGCTCGCGGCTCACCAGGTGCAGCATCAGCGCTGCCTGGATGCCGAAGCTCGATGACAGCACGTGCTCCCCCGGCAGATTGGCCAGGGCCCAGCGCACCCGCTCGGGGGCGCTGATGGCATCGAGAGCCCGATTGATGGGGGCCAGCGCTTCGACCTGCTCCTCGCGACTCAAGGCCAGCAGGGCGTCGAGGTCGAGCCGGCCGTCGGCGGTGCGCGCCAGCCGCTCTGTATCGGTCTGATCAGGCTGCATAGAAGTCCCTCGCGGAGTCGATGACCGGGGCTATGATGCCGGCGCGGATGACGAAGTCGCCGAAGCACTCGCCCGCGTTGCGATCCTTGGCCCAGCGGCCGATCAGGGCATCCAGCTCGGCCAGGATCTGCGGCTCGGTGATGTTCTCCAGGTGCAGGCGCGGGATGCGGGTCCCCTCGAGGTTGCCACCCAGATGCAGGTTGTAGCGCCCCGGCGCCTTGCCCACCAGACCCACCTCCGCCAGCATGGCGCGGCCGCAGCCGTTGGGGCAGCCGGTGACCCGGAAGATGATGGCATCGTTCGCCAGCTCGTGCTTGGCCAGCAGCCCCTCGATGTCAGTGACAAACGCCGGCAGCATGCGCTCGGCCTCGGCCATTGCCAGGGGGCAGGTGGGCAGGGCCACACAGGCCATGGACTGCTTGCGCTGCTCGCTCACGCCGTCATCCAGCAGGCCGTACTGACGCGCCAGCGCTTCGATGCGGGCCTTCTCGCCGGCAGGCACGCCCGCGATGATGAGGTTCTGGTTGGCAGTGAGGCGAAAATCCCCCTGATGGACCTTGGCGATCTCCAGCATGCCGGTCTTGAGGGGCTTGCCCGGGAAGTCCAGCAGGCGGCCGTTCTCGATAAACAGGGTCAGGTGGTGCTTGCCGTCGATCCCCTCTACCCAACCGAAGCGATCGCCACGGCTGGTAAACTCATAGGGGCGTACCGGTCCGAACTGGATGCCGGCGCGGCTCTCCACCTCGGCCTTGAAGGCCTCGACGCCGACGCGCTCAAGGGTGTACTTGGTCTTGGCGTTCTTGCGGTTGACCCGGTTGCCCCAGTCGCGCTGGGTGCTGACCACGGCGGCCGCCACTTCCAGCACGTGGGAGAGCGGCACGAAGCCGAAATCGCTCGCCTTGCGCGGGTAGGTGCTGGTGTCGCCGTGGGTCATGGCCAGACCCCCGCCCACCAGCACGTTGAAGCCCACCAGCTTGCCGTGATCACTGATGGCCACGAAGTTGAGATCGTTGGCGTGGATGTCCACGTCGTTGTGGGGCGGGATCACCACAGTGGTCTTGAACTTGCGCGGCAGGTAGTTGGAACCCAGGATCGGCTCCTCGTCACCCCCCAGCTTCTCGCCGTCCAGCCAGATCTCCACGTAGGCGCGGGTCTTGGGCAGCAGGTGCTCGGAGATCTTCTTGGCCCACTCGTAGGCCTCCTGATGCAGCTCGGATTCCACCGGGTTGCTGGTGCAGAGCACGTTGCGGTTCACGTCGCCGGCGGTGGCTATGCTGTCGATGCCGGTGCTGTTGAGGGTCTGGTGCATCATCTTGATGTCGCGCTTGAGCACCCCGTGGAACTGGAAGGTCTGGCGGGTGGTCAGGCGGATGCTGCCGTACAGGCTGTGATCCTCGGCGAACTTGTCGATCACCTGCCACTGGGCCGGGGTGATGATGCCACCGGGCAGGCGGGCGCGCAGCATGACGTTGTGCAGCGGCTCCAGCTTCTGGGCGGTGCGCTCCGGGCGGATGTCGCGATCATCCTGCTGGTACATGCCGTGAAAGCGGATCAACTGGAAGTTGTCGCCGTTGAAGCCACCGGTGAGCGGGTCTGTGAGATCCTGCGCTATGGTGCCGCGCAGATGATCGCTCTCGCGTTTCAGACGTTCGTTGTCGGCCAGCGGTCCTTCCACCGGTCCCGGAATAAGTTGCTTGCTCATCAATAGACATCCCTTTGATAACGTTTGGCACGACGCAATTCGCTCAAATACTCTTCTGCTTCCTCACGGCTCTTGTGGCCATGTTCCGCAATCACATCCAGCAGGGCTTCCTGCACATCTTTCGCCATCTGGTTGGCATCGCCGCACACATAGAAGTGAGCGCCTGCTTCCAGCCACTGATAGAGCTCCTGGCCCGCTTCGCGCAGGCGGTGCTGTACGTAGACCTTCTCGGCCTGATCCCGGCTGAAGGCCAGCGAGATCTTGCTGAGCAGCCCGCTCTTCACATAGCGCTGCCACTCCACCTGATAGAGGAAATCCTGGGTGAAGTGCGGGTTGCCGAAGAACAGCCAGTTGTTGCCTTCGGCCCCCTGGGCCTCGCGCTCCTGCAGGAAGGCGCGAAACGGGGCGATGCCGGTACCCGGGCCCACCATGATGACGGGGGTGTCGGGGTTTGACGGCAGGCGGAAGTTGTCGTTGTGCTCGACGAACACCCGCACCTCGGCATCTTCAGCCAGCCTGTCCGCCAGGTAGGAGGAGGCGGCGCCGCTGCGCACAGTGCCGTCTTCCTGTGGGTAGCGCACCACGCCGACGGTCAGGTGCACCTCCTCTTCCACCTCGCTCTGGCTGGAGGCGATGGAGTAGAGGCGCGGGGTGAGCGGGCGCAGCAGGCCAAGCAGCTGTTCGGCTGTGAGCGCGGTCGGGAAGCGTTTCAATACATCCACCACCTGGGCAGAGGCCACCAGCGCGTTGACCTGGGCCTTGTCGCCAGCCAGATCTTTCAGTGCTGCGTTGCCCGAGATCTCGGCAAGACCGGTGATGAAGCCGCCGTGCAAGCGGGTCAGCTCCAGCTCGCGGCTGAGCACTTCGCGCAGGCTGCCGCGGGCGGTGGCCTCGTCGCCGGAGAGACCGGCCAGCGCCAGCACCTCGTTTACCAGTGCGGGGTCGTTGTCAAACCAGATGCCGAGGGCATCGCCCGGCTGGTAGCGGATGCCTGACTCTTCAAGGCTGATCTCGATGTGACGGATATCCTTGGTCGAGTCGCGGCCGGTGATCTTCTGATTGACCGAGAGTCTGGCCGGGAAGGGGTTCTCCTTGCTGTACTGGCTGTGGCCGACCGCCTGCTGTACCGCACTGGCCACGCTGCTGCCGGCAGGACCGGCGGAGAGGGTGGCGGCAATGGCATTGAGCGCCTGTTCGCCCCACGCCTTGGCGGCATCCTGATAATCCACGTCCAGGCTGGCGAGTTCATGCACCCGATCGGCGCCTGCCTTGGTCAGCAGGCTGTCAAAGTCCTTGCCGGTCTGGCAGAAAAATTCATAGGAGCTGTCACCCAGCCCCAGCACGGCGAACTTGAGCCCTTCCAGCTTGCCGACCTTGCCTTTCTTGAGCTGCTCGAACAGATCGACCGCGCTCTCCGGCGGTTCACCCTCCCCGTAAGTGCTCACTACCACCAGCAGGTGGGTCTCTTTCTTGAGCTGCTTGGGTTTGTAGTCCGCCATGGAGGTGAGGGTCACCGGCAGGCCACGGGCCTCGGCCTGCGCCTTGATGGCACTGGCCACGCCTTTGGCGTTGCCGGTCTGGGAGCCGTAGAGAATGGTCAGATTGCCGCTGGGGGCAGTGGCGGCTGCGCCGGTCACGGCCGGCTGGCTGCCCGCCTGGGAGAGACCGTAGAGATAACCGCTGACCCAGGCCAGTTGCTGGGTGTTGAGGGTCGATAGCGCCTGGCTCAGCTGTCGCTGCTGCTCGTCGGAGAGGGGAGTCAGGTTGGTCAGGGAGTCCTTCAATTGCATCACACACGTCTTCCATGGTCTGATTTTTGGTCAGGTTAAGGGGTGTGATGGATAACAACAAAGAATAAAAATGTCTTTTTTATTCTATTACTGCATTAAAAAGGCGATGGAGAGGGGCGCAAGGCGACTCAGGTCGACAGGGCTCTCATGGTATAAAGGGCGATGAATGAACCCGTATTACCCACACAGGAAGCGTGAATGTCGACCATCAGCTTGTTTCATGTCAATGCCTTCAGCCGGCAGCCATTTAGCGGCAACCCGGCGGTGGTGGCGCTGGGGCCGAGTCAGCCGGATGCCACCTTGCTGGCCATGGCGGCCGAGTTCAACCTGTCGGAGACCGCCTTTCTGGTGCCCCTTGGCCATTCCCGCTACCAGCTGCGCTGGTTTACCCCCGAGCTGGAAGTGGATCTCTGCGGCCACGGCACCCTGGCAGCGGCCCACGTACTGTGGCAGACGGGGGCGGTGGCCGGGGATGAGGTCATACGCTTCGAGACCCGCAGCGGCGAGCTGCTGGCCCAGTGCGAAGGGGAGTGGATCTGGCTCGATTTCCCACGCATTGCCACGGCGCCGCTCGTTCTGGATCCGGCCTATGCGGCTGCGGTCGGTTGCCGGCCGCTGCAAACCCTGGCGGCTGGCGCCAAGTTCTTGCTGGCGCTGGCCAGCGAGGAGGAGGTTAGCGCGCTCACTCCCGATTTTCAGGCCCTGCGCGCGCTGCCCGGTCGCGGCCTGATGGTGACGGCGCCCTCGCGCGACCCGGACCATGACTTTGTCTCCCGCTACTTCGCCCCCTGGGTCGGGGTAGATGAGGATCCGGTGACCGGCTCCAACCACTGCGCCCTGGTGCCCTTCTGGGCCGAACGGCTCGGCAAGCGGCAGTTGCGGGCCCGTCAGATCTCGGCAAGGGGTGGTGAGCTGCGGCTAGAACTGCAGGAGAATCGGGTGCTGATGGCCGGTCAGGCCATCACCTTGTGGCAGGGGGAGTGGCTGCTGCCGGCCTTATAAGCGGCAAGCTGGCGGTGTATTGAAGGTTCGTCAGCGGTTTGTGCCTGCCATAAAAAACGCCCCGCAATTGCGGGGCGTTTTGATTGCCATGGACGGCAGCGTTTTGCTGCGGCCCTGTTTCTGCGGCTCTTACTTTTGTGGACGCAGAGCCGGGAACAGGATGACGTCGCGGATGGTGTGGCTGTTGGTGAACAGCATCACCAGACGGTCGATACCGATACCCTGACCGGCAGTCGGTGGCAGACCGTGTTCCAGTGCGGTCACGAAGTCGGCGTCGTAGAACATGGCTTCGTCATCGCCTGCGGCTTTCTGGTCAACCTGAGCCTGGAAGCGCTCGGCCTGATCTTCCGCATCGTTCAGCTCGGAGAAGCCGTTGGCCAGCTCGCGGCCGCCGATGAAGAATTCGAAGCGGTCGGTGACGTCCGGGTTCTGGTCGTTGCGACGGGCCAGCGGAGAAACGGCGGCCGGGTACTCGGTAATGAAGGTCGGTTGCAGCAGCATGTGCTCCACGGTCTCTTCGAAGATCGCGGTGATCACGTGGCCCAGTTCCCAGCTCTTCATCAGCTCGATGTGCAGGCGCTTGGCGACGGCGGTGGCCTTCTCCAGGGTCGCCAGATCGTCACGGGTCACATCCGGGTTGTACTTCAGGATGGAGTCAACCATGGAGAGGCGCTGGAACGGCTGACCGAAATCGATGGTCAGACCCTCTTCGCCCTCTTTGGCGTAACGGATCTTGGTGTCGCCCAGGATATCCTGCGCCAGGGTGCGCAGCATCTCTTCGGTGAGATCCATCAGATCGATGTAGTCGGCGTAAGCCATATAGAACTCGAGCATGGTGAACTCGGGGTTATGGCGAACGGAGATACCTTCGTTACGGAAGTTGCGGTTGATCTCGTACACACGCTCGAAACCACCGACCACCAGACGCTTCAGATAGAGTTCCGGAGCGATACGCAGGTACATGTCGATGTCCAGCGCATTGTGGTGAGTGATGAACGGACGGGCAGAGGCGCCACCCGGGATGACCTGCATCATGGGGGTTTCCACTTCCATGAAGCGCTTGTCGTTCAGGAACTTGCGGATACCGGCCACGACCTTGGTACGGGTCACGAAAGTCTTGCGGGACTCTTCGTTGGCGATCAGATCCAGGTAACGCTGACGGCAGCGGGCTTCCTGGTCGGTCAGACCTTTGTGCTTCTCGGGCAGCGGGCGCAGGGCCTTGGTCAGCAGGCGAATGTCGGAGACATGAACGGAGAGTTCGCCTGTGTTGGTGCGGAACAGGGTACCTTCGACACCCACGATGTCGCCCAGATCCCACTTCTTGAACTGCTCGTTGTAGAAGCCTTCCGGCAGGTCGTCACGGGTGACGTAGACCTGGATCTTGCCAGCCATGTCCTGCAGGGTGGCGAAAGATGCCTTGCCCATGATCCGGCGGGTCATGATGCGACCGGCAATCTTCACCCGTTTACCCAGTGCGGCCAGTTCGTCGGCGCTCTTGTCACCAAACTCGGCGTGCAGATCGCCGGAAAGGCTGTCACGACGGAAGTCGTTGGGGAAGGGGTTGCCCTGGGCGCGCAAGGCGGCCAGCTTGGAACGACGCTCCTGCATCTCGTTGTTCAGATCGAGAGTTTGGTCGACTTCCGGAGTAGTGGTTTGTTCAGACATGGTGATTCCTGCTGTTCTGTTTTTTTACAGGCCTGATTTCAGGCTAGCTTCGATAAACTTGTCCAAGTCGCCGTCGAGTACCGCCTGGGTGTTGCGGGTTTCGACGCCGGTACGTAGATCCTTGATGCGCGCATCATCCAGCACATAGGAACGGATCTGGCTGCCCCAGCCGATATCGGACTTGGTCTCTTCGAGGGCTTGCTTCTCGGCATTCTGCTTCTGAATTTCCAGCTCGTAGAGCTTGGCCTTCAGCTGCTTCATACACTGATCTTTGTTTTTGTGCTGGGAACGATCGTTCTGGCACTGTACCACGACCCCAGTAGGAATGTGGGTAATACGTACCGCGGATTCGGTCCGGTTGACGTGCTGACCACCGGCGCCGGAGGCACGGTAGACGTCGATACGCAGGTCGGCCGGGTTGATCTCGATGTCGATGTCATCGTCGATCTCGGGGTAGACGAACACCGAGCAGAACGAGGTGTGGCGACGGCCACCGGAATCGAACGGGGATTTGCGCACCAGGCGGTGGACGCCGGTCTCGGTACGCAGCCAGCCGAAGGCATACTCACCGGTGAACTTGATGGTGGCGGACTTGATGCCGGCCACGTCGCCTTCGGAGCATTCGATCAGCTCTGGCTTGTAGCCGTGGGCATCGCCCCAGCGCAGGTACATGCGCAGGACCATGTTGGCCCAATCCTGCGCTTCGGTACCACCGGAGCCGGACTGGATGTCGATGTAGCAGTCGGAGGGATCGTGCTGACCGGAGAACATGCGGCGGAACTCGAGATCCACCAGCTTGGTTTCCAGCACGTCGGCTTCGGCCACGGCTTCGTTGAAGGTGTCTTCGTCTTCACCTTCCACGGCCAGCTCGACCAGCATGGCCACGTCGTCAGCGCCCTGGGTCAGGGTGTCGATGGTGCCGACCACGTTTTCCAGCGCCACGCGCTCCTTGCCCAGCGCCTGTGCGCGCTCGGGTTCATTCCAGACGTCCGGCTGTTCCAGCTCGGCGTTGACCTCTTCTAGACGCTCTTTCTTGGCGTCATAGTCAAAGGTACCCCCTAAGCAGCTCGGTCCTCTCAGACAGCTCCTTAAGCTTGTTTAATACAGGATTGACTTCAAACATCGTGAAAACTCTCGGGGTCGATGTGATTTAAAAACGGGATATTCTAGCCAATTGTGGAAGGAATAAACAGGGTCGGCTGTCCTTGTGCGTGCCTCGTAGTCAATTTCTGGTGCAGTTTTCCCCAACTCGGTGGAAAATATCGCCCGCCGGCCCATTTTCCGGTTTAGTTTTGCGCCGACGGGTCGTTAATAACTACGCAGTGCTGTGCACTTTTTGGGAAATCCTGTTCCTGACCTCATAAGAAGAACGCATGATGAAAAACCTATCACTCAAGCAGAAGATACTGTTGTCGGTGGTGATCGCCCTGTCGCTGGTGATCCTGCTGCTCTCCTGGCAGAGCTATACCAGCCAGAAGTCCCTGTTGCTGCAAGGCAGTCAGGAACAGGTACAACGCCTCGGCAGCCAGCAGGCCGCCAGTGTCAGTGACTGGCTCGCGGCCCGTCGCGACGTGATTCAGGCGCTCGGCAACAAGGCCGGTGCCGAACCCCTCAACGCCCTGCAACAGGCGCAAGTCTCCGGCCGCTTCCAGCTCACCTACTTTGGCGAGAGCGGCGGCAAGATGAACGACTCCGATCCCTCCATCAACCGCGACGGTTACGATCCCCGCTCCCGCGGCTGGTATCAGGAAGCCATGAGCAAGGGCGGCCTGATCGTGACCAAACCCTATCTGGATGTGGCCTACAACATCATGGTGGTGACCCTGGCCCAGCCGGCTCAGGGCGGCGTGGTCGGCGGAGACCTCTCCATCGCCTCGCTGGTGGAAGACGTCACCAAGATGAAGCTGCCGGCCGACGGTTTCGCCATCATGATGCACAAGGATGGCACCGTCATCGCCTACAAGGACGCCGCCAAGGCGATGAAACCGGCCACCGAGATCGACAACGATCTGACCAATGCCCTGATCGAGCAGAGCAAGACCAGCAACAGCCTGGTGCCGGCCTACTTCGACAACGAAGGGCGTGACAAGCTGCTGTGGGCGGTGGACATCCCCGATACCGACTGGGAACTGGTGCTGGTGCTGGACAAGGAGACCCTGGAGGCGCCGCTCTCTTCCCTGCTGATGACCCAGCTCGGCCTGGCCCTGCTGGTGCTGGTGGGCAGTATCCTCGCCATCTCCTGGCTGGTCAGCATGCTGCTCGGCCCGCTCAGCAAGGTCTCCCAGGCCCTGGCGCGCATTGCCGACGGTAACGGCGATCTGACCCAGCGCATCAAGATCGACACCAACGACGAAGTGGGTCAGCTGGCCAACAGCTTCAACCGCTTCGTCGGCAGCCAGCACCAGCTGATCGGCAATATCCGCAAGCTGGCCAACGAGCTGAACGCCGATGCCGAGCGCAGTCTGGTGACCAACCAGGCCGCCGTGGACGAGCTGCAGCGCCAGCAGCAGGAGGTGACCATGGTCGCCACCGCCGTCACCGAGATGGCGAGCGCCACCATGGAGATCGCCGGCAACGCCGAGAACACCGCCGCCGCGGCCCAGCAATCCGCCCAGAGCAGTGAGCAGGGCAAGATGCTGGTGAACCAGACCCGTCAGTCCATCAACGGTCTGGCCGAGGAAGTGGGGCAGGCGACCGAGGTGATCGGCGAGCTGAGCCGCCACGCCCAGGCTATCTCCGGCATCCTCTCCACCATTCAGGGCATCGCCGAGCAGACCAACCTGCTGGCGCTGAACGCAGCGATCGAAGCGGCCCGCGCCGGTGAACAGGGTCGCGGTTTCGCGGTGGTGGCGGACGAGGTGCGGGTGCTGTCGCGCCGTACCCAGGACTCCACCCAGGAGATCCAGTCCACCATCGAGACCCTGCAGCAGACCACGGCCCGTGCGGTGAGCCTGATGCAGACCAGCCAGGGGCTGGCGGACAACAGCGTGAAAGACGCCGATGCCGCTGCCGCCGCGCTCGAAGAGATCACCCAGGCGGTGTCGCTCATCTCCGACATGGCGGGTCAGATCGCCACCGCCGCCGAGGAGCAGACCCAGGTGACCGGCGAGATCACCCAGAACACCACCGCCATCAAGGATGTGAGTGACGAGATCACCGCCGCCGCCATGCGCGATCTGGATCAGGCCGAAAGCCTCAAGGGCCGGGCCACCGACCTGAACCAGCAGGTCTCGACTTTTATCCTGTAAGTGTTTGAACGCGGCGAGCACGGCCGCCATGACAAAGCCCCGTACTCTGCCGAGTGCGGGGCTTTTTGTTTATGCGTCTCGCCGCGGGCAGCCATGAAGGGTGGGGCGTAGCGCCGCTGGCGAGCAGAATAAGGCAGAGCCCACCAAGGGGTGGGCTCTGTTCATAGACGTCTGACGGGAAAGGAATTACAGGAAGGGCAGTGCCAGGAACAGCTTGATCACCATGGCGTTGATGATGTCGATGAAGAAGGCGCCGACCATGGGCACCACCAGAAACGCCAGGTGGGAGGGGCCGAAGCGCTGGGTAATGGCCTGCATGTTGGCAATGGCGGTGGGGGTGGCCCCCAGACCAAAACCACAGTGGCCTGCCGCCAGCACGGCCGCATCGTAGTTGCTGCCCATCACCCGGAAGGTGACGAAGATGGCGTAGAGCGCCATGGCCACGGTCTGGGCCGCCAGCAGGATGAAGATGGGCAGCGCCAGGTTGGCCAGATCCCACAGTCGCAGGCTCATCAGCGCCATCGCCAGGAACAGCGACAGGCTGACGTTGCCGAGCAGGGAGACTTCGCGGTCGCTCACCTCGTGCCAGTTCAGCAGGGTCAGCACGTTGCGCAGCAGCACGCCGACGAACAGCACGCAGACGAAGACCGGCAGCTCGAAGGCGCCGCCCTTGAGGTAGGCGGAGAGCATCTCGCCTCCCTTCAGGCTGATGGCGATCAGCGCCAGGGTCTCGATCAGGCTGAAGGTGGTGAGCGGGCGCTCCATGTCCGGCATCTCGAAGCCTTGCGGCGCGTCATCCCGGTTGTGCTCCTCGCCGGGTACCTTCACCTTCTTCACCAGATAGCGGGCGACCGGGCCGCCGATGAGGCCGCCCAGCACCAGGCCGAAGGTGGCACAGGCGATGGCCAGTTCGGCGGCGGATTGCACCCCGTATTTTTCGGTGAAGGTGGCGCCCCAGGCCGCCCCGGTGCCGTGGCCACCGGAGAGGGTGATGGAGCCGGCCAGCAGCCCCATGTGGGGATCCAGACCGAGCAGGGTCGCCAGACCCACGCCCAGGCTGTTTTGCACCAGCAGCAGACCGGTGACCACCAGCAGGAAGGTGAGCACCGCCTTGCCGCCGCGCTTGAGGCTGGCGAGATCGGCGGAGAGACCGATGGAGGCGAAGAACGCCAGCATCAGCGGGGTTTGCAGGCTGGTATCGAACTGCAGCTCCATCTGCAGGGTGGAGCGCAGCAGCAGCAGCACCAGGGCGACCACCAGGCCGCCGGCAACCGGCTTGGGGATGTTGAAGGTTCGCAGCAGCCCGACTCGGGTCACCAGCAAACGACCGAGCAGCAACACCAGGGTGGCTGCGACCAGGGTGGCGTAGGAATCAAGTTGTAGCATTCAGTACTCCCATGTTGATTGGCTGTGTCTTTCGTTGATGCAGACTCACAGATTCAGCCGGGATAAAAACAGTGTGGCTCAGGTGCCAACAAAGAAGGGGCGACATGCCCCCGCCCCACGTAAAAATGGGACCAGTGCGGGCCTGAACGGATCAGGCTTCCAGATGAGATTTATGAAAAATCGAGCGGATAGTAGCAAAAAGCACCACTTATATCCACATTTGTCAGATAAATGGTCACTCTTGATGTATCTTGTGACATTTAACACTATTGGGTTAGTCGCCGTTTAATACCGGCCGCAGGCCATTTCCCGGCTGTCATTTGGGGCGCCAGTCCCTATAATTCGGCGGTTTTTGGCCCGCCGGACGGCACTGGTGGGATGTGAGCCGGCGGCCCGGCGCGCTATCATGGGCGGGCTTTTGGCCCATGGCGAATGCGGCAGGCTGTCGATGCCGCCGTTTCGCCCCGGGTGAGCCACGATTCGCGGGTGTTGTGCCCATCAAAGAGGAGAGGGTGTGAAGAAGTCCATCTACATCGCCTACACAGGCGGCACCATAGGGATGCAGCGTTCCGACCACGGTTATGTGCCGATGGCGGGCTTCATGGAAGACTGTCTGGCGCGGATGCCCGAGTTCCATCGCCCCGAGATGCCGGATTACCATATTCACGAATATGCGCCCCTCATCGACTCTTCCGACATGACGCCGGCGGACTGGCAGCGCATCGCTGAGGATATTAAAGGCAACTACGACAAGTACGACGGTTTCGTCATTCTGCACGGCACCGACACCATGTCGTTCACTGCCTCGGCGCTCTCCTTCATGCTCGAGGATCTGCACAAGCCGGTGATCATCACCGGCTCCCAGATCCCGCTCGCCGAGCTGCGCTCCGACGGGCAGCAGAACCTGCTCAACGCCCTCTACATCGCGGCCAACTACCCGATCCACGAGGTGACGCTGTTCTTCAACAACCAGCTCTATCGCGGCAACCGCAGCAAGAAGGTGCACGCCGACGGCTTCCACGCCTTCGATTCGCCCAACTACCCGCCGCTGCTCAATGCCGGTATCGCCATCTCGCTGGAAGCGGGCGAACTGGGGGTGCCGTCCGAGCGGCCGCTGGTGCTGCACGACATCACTCCCCAGCCCATCGGCGTGGTGACCCTCTACCCCGGCATCTCGGCCGAGGTGATCGCCAACATCCTGCAGCAGCCGGTGCGGGCGCTGATCCTGCTCTCCTTCGGGGTGGGCAATGCGCCGCAGAATCCGGCCATGCTGGCGCTGCTCTCCGAGGCCTCGGCCCGCGGCGTCATCATCGTCAACCTGAGCCAGTGCCTGCACGGCAAGGTCAACATGGGCGGCTATGCCACCGGCAATGCGCTGTCCCGGGCCGGGGTCATCTCGGGCTTCGACATGACCGCCGAGGCGGCGCTGACCAAGCTGCACTTCCTGCTGAGCCAGGATCTGCCGGCGCCGCGCATCCGCGAGCTGATGCAGCAGTCCCTGCGCGGGGAGCTGACTCCCTGATGCTCAGGTGAGGTATGGATAAACAAGAAGGGAGCCATCATGGCTCCCTTCTTGTTTTTACCAATTATGAATCAGTTGTTGGCTGAATCAGCACAGTCGGGACAGTATCTAACTGAAAAATATGTTTTTCCATTTGATACAGAGCACATAACAATGCTGGAAGTCCTGCTCATTGGCGATGTTCATGATAGATTGCGTTGGTGGGGTTAATTTGAATCCACCGTGTGGTGTGGTTAACGCGTGACTGAATGGGAGATGAAACGGCAGATGCTCGAGATCAAACAAAAACTGGCAACTCTGTTGGCACAGCTTAACGAAGGATTGGTAGAGCGCGACGAGGCGATGAAGCTTGCTTTGCTCTCGTTATTGGCGGGAGAGAACATACTGCTGGTGGGCCCACCGGGAACGGCAAAGAGCCTTATTTCTCGTCAGGTCGCCAAGGCGCTTAAGGATGATGACAAAGAGGGGGTCAGTCATTTTGAATATCTGCTGACCAAATTTTCAACACCCGAGGAGATCTTTGGCCCCCTCTCGATCTCCAAACTGAAAGAGGATCGTTTTGAGCGCAATACGGCTGGGTATCTGCCATCGGTGCAGGTCGCGTTTCTCGATGAGATATTTAAGGCCAGCTCCTCCATTCTTAATGCTTTGCTGACCATTCTTAACGAACGTATCTATCACAATGGGGCAGCAGTGCAGAAGGTGCCGCTACGCAGCCTGATCGCAGCGTCTAACGAATTGCCTACTGGGCAGGAAGAATTGAGTGCACTGTATGACCGCTTTTTACTGCGCGGCTTTGTTAATTATGTGAGCGAAGATAATTTGCATAAGTTATTTACCGTTAGAAAAGGTGAGCAGTTAGAAAAATTGAATAAATTGACATTAGGTGAATTAGTTGAGTTGGATAATAAGATTGCTATTGTAAAGACCCCGGAATTAATCCAGAGGGCGGTTTTGGATATTTTGAAAAAACATAAAGAGTTATTTAAAGAGGATCGCAGAGAGGGGATCTCTGATAGGCGTGTAGTCAAGGTTATTCGGCTGCTAAAGATATCAGCATTGACCAACGATCGAGATGAGATCGACCTATCGGACCTAGTACTATTATGTAACTGTTTATGGAGCTCTCAAGATAATATGGTTGAGGTGAAAAAGCTTATTTTTGATACGTTAAAAAAATATAGCGAAATTCTTTATGAACTTAAAGTGGCAGAATCTAACAATATTAATGCAAGCAACACTCATGTTGCAATAAAATATACTAAAAATATCGAAAACCTCCATTTTATAAGTAGATTTAAAGGCTTAAAAGGGGGGGGGGGGGAACATGATCCCATATTAATTAATAATCTCGATGAGCTATTGCGTTTAAGGAATCCAGAAGTTGGGCTGCAAGGATATTATTTTAAGCAGATGGCAGATATCGATGTATCTACGGTGTCTAACTGGACTGCAATTGATTTTAAGGGGCACTATGATGGTGCCGGTTTTTCTATTGTTGGTCGAGAAAAATCAGAGTCACTCTTTGATTCATTTCAGTCAACATCTTCTGTTAAGAATCTTTACTTAGCTGGATTTTCATTGGCCAATCAGGCAAACAGTTGTAAAATAAGTAGTTGCGTAATGGAACAATCGATGATTTTAGGTAATGCAAATGATTGTGACATCAGTGGTTGTAATATTAAAGGTAGTCTTGCCAAGAAAGATATAAAGAAATGCAATATTTCACAGTGTATAGTATCAGGGTATTCAAATTCGCCTAAGCTTGCCAATCTAGTTCATGACTGTAAAGTTAGTGATGTTGCATTTATTCTAGATTTTAAATCGCGCGATGAAGGTGGTGCGGTAGCTAGAGAAATATCAAATAGTAAAGTAATGCGTTGTTTCATATCTGGTAAAATTGAAAATTCTTATGATAACTCGTTTTTTGGTCGAATTTATGGGGTTTGTTTTTCTTATTCTATGCACGATAGTGAAATAGATTCATGCGCATTGGGATATATTTTTTCAACGTTTGGTAATAACGTGCCAATCTATGGGTTTCATGGTCCAGTATTCGGGGCTACTCAAGAAATGATGCTTGCCAGCAATAAATTTTCGAATAATGCATCACTTGATAAAACTTCTTTGGTGAAGCGACTTAATGATGCTAATGGGAAAGACGGGCAGACAGTTTCATTTGTCAATTTTAATAAGTATTTTTTTGAATTCACGCTGAATTGGGATTTTGATACTGTTTGGGATTGGGATGAACAGAATAATAACCCAATACTGCAATCCGTAGGATTCAACTCTGCGGAAAAAGTTGTAAAACATACTATACCCGAGCAAGATAAAATTGGTCCTCTACTGCAACAAATAAACGCCAATCTTTGGGTGTGAGACGCGCTATGCTCGGTCTACTAGCTGGAATACGCAGTTCATTGTGGCGAGGTATCAGTGGTATTACCGCTGCAATTCCATTCGGGATAAAGGGTATAAAATATTTTATTGACAGCAATTTTCGTGATCAGGTAACCCCACAGCCAGGGAGCGTGCTCTATTGCGATCTCTGGTTAGGTGCAGAACATTCCGGTATCTATGTTGGCGATCAAGAGATCGCCAACATAGAAGTCACAGATATTGCTGAAGGTACTGTTAATCGATGCGGCCCAGCCAGTTTTACATCCAAAAGTACACTGGGTCGCAAGATCTATGTATCCTGTGACGGTGACGGAGCTGTTAGTTGTGAGGTGGTGGCTCACAAGGCCGAGAGTCATATTGGTGATCGTGGCTTTTATGGTCTGGTATTTGCGAATTGCCATGTTTTTTCTGCCCGGTGTGTCAAACATTCGCCCAAAAATAGAGGTTCTTCTTGGTTTAATAACCTGTTATCAACAGTGAATATCATTGACGAGAGTTGGGAACCGACCATCAAGGCTCTAAAAGAGTCTGCCAGATACAAGTTGGGTGCAACCAAATGGCGATTATGGGACTGGGATGACTCGCTGGCGGATAATCCGACCCCGGAACCGGACTGGCTGGCACAGGAGGATCACCTTAAAAACCGGCCTCTTAATGAGGAGATGATTGCCGCTCTTCGTGCCGAGTTGGCAGAGTGTAAAGCTTATGAGGCAGAGCTGGCCGATGAGGAAATCCCTGACGAGATGCGTAAAAAATTGACTGGTTATGGTCAGATATTGGGCGATATAGATACAACCTATGAAAAGTCCAAGGCCTTATTGTTAGCCTGTTCCGGTGCCAATTTCTCGTATAACGATCTCAAGCTATGTAAGGATGATATTGAGCCGCTCGCCAAGCAGCTACAGCAAAATCATGCCATTAAAGAGTTAACTTATAAGATGGGCCGAGCTTATATTTCGGAAGAGAAGAAAAAACAGGCGCGGATCCCGCACGCGAGTAAAAGTGAGGTACACGGTACCCATCGCAGTGAAGATCTGGCTCGTGTACTCCCCACAGAGTTGCTTAATCTGGAGGATGAGGCACTGGAAACCCTGTTTTATGCCCGTTTTCTGGAACGAAACTTGATGACCTATGAGTTGCAGGGAACCACTTGTACTTCGGGTGAACAGCTGGAGTTGGAGCAAAAACGAACAGGGCCTGTGGTCGCCTGCCTGGATACATCCGGTAGCATGAGCGGAGCTCCGCTACTGAAAGCCAGGGCGTTATTGCTTGCTGTATCGGCAGTCCTGCAGCAAGAGGCGCGCTCTCTGCATGTCGTGCTCTTTGGTGACAATGGGGAGTTGAGAGAATATGCCATACATGAAGAAAACAGTGCTTCGGGGCTGCTCCATTTCTTGCGACAGGGATTCGGTGGCGGAACGGACTTTGAAACACCGCTGAACCGTGCCTGTGAGATCATCAGGGATGCCAAGGAATACGAGAAGGCCGATATTCTGATGATCTCTGATGGTGATTGTGTTCTTTCGGATGACTACATTGAGCACCTGCAAACTAGAAAGAAGATACTGGATTGTTCTATTTATTCGGTACTTTGCCATGGTCAACGAGTTGCTGACAGATTCAGTGACGAAGTCGTGGTGTTATAGGGTACGGTAGTGTGTTCGAAGCATGATAGATAGGAGGGGAGCCATATTGGCTCCCCTCTCTGCTGTGGCCGCGGTGGGCGGCCTGGTGGGTCAGACTCAGTGGTTGAGGTCGACCCGCACTATCTCTTCCTCGTCGCGATACTGACGCTTGAGCTCGCTCTTACTCTTCATCACGATCTCGCCGTCACGGCCGATGTTCATGTGCTCGGGGTTGTCGAGGTGCATCGCCTGCCAGGCCATCACCGCCTGCAGGGAAGTGGCCTTCTGCTCGTCAGTGAGCGGTTTGCCATCGGGCCACTTGCCGAGCTCGACCGCCGTCTTGAGGCGTTCGTACACCTCTGCGGGCATCTGCCTGATTGCTTGTAGAAACTCACCTTGTTGAAACGACATCCGGCCTTCTCCTTGCACATTGAGCCATGACGAATCGGGATCAGACCGGCAGATCCTGGCGGACTGCGCCAGCCATCTGCTCCATCACCCGCACTACCTGACAACTGTACCCGAACTCGTTGTCATACCATACGTAGAGCACGCAGTGATCCCCCTCGGCGATGGTGGCCTGGGAGTCGACGATGCCCGCAAAACGGGAGCCCACCATGTCGGAGGAGACCAGCTCGGTGCTGGCGCTGAAGTCGATCTGGCGATGCAGGGCCGAGCTCAGCGCCATCTGCTGCAGATAGGCATTGAGGCTCTCCCGATCGGTGGTCTGTTCCAGCGACAGGTTGATGATGGCCAGCGACACGTTGGGGGTGGGCACCCGGATGGCGTTGCCGGTCAGCTTGCCCTTGAGCTCGGGCAGCGCCTTGGCCACCGCCTTGGCGGCGCCGGTGCTGGTCATCACCATGTTGAGGGCCGCGCTGCGACCGCGGCGCTCGCCCTTGTGATAGTTGTCGATGAGGTTCTGGTCGTTGGTGTAGGAGTGGACTGTCTCCACGTGGCCGTGGCGGATGCCGTACTTGTCCTGCATCACCTTGAGCACCGGGGTGATGGCGTTGGTGGTGCAGGAGGCGGCGGAGATGATCTTGTCATCGGGCCCGATCACCTCGTGGTTGACGCCGAACACCACGTTCTTCATCTCCCCCTTGCCGGGGGCGGTCAGCAGCACCCGGGCGGCGCCGCGCGCCTTGAGGTGCTCAGACAGCCCCGCCTCGTCACGCCAGACCCCGGTGTTGTCGACGATCAGCGCATCGTGAATGCCGTAGGCGGTGTAGTCGATGTCGGCCGGGCTGTTTGCGTAGATCACCTGGATGAAGGTGCCATTGGCGATGATGGCGCTACGCTCCACATCCACTTCGATGGAGCCGTTGAAGGGACCGTGCACCGAGTCACGACGCAGCAGGCTGGCGCGTTTCTCCAGATCCCCGTCACGACCACCGCGTACCACGATGGCGCGCAGCCGCAGGGAGTTGGCGGCGCCGGTGCGCTCGATCAGCAGCCGGGCCAGCAGGCGGCCGATGCGGCCAAAGCCGTACAACACCACGTCGGTGGGGGCCGGCACGCCGCGACCCAGGGCCGGTGCCAGCTTGGCACGCAGGTAGTCGTCGATGCCGGCTTCATTCTGGTGATCCTGCCAGTAACCCACGGCCAGCTTGCCCAGATCGATCTCGGCGGCGGTCGGGTTCAGGGCCAGAATGGCTTGCAGCAGGGGAAAGCTCTGTTGGAGCGGGAGGGGGGCTCCCTGGTGGCGGCGAACGACCCGGTGGGCCTTGAGGATATCGATGGTGGAGGCGTTTTGCAGCGGGCGGCCGAAGATGGTGATCTCGATCCCCTGCTGGCGGTAGAGGCGACCGATCAAGGGTTGCATGGCTTCGGCGAGCTCCTGGCTCTCCTGCCACGCCTGCAGATAGTGCTCGTGGGTCATTAACCAGATCCTTTATTTCACGTTGTTGGGGCAAATAGAAATTCGTCGAATGCAGATCAGTGTAGGGGTGTATATTTCGTTATATTATTCTGCAGTCGCGGCCTTATACGGCGCGCGCATTGTAATGGATATGTAATCTGTTTGCTAGCCAAGGGTGGCCATGGCAGGCTGCAATTGTTACCAACAAGATATGAACCATGACCCCTTTTCCAGCTCGTTCCCTGTTGTTTGGCCTCTGTTGCGGCCTGCTGCTCACCGCCTGTGACGATGACAGGATCCACAACATCTGTGCCAATTATCCGGCCCTCTGTCAGGATCTGGTGGACGATGGCTGGTGTCGTTACGAGCGCAGCGACATCATCCGGGCCCGCTACTACCTGCAGGCGGAGGGGACGCAGCGGCGCCAGTACGAGTTGATGCGTAGCCTGGAGCGTTATCTCAAATGCGCCGAACGCTCCACCAACATCGAGTACAAGCGGGCCCGCGAGCAGAAGAGCCCGCGGGTGGAGGGGATGCTGGCGGCCGGCGAACAGCTGGCCCAGCTTGATGCCGCCACCCGCAACGCCACAGATCCCTACCTGCTGCTCTGGCACTGGACCAACAACACCAACGAGCTGGCTCGCCAGCAGTTTCTTGCGCTGGAGGGGCAACCCGTGCTGGAGGAGCCCGAGCTGCAACTGGCGCTCGGCGGCATTTATGCCAAGAGTGAGCCGCAAAAGGCCATCGCGCTGATGCAGCACGCCCTCTCCCTCTACCGGGAAGGGGAGCAGGTCAACGGCCGGATCCTCACCTCCCTCAGCACCCTCTACATGGGCCAGAAGCAGTACGGGCAGGCCTATCTGTGGGGCAAGGTGAGCGAGTCGTTCCAGAATGCCGCCGAGGTGTCGGCCACCCGTTTCAGCCTCTATCACTCCCTGAGCAAGCAAGAGCAGGAGAGCCTGGACAGCCAGGCAGCCACCCTGGTCGAACAACTGAAAAGCGGGACCTATCGTCCCTGAACCCTGATGAACCACATTGAATCTCTGGCCAGCGACTGGCCGCACCCTTTCGACATCCGGCTCACCCACGGTCGGGTCAACACAGATGGCCGCCAGCTGGAGCGGGTCACCGTCAGGGCCGTCGTGCTGCGCGGCGACCAGCTGCTGCTGGTGCACTCCCAGGTCAACGGCGATCTGATGTTTCCCGGTGGCGGCATCGAGCACGGGGAGTGTCACCGCACGGCCCTGGCGCGCGAGCTGCGCGAAGAGTGCGGCGCCGAGCTGGTGGCGGTCGGTGCCCTGCTCGGCGAGACGCGGGAATACCGGCCGGCCCGCGAGGCTGACTACGACGCCTACTGCATCCGCTCCTTCTACTACCTCTGTCAGGTGGGGGAGGCCTGGTGCGAACCCCAGCCCCAGCCCTACGAGATAAGGCTCGGTTTCACCCCCGGCTGGTTCGAGCTGGCCGAGGCGCTGCAGACCAACAAGACCCAGCTGGCGGGCCCTTGCCCCCAGTGGACGGTGCGGGAGACCAGGGTGCTGGCTGAGTTGCACCACTGGCACGAATCCGGCCTGCTGGCGTGACTCGGACCCCTTGAGGCAGATGTAAAAAAAACCGCCCCAAGGCGGTTTTTTTTGCGTTTGCTGCTGCTCAGGGCGTACAGACCGGGCAGAGGGCGTAGGTGCCCTGCGGATCGTTGAAGCGGGTCAGCGGGTCCAGGCTGCGGTTTACCTCCACCAGCGCCTTGCCAAGCCCGGCCGGCAACCAGTTCTGCAGGTGGGAAGCCAGCACTTGGGCGCTGCTGTCGAACAGCTGGCGCAGGAACTTGTCTTTGGCTGACTCTTCCTGCTCGATGGGGGTGACCTGCCACTCCTTGAGGTTGGCCAGCTCGGCCGCCGCCTTGATGGCCGCCTCCTGATCGCCAAACTCGTCCACCAGTCCCAGCGCCTTGGCATCCTGACCGGTCCAGACCCGGCCCTCGGCCGCTTTCTCGGTCTCTTCCGGGCTCAGGCCACGGCCCTTGCTCACCAGACCGACGAAACGCTGGTAGGTATCTTCCACGTTCAGCTGGATCGCCTGACCGACGTGTTCCGGCAGGGCGCGGGTCAGGCCGACGCCGACATAGTCGGTGGTGCCGACGCCGTCGGTGTGCACCCCGTACTGGGAGAGCGCCTTGTCGATGGTGGCGAACATGCCGAACACCCCGATGGAGCCGGTGAGGGTGGTGGGGGAGGCGAAGATCTTGTCTGCATCGGCGGAGATCCAGTAACCGCCGGAGGCGGCGTAGCTGCCCATGGAGATCACCACCGGCTTGCCGGCCTGCTTGAGGGCCAGCAGCTCGGCGCGGATCTGCTCGGCGGCGAAGGCGCTGCCGCCCGGGCTGTCGACCCGCAGCACCAGGGCTTTCACCTTGTCGTCGCGGCGGGCATCGGCCAGCAGGTCGGCGAGGCTGTCGCCGCCGATGGTGCCGGCAGGCTGGACGCCATCCATGATGGCGCCGCTGGCGACGATGAGACCCACCTCATCCTTGCCGCTCTGGGGATACTGGCTCGGAATGGCGGCCAGGTACTCCTTGAGGCCCACTCCCTTCCAGCCGTGGTCATCGCTCTCGCCCACTTCCTTGATCACCGCCTGGGTCATCTCGTCGCGGGTCGCCAGCTGATCCACCAGACCGTTGTCGAGGGCGTAGTTGGCGGCGTTGCCGCCGGCCTTGCGCAGCAGCTCGAGGAAGCGATCCTTGCCCGGTGCCACGGCGTCGGGTTCGATTTCGCGCTGCTCGGCTACGTCGGCCACATAGGATTGCCACAGCTGATCCAGCCAGCGCTGGTTCGCCTCCTTGCTCTCGGGGGACATCTCGTCGCGGGTATAGGGTTCGACGAAAGACTTGTAAGTACCGACCTTGAACACGTGCGGGGTGATGTTGAGCTTCTCCAGCGCCGACTTGTAGTAGGTCTGGTAGACGCCGAGCCCCTCGATTACCACGGCGCCGCTCTGGTTGAGCAGCACGTGATCGGCGTGGGCGGCCAGCAGATATTGGCCCTGGGTGTAGAAGTCGGCCATGGCGATGACCGGCTTGCCGCTCTCCTTGAAGGCATCGATGGCGCTCGCCACCTCCTGCAGTTTGGAGAAGCTGGTGCCCTGCAGCCCCTGGGGCTTGATCACCAGCGCCTTGATGCGATCGTCATCCTTGGCGCTTTTGATGGCCCACAGCAGATCGGAGAGGACGATCTCGCTGGGCAGCTCGTCGCTGTTGTCCACCTGGCGCAGCAGCTGCACCGTGGGATCGGTCTGCGAGCGCTGTTCCACCAGCACGCCGGAGAGATTGAGGGTGAGGGCCCCTTCGATGGGGGCGCTGGGAGCCTCTTTCTGGCTGACGCTGAAGACGATGATCAAGACCACGACGAGAAACAGCAGATTGACCAGCATCAGCCGGGTGAAATTGAGCAGGCGCCACAGGCTGCGAAACAGCCAACCCAGACCTTTGAAAATAGACATAGTCGCGTTATCGCCCTGTTAATGGGGAGGGAAGCGCCATTATTAACCAGTTGGCCGGTGAAATGCCATTTCCGCTTGGACAGGATCGGAGCCCGGTTGTTCGGAACACGTCTGTTCGCCGAAAAATTGTCCAAACATTTGTTTGAAAAAGCATTTTCGATTCTTTACTCTAGCCTCGGTTTGATAACAAAAAATTAACTGGAGGCCCTGTGAGCCGCCCACCCATTCTGCCGTCGTGGTCCGGGCTTGAGTCCGGACGGTGGGGAATGGGCATGGTGCCATCCAGCCCGGCCCCGACAAGGAGTTCATGATGAGCCGCTACCCGACCCTGCTGACCCCCCTCGATCTCGGCTTTACCCAGCTGCGCAACCGCGTGTTGATGGGATCCATGCACACCGGCCTCGAAGAGGAGAAGGGGGGCTTTGACAAGCTGGCCGCCTTCTATGGCGAGCGGGCCCGGGGCGGGGTCGGCCTCATCGTGACCGGCGGCATCGCCCCCAACCTGCGTGGCCGGTTGGTGCCCCACGGTTCCCAGCTGAGCTTTCCCTGGCAGGTGGCCAAGCACAAGAAGGTGACCAGTGCGGTGCATCAGGAGGGGGGCAAGATAGCGCTGCAGATCCTCCATGCCGGCCGCTACGCCTATCATCCGTTCAGCCTGGCACCGAGTGCCCTCAAGGCCCCCATCTCTCCGTTCAAGCCGCGCGCCATGAGCGAGCGGCAGATCCGCGGCACCATTCGCGACTTCGCCGCCACTGCGCAACTGGCCAGGAGCGCGGGCTACGACGGGGTCGAGGTGATGGGATCGGAAGGGTATCTCATCAACCAGTTCATCTGCGAGCGCACCAACAAGCGCACCGATGATTGGGGTGGCAGCAACGAAAACCGCATGCGTTTCCCGGTGGAGATTGTCCGCGCCATCCGCGAGCGGGTCGGGCCGGATTTCATCATCATCTTCCGCCTCTCCATGCTGGATCTGGTGGAGCAGGGCTCCTCCCTTGAGGAAGTGATCGCCCTTGGCAAGGCGCTGGAGCAGGTGGGGGTCACCCTCATCAATACCGGCATCGGCTGGCACGAGGCGCGCATTCCCACCATCGCCACCAGCGTGCCGCGCGGCGCCTTCAGCTGGGTGACGGCGGAGCTCAAGAAACATCTGAGTGTGCCGCTTATCACCACCAACCGCATCAACACCCCCGAGGTGGCCGAGCGCATTCTGGCGGGCGGCGAGGCGGATATGGTCTCCATGGCGCGTCCCTTCCTGGCGGATCCCGAATTTGTCATCAAGGCTGCCGAGAACCGGGTGGACGAGATCAACACCTGCATCGCCTGCAACCAGGCCTGTCTGGATCATGTCTTCAAGCAGAAGCGGGCCTCCTGCCTGGTCAACCCGCGCGCCTGCTTCGAGACCGAGTTGACGTTTGGCCGGGTGCCCCAGCCCAAGAAGCTGGCGGTGGTGGGCGCAGGCCCGGCCGGGTTGGCGTTTGCCTGCTACGCCGCCGAACGCGGCCATCAGGTGAGCCTGTTCGATCAGGCCAGCGAGATCGGCGGCCAGTTCAACTTCGCCAAGCAGATCCCGGGCAAGGAGGAGTTTCACGAAACCCTGCGCTACTTTGCCAAGCGGCTGGAGAAGTGCGGTGTCGAACTCTATCTGGGCCAGCGCCAGAGTGCCGAGAGCCTCTTGGGCGGCGGCTTTGACGAGGTGATCCTCGCCACCGGCATCCGCCCGCGCACCCCCAACATTCCGGGCATCGAGCATGCCAAGGTGATGAGTTACCTCGATGTCTTGCGGGATCACAAGCCGGTGGGTGAGAAGGTGGCGGTGATCGGCGCCGGTGGCATCGGCTTTGACGTGGCCGAATACCTGGTAGAGGGCAAGGGGGATCGCAGTCGCGATCACTGGCTCAAGGAGTGGGGCATCGACAAGCAGCTCGGCGAGCGCGGCGGCCTGATGGCCCCGGTGATCGACGCCCCCGAGCGCCAGGTGTGGCTGCTGCAGCGCAAGGAGAGCAAGGTGGGTGACGGCCTTGGCAAGACCACCGGTTGGATCCACCGCACCGTGCTCAAGAACCGCAAGGTGGAGATGCTCTCCGGCGTGCAGTACCTGCGCATCGATGATGAGGGGCTTCACATTCAGGTGGGTGAACAGCAGCAGTGTCTGCCGGTGGATCAGGTGATCATCTGCGCCGGCCAGGAGCCGCTCAAGGAGCTGCAGGCCGGCCTGCAGGCGGCGGGCAAGCCGGTACACATCATCGGCGGGGCCGACGTGGCCGCCGAGCTGGACGCCAAGCGCGCCATCCGCCAGGGGGCCGAACTGGCGGCGGTCATCTAGTCGACGGGCCGCCATGTATTGCGACAAACCCCTGATGCTCAGGGGTTTTCTTCATCTGGTGCTGTGCTAAGGTAGCGCCATCATAGCCCCTGACAAGGAACTGCCCATGGATGCCCTCCACCTGTTACTGAATCGTCACTCCTGTGGCCGCCTGGCCGAGCCCGCCCCGAGCGGCGAGGTACTCGACAATATCCTCAAGGCCGGGCTGCGGGCGCCGGATCACGGCACCCTGACCCCCTGGCAGTTCATCCTGTTCGAAGGGGAGGGGCGCGAACGGCTCGGCACCCTGCTGGCACAGGCCGCGCGCAGTCGCGGCGAGGATGAGGAGAGCATCAAGAAGTGTCAGGAGGCCCCGCTGCGCGCACCGCTGCTGATCGCGGTGGCAACCCGCTACCAGGAGCATCCCAAGGTGCCGCGGCTGGAGCAGGAACTCTCCGCTGGCTGCGCCCTGATGGCGATGCAGATGGCGGCCCAGGCCCAGGGCTTCAACGGTATCTGGCGCTCCGGCTGGTTCATTTTCGACGAGCAGATCAATGAAGGGTTGGGACTGACACCGGAGGATCAGCTGGTGGGCTTCCTCTACCTTGGTACCCCCATGCTGGAGGCCCGCAAGCTGCGCGAGCTGCCGGTGAGCGAGTTCGTGCGCCGCTTCTAGTCTGCTTCATGACCGGCAAAGCCCTGACTCGTCAGGGCTTTTTTGTTTCTGGTGGCGGGCTGTACTGATATTTGGAAGATTGCCAAGAGGGATGCCGTGGCTGGCAGGGAATTTTTTAAATAGTGAGATGCCGTTCTCAATCCTGGTTTATTACGCTATGTAAAACGTTTGCGCCTCGTTAATATCCCTGTGCCAGTTTAGAAGGTGACCCCTTCTAATTTTCTGCGATGAGAGTCGCAATTCCGTAGCACCTTTTTACAGCCCAACGTCTTGATGACATTGGGCTTCATTTTTATGGGTGCTTTGCAGGTGTTGGCACTCTCAACCTCCTAGGACCGGAAAGGTCTCCTTTTTACAGGCCATTATGGTCTTGATGATATTGGGCTTCATTTTTATGGGCGCTTTTCAGGTGTCGGTACTCTCAACCTCCTAGGACCGGAAAGGTCACCTTTTTACAGGCCATCATGGTCTTGATGGCGTTGGGCTTCATTTTTGTTGGCGCTTTGCAGGTGCCGCTTCCCTTAATTCCGTAGCGTCCGGTGCAGCTGCTAGCTTACCGGCGTCTTGCCTTTGGCGGGCAACACGCGGGCCGGGTTGCCTACCACCCGGGCGCCGGCTGGCACGTCTTTGGTGACCACGGCTCCGGCGCCCACGATGGCCTCCCGCCCTATGGTGACGCCGGGCAGCAGGATGGCACCGCCGCCAATCCAGACCCTGTCCTCGATGGTGACCGGCAGCGCGGTCTCGACCCCCTGGATCCGTTCATCGGCGTCCAGCGCGTGGGCGGCGGTGTAGATCTGCACGTTCGGCCCGATCATCACCTCGGCACCGATGCGAATGGGGGCGTTGTCCAGCAGGGTGGCCCCCATGTTGATGTAGCTGCGCTCGCCAAGGTGGATGTGGCGGCCATAGGTGCAGTAGAGGGGCGGGCAGATGAAGGCCCCCTGGGCCAGCTCGCCGACGATCTGCTGCAGCAGCGCCAGCTGTTCATTCTCCTCGTCGCTGCGATTGAAGCGGCGGTACAGGCGGGCCGTCTCCCGGCGCAACAGATCCAGTTCCGGCGCCATGCAGTTGTAGGGCTGGCTGGCGATCATCTTGTCGTACTCGGTCATGGCTGCTCCTGTGGCTTGCCTTGGTGGCGCATGGGGTTCACATGTTAGCGGTCCGGCCGCCGGATAACCGTGATCAGCGGCCCGCTACGGGCAGCACCAGATTGGTCGGCCTGCCCTCGGCAAAGGCAATCAGATTGTCAAAGGCGGCCTGAAAGTAGAGCTGGTAGCTGTTGCGCTCCACATAACCGAGATGAGGGGTGGCCAGCACATTGGGCAGGCGCAGCAAAGGCTCGCTTTGCGCCGTGGCAGGCTCTGCGTCGAACACGTCGAGCGCTGCGCGCCGGGTGGGGTTGGCGGCGAGTTCAGCATAAAGGGCGCCCGGCTCGACAAGCTCAGCCCGACTGACGTTGACCAGCAGGGAGTCGGCCTTCATCCGCGCGAGATCGGCGCGGGTCACACAGCCATGGGTTGCCTCGTGCAGGCGCAGATGCAAAGAGAGGATGTCGGCGTCACGAAAGAAGGCCTCCTTGTCGGAGGCGCTGGCATGGCCATCCCGCTCGGCCTGCTGGCGGGAGCCCTCGCTGCCCCAGATCAGCACCGACATGCCAAAGGCCCGGCCGTAACCGGCCACCAGTCTGCCAATCTTGCCGTAGCCCCAGATGCCGAGCGTCAGCCCCTGCAAGGTACGGCCCAGCCCCAGTGTGCCGGATTGCTGCCACTGCCCCTGGGCGAGGGCATGACAATAGGCCGGGAGGTGGCGGGAGGCGGCCATGATGAGCGCCCAGCAGAGCTCGGCGGGTGCCACCGGGCTGCCGATGCCTTCGGCGACGGCCACCCCGTGGCGTTGACACAGGAGGGGGTCGATATGCTGGCTGATCTTGCCGGTCTGACTGATGAGCCGAAGGGAGGGGAGCCTGCGCAGCAACGCCTCGTCGATGCGGGTGCGCTCGCGGATCAGTACCAGCGCCTCCACCCCTGCCAGCTTGGCGGCAAGGCGCTCGGGGTCAGGTTCGCTTTGGGTGAGGATGGTGACGTCGTGGCCCGCTAGGCGGGTAAAGCAGGGCAGATGACGCACCTGATCCTGATAGTCATCCAGTATGGCAATCCGCATAAGCACTCCGTGTCGCAAGGGGGACTGGCGGCCTATCCTACCGGAAACGGGGTGAGCTGTGTGGTCAAATGAGCACTGATTGCCGTGCGAGTGTGGATGGCGCTGGGTAACGGCACCAGAGAGGTGGCTGCCGGCGAGTTGAAAACAGACGGGGCTCCCGTGTGGGAGCCCCGTTGATAGTTTGGCAAGTGCCGCTTAGCCGAGTTTACGGCCGGAGAGCCGGCACCACTCTTCCTTGACGGCGGTCGGGTCCATCTCGAACCACTGGCCGTAGATGGTCTCCAGCTCCGGCGCCTGGCTTTCCAGCACACCGGAGAGGGCCATCAGGCTGCCCGCTTTGCCGTGGCCGGCGATAAGCGGCGCCAGTTCGCGCAGCGGGCCGGCCAGGATGTTGGCGACCACCACGTCTGCTTCGACATCTTGCGGCTGATCCGCCGGCAGGTAGAGCTCTATCTGATCGGCGACGCCATTGCGCTCGGCGTTGTCACGGCTGGCCTGGATGGCCTGCGGATCGATGTCGATGCCGATGACCCGGGCGGCGCCCAGTTTCAGGGCGGCGATGCCGAGGATGCCGGAGCCGCAGCCAAAGTCGACCACGGTTTTACCGGCCAGATCCAGCCCGTCCAGCCACTGCAGGCAGAGCGCAGTGGTGGGGTGGGTACCGGTACCGAAGGCCAGACCCGGGTCCAGCATGACGTTGACCGCATCGGGGTTCGGCACGTCGCGCCAGCTCGGGCAGATCCACAGCCGCTCGCCGAACTGCATGGGGTGGAAGTGATCCATCCACTCGCGCACCCAGTCCTTGTCTTCCAGCTGCTCCACCTTGTAGCCCACGTCTTCACCGAAGATCTGCTGGAAGAAGGCGATGGTGGGTGCCGGATCGGTTTCGGCGTCGAACAGCCCCATTACTTCGGTCTCGCCCCACAGCGGGGTTTCGCCCGGCATGGGTTCATAGACGGGCACATCCTTGGCATCCATAAAGGTCACCGCCTGGGCACCACGCCCCAGCAGCATGTTGCTCACCTTGTCTGCGGTCTTGGCAGTGGCGTTGATTCGAATTTGTATCCAGGGCATGGCGTCGACTCTTCATAAATGTGAAACCGCGGGATTCTATCATCATGGGCGTGTGCTGTCGTGGTTTGCCCATGCAGTGTGGTGGAGGAGGCAGACTTTGCCGAGTTGGCACGGTTCGTGTATTCCTCATTGGGTGACGGGAAGCAACCTGTTCCCGCTGAATGCTTTGCTCTAGGAAAGTTCCGTCATCTTTTTCAGCCACCTTCGGGTGGCTTTTTTTTGCCTGCGGATACAGACCACTGGTGGCAGGGCACAATGTGGCAAGCAAGCGGGGAGGCGGGCGGGATTGGCACACTAGCTGCAAAGGTACAGAGGTCCTGCATAAGGATATGTGTGTGATTGTTACCCCAACGTTCAGGTATTTAGGGCCATCCCGGCGGGATGGCCCCTTTTTTTGGTTCTTTTTATGGTGATGCTGCGTGGTGACTGTCTGTTGCCTGATGTGAGCTGTGCTGTGATGGGGCTTGTCACTGGTGAGTTCACCCCATGATGGTGCAGTTTTTACCCATAAGGGATTAGTTGCCGAACTGGCTCATGTCAATCACCAGCTTGCCCACCATGCGGCCGGCTTCCACCTCGGCATGAGCCTGAGCCAGGGTAGCCGGGGTCAGCTCGGCCACCACCTTGCTGAGGGTGGTCTTGACCACGCCCTGGTCCACCAGGGCGGCGACCAGCCCCAGCAGGTTGTGTTGCTCGATCATGTCCGGGGTCTGGAACAGGGAGCGGGTAAACATGAACTCCTGGCTGAAGGTGACGCTCTTGCTCTTGAGCAGGGAGAGGTCCCAGGGCTCGCTCGATTCGGCGATGGTGCAGATATGGCCGAACGGGCTGATGAGGCTGGCCATGGCATCCCAGTGCTGCTCGGTGGCATTGGTGCAGAAGATGGCGTCCACCTGAGTGATGCCGAGGGCAGTGAGCTCCTCCTGCAACTGGTGATGGCTCACCACCTGGTGGGCCCCCATCTGCAGGCACCAGGCCCGGGTCTCGGGGCGCGAGGCGGTGGCGATCACCTCCATGCCGGTGAGCTGGCGGGCCAGCTGGATGGCGATGGAGCCCACGCCACCGGCGCCGCCGATGATCAGCAGCTTGCCGCTGCTCTCGCGGGTGAGGCGCATGCGCTCGAACAGGGTCTCCCAGGCGGTGATGGCGGTGAGCGGCAGGGCCGCGGCTTCCACGTCGCTCAGGCTGGTGGGGGCGAGGGCGGCGATGCGCTCATCCACCAGTTGCAGGGCGCTGTTGCTGCCGGGGCGGCTGATGTCGCCGGCATACCAGACCCGGTCGCCCGCCTTGAACAGGGTCACCTCGCGGCCGACGGCGATCACTTCGCCTACGGCGTCCCAGCCCAGCACTCGCGGGCTGCTCTCGACCTTGGCCTTGGGGGCTCGCACCTTGGTGTCCACCGGGTTGATGGAGGTGGCCTTGACCCGCACCAGCAGGTCGCGCGGGCCCGGTGTCGGGTCGGCCAGATTGGCTTCGATGAAGCAGTGGGGATGATCGCTCGGCAGATAGTGGGTCAGGGCGATGGCTTTCATGGCAGTTCCTTTCAAATCGGTTGGATGGGGATTGCCAGCCACTCTAGTCTGGTTGATTATTCAGATTAAGATGGGTAATTGGTAAAGACTGTTTGAATATATGAACAATGTCGAACTGGAGCTGATGGGGCTGTTCGCCACCGTGGTGGAGCAGGGCAGTTTCACCGGGGCGGCCGAGCTGCTCGGCATGCCCAAATCCTCGGTCAGCCAGAAGATCTCGCGGCTCGAATCCCAGCTCGGGGTGCGCCTGTTGCAGCGCACCACCCGCCGGCTGAGCCTGACCCCGCAGGGGGAGGTCTATGTGGAGCAGTGCCGGGCGTTGCTGGCACTGGCCCGCAGCGCCAATCTGGCGATGGCGCGGCTGCGCGCGGCCCCGGCGGGCCGGGTGCGGATCACCGCGCCGGAGGCCACCGGCACCCTGCTGCTCGGCCGGATCCTGGCCGAGTTTCGGGCCCTCTACCCCGAGGTGGTGCTGGAGCTGACCCTCTGCGATGAGCAGCTCGATCTGGTGGGGGAGGGTTACGATCTGGCGCTGCGGGCGGCGCCGCTGAAAGATTCCAGCCTGATCTGCCGGCGCATTGGTCAGGTGCCGCGTCATCTGGTGGCGGCGCCCGCCTATCTGGCGGCCCACGGTATGCCGCAACAGCTGAGCGAGCTGGGCCGATACGCCTGCCTGGTGCACACGTCGCTGCCGGTGTGGCCGCTGCAGGAGGGAGGCTGGCGGCCGCAGGGGGCTTGTCTGAGCAACAGCCTGCTGGCGCTGCGGGAGCTGGCGATCAACGAGGGGGGGATTGCCCTGCTGCCCCATCACGTCTGCGAGGGGGATCTTGCGGCGGGACGCTTGCAGAAGGTGCTGCCCAGTCACCCCATTCCGGCCAACCCCTTCTACCTCATCTACCCGAGCCGGGAGCACCTGGCGCCTGCCCTGCGCAGCCTGATGGACTTTGTCGCCGAGCGGTTGCCGTTTGCCTGAGGCTACCAGCCGCTCTGACCGGCGGACTCCTGATTGGGCTTGAGGCCGAGCGGCACCGACTGGCGCTCCGCCAGCATGCGGATCTGCCCCTCGATCAGGCTGGCGTTGGGGCCCAGCACCAGCACCAGCTGATGGTCGTTGAGCTGGATCCAGGAGAGGCAGCCCAGCCCCAGCAGACGGGATTGATCCACCAGCGAGATGTCGCGCACCCGCAGGCTGAGGCGGGTGAGGCAGACGCTCATCGCCTGCAGGTTGTCCATGCCGCCCAGCACCTTGAGGTACTGGATCGCCAGCATCTGGGGGTCGGAGGGGGCGACGCTGGCCAGGCGCGGGTGCTCCGGTGCGATGGGCTTGCTCGGCAGGCTGAGGGGCGTGCGCTCCAGCAGCTGATAGAACAGCAATGTGTAGGCGACGAAGAACAGGATGCCGACCGGAATGAGCCAGAAGCTGTGCTCGCCGGCGTGGTAGCTCAGCACCAGATCCAGCAGGCCGGCGGAGAAGTAGCTGCCCACCTTGATGCCGAGCGCGCTGCAGGTGGCGAGCGACAGGCCGGTCAGCAGGGCGTGGGCCAGAAACAGCCAGGGGGCGGTGAAGGCGAACAGGAACTCGATGGGTTCGGTGATGCCCACCAGCGCCGAGGTGAGCGCCAGGGTGAGCAGCAATCCCCCCTGGGGCAGTCGCTGCATGCGCTGGCGGTGCAGCCAGATGGCAAAGCAGGCGCCCGGCAGGCCGAACATGATGATGGGGTAGAGCCCGGCCACATAGCCTTCGTGCAGCGGCTGGGCGCTGGCCAGAGCCTGCAGGTTGCTCTCCCCCAGCCCGATGAGGCTGCCCAGCACCTGATGCAGGCCGAGCGGGATCAGCAGCCGGTTCAGCACGCCGTAGCAGAAGGCACCGAACGGGGTGGTGAGCAGTTCGGAGGCGAGCAGGGTGATGCCCTGTTCCAGCAGCGGCCAGAGCAGCGCGAGGGGGAAGGCCAGCAACAGACAGGTGAGCGCCGAGGCGAGCAGGCTGGTGAAGTCGCCGTTGATCAGCCGCAGCCAGTGGGGCATGGGGTGGCGCTTGAGCCAGGGGTAGACGATGGCGGTGGTCAATCCCGCCAGCAGGCCGCAGATCATGTCGCTGTGCAGGCCGGGGGCCAGGGTGCCGAGCGCCGAGCTCAGCAGCAGAAAGTTGACCGCGCCGGCCAGCGCCTGGGTGCCTTCACCCTGGCGGCTCAGCCCGAAGGCGATGGCCACCGCATAGATGAGCGGCATCTGGCTGAACAGGGCGCGGCCGGTGAGGGAGAGCACCGCCAGATCCAGCACGTCCGGCTGGCCGAGCCGATAGAGCAGCGCGGCCAGCGGCAGGATGGAGACCGGCAGCAACAGGGCGTAACCGAGTCGCTGCAGGGCTTGGGTCAGGATCTGTCTGGCGTTCTGTACGGGCATAAGGGCACGGCATTTTGTGACATGGCGCACAGTTTACCCGTAAAACACCCATTTTGGGATAGTTTCGGAACCCTTTATTAATCCATCGATGATTGCGGCTCAAACAAGCGCCGCACATGCTGGCTCGGGGCCGGGGTCAGCAGGCTGACCAGCACGAAGGCAATCAGCCCCAGCCCCAGGCTCGGCACGATGGCGTGCAGGCCGGCCGGCTTGATCTCCCACTGGCTCAGGATGGCGTAGCAGAGGATGCCGCACACCATGCTGGCGAGGGCCCCCGGGCCATTGGCCCGCGACCAGTAGAGGCCGAGCACCAGCGGCCACAGGAACACCGCCTGCAGGCCGCCGAAGGCGAGCAGATTGAGCCAGATGATCATCTCGGGCGGTTGCAAGGCTGCAAGCAGCACCAGCGTGCCCAGGATCAGGGTACAGAGTAGGGAGAGGCGCGGCACCCGTACCTCCAGCTTCTCCTGGCCAGCCTTCTCCGGACTCAGGTAGTTGAGGTAGAGATCCTTCACCAGGGTGGCGGAGGCCTGGATCAGCTGGGAGTCGATGGTGGACATGATGGCCGCCATGGGCGCCGCCAGGAAGACCCCCGCCAGCCAGGGGGGCAGCACTTCCATCATCAGGGAGGGCATGATCTTGTCCGGGCTGTCCATGCCGGGCAGGATGGCGCGGCCCAGGGCGCCGGCCAGGTGCATGCCGAACATCAGCAAGGCGCTTACCACAGTACCGATCAGGATGCCGCGGTGCAGCGCCTTGCTGTCGCGATAGCCGAAGCAGCGCAGCGCCGAGTGGGGCAGCCCCACCACCCCGATGCAGACCAGCACCCAGAAGCTCAGCATGAAGGGCTGGGTCAGCAGGTCGCCGGCCCCCTGCGGGCTCACCAGCTTGGGATCGATCACCTTGAGCTGGTGGATGAGGTTGGGCAGGCCGTCACCGGCCACCAGAATGCCCGCCAGCAGGGCGCCGGTGCCGATCAGCATGATGATCCCCTGCAGCGCATCGGTCATCACCACGGCGCGAAAGCCGCCGATCACCGTGTAGAGCAGCACGCAGCTGGCAAACAGCAGGAGCCCCTGCTGGTAGCTGAGGCCGGTGGCGGTCTCCAGCAGACGGGCGCCACCGATGAACTGCACCACCATGGTGGCGATGAAGGCGAGGATGATGGTGACCGAGCCCAGCACCACCACCGCCTTGCTCTGGTAGCGGGCCCACAGCATGTCGTTGATGGTCACCGCATTGACCCGGCGGGCGATGATGGCGAACTTCTTGCCAAGCACCCCCAGGGTGAGCCAGACGGTGGGCAGCTGGATCATCGCCAGCAGCACCCAGCCCAGCCCGATCTTGTAGGCCGCCCCCGGCCCGCCGATGAAGGAGGAGGCAGAGGTGTAGGTGGCCACCAGGGTCATGGCCAGCACTAGCCCGCCCATGCTGCGGTTGCCGATGAAGTACTCCTGCACGAAGTCGCCGCCCACCCGGTGGCGGCTGGCCCAGAAGCCGACTCCCAGCACCAGCACCAGATAGATGATGAGCGGCAGCATCAGCTCAAGATTCATGGGAAGGCTCCTTGGCATCGAGGGGAGGAGAGTCGAGGGGGATGTCCACGAACAGACGATCCACCATCAGGCCGCACAGCACGATGAACAGCAGCGGCATCAGGATGCAGCTGAGCAGGAACCAGAGCGGCATGTCCCAGCATTCGATCTCTGCGGGGATGAAATAGGCCGTGCCATACCAGGCAAGGAAGTAGAGCAGGGTCAGCAGCAGGCAGAGGGCTGCTTCCCGGCGAGCGAGCGCGAAACGATTCACCTTGGCCTCCGACAATTTTGAGGGGCGCAAGGATAACAAAAAAGGGCCATGTCGCCATGGCCCTTTTTCAACAGAGGCTCCTTGCGGAGCCGACGTCCACCGACATTGCGGCCTTCGTCAAGGATCCTTACAGCCCCAGCTTCTTGTGCAGGTAGTGGATGTTGGTCCCACCGTGCTGGAAGTTTTCGTCCTTCATGATCTCTTTTTGCAGGGAGACGTTGGTCTTGATCCCTTCCACCACCAGCTCGTCCAGCGCCTGACGCATGCGGGCGATGGCGACGTCGCGGTTTTCACCGTAACAGATCAGCTTGCCGATCATGGAGTCGTAGTAGGGCGGTACCTTGTAGCCGGCGTAGATGTGGGAATCCCAGCGTACGCCCAGACCGCCCGGCGCGTGGAAGCGCTGGATCAGGCCCGGAGACGGCATGAAGGTGGCCGGGTCTTCGGCGTTGATCCGGCATTCGATGGCATGGCCACGGATGCGGATGTCCTGCTGGGTGATCGACAGGGGCTGACCGGCGGCAATGCGCAGCTGCTCCTTGATCAGATCCACGCTGGTGACCAGCTCGGTGACCGGGTGTTCAACCTGGATACGGGTGTTCATCTCGATGAAATAGAACTCGCCGTTCTCGTACAGGAACTCGAAAGTGCCCGCACCGCGGTAGCCGATCTCGATACAGGCGCGCACGCAGCGCTCACCGATGAACTTGCGCATCTCTTCGGTGATGCCGGGTGCCGGCGCCTCTTCGACCACCTTCTGGTGACGACGCTGCATGGAGCAGTCGCGCTCGCCCAGGTAGAGGGCGTTGCCCTGGCCGTCTGCCAACACCTGAATTTCGATGTGGCGCGGGTTCTCCAGGTACTTCTCCATGTAGACCATGTCGTTCTTGAAGAACTGGCCTGCTTCGGATTTGGTCAGCGCGATGGCGGCAGACAGCTCGGCTTCACTGCGCACCACGCGCATGCCGCGACCACCACCGCCACCGGCGGCCTTGATGATCACCGGGTAGCCAATGCGCTTGGCGATGGCGGCGTTGTGCTTGGCATCGCTGTCGACCGGACCGTCGGAGCCCGGTACGCAGGGCACGCCCGCTTTCTTCATCGCCTCGATGGCGGAAACCTTGTCACCCATCAGGCGAATGGTCTCGGCGCGCGGGCCGATGAAGATGAAGCCGGATTTCTCGACCACTTCGGCGAAGTCGGCGTTCTCGGAGAGGAAACCGTAACCCGGGTGGATGGCGACGGCACCGGTCACCTCGGCGGCGGCGATGATGGCCGGCACATTGAGGTAGGAGTCGGTACTGGCCGGTTTGCCGATACAGATGGTTTCGTCGGCCAGCAGCACATGCTTGAGCTCCCGGTCGGCGGTGGAGTGAACGGCCACTGTCTTGATCCCGAGCTCTTTACAGGCGCGCAGGATCCGCAGGGCAATTTCACCGCGGTTGGCGATGACTACTTTGTCCAACATGGGTGGCGACTTCCCTTATTCGATGATGAACAGCGGCTCGTCGAATTCGACGGCCTGACCATTTTCAACCAGGATCGCTTTGATCACACCGGCCTTGTCAGACTCGATTTGGTTCATCATTTTCATGGCTTCGACGATGCACAGGGTATCGCCGACATTGACGTGCTGACCGACTTCCACGAACGGCTTGGCTTCCGGGCTGGAGGAGCGGTAGAAGGAGCCAACCATCGGGGAGCGCATCAGGTGACCGCTCGGGATGGCGTCGGCAGCCGGGGCAGCAGCAGCCGGTGCGGCGGCAGGAGCGGCAACCGGGGCGGCAGCTTGTTGCATGATCATCTGCGGAGCAGCGGTCACCTGACCGGAGAAGTTGCGGCTGATGCGAACGGACTCTTCACCTTCGGAGATCTCCAGTTCGGCGATGCCGGACTCTTCAACCAGTTCAATCAGCTTCTTGATTTTGCGGATATCCATTAGCATTCTCTTTCTTCTTTATCTGATCAGTGATTATCAAGCCGCGCGCAACTGGTGCACGGCCGCGGTTAAAGCGAATTGGTAGCCATCGGCCCCCAGCCCACAAATGACCCCCTTGGCGACATCAGACAGATAGGAGTGATGACGGAAGGGTTCCCTGGCATGGACGTTGGACAGGTGAACCTCGATAAAGGGGATGGCCACACCCAGCAGCGCATCGCGGATGGCGACGCTGGTGTGAGTGAAGGCGGCCGGGTTGATGATGATGAAATCCACCTGACCCATGGCCTGGTGGATGCGGCCGACCAACTCATGTTCGGCATTGGATTGCAGGTGTTCCAGTGTGACCCCGAGTTCGTCGGCGTTGTGCGTCAGATCGGCGACGATCTCATCGAGCGTCTTGCTGCCGTAGATGCCCGGTTCCCGTTTGCCCAGCAGGTTCAGGTTCGGCCCGTTGAGCAGGAGAATTCGGTGTTTTTGCGACATATTGAGTACATCCTCGATGATAATGCTGCTATCTGTCAGCCATCTTGTGGACTATCAGAAATCTAGTCATTTTCTGCGCAAATCGGTGTGCACTGGCACACAGATTTCGCAATTATATTGATTTCGTGAAAATTAGCAGCATTTTACTGGTCTAATCTCTACATCTGTCTATTTTTTGCGCTAATTGGTGCGTTGTTGAAACACTCAGTAGCAAAGACGACAAAGCCGGCTCGAGGCCGGCTTTGGAGGCAGGAACGCAGTCAGGATCAGGCGGCTTCCGACTTCTCGCGGATCAGCTTGTCCACCACGCCCGGATCCGCCAGGGTGGAGATATCCCCCAGGCTGTCGGTCTCGCCGGTGGCGATCTTGCGCAGAATTCGCCGCATGATCTTGCCGGAGCGGGTCTTTGGCAGCCCCTCGGCCCAGTGGATCACGTCCGGGGTGGCGATGGCGCCGATCTCCTTGCGGACCCACTCCTTCACCTCCTTGTGCAGCTCCCGGCTCGGCTCCTCGCCGGCGATCAGGGTGACATAGGCATAGATGCCCTGACCCTTGATCTCGTGTGGCACGCCCACCACCGCCGCTTCGGCGATCTTGGGATGGGAAACCAGCGCGGATTCAATTTCGGCGGTGCCCATGCGGTGACCGGAGACGTTCAGTACATCATCCACCCGTCCGGTGATCCAGTAGTAACCATCCTCATCGCGACGGGCACCGTCGCCGGTGAAGTAGCGGCCGGGGAAGGTGGAGAAGTAGGTCTGCTCGAACCGCTCGTGATCGCCGAACACGGTGCGCATCTGGCCCGGCCAGGAGTCGGTGATCACCAGGTTGCCCTCGGTGGCCCCCTCCAGCGGCTCGCCCATGTTGTCCACCAGCGCCGGTTGCACGCCGAAGAAGGGACGGGTAGCCGAGCCAGGCTTGAGATCGGTGACGCCGGGCAGCGGGCTGATCAGGATGCCGCCGGTCTCGGTTTGCCACCAGGTATCGACGATGGGGCAGCGCTCCTCGCCGATGGTGCGGTAGTACCACTCCCAGGCTTCCGGGTTGATGGGCTCGCCCACCGAGCCCATGATGCGCAGGCTCGAACGGGAGGTGTCGGCTACTGCCTCGTTGCCCTTGGCCATCAGCGCCCGGATGGCGGTGGGGGCGGTGTAGAGGATGCTGACCTGGTGCTTGTCCACCACCTGGCTCATGCGGTTGGTGGCCGGGTAGTTGGGCACCCCTTCGAACATGATGGTGGTGGCACCGTTGGCAAGCGGCCCGTAGACCAGATAGGAGTGGCCGGTGACCCAACCCACGTCGGCGGTACACCAGTAGATGTCCTCTTCGTGGTAGTCGAAGATGTACTTGAAGGTGAGAGTGGCATAGACCAGATAGCCGCCGGTGGTGTGCAGCACCCCCTTGGGTTTGCCGGTGGAGCCGGAGGTGTAGAGGATGAAGAGCGGATCTTCAGCCCCCATCGCCTCGGGCGGGCAGTCGGCGCTGACGGTGGCGACTGCGTCGTGCCACCAGATGTCCCTGTGGTTGTGCCAGGCGATGTTGCCGCCGGTGCGTTTGAGCACGATCACATTGTTGACCTTGGTCTCCGGGTTGGTGAGTGCTTCATCCACGTTCTTCTTGAGCGGTACCGGGCGGCCGCCGCGCAGCCCTTCATCGGCGGTGATGACGATGGAGGAGCCGGAGTCGATGATGCGACCGGCCAGGGCTTCCGGCGAGAAACCGCCGAACACGATGCTGTGCACCGCGCCGATGCGGGTACAGGCCAGCATGGCGATGGCGGCTTCCGGCACCATGGGCATGTAGAGGCAGACCACGTCGCCGCGATGCACCCCCTGCGCCTTCAAGACGTTGGCAAACTTGCACACCTCGGTGTGCAGCTCGCGGTAGGTGAGCTTGCGATCTTCGGCCGGGTTGTCTCCTTCCCAGATGATGGCGACCTTGTCGCCGCGCTGGGCCAGATGGCGGTCCAGACAGTTGGCAGAGACGTTGAGCAGGCCGTCTTCATACCATTTGATGGAGACGTGGCCCGGATCATAGGAGGTGTTCTTGACCCTGGTGTAGGGCTTCATCCAGTCGAGGATCTTGCCCTGCTCGCCCCAGAAGGCATCCGGATCCTGCACCGAGGCCCGGTACATGGCTTCATAGCCTGCCTTGTCCAGCAGGGCGCCGTTGCTGATGTGGGCTTTGACCGGGTAGACCTTGCTCTCGCTCATGTGTCACTCCTTTGAATACATTCTTGTAATGATTAGGTAACAACTTATACCTTTGGCGGGGGAGGGCAATTAGACTTTTGGATAGATGGCAACATCCGCTTACAGTCGCGCCGATGACAATTCATCGCTGATTGGGTAAAACGTCGTTTTAGCGACGGAGATAGTCCCATGTTGACCCTGCTATTGTGTTCCTCCCTCTGGCAGTTTGAGGCCCCGCAGGCCACCGATGAGGCCGCATTGGCCGCCCCCCATGCCAACGGTCTTGCGCTGACACCGGCACAGCCCGCTTCGCCATCCTTGCGGGACCACATCAGCGGCCAGTTGAGCGAGGCCTGGCTGGCGCGCAAGCCGTCGGTGTCCGTCACCCTCGAAGAGAAAAAATCCTCCTATCCGCAGGACTCGTTGCTGGAAGAGTCACGCCGGCAGCAGGACGAAGGGTGGGATGCCAGGCTGACCTTCAACTGATGAGCGTCAACTGCGCCGCTGGCGCGGCGCGGATCCCGGCGCACCGCTAGCACCAGGCGCCCTTGCGCGAGCCCAGCTGCTCGGCCAGATGGGGCTCAGCCAGCGGGTGGCTGAACAGATAGCCCTGCCCCTCCTGGCAGTGCAGTGACTGCAGAAACTGGCGCTGGGCCTGGGTCTCGATCCCTTCGGCGGTGACCATCATGCCCAGGCTGTCGGCCAGGTTGATGATGGTGCGGCACAGCTCCCGGCTGTGTTTGTCATCGGGCAGGGCCTGCACGAAGGTGCGGTCAATCTTGATGCGATCGATGGGCAGGCTCTTGAGCAGGCTCAGGGATGAGAAGCCGGTGCCGAAGTCGTCGATGGCGATCTGTACCCCCAGCGCCTTCAGGCGTCTGAACAGCTGCAGGCTCTGATCGACTCGCTGGATGATGCTCTCGGTGACCTCTATCTCCAGCTTCTCTGGCGGAAAGCCGGTCTCGGCCAGGATGGCGGCGACCCGCTCCACGTAACCTGCCGAGCGCATCTCCCGCACCGACACATTGATCGACAGCCTGGGTACCGCCAGCCCGGCGGCCAGCCACGCCTGTCCCTGCTGGCAGGCGGTGCGCATCACCCACTCGCCGATCTGCTCGATGAGCCCACACTCCTCGGCCACCGGGATGAAACGGGTGGGCCCTATCATGCCCTCGCTGGGGTGCTGCCAGCGCAGCAGGGCCTCCAGCCCGCTCATGCGGTTGCTGGCGAGCTCCGTCATGGGCTGATAGAGGACGCAGAGCTGATGCTGCTCGATGGCCTTGAACAGCCCCTGCTCCATGCTCATTCGCTCCCGGGTCTGCTCGGTCATGTCCGGGGTATAGAACAGATAGCCGTTGCGGCCCCGGTTCTTGGCCTCGTACATGGCGCTGTCAGCAGCGCTGACCAGGGTATCCGGGCTGGTGGCGTGTTCCGGATAGAGGGCGATGCCGATGCTGGCGGAGACGGCCACCCGCTCGTGGCCGAGTTCGACCGGCTCGCGCAGGCAGGCCAGCAGTTGCTCGGCGAGCCGCTCCAGCTCTTGTGGCCGTTCAAAGAAGGGGATCAGCACCAGGAACTCATCGCCACCGAGCCGGGCGGCCACGTCGTTGTGGCGCAGGACGCGGCGGATCCGCTCGGCCAGCAGCTTGAGCAACTCGTCGCCAGCGCGATGGCCCAGGGTGTCGTTGATCAGCTTGAAGCCGTCCAGATCGATGAACAACAGGGCCAGTTGCTGGTGGTTGAGCTGGGCGGTCTTGAGTTCCAGCTCCAGCCGCTCCTGCAGCAGGTTGCGGTTGCCGAGCTCGGTCAGCGGATCGTGATAGGCGAGGTGGTTGAGCTGTGCTTCGGCCTTGCGAATGGCGCTGATGTCGGAGAAAGCGATGACGTAGTTGGTGGTGTTGTGGCGACTGTCGTGTACGGCGCTGACATGCTGCCAGGAGGTGAAGTAGCCGCCATCCTTGCGCAGACACATCATCTCGCCATGCCAGGCGTGACTGCCGGGCAGCAGGGTATGCCAGGGATAATCGATGTCGGTGTGGCGGCGCGGGTGCATGATGGCCTCCGGCGACTTGCCCACGATCTCCGCCTCTTCATATTGAGTCATGCTGGAAAAGGCCGGGTTGACCGAGATGATCTGGCGCTGGCCATCCATGATGATGATGCCTTCGGCGGCGGTCTCGAACACCACGTTGGCCTGGCGCAGCTTGTCCTCCTGGTTGCAGCGACTGGTGGCATCGTGGATCACCCCGGTGATGCGCCGCCCCTGATGGTCGGTGGCCGCCACGTGATCGGCGTGAATGTCGACCCAGCCCCGCAACTGATCCGGCCCGAGATAGCCGAGGGTGAGGTGAATGGGGGCCGTGCCGTTGACCGCCGCCCTGAATTGCTCGCCAGAGAGCGGATCGAAGCGCTTGATGAACTGCTCCATCCCCCCCTGAAACTGGCTGGCCGTGGTGCCGAGCAGGCGCTCGACCTGGCCGTCAAACTGCAGCCTGTCCTCCGTCACATGCCACTCCCACACCCCGATCTGGCCGGCACTCATGGCCAGTTGCAGCCGCTGCTGTGCTTCGACCTGCTCGGTGACGTCCCGCACTATGGTGAGGATGCGGTCGGGCACCCCCTGTTCGTCCAGCATGGGGCTGTAAATCGCCTGCCAGTGGCGCTGCCGGCCCTGGTGGGCCGCGGTATGGCCGCTCAGGTTCAGCTCGACCCGGGGGACGCCGCTGCTGATGATCTGCTGGAACAGGGGTTCCAGCACCGGAGCCAGCGTGGGGACGATTTCGCGCAGATATCTGCCGTAGTGCTCTTCTCGGGAGAGACCGTTGAGATCGGCCAGGGTCTGGTTGACGCTGCGGCAGCGGAAGTGGCGGTCAAACACGCCTATGCCAAACGGGGCCAGTTCGAACAGCTGCTGCAGCTCGTTCATGTTCAATTGCCCCGCCAGCGGTGGATCCGGCATGGCATTGAAAGTCTCTTCACCCATCGCACGCTCCTGAATTGACTTCTTTGTCATTTAAGCTGCTGTCAGTATGGCATGAAGCATTCTGAAGGGAAGAGAGGGGGCGTCATTCGCCCCCTTTTTACGGTGTTACCAGCTGAAGTGATAGCTCAGGGTCAGGTTGATCATCGGTTGCCAGTCGTGCTCCTTGATGAGCCACTGCTTGGCGCCGAACTCGGTGCCAAGGCGCCACTGCTGCCAGCGCCAGCTGCGTTCCAGCGTGACTCCCCAGTCCCGCAGGCCCTCGTTTGCCCCATAGGCGGCCATGTGGGCCTGACTGCCCCGGGTCAGCCAGAGGTTGAGGGAGATCTCGGCCGGCAGCGGCAGGCTGTGCTCCATGTACCAGAGCTGGCCATAACGGCCGCTGACGTCATAGAGCTGGCCCAAGGTGAGCTGGTGATCGTCGTCCAGTTGCCAGCCGAGGCGCCAGAAGGCGCTGAAGCGGTTGCGATCGACCACCTGCATGGGCGCGACGCCGACGGCGAAGAAGCTCTTTTTGTAGAGCGGCAAGGCCAGCCCGGCGCTCTGGCCATCAGCGAAGAGCAAGCCGACCTGGGTTTCCCGCTCATAAGCGAGCCAGAACTGCATGCTGGCATCGGCGCGGACCCCCGCCTGATTGCTGCCAAGCTGCCACTGACCGCCCAGCTGCCACTGGTTGTCCGGCTCTTTGGCCGCCAGGGGCAGGGTCAGGAACAGCAGCGGCAGCCAGCACTTATTTGCCATAGAGCCGTGCCCAATCACGGTCCTGATGCATGCCCATCAGGTGGCAGATGATGCCGGAGCGCTGGAAGGCGTAGATGAGCAGCACGCTGGTGGCGCTGAGCGCCATGATGAGGCCGAAGTTGTTGGGCAGTATGGTGCCCTGACGGGCGGTCCACCACAGCAAGAGCGGGCCCCACAGGTGCACGAAGATGCTCTTGTGGAAGATGAAGACGGTCAGCGAGTACATGCCGATCCAGTTGAGCGGGCGCCAGCACAGCCGGATGTTGCGCTGATGCAGCCAGAGCACGGCCCCGATCACCAGAAACTCCATGCCCCAGATACCGGCGCGGCCGACCATGTCCATCGCCAGTTCGTGTTCGTTGGCGTAGATGTCGCTGAGCTCGACCGTGCTGGTCTCGCCGAACATGAGATAGACGGCCAGCGCCACCAACGAGAGCGTCAGCACCAGGGCGTTGAGGCGATCCCGCCATTGGGGCCGCTGATGCCAGCACCAGCCATAGAGGAAGCCGAAGCAGCCGCTGGCCATGAAGAGGTCGAGGCGGGCATCCAGCTCGTAGTCGGGGTGCACGTGCAGCTTCATCCAGCCATCGATGTGACCGAGCAGATCCTGCACGCCGAGCTGATCCAGCAGCAGGCTGAGCAGGGTCAGCAGCAGCATGCCGCGAATGCCGAACCAGGCGTAGACCAGCGAGAAGAGCGCCAGCAGGCACATCCACAGCATCACCGGGTAGAACGAGATGGCCTCGCCGAAGTTGGGGGCGATCACCAGCCCTTCCACATAGAGCACCAGAATGATGCTGGCGAACAGCACCAGCTTGCCGCCCAGCTGCGGTCTGAAACTGGCCTGATCGCGGCGACTGAGATTGAAGGCGGCCAGTGCCAGGTAGATCTGGCTGACCCAGGGAATGAGCCAGGCCGAGACCTGGGCCGTGGTGTGATCCATGGGCAGCAGCTGGCCGGCCATCGCCTTGTGCGACAGATAGAAGCTGTCCCACAGGGCGTGTTCCCGGTTGAAGAAGTCGATGTACCAGTAGTTGAGGTAGCCGGTGTAGTGCTCGAAGACGGCCATGAAGATGACGAGCCCTCGCAACAGGTCGAGACCCGTGATGCGTGCATCCTGTGGAGGCATGCTGATGCTCCTGCATTGGTTGGAAAAGGAGCGGCACTATAACGGTTGCGGCGAAACTGAACAGGAGCTGAATGTAAGCGAATGTTACCAGCAATTGAGGGCCTGCCCTTGTGACAAGGGCGGATGGGCGGATCGGGCTGTCATGATTTGTAATAGTTTTGGCGGTTTATCAGCCTTTCTGGCGGCCGAAGGCCTGGATGCCGCGCACCAGCACCAGCAGGCCGAGCCCGTGAAACGGCAGCGCCAGGGCGAGCAGCAGCAGCCAGTGGGCCTCGCTGCCGCTGCTGTTGATGAAGTCGACCCAGGCGGCCAGCAGGGCCAGCATACCCGCTATCTGGAAGCGGCGGCGCAGCACCACCTCCACCCCGAGATTGGCGAGGTAGAGGGTCAGCAGGATGCCGGCAAAGCCGGTGAGCTGGGCGGTGCCGTAGAGGACGCGGTCCGGGTTGAACAGCAGGGTTACGAGGGGGGTAAGGCCCTGATCCAGCGGGATCAGGGCCAGCAGCCAGCAGGTGATCAGCAGCAGGGCCGTCTTCATGTCGAACTCAGTCGGCGGCTGGCGCCGGTTTGACCAGGCTGAGGTAGTTGGCATCCATGGTGAGGAAGACCCCCAGCAGGCGGGCGCTGGCGCCGTAGAAGCCAAACGGATCGGCGGCGCGGCAGGCGCGCTCGAAATGGGGGAACCAGGCCAGCAGATGGCCGTGCAGCAAGGCCTCCTGCTCGCCGAGCCACCGTTCGCGCAGATCGGCGCTGGCGGCTTCGGCGGCGCGGATGATGAGATTGCCCATCAGATCCAGTTCGACCCCCAGATGATCGACCGGTTGTTGGTATTTGGCGCTGACATCGATATTGAGCCGGCTCAGCCGCGCCTTCATGCGCTCGAGCGCAGCGGCGTCCTGGTGGGCGGATTCATGGGGAGAGACGGCGTCGTTGGCTAGGAACAGCTCATGGAAGTCGCCGGCCAGCGCGTTGGCCCGCTCGGGGCGCACCAGCAGGCGGGCGATGGCGTCATTGAGCTCGGCCACGGCCGGGCGCATCGGATCGAGCGTGGAGAGGCTCTTCAGGAAGCTTCGCACATCATAGCTGTCGTATTCGGCGATCTGTTCGTCGCTGAGCTGGGCGGTAAACAGGGTGGCAAACCACCAGTAAAGTTCGGCCCGACGTTCGCTAGTGGCCAGAAATTCCTGCATTTTTCCTCCGTGGATGGCAAGCGGGAAGCAGACTGAGCCCGATTCTAACGGCTTTGGCAGAAAAGTTAACCCATAGGTGACAATCCGCCGAACAAGTCGGGAAAAACGCCGCCAGAGGCGGCCTTTTCAGGGCATGTGGGCGACGGTGTCAGGCGGTGGGGCGAGTCTCGAACTGCGGCAGCTCATCGGTGATCTCGTGCCAGGGGGCCTTGGAGCCGACGAAAATGTGAAAGCCGGGTCGCTGGCTCGGTGCCGTGTCGAGAATGCCGAGGCGCAGGTTCAGCTTGCCGCTGCTGCGCTTCTCGCTGAACAGGCTGGAGCCACAGTGGCGACAGAAGGCGAGGGTGGTCTCGGGGGATTTCTGGAAGCGGCTGATGGCCTCTTCTCCTCGAGTGATGGTGACGAGCGCGCCATCCAGGCCGCCCACCGGGGCGTAATCGGCGCCGGAAAATTTGCGGCACTCGGAACAGTGGCAGTTGCCCAGGTAGTCGAAGCGGTCGGGCAGGCTCAGGGCGACGGCGCCGCACAGGCAGCTGGCGGTCAATGATGTCATCTTGCGGATCCTTGGCTGATGGGTCAGAGCTCCTCGCGATAGAGCGTCTTCTTGCAGCGGGTGCAGATATGCTGGCGCCGGAAATCGGTCTGGTGCACCAGGCCCACATCCAGTTGCTGATGGTGGCCGCAATGAATGCAGAAGATGATGTCGCCATCGATGGCTTCCGGGTGCGCTGCCAGATACTGCTCGCGGGTGGGCAGTTGATCCCACTGCGTGACAAAGGGACTCTTGCGAGTGCCGGTATAGTAGATCCAATAGAACAGCGCGAATACCGAAATAATCAGAAACAGCATCAGGTTATCCAGCATGGCTTACTCCCGTGAGGTCTGCGGTGCAAAGAGGCAAGGGGGTGACGTGAGCAGCAGTTGACCGGATGCGATGAGAGGGCCCTTCTGTTGCCGGTCGCGTCGTTGTTGCGCATGCCGGGCAACCGCTGTGCCAGCTAAAGATGTTATCTGTTAGTAAATGCTATATCCATGATCTGGCTCTGGTTTTGGCAGTTCGGCCAGTCCGGGCCCGGTCATGTTGCCTGGGCGGTGACAGGGGATCGCACGGCTGGCGTGGGTGTCGGGTGATGACTCTCACGCCGATTGGGGAGCATGGTCATTGTGAATTTTGCGACACATTTTACATTTTTTAAACAAATTTTTGGGTGGTTGGACTGTCTCTTTGATCCAGCTCACGTTACAATGCGCCTGCCCACTTCACCTATCGCGCAAACGATTTTCAGGAGAGAAACGGATGTTGAAACGTGACATGACCATTGCCGGCTATGATCCAGAGCTGTGGCAGGCCATCACAGACGAGACCCGTCGTCAGGAAGAGCATATCGAGCTGATTGCGTCCGAGAACTACACCAGCCCCCGTGTCATGGAAGCCCAGGGCTCCCAGCTGACCAACAAGTACGCCGAGGGTTACCCCTCCAAGCGTTACTACGGTGGTTGCGAGTATGTGGATGTGGTTGAAACCCTGGCTATCGAGCGCGCCAAAGAGCTGTTCGGTGCCACCTACGCCAACGTGCAGCCGCACTCCGGCTCCCAGGCCAACAGCGCCGTCTACATGGCCCTGCTGCAGCCGGGCGACACCGTGCTGGGCATGAATCTGGCCCACGGCGGTCACCTGACCCACGGCTCCCCGGTCAACTTCTCCGGCAAGCTGTACAACATCATCCCCTACGGCATCGATGAGTCCGGCAAGATCGACTATGACGACATGGAACGTCAGGCGGTCGAGCACAAGCCGAAGATGATGATCGGTGGCTTCTCCGCCTACTCCGGCATCGTTGATTGGGCTCGCATGCGGGAAATCGCCGACAAGGTCGGTGCCTGGCTGTTCGTCGACATGGCCCACGTGGCCGGCCTCATCGCCGCTGGCGTCTACCCGAACCCGGTGCCCCACGCTCACGTGGTTACCTCCACTACCCACAAGACCCTGGCTGGTCCGCGCGGTGGTCTGATCCTCTCCGCCGCCGACGACGAGGAGCTCTACAAGAAGCTCAACTCCGCCGTCTTCCCGGGTGGTCAGGGTGGCCCGCTGATGCACGTCATCGCCGGTAAAGCGGTGGCCTTCAAAGAGGCGCTGGAACCCGAGTTCAAGACCTACCAGGCTCAGGTCGTGAAAAACGCCAAGGCAATGGCTGCGACCTTCATCGAGCGCGGCTACAAGATCGTCTCCGGCGGTACCGACAACCATCTGATGCTGGTTGACCTGATCGGCCGCGAGCTGACCGGCAAAGAGGCCGATGCGGCCCTTGGTAAAGCCAACATCACCGTCAACAAGAACTCCGTGCCCAACGACCCGCGCTCCCCGTTCGTCACCTCCGGTGTGCGGATCGGTACCCCGGCCATCACCCGCCGTGGTTTCAAGGAAGCCGAGTCCATCCAGCTGACCAACTGGATCTGCGACGTGCTGGACAATCACGACAACGATGCCGTGCTGGCCACCGTACGTGAACAGGTGCTGGACATCTGCCGTCGTTTCCCGGTGTATGCCTGATAAGGGCCTTCACCCGGTTTGAGACCAATGCCACCCACGGGTGGCATTGTTTTTTTGTGGCGTTTGGCAACACAGGAGGGCCTGATGACGCTGAAGGGCGAAGAGCATAGCGGGCAAGGCAATCTGACCATGGCCAGTGAACAGCAAGACGAGGCGCTGGAGGCTGCGCTCAGGCAGGCGATCCGCGCCCAGTACCACTTTCGCGCCAGCGAGCAGGGGCTGCTGGCCTGGGACGTGCGCCGGCTGGTGCGACTGAGCCGTGATCTGCCGGTGCAGACGGTGGCGCTCGGCGAGATTGCCGAGCTCGATCAGGTGCACTGGTACGGCCATGACGCCGCCCGCCCCACGGTGCGCAGCGTGGTGGAGCACTGCCAGTTGATGATGGCGGCCGATCTCGCCTATCCCATCCTGCTGGACAGCGCCGGCCGGGTGATGGATGGCATGCACCGGGTGGGCAAGGCGTTGCTGCTGGGCCACAACCATATCGAGGCGCGTCGTTTTGCCGTGGATCCCGAACCCGATTATCAGGGCTGCGACCCAGATACCCTGCCTTATGATGACTGAGCCAGGGGCGCCTGGGTGTATGCCGTCCCTTGTTTCCACGGGCTTTTACCGGTTCCGGATGGCCGTGCTACACTGGCCGGCCTAGAGCCAGCCCCCGGGGCCGGCGCCCTTTTCCGTCAACGCCGGAGGTCCGATGCATTGCCCTTTCTGTAGTGCGGTAGATACCAAGGTGATCGATTCCCGTCTGGTGGCCGAAGGCCATCAGGTGCGCCGCCGTCGCGAATGCCTGCTCTGCCACGAGCGCTTCACCACCTTCGAGATGGCCGAGCTGGTGATGCCCCGCGTCATCAAATCCAACGGCTCGCGCGAGCCGTTCAACGAAGACAAGCTGCGCGCCGGCATCTTACGGGCGCTGGAGAAGCGGCCGGTGAGCATGGAGGCCATCGAAAAGGCGGTCAACCACATCAAGTCCCGCCTGCGCGCCACCGGCGAGCGCGAAGTCGCCTCCCAGCTGGTGGGCAACCTGGTGATGGACGAGCTCAAGAGCCTGGACAAGGTGGCCTATATCCGCTTTGCCTCCGTCTATCGCAGCTTTGAAGATATTCGCGAGTTCGGCGAAGAGATCGCCAAGCTGGAGAAGTAAGTCTTTCTTCCAAACCAGGTTGCCGCGTTCGATAACGCTGCGCTAATCGAACCTACCATATTGCGTAAGCCTGGATGTGCTGTCAGAGGAGCCCAGATGTTTAGTCAAGACGATTACCAATGGATGAGCCGGGCCCTCGAACTGGCCCGCCGCGGCCGTTACACCACGGCCCCCAACCCCTGCGTCGGCGCCGTGCTGGTGAAAGCCGGCGTGGTGGTAGGAGAGGGCTGGCACCAGCGGGCCGGCGAGCCCCATGCCGAGGTCTACGCCCTGCATGCCGCCGGTGACAACGCCCGTGGCGCCACCGCCTATGTGACCCTGGAGCCCTGCTCCCATCACGGTCGCACTCCGCCCTGCGCCGAGGCGCTGATCAAGGCCGGGGTGACCCGGGTGGTCGCCGCCATGGTGGATCCCAACCCTCAGGTGGGCGGGCGCGGCCTGCGGATGCTCTCCGAGGCCGGTATCAAGACCGATTTCGGCCTGTTGGCAAGCGAAGCCGAGGCGCTCAACCCGGGTTTTTTCAAGCGGATGCGGACCGCGTTTCCGCAGGTGACGGTCAAGCTTGGCGCCAGCCTGGATGGCCGCACCGCCATGGCGAGCGGCGAGAGCCAGTGGATCACCTCCCCGGAGGCGCGTCGCGACGTGCAGCGGCTGCGGGCTCGCCACGATGCGGTGCTCTCCAGCGCCGAGACGGTGCTGGCGGATAACGCCTCCCTCACCGTGCGTTGGGACGAGTTGCCTGCCTCGGTCAAGGCCAGCTACCCCAAAGAGACCCTGCGCCAGCCGCTGCGGGTCATCGTCGATTCGCAAAACCGGCTCACCCCGGATCTGCCGCTGCTCCAGAGCGAGGGCCCGGTGCTGCTGGCTCGCCACAAGGCATCCGGTGAGTGGCCCGCCTGGGTGCAGCAGCTGGAAGTGCCGCTGCTGGATGGCAAGCTGGATCTGGTCAGCCTGTTCATGCTGCTGGCCAAGCAGAACGTCAACTCTGTGCTGGTGGAGGCGGGACCGCGGCTGTGCGGCGCTCTGCTGGACAAGGGGCTGGTGGACGACCTGGTACTCTATCAGGCGCCCAAACTGATGGGGGATGAGGGGCGCGGCCTGTTCCACCTGCCGGGGCTGACCCGGCTGTTCCAGGCGCCCAAGCTCAACATCAAGGACGTGCGCATGGTGGGGCCGGATATCCGCATTACCGCCAGACTGGCCTGATTTATCAATGTTAAAGGGGGCGGTACCGCCCCCGTCATCAGCAAGGTGATCTGCATGTTTACCGGAATTATCGAAGCGGTGGGAACCCTGGCCGAGCTGCGCCGCCAGGGTGAGGACATGGCCCTCACCGTGCACGCACCGACCCTGGACTTTGGCGACGTCAAGCTGGGCGACTCCATCGCCACCAACGGCGTCTGCCTCACCGTGATTGCGCTGGGCGACAAGAGCTATACCGCCGACGTGTCGCTGGAAACCCTCTCCCGCACCGGTTTCGCCACCGCCAGGGTGGGCGATCGGGTCAACCTCGAGAAGGCGTTGATGCCCACCTCTCGCCTTGGTGGCCATCTGGTCTCCGGCCATGTGGACGGCATCGGCGAGGTGAAGAGCAAGTCCGCCAGCGGCCGCGCCATCGAGTACTGGATCAAGGCGCCGGGGGAGCTCTCCCGCTACATCGCCGAGAAGGGCTCGATCGCGGTGGACGGCATCAGCCTCACCGTCAACGCCGTGCGGGGGGATCTGTTTCGGCTGACCATAGTGCCCCACACCGCCGAGGAGACCACCATCGCCCAGTGGAAACCTGGCTACAGGGTCAATCTCGAGGTGGATCAGATTGTCCGCTATCTGGAGCGCTTGATGACGGGCAAGCGCGAGGAGAGCAGCGCCTCCACCCTGACCCTGGAAAAGCTGGCCCAGTCCGGTTTCCTGTGACGGCCCCTCGGCGGGAAAAACGCTTTTCTGTGATCCCGCGCCGATTGAAATGGGGCCTCCTGTGCCCCATCTAGAGCACAATAGGCAGTATCAAGCCGAGCCGACTGGCTCAATCCCCGCAGCATGTTGATGGAGTAGCCCATGGCGCTAAGCACGACCCAGGAAATCATTGCCGATATCAAGGCTGGCAAGATGGTGATCCTGATGGATGACGAAGACAGGGAGAACGAAGGGGACCTCATCATGGCCGCCTCCTGTGTCCGCCCGGAAGATATCAACTTCATGGCCCGTTACGGCCGGGGGCTCATCTGTCTGACCCTGACCCGGGATCGCTGCAAGCAGCTGGCGCTGCCGCTGATGGTCGATCGCAACAATGCCCAGTTCTCCACCGCCTTTACCGTGACCATCGAAGCGGCCGAAGGGGTCACCACCGGCATCTCCGCCGCCGACCGCGCCATCACCGTGCAGGCTGCGGTGGCGCCCAATGCCAAGGCCGCCGATCTGGTGCAGCCCGGCCACATCTTCCCGCTGATGGCGCAGGACGGTGGCGTGCTGACCCGCGCCGGCCACACCGAGGCCGGTTGCGATCTGGCCCGGCTGGCGGGTTACGAGCCGGCGTCCGTCATCGTCGAGATCCTCAACGAAGATGGCACCATGGCGCGCCGCCCCGATCTGGAGCTGTTCGCCGAGCAGCACGGCATCAAGCTCGGCACCATCGCCGACCTCATCGAATACCGCAACCAGCACGAGACCACGGTGGAGAAGGTGGCCGAGTGCAAGCTGCCCACCGAGTTTGGCGAGTTCGACCTCATCACCTTCCGCGACACCATCGACAACCAGGTGCACTTCGCCCTGAAAAAGGGTGAGGTACAGGCCGAGCAGCCAACTCTGGTGCGGGTCCATCTGCACGACGTGCTGAGCGATCTGCTGTTGACCGATCGCCACAGCGCCCGCAGCTGGCCGCTGCCCAAATCCATGGCCCGCATCGCCGACGAAGGCGGAGTGCTGGTGATCCTGGGGGCGGAAGCTCACGGCGCCGAGCTGCTGGCCCGGGTCAAGGGGTTCGAGGCGGCGGACAAGGGGCTGGCACCGGAAGGGGCCAAGTGGCAGGGCACCTCGCGCCGGGTTGGGGTCGGTTCCCAGATCCTCAAGGCGCTGGGCATCGGCAAGATGCGCCTGTTGAGCTCGCCGAAGAAGTACCACGCCCTCGGCGGTTTCGGTCTGGAAGTGGTGGAGTACGTCGGCGAATAAGCCTGATGTGATGAAATGAATATGAAGCAAGGGATGACCTCGGTCATCCCTTGTTGTTTTGCCTCAGCGGCGCCGGCGCAACCAGGCCAGCGGCAGCAGCAACAGGGCTGCGAAACCGGTGGTGCCGCCACCGCCACTGCTTGAAGTGGTCGTCGTTGTGATATCCGGAGTCTTGGTGGGCTCGCTGGTGAGACTGATCATGGCCCCTTCAAGGCGCTGGCTCGCCCCCTGTTCATTGGTGGCGGTGAGTTCAACGCCCTGCACGCGCAGGGTACCGACTGTATTGTTGCCATCGGCGCGAAGCCGCAGGGTGCAGGTTTGACCCGCTTCCAGACGGGCGGCGCAGCCGTTGCTCATGGCGGGGGCATCGCTGTAGATGCCGCTCAGGGTGACCGCCTGGTTGCTGCGGTTGGCCAGCAGGTAGTCGGCCCAGCCACTGGTGCCTGAAGGCAGGATCAGGCCGCGGACCGTGGTCAGGGTGACGCCTTGCTGCTGCTCGGCGATCCAGTCACTGAAGGCGGGGGCGTAGACATAGCCACCGGCGCTGCCGGTGGCGCAGGGGAAGGCCCCGTAGCTGGTCACGCCGACCAGTTGCCCACCATAAGTGAGCGGACCACCGCTGTCGCCTTTGCAGGTGTCCTGACCGGCCAGCTTGCCGGCGAAGATATGGGTCGTGGTCGGGTCACCGTACCAGAAGTCCCGGTCTCCCCGATAGGCGAGATCCACCGCCAGCAACTGCGGGCTGGCTTTGGTCGCGCTGGGGTCGATGCCACCGTACCCCAGGGCATGCAGCATGGTCGTGTTCTGCTGCCAGGTATCCTTGATGACGGGGTCGGCGATGGCGATCGGTGCCTGGATAACGGGGGTGGCAAGGTGCAGCAGGGCCACATCCGAGGCATTCGGGGTGTCGCGATAACCCAGATTGGTCAGCAGGTTGACGTAATACTCCGGGTGCATCAGCACCTGATCGACCTTGCTGCGAAGGTGGGGGCGGCTGAGATCACTCACCCCGATGGCCACTTCCATGGGGCCGGACTGGGCCTCGGCGACGCAGTGCGCTGCGGTGAGTACCCACTGCTTGTCGATGAGGGTGCCGCCGCAGAAATTGCTCCAATTGCCGTTGACGACTTCGCCGACGGCCACCATCCAGCTGGGGGCTGTCACGGCGCTGCCGCCGATGATGCGCGGGCTGCCAGCATCGGCCTGAGCAGCCAGCGGCAGCAGGCAGGCGAGTGCGACGCTGCTGCGTTTGAAATCCAACATACTGAACTCCTTGGTGTTATTATTTTAACCCGTAGTAGGGTGACGTATTATTATCAGGTCGGATCAGTTAAGCAAAAAGTCAATTGCGCTGTCGTTGCCAGAATTGTGATGCATGTTTTTGTCCGATTCCCCTTTGTGCTAGAATGTGCGCACTTTTGACTCCGGCCCCTTTTGATTGCACAGAGACAGGATTTCCCATGAAGGTTATCGAAGGAAATATCGCCGCTCCTGAGGCGCGCGTTGCTATTGTCGTTGCCCGTTTCAACAGCTTCATCAACGAAAGCCTGGTGGACGGTGCGGTAGACGTACTGAAGCGTCAAGGTCAAGTCCAGGACAGCAACCTGACCCTGGTGCGAGTGCCGGGCGCAGTCGAAATCCCCCTGGCCATCAAGAAGCTGGCCAAGAGTGGTCAATATGACGCCATCGTGGCGCTGGGCACCGTCATCCGTGGCGGCACCTATCACTTCGATCTGGTGGCAAACGAGAACAGCAAGGGCATGGCCCAGGTAATGATGGAATATGAAATTCCGGTTGCCTTCGGCGTACTGACCACTGAAAACATTGAACAAGCCATCGAGCGTGCCGGTACCAAGGCGGGTAACAAGGGTGCAGAGGCAGCATTGAGCGCGCTCGAAATGATCAACGTCCTGAAACAGCTGGACGTGTAACGAGGAGAAATGCATTGAAACCGTCCGAGCGCCGCAAGGCCCGCCATTGTGCCACCCAGGCCATCTACCAGTGGCAGATGACCAAGGCCAACGTGGGCGACATCGAAGAGCAGTTCAAGATCGATCAGGACACCAAGGGTGTGGACCTGAACTACTTCCGCGATCTGCTGTTCGGAGTAGCCCTCCACTGCAACGAGCTGGACAAGGTCTTCGCACCTTTCCTCTCCCGTCCGCTGGAAGAAGTGGACATGGTGGACAAGGCGATCCTGCGTCTGGCGACCTATGAGCTGACCCGTCGTGATGATGTGCCGCCGCGCGTGGCCATCAACGAAGCGATCGAGCTGGCCAAATCCTTTGCTGCCGATGACAGCCACAAGTTTGTCAACGGTGTACTGGACAAGGTGATCAAGTCGCTGAACAAGCGTTGATCCTGCTGTCCGTCAACAGCATCTAAGAGAGGAGCCAGCTTATTGCTGGCTTTTTACTGTATGGGTGAATTCGAGCTGATTGATAAGTACTTCAAGGTCCCCCACGCCCGCAAGGACGTGGTGATGGGCCCTGGAGATGATTGTGCCCTGCTGACCCTGCCCCCCGACACCCAGCTGGCGGTGAGCACGGATACCCTGGTGAGCGGCGTCCACTTCTTTCCTGACATGGATCCGGTGGATCTCGGCTACAAGGCGCTGGCGGTCAATCTCTCCGATCTGGCTGCCATGGGCGCCGAGCCGCGCTGGGTGTCGCTGGCGCTGACCCTGCCCACCATCAACGAGGCCTGGGTGGCCGGTTTTGCGGAAGGGTTCCTGGAGCTTGCCGAATACTACAACGTGGCGCTGGTGGGCGGTGACATGACCCGCGGCCCGCTCTCCATCACGGTATCGGTGAAAGGGTCGGTGCCGGCTGGCCGTGCCCTGCTGCGCAGCGGTGCCAAGGCCGGGGACGGAGTCTATGTGACCGGCACCCTGGGCGATGCCGCCCTGGCGCTCTCCCATCTGCTGGCCAAGCGAACCCTCAACGAGAACCAGCTGGCGGCCGTGCTGCCGCGCCTCGACCATCCCCATCCCCGCATTCTAGCCGGACAGGCCCTGCGCGGGCTGGCCGGCAGCGCGCTGGATCTCTCCGACGGGTTGGCCTCGGATCTCGGCCATATCCTCAAGGCCTCCGGTGTGCGAGCCCAGATCGATCTGGATCTGCTGCCGCTCTCGCCGGTGCTGCAGGATGCGGTGAGCGAACAGGATGGCTGGCAGCTGGCACTGGCCGGTGGCGATGACTATGAGCTCTGTTTCACCGTGCCGGAGGAGCATCGCGGCGCGCTGGACACGGCGCTGGCCAACTGCGGCGTCAAGTTTACCCGCATCGGCCGCATCGTTGCCGGCGAGCCGGGGATCGACTATCTGCGGGGCGAACAAACGGTGGCGCTGGAACTGAAAGGGTGGGACCACTTCGCATGAGCCTGTTCACGATAAAGCCCGAGCTGAGGCGGCTGAACCTGAAGCATCCGCTGCACTTTCTGGCGGTGGGTTTTGGCTCCGGCCTCTCGCCCAAGGCGCCGGGTACCATGGGGACGCTCGCCGCCATCCCCCTTTACCTGCTGGTGAGCGGTCTGTCGACACCCTGGTTCATTGCGCTGCTGATAGTGGGCTTCGTGGCGGGCATCCGTATCTGCCAGAGCGCCACCGATGCCATCGGCATGCCGGATCACGGCGCCATCGTCTGGGACGAGGTGATCGGTTTTGGGGTCACCATGATAGCGGCCCCGGCCGGCTGGGAGTGGGTGCTGGCCGGCTTCGTGCTGTTCCGGTTGTTCGACATCCTCAAGCCCTGGCCCATCTCCTGGTTTGACCGCCGCATTCATGGCGGCCTCGGCATCATGCTGGACGATCTCATCGCCGGCCTGTTCGCCCTGTTTTGTATGCAATCACTGGCATACTGGCTGGGTTGAGGGTGACAGCAAGGGGGAGCGCCATGCTGGCATCCCCCTATATATCTCTGTTTAGTTTTCATTCATCGGCATATGCTGCCGTTAAAAAATCATTTCACATAAATATTCACTACTCATTCGAAGCTTAAGACTATTGTGTCAATAGTGAATATTCCCGCCTGTTACGCCATTGTTGAAAGTAAAAGCACTAGCCAGGCATTTTATCGGTCATATAGTCTGTATATGTGATAGGAGTCATGATTTATGACTGCTGACTTGGCTGCTAACTGAGCAAAGTATTGCGAAATTGTATAACCCGATCATTTACACTCGCCGCCAAACCGTCTAAGTTACTCGCGGGTTATTCCAAAAAAATGCAAAAAACCCGCCCGGATCGCTGGTTTCGTTGTCTCATGGATTGAGCGTTTTGCAGTCACATCAAGCACTCAAGATCACCCCAAGGCACGACCGGCATCTGCGGCCGATTTACGGACGAATTATTTGGGACGGATGTCCCCCGCAGAGGTAAACATGTCCTTGCTCGAAGTGAAAAACTTGCGGATCGAGTACCCCTCCCGCTACGGGGTGCTGGCCGCAGTGAAGGATCTCTCTTTTTCCGTTGAAAAGGGGGAGATAGTCGGTGTGGTAGGCGAGTCCGGTGCCGGCAAGTCCACCATAGGCAACGCCGTCATCGACCTGCTGAGCCCCCCTGGCCGTATCGCCCGTGGCGACATCTATCTCAATGGCGAACTCATCTCCGGCAAGAGCCAGAACGAGATGCGGGCCATTCGAGGGTCGCGCATCGGCTTCATCTTCCAGGACCCCATGACCTCCCTCAACCCGCTGTTTACCGTCGAACGGCAGCTGGTTGAAACCATTCTGGCCAATACCGACCTCACCCGTGAGGCGGCCTTTGCCAAGGCGCTTTCCCTGATGGCTGCGGTGGGGATCCCGCAGCCTGAGCTGCGTATCAAGCAGTATCCTCACCAGTTCTCCGGTGGCATGCGCCAGCGGGTGGTGATTGCCATCGCCCTCTCCGGCGACCCCGAGCTCATCATCGCCGACGAGCCGACCACTGCGCTGGACGTCTCCATTCAGGATCAGATCCTTCAGCTCATCCGCAACCTCTGTAAAGAGCGGCAGGTGGGCTGCATGCTGGTGACTCACGACATGGGCGTGGTGTCCAACGTCACCGACAAGGTGGCAGTCATGTATCGCGGCGATCTGGTGGAGTTCGGTACCACCGAACAGGTGCTGGGTCGCCCCAACCACCCCTATACCCGCAGCCTCATCTCGGCGGTGCCCCGCTCGGATGTGAAGCTGGTGCGCTTCCCGCTGGTCTCCTATATCGAGGACGCCGGTGCGGCGGATACCAGCATCGATCTCAAGACCCACTGGCTCGGCCAGAGTCAGGACGAGCGCGCCTATGAAGGGGCGCTGCTGCGGGTGGAGAACGTGGATCTGAAGTTCGTCACCAAGGATTCCCTGTTCCCGAGCCGCCGTCAGTACGTGCGGGCCTGCAACAACATCAGCTTCGAGATCTTCGAGGGTGAAACCTTCGGCCTGGTGGGGGAGTCCGGCTCCGGCAAGTCGACCATCGCCCGTGCCATCACCGGCCTCTATCCGCCCGATACCGGCAAGATCTTCTTCGAGGGGATCGATCTGACCGCGCTCAAGGGCGAGCATGAGCGGCGCCCGCTGCGCCGCCAGATGCAGATGGTGTTCCAGAACCCCTACTCCTCGATGAATCCGCGCATGAAGGTGCGCGACATCATCGCAGAGCCGATTCGCTTCCATAAGCTGGCCGGCAGCGAGAGCCAGATCGAGGGGATCGTGGGGGATCTGCTGGATCATGTCGGTCTCGGCCGCGGTGCCGGGGTCAAGTATCCCCACGAATTCTCCGGCGGCCAGCGTCAGCGCATCTCCATTGCCCGCGCCCTGGCGACCCGGCCACGCTTCCTTATCTGCGATGAGCCCACCTCGGCGCTGGATGTCTCGGTGCAGGCCCAGATCCTCAACCTGCTCAAGGATCTGCAGCAGGAGCTTGGCCTCACCATGCTGTTCATCAGTCACGATCTGCCAGTCATCCGCCAGATGTGCGATCGCATCGGGGTGATGCAGCACGGTCATCTGGTGGAAGTGGCGGAGACCGAGAAACTCTTTACCAATGCCGAGCATGAGTACAGCCGCAAGCTGATCTCCCTCATGCCGGAGTTCAAGGGAATGTCCCGCGAGGGGCTGGAAATCGCAAGCTAGGAAAGGGGCGGCCCGCCGCTCTGCTTGTCAAAAAAAGTGTCAATAAAAAGCCAAAAGCATGGAGAAAGACATGAAGAAAGGATTATCCAAGATTGCCCTGGCGCTGTTTGCCGCCGGTTTCGCTTTTAACGTTTCCGCCGTCGACATCAAGGTTGCCGTCGCCTCCGATGCCACCTCGCTGGATCCGCAGGAGCAGCTCTCCGGTCAGACCCTGGAGATGTCCCACCTGGTGTTCGACCCGCTGATGCGTTACACCCAGGACCTGAAATTCGAGCCGCGTCTGGCCGAGAAGTATGAGCGCATCGATGACAAGACCGTGCGCTTCTTCCTGCGCAAGGGCGTCAAGTTCCACTCCGGCAACGACTTCACCGCCGATGACGTGGTGTGGACCGTCAACCGTCTGAAGTCCTCCGTCGATTTCAAGGCCATCTTCGACCCCATCGCCGAAGTGAAGAAGGTCGATGAGTACACCGTCGATCTCGTCACCGCCAAGCCGTTCCCGCTGGTGCTGCAGACCGTCACCTATATCTTCCCGATGGACTCCAAGTTCTATACCGGCAAGACCGAAGCGGGCAAAGACAAGGCCGAGATCGTCAAGAACGGCGACTCCTACGCCTCCACCCACGTCTCCGGTACCGGCCCGTTCAGCGTCAAGTTCCGCGAGCAGGGCGTGAAGCTGGAGTACACCCGCAACGCCAACTACTGGGACAAAGCCTCCAAGGGCAACGTCGACAACCTGACCGTGGTGCCCATCAAGGAAGACGCCACCCGCGTGGCGGCCCTGCTGGGTGGCGACGTGGACGTGATCTACCCGGTTGCGCCGAACGATCTGGAGCGCGTGAAGAACGGCAAGGACACCCAGCTGGTGACCCTGTCCGGTACTCGCGCCATCATCATCGAGCTGAACCAGAACACCAACCCGGCGCTGAAAGACAAGCGCGTGCGTCAGGCGATCAACTACGCCATCAACCAGGTGGGCATCGTCGAGAAGATCAACAAAGGCTTCGGCACCCCTGCCGGCCAGCTGAGCCCGAAAGGCTATGCCGGTCACAACGAGGCGCTCAAGCCCCAGTATGATCTGGCCAAGGCCAAGCAGCTGATGAAGGAAGCCGGTTATGAGCAGGGCTTCAAGATGAGCTTCATCTCCCCGGCTGCCCGCTACGTCAACGACGTCAAGATTGCCCAGGCCGTCTCCGCCATGCTGGCCAAGATCAACATCAAGGTGGATCTGAAGACCATGCCGGTGGCCCAGTACTGGCCTGAGTTTGACAAGTGCGCCGCGGACATGCAGCTGATCGGCTGGCACTCCGACACCGAAGACAGTGCGAACTTCTTCGAGTTCCTGACCTTCACCAAGGATGCCAAGACCGGCATGGGCCAGTACAACTGCGCCGGTTATGCCAACGCCGAGGCTGACAAGCTGGTCGAGCAGGCCAACGCCGAGACCGATCCGGCCAAGCGTGCCGAGATGTTGAAGAAGGTCGAAGCCATGCTGATCGACGACGCTGCCTATGTGCCGCTGCACTGGGAAGATCTGGCCTACGGCGCCAAGAAGAACGCCGACATCAAGCCGGTGGTCAACGTGATGAACTTCCCTTACTTCGGCGACCTGGTGGTCGGCAAGTAAGCGAAGGTTGCAAGGAAGGACGGGGCGGGGTGGTCAGCCGGCCACCCCGCCTGCTAACAGAAGCCTGTGCCATGACACAGGCCACGTAGAAGGACAAGCATGTTTACATTCCTGCTGAAACGGTTCTATCAGGCCGTGATAGTGATGTTCGTCATCAGCCTGGTCGCCTTCTCCATCCAGGACAACCTGGGGGATCCGTTGCGCGAGCTGGTGGGACAATCCGTCTCCGAAGCCCAGCGCCACGAATTGCGCGAGAAGATGGGCCTCAACGATCCTTTCCTCGTCAAATACAGCCGCTTCTTGAAGAACGCGGTACACGGGGATCTGGGTACTTCCTACTTCTTCAAGCGACCCGCCCTCGAGGTTATCCTCGACAAGCTGGTGGCTACTCTTGAGCTGGTGTTTGGCGCTGCGCTGATCATCGTGGTGGTCTCCATTCCGCTTGGGGTCTACTCGGCGATCCGCCCGCACAGTATACCGACCAAGATCATCATGGCGGGGAGCAGCATCGGCATCTCGATCCCGGTGTTCCTGACCGCCATCATGCTGATGTATCTCTTCTCCATCCAGCTGGGCTGGCTGCCGGCCTATGGCCGCGGCGAGACCTACAACCTGCTGGGCTGGGAGTCGGGCTTCTTCACCTGGGACGGCATCAAGCATTTGATCCTGCCCTGCGTGGCGCTCTCCTCCATCATGCTGCCGCTGTTCATCCGGTTGGTGCGCTCCGAGATGCTGGAGCAGCTCTCCTCCGAGTACGTCAAGTTCGCCCGTGCCAAGGGGCTGGACAACAACAAGGTCTACTACAGCCACGCTCTCAAGAACACCATGCTGCCGGTCATTACCGTCGGTGGTGTGCAGATCGGTACCATGGTGGCCTATACCATCCTGACCGAGAGCGTGTTCCAGTGGCCGGGGACCGGCTTCCTGTTCCTCGAGGCGATCCACCGGGTCGATACGCCCCTCATCACCGCCTACGTCATCTTCGTCGGGCTCATTTTCGTGGTGACCAACACCCTGGTCGACCTGCTTTACGGGTTGATCAACCCGACCGTCAACCTGACCGCCAAGGGGTAACAGATGACTAATGCTGTGACTGCAAGCCCAAGCCGTTGGGCTCGTTTTAAAAATTCCGACATCGTCTACTACTTCCTGCGGGATAAGGTAGCCATGTTCAGCTTTGCGGTGTTCGTGGTGTTCGTACTGGCGGCGCTGCTGGCACCCTGGCTGGCCCCGTACAACGTCTACGACCAGACCAGCTTCGATCTGATGGATGCCGAATTGCCGCCCTCCTGGCTGGAAGGGGGCGAAGAGCGCTTCTGGCTCGGTACCGACAACCAGGGGCGCGACATCTGGAGCACCATCCTCTATGGCGCCCGCATCTCGCTGACCATAGGTCTGTTCGCGGTGGCGCTGCAGCTGGTGCTCGGTATCGTCATCGGGCTGATGGCCGGTTACTTCGGTGGCCGCATCGACAGCCTGTTGATGCGCTTTGCCGACGTGCAGCTGTCGTTCTCCACCATGATGGTGGCCATCATCATCTCCGCCATCTTCCAGGCGACGTTTGGTTCCGAGTTCTACTCGAAGTTCGCCATCCTGATGCTGGTGGTGATCATCGGTATCGCCGAGTGGCCGCAGTACGCCCGAACCGTGCGCGCTTCTGTGCTGGCGGAGAAGAAGAAGGAGTATGTGGAAGCGGCCAAGGTGATGGGCTTTCGCGCCCCGCGCATCATGTTCCGCCACATTCTGCCCAACTGCCTGTCGCCGATCCTGGTCATCTCCACGGTGCAGGTGGCCAACGCCATCATGAGTGAGGCAGCCCTCTCCTTCCTCGGTCTGGGGATGCCGGTGGATCAGCCGTCGCTGGGCTCGCTCATCAGCGTGGGTTTCAACTACATCTTCTCCGGTTCCTGGTGGATCACCGCCTTCCCGGGCATCTGCCTGGTGGTGCTGGTGCTGGTCATCAACCTGTTGGGTGACTGGCTGCGGGATGTGTTCAATCCCAAGCTCTACAAGGGCTGATGGTCGCGGATAAACCAACGAGACAAACAAAAAGGGCGCCATAACGGCGCCCTTTTACTGTGTGTGCTGAGGGGTCAAGCCTGCAGCCACTGCTCGATGCTGCGCTGGATGCCGGTGCCATCGAGCCCCAGCAGAGCGTAGATCTCCTCCTGGGTACCCTGTTCGACGAAGCGATCCGGCAGGCCGAGGTTGAGCACCGGCTTGCACTGTTTGCTGCGCATCAGCAGCTCGTTCACCGCAGAGCCTGCACCGCCCATGATGGCGTTGTCCTCGAGGGTGACGAACTGATCGTGAGTCGCGGCCAGGGAGAACACCAGCGCCTCGTCCATCGGTTTGACGAAGCGCATATCCACCAGGGTGGCATCGAGCGCCTCGGCTGCCGCTTTGGCCTGTTGCAGCAGGGTGCCGAACGCCAGGATGGCGGTGCCCTTGCCCTGACGCACAATGCGGCCCTTGCCGAGCGCCAGCGCCTGCATCTCGCTCTCGACCTGGATGCCGGTGCCACTGCCGCGGGGGTAGCGTACCGCCGCCGGCCCGTTGCACTGGTAGCCGGTGTAGAGCATCTGGCGGCATTCGTTCTCGTCGGATGGGGTCATGATCACCATGTTGGGCACGGTGCGCAGGAAGCTGATGTCGAACGCCCCCTGATGAGTGGGGCCATCGGCCCCCACCAGACCGGCCCGATCGATGGCGAACAGCACCGGCAGCTCTTGCAGCGCCACATCGTGGATCAGCTGGTCGTAGGCCCGCTGCAGGAAGCTCGAGTAGATGGCGACCACCGGCTTCTGGTCGGCGATGGCGAGACCGGCGGCGAAGGTGACCGCATGCTGCTCGGCGATGGCCACGTCGAAGTAGCGATCCGGATACTGCTGGCTGAACTTCACCAGGCCGGAGCCTTCGCGCATGGCCGGGGTGATGCCGACCAGCCGCTCATCCTTGGCCGCCATGTCGCACAGCCACTGGCCGAAGATGGCGGAGAAGCTCGGCTTGCCGCCGCTCGCCTTGGGCAGGGTGCACTCGTCCGGATTGAACTTGGGCACGCCGTGATAACCGATGGGGTCCTTCTCGGCAGGCTCGTAGCCCTTGCCCTTCTTGGTCTTGACGTGCAGCAGCTGCGGCCCCTTGAGGTTGCGCATGTTGCGCAGGGTCTCGACCAGAGCGTTGATGTCATGGCCGTCGATGGGGCCTATGTAGTTGAAGCCAAACTCCTCGAACAGGGTGCCGGGCACCACCATTCCCTTGAGGTGCTCCTCGGCCCGCTTGGCCAGCTCCTTGACCGGCGGCAGGCCGGCCAGCACCTTCTTGCCACCCTCGCGGATGGTGGTGTAGAGCTTGCCAGACATGATGCGGGCCAGATGGTTGTTCAGTGCCCCGACATTTTCGGAGATGGACATCTCGTTGTCGTTGAGCACCACCAGCATGTCCTTGTGGACATCGCCGGCGTGATTGAGGGCCTCGAACGCCATGCCGGCGGTAATGGCACCGTCGCCGATCACCGCAACCACCTTGCGCCCCAGCCCTTCGCTCTCGGCCGCGACTGCCATGCCGAGCGCCGCACCGATGGAGGTGCTGGAGTGGCCGACCGAGAGCACGTCATATTCGCTCTCGCCGCGCCAGGGGAAGGGGTGCAGACCGTCTTTCTGGCGGATGCTCTGCATCCGATCGCGGCGACCGGTGAGGATCTTGTGGGGATAAGCCTGGTGGCCCACGTCCCACACCAGCCGATCGAACGGGGTGTTGTAGACGTAATGCAGCGCCACCGTCAGTTCGACGGTGCCGAGCCCGGAGGCAAGATGGCCACTGGAGCGACTCACCGAACGCAGCAGATATTCACGCAGTTCGTTGCACAGTACGGGCAGTCGCTCGAAGGGCAGGGATCGCAACTCGACCGGCGTATCCGCGAGGGCCAGGTTGGGGAAATTGCTTATATCAACGCTCATATTGTTACTGTTATCCAGCGTTTAGTGGGTTCGCTCGATGATGTAATCGGCAAACGCTTCCAGAATGTCGGTATTGTAGGGCAAAGATTGCAAGGCTGTTAAGGCTTTACCATGCAGTTCGCGAGCCAGCTCACGGGCATTGTCGAGCCCCAGCAGCGCCGGATAGGTACTCTTTTCCTGCGCCAGATCGGAACCTTGTCGCTTGCCGAGGGTGGCGGTATCGCCCGTGATGTCGAGGATGTCATCCTGCACCTGGAAGGCGAGACCGATGGCGGCGGCATAGGTTTGCAGCGCGCTCAGGGTGGTTTCATCCACGTCCGCCTTGCACAGGGCGCCAAGCGCCACGGCGCACTCGATGAGGGCCCCGGTCTTGTGACGGTGTACCTGTTCCAGCTCGGCGATGGAGATCTGGCGACCTTCCGCCTGCAGATCCAGTGCCTGGCCGCCGCACATGCCGAGATAACCCGAGGCGCGGGCCAGCCGGCTCAGCATCCGTACCCGGTTGGCCAGCAGCGAATCCGGCATCGGGTGATCGGCCAGAATGGTGAAGGCCAGGGTCTGCAGGGCGTCGCCGGCCAAAATGGCGGTACCTTCATCAAATGCCTTGTGCACCGTCGGCTGACCGCGACGCAGATCGTCGTTGTCCATGGCGGGCAGGTCGTCGTGCAGCAGGGAGTAGGCGTGGATGCACTCCACCGCGGCGGCCGGGCCGTCCAGCAGTTCGTTCTTTACGCCCAGCATCTCGCCGACGGCGTAGACCAGGAAGGGGCGCACTCGCTTGCCGCCCAGCAGCAGGCCGTAGCGCATGGCATCGCGCAGACGAGGGGCCATTGCGGGCAAGGATTCAAGTTGTGCAGACAGACAGTCGTCAATACGTTGCCGGTGCAGGCGGGAAAAATCGTCCAGCGTCACTCACTCCTCTCCTTGCTCTGGCTGGAAGGGGGCGGCTTGCTCGCTGCCATCGGCCTGAGTCAGCAGGATCTGGATCTTCTGCTCGGCCTGCTCCAGCTTCTGCTGGCCGGCCCGCACCAGATGAATGCCCTGCTCAAACTGCTTGAGGGCCTCTTCCAGCGGCAGGGAGCCCTGTTCCAGTTGATGAACTATGGTTTCCAGCTCTTCCAGAGTGGCATCAAAACTCAGGCGGTCGATTTTTTTACTGGCCATGTCCATCCTCGGGGATTGAAAAAAACGGCTTATCTTAACATCGACGACGGGCAGGGGGGAGGCAGAAAAATGCCGTCGGCTTAAACTCTCGGAAAAGTGGCCGATAATAAGCCATCTTCCGAACGGGGAAAATTGTGGCAACCCTTGCCGCTGATGAGCCAATAGCAGAAAATTCAACAAACTGCAGATACAACAAATTTCAGCTGACAGGAGTAGGGATGTGGATTTAGGCAGTCTGATAGGCATAGTGCTGGGGTTCGGGGTGGTGGTGTACGGCATGCTGCTGGGTGGCCCCATGAGCATGTATGTGGATATGCCCTCGGTCTATATCACCATTTTGGGTTCTCTGTTCATCTGTATGATGAAGTTCAACCTCGGCCAGTTTTTGATGGCGTTCAAGGTGGCTGGCAAGGCCTTCATGTACAAGGGGGACAAGCTCGATGACCTGATTGCCAAGGCGGTGGAACTGGCGGACGCGGCCCGCAAGGGGGGCTTCCTGGCCCTGGAGGCGGCGGAGATCCCCAATACTTTCATGAAGAAGGGCATCGACATGCTGGTGGATGGCCATGACGCCGACGTGGTGCGGGCGGTGATGGAGAAGGACATCGAACTGACCTCGGAGCGCCACGTCATCGCCGTCAAGGTGTTCCGCTCCCTGGGGGATCTCGGCCCCGCCATGGGGATGATAGGTACCCTGGTGGGCCTGGTGGCCATGCTGGCCAACATGAGCGACCCCAAGTCCATCGGCCCGGCCATGGCGGTAGCCTTGCTCACCACTCTGTACGGGGCGATCGAGGCCAACATGATCGCCATCCCCATCGCCGACAAGCTGGAGCTGCGCAGCGGTGAGGAGCAGCTGAGCCGCACCCTGATCCTCGACGCCATCATGGGCATTCAGGACGGCCAGAACCCGAGAGTGATCCAGGCCATGCTGCAGAACTACCTGAACCAGTCCAAACGCAACAACGGGACCGAATAGGAGCGCGCATGGCAAAGTGCAAATGCCCACCTCCCGGTCTGCCCGGCTACATGGGAACCTTCGCCGACCTGATGTCGCTGCTGATGTGCTTCTTCGTGCTGCTGCTCTCGTTTGCCGAGATGGACGTGCAGAAGTTCAAGCAGATTGCCGGCTCCATGGAGAAGGCGTTCGGGGTGCAGAATATTCTCGAGGTGAAGGACATCCCCAAGGGAACCTCCGTCATCGCCCAGGAATTCAGGCCGGGTCGCCCGGAGCCGACCCCCATCGATACCATCATGCAGCAGACCATGGACATGACCCAGACCGAGCTGGATTTTCAGCCCGGTGATGCCGATCAGGCCGGCGGTCATGACAAGAGTGAAGAGAAGCTGGTGGGGGGCGACACCCAGCAGGAGGCGCAGAAACAACAGCAGCAGGAGCAGTCCAACGCGCTGGCCAAGGCGCTGGCGGATCAGATGAAGGCACAGATCCAGGATGGCGCCATCGAAGTGGAGGCGCTGGGTCAGCAGATCATCATCCGGATCCGGGAAAAAGCGGCCTTCCCGGCGGGATCCGCCTTCCTGCAGCCCCAGTTCTGGCCGGTGGTGCGCAAGGTGGCAGCCCTGCTCAAGGATGTGCCCGGCGAGATCACCATTTCGGGCCACACCGATGATGCCGCCACCGAGGATGAGCTGTTCCAGTCCAATTGGGAGCTCTCCTCCCAGCGGGCGGTGGCGGTAGCCCACCAGATGATCAAGGTGCCGGGCTTCGATGGCGGCCGGTTGGTGGTACAGGGCATGGCCGATTCCCAGCCGCTGGTGCCCAATACCAGCCCGGAAAACCGGCGCATGAACCGGCGGGTGGAGATCTCCATCATGCAGGGCAAACCGACGGTGTCAGCCCCGATCAGCGCGCAGGAGCAGAAATAGTTCCGGCAAATTCTGATGAGAAAGCGCGATCCTGCTCGCAGGGACTGACATGGATTTTGTGCCGGCTTCATATTAAGATGCCTCATCCGAACCGACAGCTGCGGCTCTCTCTGATAGCCGCAGCTTCTCTTTTCAAGCAACCCAGGTTTCGACTATGAATCATACTCCGATGACTGTTCGCGGCGCTGAAAAGCTGCGTGAAGAGCTCGAATATCTCAAGACTGAGCTGCGTCCGCAGATTATCGAAGCGATTGCAGATGCCCGTGAACATGGTGATCTGAAAGAAAACGCCGAATACCATGCTGCCCGCGAGCAGCAAGGCTTCTGTGAAGGCCGTATCCAGGAAATCGAGAGCAAGCTCTCCAACGCCCAGGTGATCGACATCACCAAGATGACCAACAATGGCCGCGTCATCTTCGGGGCAACCGTGACTCTGCTCAAGAGCGAGACGGAAGAAGAGGTGGTCTACCGTATCGTGGGCGACGACGAGGCGGACATCAAACAGAACATGATCTCCGTGAATTCCCCCATCGCCCGTGCTCTGATCGGCAAGGAAGTGGACGATGTGGCCATCGTCAAGACGCCGGCAGGCGATGTGGAGTACGAGATCCTGGAAGTTGCCTACCTCTGAGGTAGCTTGATGCCAGAACAGGGGAGCCCCGGCTCCCCTGTTTGTATTTAGCGGGGCTGGTAAGCCTGGGTGAAGGCGTCCTGATGACGTTGAAACATCCAGTTGCGCAGCAGTTCAAGGTCCACTTTGGCCATCTGGAAATGCAGGGCCCAGCCCTGGATGCCGTTGCGACGATGAATGTGTCTGACCAGCTCTGCGCTGAGCGGCAGGGGGGCGAGATCCTCAATGAGCAGGCTGCCCGTCAAGGTGGCGCCGACGGCCAGTCCGGGCGGCAGGCCCTCGACGACCAGACCATCGAGCGACAGGCTGTGCACCAGATACTCGTGCTCACCCATCCTGAAGCTGGCCTGCTCGTCCAGCCGCCAGGTGCGCGGATGGGGATAGCCCAGCTCCTTGATGACGGGGGCGGCGATGCGTGGCTCGACAAAGCCATCATCCCCTTGAGTGAAGCGCAGCGGAAAACGGAGCTGATGTCCGGCAAAACGGGCTTCCAGCACCAGCTGGTCGGCACGTTGCAGCAGGCCTAGCAGGGGAGTGGCGAGATAACCGCTCAGGGATTGACCGGCGGCCGTCTCCTGATCGCTTCCCAAGTCCCGTAGCATGGCCAGTTCATCTTCGGTGAGAATCTGATGGTGATCCATAGCGGGTATCCACGAGTATTCATCGCAGGTTAAGGGCCTGGCGACTACTTTGGCAAGCGACTTGGGAAGAGGGGAAATGAAGGAAAGAGCGATGCTCTTTCCTGTTACTTGCGGGGCAGTTGGATTTTCGGCTCGTTGGCTTGACGATAGATGGTCAGCACGTGGCCGATGCTCTGTACTTTCACCGCGCCGGTTTCACGGACGATGGCATCCATAACCAGCTGTTTCATCTCACGATCTTCAGACGCAACCTTAACCTTGATCAGCTCGTGGTGGTTGAGCGCCAGATCGATCTCGGCCAGCACACCTTCGGTCAGACCGTGTTGTCCCAGCAGGACGACCGGCTTCAGACTGTGGGCAAGGCCCTTGAGGTACTGTTTCTGTTTATTGTTGAGAATCATGGCAATTTCTTCATAAGTCAGGGTTGAAAGGGGCGTATTCTACCCCCACTTAGCCCTTAATACTAATAACCCTTGTGGTTTTTTAAAGTCGACGATCATGACCCAGAAAAAACATTCCCCCAGTTCAACCCGCTGGTTAAAAGAGCATTTTGACGATCAATACGTCAAAAAAGCCCAGAAGTTGGGACTGAGATCCCGTGCCGTGTTCAAGATCGACGAGATCCAGGGCAAGGACAAACTGCTCAAGCCGGGCATGACGGTGGTGGATCTGGGGGCGGCCCCCGGTGGCTGGTCCCAGTTTGCCATCGACCAGGTCGGTGACAAGGGCCGGGTGATCGCCTGCGATATTCTGCCGATGGATTCCATCGCCGGTGTCGATTTCCTTCAGGGCGACTTTCGGGAGGAAACTGTACTGGGCGCCCTGCTTGAACGGGTAGGTCCGGACAAGGTTGACGTCGTCATGTCCGACATGGCGCCCAACATGAGCGGTACCCAGCAGGTGGATCAGGCCCGTTCCATGTATCTGGTCGAACTGGCACTGGACATGTGCAACCAGGTCCTGCGGGCCAACGGCAGCTTCGTGGTCAAGGTGTTCCAGGGGGAGGGGTTTGATATCTATCTCAATGAAATCCGTAAACTTTTCACTGCTGTCAAGATTCGTAAACCAGACTCGTCTCGTGCCCGTTCACGAGAAGTCTACATTGTGGCTACCGGTTTTAAACTGTAGTACCCTAACCTTCATCGTTAACTGTCAGTCTGCGAGGTTACTGATTTGAGTGACATGGCGAAAAACCTAATCCTGTGGCTGGTCATCGCCGTCGTGTTGATGTCGGTGTTCAATAGCTTCAGCCCCAGCGATACCACCAGTCGCCAGCTGGACTATTCCAGCTTCGTTAAAGAAGTGACCCAAGAGCAGATCCGTGAAGTGCGGATGGATGGCAAGGTCATTAATGGCGTCAAGCGCACCGGTGAACGCTTCACCACCATCATCCCGGCGCCGGATCCCCAGCTGCTCAACGACATGCTCAATCACAATGTCAAAGTGATGGGCGAGAAGCCGGAAGAGCCGTCTCTGCTGACGTCCATCTTCATCTCCTGGTTCCCGATGCTGTTGCTGATCGGTGTCTGGGTCTTCTTCATGCGTCAAATGCAGGGCGGTGGTGGCAAGGGGGCCATGTCGTTCGGCAAGAGCAAGGCTCGCCTGATGAGTGAAGATCAGATCAAGACCACCTTTGCCGACGTGGCTGGCTGTGACGAGGCCAAGGAAGAGGTGAAGGAGCTAGTCGACTATCTGCGCGATCCGAGCAAGTTCCAGAAACTGGGCGGCAAGATCCCTACCGGCGTGCTGCTGGTTGGTCCTCCCGGTACCGGTAAGACCCTGCTGGCCAAGGCCATTGCAGGTGAGGCCAAGGTGCCCTTTTTTACCATTTCGGGTTCAGATTTCGTCGAAATGTTCGTGGGTGTCGGTGCCTCCCGGGTACGCGACATGTTCGAGCAGGCCAAAAAGTCTTCTCCCTGCATTATCTTCATCGACGAGATCGATGCGGTCGGTCGCCAGCGTGGCGCCGGTCTGGGCGGTGGTCATGACGAGCGTGAGCAGACCCTGAACCAGATGCTGGTCGAAATGGATGGCTTTGAAGGCAATGAAGGCATCATCGTCATCGCCGCCACCAACCGTCCTGACGTACTGGACCCGGCCTTGCTGCGTCCGGGTCGTTTCGACCGCCAGGTCGTGGTCGGTCTGCCGGATGTCCGTGGTCGCGAACAGATCCTGAAAGTGCATATGCGCAAGGTGCCGTTGGCGGATGATGTCAATCCGGCGTTGATTGCCCGCGGTACCCCCGGTTTCTCTGGTGCTGACCTGGCTAACCTGGTCAACGAAGCCGCCCTGTTCTCGGCCCGCGAGAGCCGTCGCGTGGTCTCCATGGCCGAGTTTGAAAAGGCTAAGGACAAGATCATGATGGGTGCGGAACGTCGCTCCATGGTGATGAAAGAGTCCGAGAAGGAGATGACGGCCTATCATGAAGCCGGTCACGCCATCATTGGTCGTCTGGTGCCGGATCATGACCCCGTCTACAAGGTCTCCATCATTCCGCGCGGTCGTGCGCTGGGTGTGACCATGTACCTGCCGGAGCAGGATCGCTGGAGCCACTCCAAGCAGCATCTGGAGTCCATGATCTCCAGCCTGTACGGCGGTCGTCTGGCGGAAGAGCTGATCTACGGTGCTGAGAAGGTATCGACCGGTGCGTCCAACGACATCGAGCGCGCCACCGACATCGCCCGCAAGATGGTGACCCAGTGGGGCATGTCCGAGCGTCTCGGCCCCATGCTCTACGCGGAAGAAGATGGCGAAGTGTTCCTCGGTCGCAGCATGGCCAAGGCCAAGCACATGTCCGACGATACTGCGCGCGTCATCGATGCCGAGGTCAAGCAGGTCATCGATCGCAACTATGCCCGCTCCAAGCAGATCCTGCTGGACAACATGGACGTGCTGCACAGCATGAAAGATGCGCTGATGAAGTACGAGACCATCGATGCCAAGCAGATCGACGATCTGATGGCTCGCCGCGAAGTGCGTGCCCCCAGCAACTGGCATGATGAGCACGGTGATACCCCGCAAGGCGGTGCCACGGTTGCAGCAGAGGCCAAGCCGGCGGTAGCCGAGACCGAGCAGGTGGCTGATGTCGATATCGACAAGGCCAACGATCTGCCGGCCAAATAAATCGTGATGATACAAACCCCGGGCTGGCCCCGGGGTTTTTCTTTATGTCAACGGAAGTAACGATGCAGCTAACCAGCAAGGGGCTCAGCCTCTCCCTCGAACGTCCCCACGTCATGGGGATCCTCAATGTGACACCGGACTCCTTCTCCGACGGCGGTCATTTCAATCAGCTGGAGCGGGCGATGACCCATGCGCGCCAGATGGTGGCGGAGGGGGCGACCCTCATCGACATCGGTGGCGAGTCGACCCGTCCCGGAGCTCCCGATGTGAGCGAGCAGGAGGAGCTGGACAGAGTGATTCCCGTGGTGGAGCGCATGGTCGCCGAGCTGGAGGTGATGATCTCCCTGGATACCTCCAAGGCGGCGGTAATGCGGGAAGGCTGCGCGGCGGGTGCCCATCTTATCAACGACGTACGAGCCCTGCTCGAGCCGGGGGCCCTGGCCGCGGCCGCCGTTGCCAACGTTCCGGTGTGCCTGATGCACATGCAGGGGCAGCCCAGAACCATGCAGGCAGAGCCGCATTATGACGATCTGCTGGGGGAGGTGAGGGCTTTCTTCGACGAGCGGATCGCCGCCTGCCTGACAGCGGGAATAGAGAGGGAGCAGTTGTTGCTGGACCCCGGTTACGGTTTCGGCAAGACGCTCGCACACAACTATCAGCTGCTTGCCCAGCAGGAGAAGTTGCTCGATTACCAGCTTCCGCTCTTGGTCGGTATGTCGCGAAAGTCTATGATAGGCAACCTGCTTGGCTGCCCGGTTGATGAACGGCTGGCCGGCAGTCTGGCCTGTGCGCTCATCGGGATGCAGCGCGGTGCCCGGATCATTCGGGTGCATGATGTGCGAGCGACCATGGATGCCTTGCGTACCGGCTGGATGGTCATGACGGGACAAGATTTCATATCCAAATAAAAAAACGAGAACAGACAATGGCAAGAAAGTATTTTGGCACCGACGGTGTACGCGGCAAGGTGGGTGAATACCCGATCACCCCGGATTTCGTGATGAAATTGGGCTGGGCCGCGGGCAAGGTGCTCTCCAAGAAGGGTACTCGCAAGGTGCTGATCGGCAAGGATACCCGCATCTCCGGCTACATGCTGGAGTCCGCACTGGAGGCGGGCCTGTCCGCCGCGGGTCTCAAGGCCATTCTGATGGGCCCCATGCCCACCCCGGCCGTCGCCTACCTGACCCGCACCTTCCGGGCCGAAGCCGGCATCGTCATCAGCGCTTCCCACAACCCCTATTACGACAACGGCATCAAGTTCTTCTCCGCCGACGGTACCAAGCTGCCTGACGAAGTCGAGATGGCCATCGAAGCCGAGCTGGACCACGAACTCAAGTGCGTGGAGTCCGCCGAGCTGGGCAAGGCACTGCGCATCGACGATGCCGCTGGTCGTTACATCGAATTCTGCAAGAGCACTTTCCCCTCCAATCTGAGCCTGGAAGGGTTGAAGATGGTGGTGGACTGCGGTCATGGTGCGACCTACCACATTGCGCCTTCCGTGTTCCGCGAGCTGGGAGCAGAAGTGATCGCCATCGGCTGCAGCCCGGATGGTCTCAACATCAACGACGGTGTCGGTTCGACCGCCCCCGAAGCCCTGGCGGCCAAGGTGCTGGAGTGCAAGGCAGATCTGGGGGTGGCCTTCGATGGTGATGGCGACCGTCTGGTGATGGTGGACAACACCGGCTATATCATCGACGGCGACGAAATCCTCTACATCATTGCCCGCGATGCATTGCGCAACGGTCGCCTCAAGGGCGGCGTGGTGGGCACCCTGATGGCCAACATGGGTCTGGAGCTGGCGCTGCAGACTCTCGGCATCCCGTTCGCCCGCGCCAAGGTGGGTGACCGCTACGTGCTGGAGATGATGAACGAGAAGGGCTGGCGCATCGGCGGCGAGAACTCCGGTCACATCATCTGCCTGGATCAGACCACTACCGGGGATGGCATCGTCGCCGCCCTGCAGGTACTGACTGCCATCTGCACTGCCGAGATGCCGCTGGCCAAGCTGCGCTCCGGCATGAACAAGTTCCCGCAGGTGCTGGTCAATGTGCGCTTTGCCGAAGGCAGGGATCCGCTGGCGGCCGACGCCGTGCAGCAGGAAGTGGCCAAGGTGGAACAGGAGCTGGCCGGTCGTGGTCGTGTGCTGCTGCGCAAATCCGGCACTGAACCTCTGATCCGCGTGATGGTGGAAGGGGAACATGAACAGCAGGTGCGTGACATGGCCCAACGCATCGCACAACAGGTTGAATCGGCGTTTTAATGAACAAAAAGGGCGGCTTTTAAGCCGCCCTGGTTGTATCTTGTTCAAACGATTCGAAAATTTGAAAATAGCGCTTGTCAGCTGACAATCCTCTGGATATTATCAGCCCCGCTTTCGCAAGGGAGTTGCCGATGGGACATCGCAAGCCGTTTGTAGCAGCCAACTGGAAGTTACACGGTAGTAGGTCGCAGTTAGAGCAGTTTACTGGTCAATGTCTGAAGGGCGTTGATGAACGAGTAGACGTGGTCTTGTGTCCATCCCATGTGCATCTCGACTTTACGGCCGCATTGCTCGGTGAGCAGCGAACAATGAAGTTGGGGGCTCAGAATGTGAGCCAGCACAGACAGGGCGCTTACACGGGGGAAATCTCGTGTCAGATGCTGGTCGAGGCAGGGTGTCGATACGTACTGGTAGGGCACTCCGAGCGCAGGCGTCTCTTTGGTGAGACCAGTTTTATCGTCGCAGAGAAGTTTGCGGCAGCCAGAGCGGCAGGTCTGATTCCCATCCTCTGTTTGGGTGAATCAGGGGCGGCGAGGCAGGCGAGAAGAACCTTCGAGGTGATCGCCGAAGAGCTGGACATCGTCATAGAGAAAAATGGCGCGATGGCTTTCGATAATGCTATCATCGCCTACGAGCCGATTTGGGCTGTAGGTACAGGTAAATGCGCCACACCCGAGCAGGCACAAGAGGTTCATTCCTTTATACGTGGTCGCTTGGCGGAGGATACTCCGGTCATAGGTGAGAAAGTTAGAATCATCTATGGTGGGAGCGTGACGCCGGCCAATGCGAGAGAGTTGTTTGCCCAGCCCGACGTTGACGGCGGCCTAATTGGTGGAGCAAGTCTCGATGACCAGACGTTTTTAGGAATTGTTGAAGCGGCAAAGGGTGCAAGTTAAATGTACGAGATTCTTTTGGTCGTTTATCTGCTGGTTTCACTGGCTCTGATTGGTCTGGTGATGATTCAGCAAGGTAAAGGGGCTGACATGGGCGCCTCCTTCGGCGCAGGGGCATCGAATACCGTATTCGGCTCCGGTGGTTCAGGCAGCTTCCTGACCCGCACAACAGCGATTTTGGCTACTCTGTTTTTCTTGATTAGCTTGGTGCTCGGCTCTATGTCGAGCAACAAGGTCAAACAGGGTAGTGAATGGGAAAATCTGCAACAAACCCAACAGGTTGAGCAGAGCAAAGCGCCAGTCAAGAAAGACACTGACGTTCCCGAGTAAGAGTTTTGCCGTGGTGGTGGAATTGGTAGACACGCTATCTTGAGGGGGTAGTGCTCTAGGGTGTGCGGGTTCGAGTCCCGCCCACGGCACCAATTAAGCAGTGAGCCCGGGTAACCGGGTGTATTATAGCCAGTCAGTCTTGTGTGACGAGGGTGAAGTGGCTATAATCTCGCACGATTTCGGACGCGGGGTGGAGCAGCATGGTAGCTCGTCGGGCTCATAACCCGAAGGTCGTCGGTTCAAATCCGGCCCCCGCAACCAAATTTCACGCATTTCCTACGCTCAGGAAGGCGGTCGCTGCGAGGCGACAATCAGGGTAAAGCGCCAAGCCCCGATTTGACATCGGGGCTTTTTGTTATGTGCAATTTACTCTGAACCAATTTCTATCTGGGCTTTATGCCCTTTTTTTGTTTTTTCGGAGGGTGACTTTGGCTACGTTGGAACAACGTTTGACCGATCTGCTCGAGGCTCCTGTCGTTGCCTTGGGCTTTGAACTGTGGGGTATTGAGTTTATCCGTGCGGGTAAACACTCCACCTTGCGCGTCTATATCGACGGCGAGCATGGCGTGAGCGTCGAGAACTGTGCTGAGGTCAGCCATCAGGTTGGCGCCATCATGGATGTCGAAGATCCCATCACAGAGGAGTATTACCTCGAGGTGTCTTCCCCGGGTCTGGATCGTCCCCTGTTCAAGGTTGCCCAGTTCGAAAAATACGTTGGCCAAGAGGCGGCGGTAACGCTTCGGATGGCAACAAACAACCGCCGCAAGTTCAAAGGCGTAATCAAAGCTGTGCAGGGCGACATGATCACCCTGACGGTAGATGGTAAGGACGAAGTGTTGGCTTTCACCAATATCCAAAAAGCGAACATAGTGCCGAACTTTGGTTAACGAGGCTATCGGATATGAATAAAGAGATTTTGCTGGTCGTTGACGCAGTTTCCAACGAGAAGGCGGTACCCCGCGAGAAGATTTTCCAGGCTCTGGAAACCGCGTTGGCGACGGCGACCAAGAAAAAATACGAAGGCGAGATTGAAGTTCGGGTCGAGATCGATCGCAAGACCGGTGACTACGACACTTATCGCCGCTGGGTGGTCATTGCAGATCAAGCTGCGATGGAAAACCCCTACGCCGAGATTACCCTGGAAGCTGCCCAGATCGAGCAGCCAGAGATCCAGATCGGTGAATACGTTGAAGATCAGATCGACTCTGTCACCTTCGACCGCATCACCACCCAGACTGCCAAGCAGGTCATCGTGCAGAAAGTGCGCGAAGCCGAGCGCTCCCAGGTCGTTGACCAGTTCAAGGACAAGGAAGGCACCATCATCAGCGGCGTGGTCAAGAAGAGCAACCGCGACAACGTGATTCTGGATCTGGGCAGCAACGCCGAAGCCGTGATCTTCCGCGACGACATGCTGCCGCGCGAGACCTTCCGTCCGGGCGACCGCATCCGTGGTCTGCTCTACGCCGTGCGTCCGGAAGCCCGTGGTTCCCAGCTGTTCGTCAGCCGTTCCAGCCCGGACTTCCTGAAAGAGCTGTTCCGCATCGAAGTACCGGAAATCGGTGAAGAGATGATCGAAATCATGGGCGCAGCCCGTGATCCGGGTTCCCGCGCCAAGATCGCGGTGAAGACCAACGATCGTCGTATCGACCCGATCGGTGCCTGTATCGGCATGCGCGGTGCCCGCGTTCAGGCGGTCTCCGCCGAGCTGAGCGGCGAGCGCGCCGACATCGTGCTGTACGATGACAACCCGGCCCAGTACGTGATCAATGCCATGGCGCCTGCCGATGTGGCCTCCATCATCGTTGATGAAGACAACCACACCATGGACATCGCCGTGGAAGCCGCCAACCTGGCCCAGGCCATCGGTCGCAACGGTCAGAACGTGCGTCTGGCTTCCCAGCTGACCGGTTGGGAGCTGAACGTGATGACCGTCGAGGACATGCGTGCCAAGCACCAGGCCGAGAACGACCGCATCCTGACGCTGTTCACCAGCACTCTGGACATCGATGACGATTTCGCCAGCCTGTTGATGGAAGAGGGTTTCTCCACTCTGGAAGAGATCGCCTTCGTGCCGGTCAACGAGCTGCTGGCCATCGATGGCCTGGACGAAGACATGGTGGAAGAGCTGCGCAAACGCGCCAAAGATGCTCTGACCACCAAGGCTTTGGCCAAAGAAGAATCCTTTGAAGGTGTAGAGCCTTCCGAAGAACTGCTCAATCTGAACGGCCTTGGCCGTGAAATGGCGTACGCACTGGCCGCTCGCGGCATCGGTACCCTGGAAGATTTGGCAGAGCAAGGCATCGATGACCTTGCTGATATTGAAGGGCTGACGGCAGAGAAAGCCGGTGAGCTGATTATGGCTGCTCGTAATATCTGTTGGTTCGGAGAAGAGCAGTCTGAGTAAGATCAAACGGAGGAAAATGAATGGCAGAAGTATCAGTCAAACAACTTGCCACTGACATCGACACACCGGTTGATCGTCTTCTCCAGCAGTTTGTCGATGCCGGTATCAGCAAGAGCAAGGCCGACGACATGGTCAGCGAGTCTGAGAAACAGACACTGCTGGCCCATCTGAAGAAACAGCATGGAGGTGACGAGGTCGCCGCACCTGCCCGCATGACCTTGCAGCGCAAGACCAAGAGCACCATCAGTGTTCAGGGGACTGGCGGCAAGAACAAGGAAGTGCAGGTAGAAGTGCGCAAGTCTCGCACCTATGTAAGACGTTCGGCGCTGGAAGATGAACAGCGCCAGGCGGAAGCCGAGGAAACAGCGCGTTTGGAAGCAGAAGAAAAAGCTCGTCGCGAGGCCGAAGAGAAGGCCCGTCTCGACGCTGAAGAGAAGGCTCGCCGTGAGGCTGAGCAGGCTCGTCGTGAAGCTGAGGAAAAGGCGCGGATCGAGGCACAACAAAAGGCTCGACAGGCTCAACAGCCCGCCAAAGCAGCCGGTAGCACAGCTCAGCAAGAGGCAGAAAAGATGGCCAAGCGCGAAGCAGAAGAACTGAAGCGCCAACAAGAACAAGCAGCCTTGACCAAGGCTGAGGAACTCGCCGCGAAGAAAGCCGAAGAGGCTCGTGTCATGGCGGAACAGAACGCAGCCCGCTGGGCTGAAGAAGAAGCCGCTCGCGCCAAAGAGAGCAGCGATTACCATCTGACCACCAACAAGCACGCTCAGGCGGCTGAAGATGAGTTGGATCGTAAGGAAGAAACCAGCCGCCGCACTGCCGCTGCTGCCAAGGGCCCGAAAAAGGCCGGTCGTCGTGAAGACGATCGCGATGCGCGCAACCCGCGTGCTCGCAAGGGCAAGCGTGGCAAGGTCGCCACTCCGAACGCCATGAAGCACGGCTTCAACAAGCCGGCGGCCGCGGTGAACCGCGACGTGGTGATTGGCGAAACCATCACTGTGGCAGAGCTCGCCAACAAGATGGCCGTCAAGGGCGTTGAAGTCATCAAGGTGATGATGAAGATGGGTGCCATGGCCACCATCAACCAGGTGATCGACCAGGAGACCGCTCAGCTGGTCGCCGAGGAGATGGGTCACAAGGTGGTGCTGCGCCGCGAGAACGAGCTGGAAGAGGCGGTACTGTCCGATCGTGACGAGACCTCCGAAGCCAAGCCGCGCGCGCCGGTCGTGACCATCATGGGTCACGTCGACCACGGCAAGACCTCTCTGCTGGACTACATCCGCAAGGCCAAGGTTGCTGCGGGTGAAGCCGGTGGTATTACCCAGCATATCGGTGCTTACCACGTCGAAACCGACAGTGGCATGATCACCTTCCTGGATACCCCGGGTCACGCGGCGTTTACCTCCATGCGTGCTCGTGGTGCCAAGGCGACTGATATTGTGGTGCTGGTCGTTGCTGCCGATGATGGCGTGATGCCGCAAACCATCGAAGCCATTCAGCACGCCAAGGCCGCTGAAGTGCCCTTGGTAGTGGCGGTCAACAAGATCGACAAGCCGGAAGCGGATCCGGATCGCGTCAAGACCGAGCTGGCCCGTTACAACGTCATGTCCGAAGACTGGGGTGGCGATTGCCAGTTCGTCCATGTCTCCGCCAAATCCGGCCAGGGCATTGATGACCTGCTGGAAGCCATCCTGATCCAGTCCGAAGTACTGGAGCTGAAAGCCGTGGTTGACGGCATGGCCAACGGCGTCGTGATCGAGTCCTTCCTGGACAAGGGTCGTGGCCCGGTTGCTACCGTGCTGGTACAAGAAGGTACCCTGCGTCAGGGCGACATCGTGCTGTGCGGCCTGGAATATGGTCGTGTCCGTGCCATGCGTGACGAGCTGGGTCGCGAGATCAAGGAAGCAGGTCCGTCCCTGCCGGTGGAAATCCTCGGCCTGTCCGGCGTTCCCTCTGCCGGTGACGAAGCCACTGTCGTGCGTGACGAGAAGAAAGCCCGTGAAGTGGCGCTCTACCGTCAAGGCAAGTTCCGCGAAGTCAAGCTGGCTCGCCAGCAGAAGGCCAAGCTGGAAAACATGTTCGCCAACATGACCGAGGGCGAAGTGTCCGAAGTGAACGTGGTGATCAAGGCCGACGTACAGGGTTCCGTGGAAGCGATCTGCGATGCCCTGGTCAAGCTCTCCACCGACGAAGTGAAGGTGAAGATCGTGGGTTCCGGCGTGGGTGGTATCACCGAAACCGACGCTACCCTGGCTGCCGCGTCCAGCGCCATCCTGGTGGGCTTCAACGTCCGTGCCGATGCCTCTGCACGCAAGGTCATCGAGGCCGAGAGCCTGGATCTGCGTTACTACTCCGTCATCTATGACCTGATCGACGAAGTGAAGCAGGCCATGAGCGGCATGCTGGCCCCCGAGTACCGTCAGGAAATCATCGGTCTGGCCGAAGTGCGCAGCGTGTTCAAGTCACCGAAGTTTGGTGCCGTGGCCGGCTGTATGGTCACCGAAGGTGTGGTCAAGCGTTCCAACCGCATTCGCGTTCTGCGCGACAACGTGGTTATCTATGAAGGCGAGCTGGAATCCCTGCGTCGCTTCAAGGATGACGTCAACGAAGTCAAGAACGGTTACGAGTGTGGTATCGCGGTCAAGAACTACAACGACGTACGCGAAGGCGACCAGATCGAAGTTTACGAGACCGTTGAAATCCAACGGACTCTGTAAGGCTGGAGTCAGATTAAATAGGGGGCCGCGGCCCCCTTTTATCGCAGGATAGAATATGGCCAGAGAATTTAGCCGGACCCGTCGGGTCGGACAGCAGATCCAGCGTGAAATCGCGCTCATTCTGCAGCGCGAGGTCAAGGATCCGCGCATCGGCATGGTGACCGTTTCCGATGTGGAAGTGTCCCGTGACCTCAATTACGCCAAGGTGTATGTCACCTTCTTGCAGCTGGAAAATGATGCCGAGCGCATCAAGGAAGGGCTCAAGGCGCTGACGGAAGCCGCTGGTTACATCCGCAGCCTGCTGGGCAGCGCCATGCGTCTGCGTGTGGTGCCCGAGCTGCGTTTCTTCTACGACCAGACCCTGGTCGAGGGGATGCGTCTCTCCAACCTGGTGACCAACACCATCCGTGAAGACAAGCGTCGCATGGCCGAATCCGGTCGTGAAGAAGACGATGCCGCGCCGGATGAAACTACTGAGGATAACGCCTGAGATGTCTCGTAGACGTCGTTTCAAGGGCCGTGACGTGCACGGTATCCTGCTGCTGGACAAGCCGACCGGGCTGACCTCCAACGATGTGTTGCAGAAGGTCAAGCGGATCTACAACGCCGCCAAGGCCGGCCACACCGGCGCCCTGGACCCGCTGGCAACCGGCATGCTGCCGATCTGCCTCGGCGAAGCCACCAAGTTCTCCCAGTATCTGCTGGAAGCGGACAAGCGCTACGAGGTGACCGCCAAGCTGGGCGAGCGTACCAATACCAGCGACTCCGATGGCGAGGTGGTCTCCACCCGGCCGGTGAACGTGGCCGTGGGTACCCTGATCGAGTCGCTGGACCAATTCCGCGGCCCCATCATGCAGGTGCCGTCCATGTACTCCGCCCTCAAGCACAACGGTCGCCCACTCTACGAGTACGCCCGTGAAGGCATCGAGATCGAGCGGGAAGCCCGCCCCATCACGGTGTTCGAGCTCAAGCTCATCAGCTTTGAAGGGGACGAGGTCAAACTGGAGGTGCACTGCAGCAAGGGTACCTACATCCGCTCCCTGGTGGACGATCTGGGGGAGGTGCTGGGCTGCGGCGCGCACGTCACCCAGTTGCGCCGTACCCAGGTGGCCAGCTATCCCTATGAGCGGATGCTGACTCTGGAACAACTCGAGTGCATCTTCGAGCAGGCCAAGGCCGAAAGCATTCCGCCGCGTGAGCAGCTGGATCCGCTGCTGCTGCCGATGGACACCGCCGTGGCAAGCCTGCCCGAGGTGAACATGCTGGCCGCCGTGGCCGCCTATGTGAACCAGGGCCAGGCCGTGCAGGTCGCCGGGGCGCCGCAGAGCGGTCAGGTGCGCATGACGGTCGGTCCGGAGCGCGAGTTCATCGGCGTGGGCGAGATCGACGACGAGGGGCGTGTGGCGCCCAAGCGTCTGGTGCGTTATCACGACGAACACGACGAGGAGTGATCCTCAGGCGGTATCGACGCGTGTTGGCCGTTGTGGCTCTTTCCCGTTGCGAAAAGTGACGGGGACGATTATGATACCGCCCTCATTTCACGGCTGAATTAGAGATTGGCTGTGAACCTTTAAACACTCTACTGGAGTAATACCATGTCTCTAAATGCTGAGATCAAAGCTCAAATCGTTGCTGACAACGCTCGTTGCGCCAACGACACTGGCTCCCCCGAAGTGCAAGTTGCCCTGCTGACTGCCCAGATCAACCATCTGCAAGGTCACTTCAAGGAGCACTCCAAGGATCACCACGGTCGTCGCGGTCTGCTGCGCATGGTTTCCCAGCGTCGTAAGCTGCTGGACTACCTGAAGCGTAAAGACGTTCAGCGTTACGCTGCTCTGATCGCCAAGCTGGGTCTGCGTCGTTAATCGACCATCAGATTTCGCGAAAAAGGGGAACCTCCGGGTTCCCCTTTTTTATTGCGCGTCAGGCTGTTGCCGCCCTCACAGAATTTGTGTCGCTGCTTACCTTTTGCATCGAATCAAGTATACTTGCACGCGAATTTAAAGCGCCAAATTGTAAAAAGGAAATTCACGTGAATCCTATTGTAAAGTCATTCCAGTACGGTCAACACACCGTCACTCTGGAAACCGGAGTGATGGCCCGTCAAGCCACTGCGGCCGTCATGGTCAGCATGGACGATACCTGCGTATTTGTGACCGTAGTTGGCAAGAAAGAGGCCGATCACGGCCGTGATTTCTTCCCGCTGACCGTCAACTACCAGGAGCGTACCTATGCTGCTGGTCGTATCCCGGGTGGTTTCTTCCGTCGTGAAGGCCGTCCGAGCGAAGGCGAGACCCTGATCTCCCGTCTGATCGACCGTCCTATTCGTCCGCTGTTCCCGGAAGGCTTCCTCAATGAGGTTCAGGTGGTTGCCACCGTCATGTCCGTGAACCCGGCCGTTTCTCCCGACATCGTTGCCATGATCGGTGCCTCCGCGGCGCTGGCCATCTCCGGTATCCCGTTCGGCGGCCCGATCGGTGCAGCCCGCGTGGGTTACATGAACGGTCAGTACGTGCTGAACCCGACCACGACCGAACTGCCGCAGAGCGATCTGGATCTGGTAGTTGCCGGTACCGCCAACGCCGTGCTGATGGTTGAATCCGAAGCGGCCATCCTCTCCGAAGAGGTGATGCTGGGTGCCGTGGTATTCGGTCACGAGCAGATGCAGGCCGTTATCAACGCCATCAACGAATTCGCTGCCGACGTCGGCACCAAGCCGTGGAACTGGACTGCTCCTGCCGTCAACGAAGCGCTGAAAGCCAAGGTTGCCGAGCTGGCGACAGCCGAGCTGGGTGAAGCCTACCGCATCACCGAGAAAGCCGTGCGTTACGAAACCATCGGTGCCATCAAGGCTCGCGTGGTTGAGCAAGTCATCGCTTCCGGTGTGGAAGAAGATGCCAAGAAGATCGGCGAAGAGTTCCACAGCCTGGAAAGCCGCATCGTCCGTGGTCGCGTCGTACGTGGTGAGCCGCGCATCGATGGTCGCGATCCGGAGATGATCCGCGCGCTGTCCGTCGCCACCGGCGTACTGCCGCGTGCTCACGGCTCCGCCCTGTTCACCCGTGGTGAGACTCAGGCCATGGTCGTTGCCACTCTGGGTACCGAGCGTGACGCCCAGAACATCGACGAGCTGACCGGCAACCGTGCCGATCGCTTCATGCTGCACTACAACTTCCCGCCATACTGCGTCGGTGAGACCGGCATGATGGGTAGCCCGAAACGTCGTGAGATCGGTCACGGTCGTCTGGCCAAGCGCGGCGTTGCTGCCGTGATGCCGAGCGCCGACGAGTTCCCGTACGTGGTACGCGTGGTCTCTGAAATCACCGAATCCAACGGCTCCTCCTCCATGGCCTCCGTCTGTGGTTCCTCCCTGGCGCTGATGGACGCCGGTGTGCCGATCAAGGCCTCCGTTGCCGGTATCGCCATGGGTCTGGTGAAGGAAGAAGAAGGTTTCGTCGTGCTGTCCGACATCCTGGGTGACGAAGATCACCTGGGCGACATGGACTTCAAGGTTGCCGGTACCACCGAAGGTGTGACCGCACTGCAGATGGACATCAAGATCGAAGGCATCACCAAAGAGATCATGGAGATTGCCCTGAAGCAAGCTCGTGGTGCTCGCCTGCACATCCTGAAAGTGATGGACGAAGCCATCCAGGCGCCGCGTGCCGAGATCTCCGATTTCGCCCCGCGCATCCACACCATCAAGATCAACCCGGAGAAGATCAAGGACGTCATCGGTAAAGGTGGCTCCGTGATCCGTGCCCTGACCGAAGAGACCGGCACCAACATCGAGCTGGATGATGACGGTACCGTCCGCATCGCCGCCGTTGACGGTGATGCCGCCAAGGAAGCGATCCGCCGTATCGAGGCCATCACCGCCGAGATCGAAGTGAACCGCATCTACGAAGGCAAGGTTGTACGTCTGGCTGACTTCGGTGCCTTCGTCAACATCCTGCCGGGCAAGGATGGTCTGGTGCACATCTCCCAGATCACCGATGCACGCGTGCAGAACGTGGCCGACTATCTGAAGATCGGTGACGTGGTGAAGGTGAAGGTACTGGAAGTGGACCGTCAGGGCCGCGTGCGTCTCTCCATCAAGGAAGCGAACGCCCCGACCGAAGCCGCAGCCGAGCCGGCTGTTGCCGCCGTCGAAGAGCCGGCCGCCGAATAAGCCGCCGAGCCGTGAAAAAGCCGACCTCAGGGTCGGCTTTTTTTATATTTGTGGCTTGATGTTGTCTCCTTTGAGACCTCTTGTTATAACGATAGGCTTCCCGTGCGACGGGCAACAAGGAGCAGTGTGATGTCGTGGGCCCTCCTCAGGCAGTTTCCTCCCCTGGTCTGGACCGTGATCCTGGGCACCTTCATGGTGCGCACCAGCTATTACATGGTTTGGCCGTTTCTCTCCATCTTGCTCTATCGGGAGTATGGCCTCTCGGCGACCGCCATCGGCGCCATGCTGGGGGCGACTGCCGCCATCTCTACCCTGGTCAGCTTCTATGGCGGCTGGCTGTCCGACAAGCTGGGGCGGCGCAACATCCTGCTGGCGGGTTGTCTGGTTTCGGTGCTCTGCTACGGCCTGCTCGGCTTCTCCCATTCGGTGCTCTGGCTTGGACTCGGGGTACTCGGCAGCGGCCTCTCCTCCGGGCTCATCGATGCGCCCGGCAAGGCGCTGATGGCCGACAGCCTGGCCTCGGCCAAGGCCCGCGAGCTGGCGCTGCACCTGCGTTACTTCCTGCTCAACCTGGGGGCGGCTCTCGGCCCCCTGCTGGGGGTGACCCTCGGCATCAGTGCCCAGCAGCAGACCTTCCTGCTGCTGAGTAGCAGCTATCTGCTGCTGGGATCAGCCTTCCTCTGGGGATTTGCGCAAAGCAGGGTAGTGGCGACCCACGGCAGTGAGCTGGGCTTGCGTGCGGCCATCAAGGTGCTGTGGCTGGACCGGGGCTTCTTGCTGCTGGTGCTGGCCAACCTGCTGATGAACCTGGTCTATTCCCAGTTCCACTCACCGCTGGTGCAGTACCTGACCCGGGCCGGGACGCCAGAGGTAGCGAGCCTCATCGCCCTTCTGGTGGCCACCAACGCTCTGACCGTGGTCTTGCTGCAATTTCCGCTGCTGCATCTGCTCGCCCGCTGGCCGGGCAAGGTGCGCCTGCAGGTCGGCATCACCCTGTTCTTGGGGGCTCAGGTGCTGTTTGCGCTGGGGGATCCGCAGCAGTGGTCGCACTGGGTCGGGGCGGTACTGATGCTGAGCGTGGGGGAGACCATACTGTTTCCACTGCTCAACGTGCTGATCGATCAGATGTCGCCCCCGCACCTGAAGGGGAGCTACTTCGGTGCCGGTGCGCTGGCCGGGCTGGGTGGCGCCATCGGCGCTCTACTGGGGGGCTGGATCCTTGCCGTGTGGGGCGGTCAGGCGCTCTATGTGCTGATGGCGGTGCTCTGCCTGTTTACCTTCCTGCTCTATGAGTGGGGCGCCCGCATTGCGCGCCCGGAACGGATTCGGGTCAGGCAGGATTGAACCTCAGTGGGTACTGTTCTGGTTGACCAGCTTCATCGCCTTCTTGGCGGCATACATGCGCTCGTCGGCCAGCCGGATCAGGCTGTTGCCCTCGTCGAACTGGACCGGCCCGGTCTGTACCAGACCGATGCTGAGGGTGACGTCACTGATCTGCTCGGCCAGCGCGTTGGTCAGCCGCTGCAGGTAGACGTCTCTGGCCTGCTCCTCGTTGCAGTTGGGCAGGATCAGGCAGAACTCGTCCCCGCCGTAACGGAAACAGCAATCCTCCGCCCGTGAGACCTTGCGAATGCAGTCGCCGACGATGCGCAGGATCTCGTCCCCGCGCTGATGGCCCTGGCTGTCGTTGATCTGCTTGAAGTCATCGATGTCGAGATAGGCGATGACCACCGGCTCTGAGCGGCGCTGGCAGGTACGCAGGGTGCGGGTCAGGTTCTCCTGCAGGTGGCGTACGCTGAGCAGGCCGGTGAGGGCATCGATCCGGCTCATCTCCTCCAACTGCTGGGTGCGCTCGCGCACCTTCTCCTCCAGCGACTTGGCGTAGATCTCCGATTTCTCCTTGGAGGACTCTATCTCCGACACCAGGCTGCGAATATAGGTCTCGAACACCAGGGTGATGTCGAACAGGAACAGCTTGTCGAGGGCGGTCAGCATGGTGATGCGGTCCGGCTCATGGTCTATCTGGGTGAAGATATCCTCGATGAGCAGCCCCTTGAGGGTGTTGATGGCAGCCAGATAGAGCTTGGGCTCCACCCCGATCCGTTTGTGCACCAGCCCGATCCGCAGCCGGTTGTTGACGTATTCCAGGTCGTACAGGCCGCTGAACAGGTCGAGAATGTAGCGACGCTGGGCGGCCCGCAGCCGGGTGAGGGTGTCGGCGTCACCGATCAGCAGGGCAATTTCGGTGATCCCGGTCTGCAGGGTGTAAAACTTGTCGACCAGGGCGTCGATGTGGGGCTCGATTTTGGGACGGTAGCTGGCGAGCAGGGCGAAATCCCGTTCATCCAGCAGCAACAGCTCCTTGCGATGAGCGATTTCGAACTCGGTGATCCGCATTTGTTCCAGCAGAGTCTGTTCGGTTGGATTCATGGCAGTTCCCTGAACGAAAATGAAAGCGCGCACGTTGTTATCTAACTGACAGTGTAGACATTAACAGCTGTGAACAGGTTTTCAAATGGCGCAGGATTGTTGCAGATCAATGCCTGCGCCCGGTTCTCGCACTGCTAGAAGGTCAACACCTTGTCGGCCGCCAGTGTCCACTGGGCCAGCAGCGGCAGGGTGCCGATCTCGATCCCCTCGATGAGCGGCAGCGCCGTGATGCCACGAGCATCGGTACAGGTCTTGCAAAGGCGGATGCTGATCCCCTGAGCCAGCAGGATCTCCAGCATCTGGCGCAGGTTGTAACCCTCGGCCGGAGCCTGGCCCGCCAGTGCGGCGCTGACCGCATCGGACATCAGAAACAGTTTCAGGTTGGCACCGCCCTGTTCGCGCAGGGCGATGGCCAGGCGCAGGGCATTGAACAGGGATTCGCTGCCATAGGGGGCGCCGTTGGCGATGATGACAATCTCTTGATTCATAACAGACTCCTTGATGAAAGTAGCCATTGTAGGCCCATCGGTACCCGGTTGGCGTGATGTCGCACAAACTCTGTCGTAGCGGTTTACCCGCGCCTTGACCCGGCCGGCCGAGTACGGTCTGATAGGCGGCCATCAAACATGACAGGGGAACGAGGTCGTTATGTGGAAGGTTATCGGAATGAGCATGCTGCTGTTGGCCGGCCAGGCCTATGGCAGTGAGGCCGTTGGCTGCAAGGCGCGCCAGCAGGCCGTCAAGGAGCAGCTGGTGTTTGCCAAGGCGCACGACAATGCGGATCAGGTCGCCGGGCTGGAGCGGGCTCTGCGCAATATCGAGACTCACTGTACCGACGCCGGCCTGTTCAAGGAGCAGCAGCAGCGGGTGGCCGAGCTCAAGGAGCAGGTCAACGAACGGTTGGTCGAGCTGCAAAACGCCAGGGTGACGGGCAAGCCCGACAAGATCGCCAAGAAACAGGCCAAACTGGAAGAGGCCCAGACCAAGCTGCTGGCTGCCCAGCGCGAGCTGGATGCCCTGAGCAAGCTGATCAAACCCTGACTCATTGATGAAAAAAGAAGCCGGCGCAGCCCGGCTTCTTTTTTATCTCATGTTTCCCTCCGGGCTGGCTCAGCCGTCGCGCCGACCCACCATGTCGGCCGGCACCACCCAGGCATCGAACTGTTGCGCCGTCAGGTGGCCGGAGGCGATGGCCGCCTCCCGCAGGCTGAGCCCCTCATGGTGGGCCCGCTTGGCGATCTCTGCCGCCTTGTCATAGCCGATATGGGGGTTGAGCGCCGTCACCAGCATCAGGGAGCGGGCCAGCAGCTCGTCGATGCGGGGCCGGTTCGGGGTGATGCCGACGGCGCAGTGGTCGTGGAAGCTCTGCATGCCGTCCGCCAGCAGCCGCACGCTCTGCAGGAAGTTGTGGGCGATCATCGGCCTGAACACGTTGAGCTCGAAGTTGCCGCTGGCACCGCCGATGTTGATGGCCACGTCGTTGCCCATCACCTGGGCGCACAGCATGGTGAGTGCCTCGCACTGGGTCGGATTGACCTTGCCAGGCATGATGGAGGAGCCTGGCTCGTTTTCCGGGATGATAAGCTCGCCCAGCCCGCTGCGGGGGCCGCTCGCCAGCCAGCGCACATCGTTGGCGATCTTCATGAGGGAGGCGGCCAGCGTCTTGAGGGCGCCGTGGCCATGCACCAGGGCATCGCTCGCCGCCAGCGCCTCGAACTTGTTGGGGGCGCTTATCAGCGGCAGACCGGTCTGCTCGGCCAGGGTGGCGGCCACCGCCTCGGCGAAGCCGGGCTGGGTGTTGAGGCCGGTGCCGACGGCAGTGCCCCCCAGCGCCAGCTCGCACAGATGGGGCAGGGCGGCCCGGATATGGCGCTCCCCCTGCTCGAGCTGGGCGACCCAGCCGGAGAACTCCTGCCCCAGGGTGAGCGGGGTGGCATCCTGCAGATGGGTGCGGCCGATCTTGACGATGTCGTCGAAGGCCGCCGCCTTGCCGGCCAGGGTAGTGCTCAGGGTCGCCAGGGCGGGCAGCAGGTGCCCGGTGATGGCCGTGACGGCCGCCAGGTTCATGGCGCTCGGGAAGACGTCATTGCTCGACTGGCTCTTGTTCACCTCGTCGTTGGGGTGCACCAGCCGCCCCTCGCCACGGGGGCCGCCAAGCAGCTCGCTGGCCCGGTTGGCCAGCACCTCGTTGAGGTTCATGTTGGTCTGGGTGCCGGAGCCGGTCTGCCATACCCGCAGCGGGAACTCCTCATCATGCTGGCCGCACAGGATCTCGTCGGCGGCACTCATGATGGCTTGGGCCGTGCGGGCGGGCAGCAGTCCGTTGGCGTGGTTGACCCGGGCACAGGCCGACTTGATGCGGGCCAGGGCGTGGATCAGCGCCATCGGCTGGCGTTCGCCGGAGATGTCGAAGTGTTGCAGGGAGCGCTGGGTCTGGGCCCCCCACAGCCGATCGGCCGGCACGGCGATCGCGCCGAAGCTGTCGTGTTCAGTCCTGCTCTTCATCTCATCCTCCCTTCATTGCAAAAAAAGGGGCGACATCCTGCGCCCCTGTGGGTTTTCAGCCGGTCAGCGTCATTCAGCCGCGCGGGCGAAACGGCGTCAGCTCGGCCAGCGGTGCGGCCGTGCTGAACTCCTGGGTGGTTTCGGCGTGCTTGAAGATTTTGAAGCCTTCGCCGCGGGCGCTCCAGTATTCGATGTGCTCGCCACTTATCTGGAGCAGACTTGCCTCGCGCAGAGCCACCACGTGTTCGCTCGGGTTGATGGCGCAGAACTCGGCCAGGCGCTCGTCGCGGGTCTCCCCCATGTGGCCGCTGATGCTGGCATCCAGATAGTGCGGATTGATCTGCAGCGGGAACAGCCCCAGCGCAGGCAGCACGGCGGCGCTGCAGACCGGCATGTCGTTGGTGGTGCGGATGCTCGGGGTCGCCACGTTGCAACCGGCGCTCCAGCCCACATAGGGCACGCCCCGCTCGCGTACGGCGCGCTGGATGGGCACCACCAGGCCGTTTTCGTGCAGCAGCTGGTTGAGGCGCCAGGTGTTGCCGCCGCTGATGAAGATGGCATCGGCATGGTTGATCGCGTCCACCGGGTCATCGAACTGGTGAATGCTGATGGCCTCCACCCCCAGGCTCTCGCTGAGCTCCAGGGCACGGGCATCCCAGTCGCTGCGGATCACCGCGTAGGGGATGAGCAGGATGCGCTTGACCTGTTTGCGGGCGAGCAGGGTCTGCACCCGATCCCGGGCCCAGCCGAGCAGGCCCGGGCATTCGGTGGCTTTGCCGTTGCTGAGAAGAAGCAGTTCCATGAAGCGTGTCCTCGATAAGTGAAAGCGCGAAGAGGTCACCGACCCCAGGCCGGGTGACGGAAGCCCCCATTCTAGCCCGATCGCTGCTCAGGTTCTGTGATCGATGGCGCCATGTATCCTGATGAGGCCGTTTTTTGACCGCCAGATGCAACAAACCCCGGCATGCCGGGGTTTGTGGTTGCAGCGGATGGGTCAGCTGGCGCTGGCCGGGGCAATCCGGAACTCGGGCTGCTGGCGCAGCTTCCACAGCTCAATCCACTTGCGGATGGCCGACACCAGAATAACGGCGCCCAGCCCCAGCATCAGCAGCGAGATGCCGCCGTTGAGCAGGTTGTAGCCCTTGGCTTCGGGGTTGAAGTAGACGTGGCTGACCATCCAGTAACCGGCGTAGTTGACGGTGACGAACAGGTAGGCCAGCGGGATCAGGCAGGTCAGCATGTAGCGGCGCTTGCTGGCCAGTCGCAGGATGATGGTGGCACCTATGATGAGGCCCACCGAGGCCATCAGCTGGTTTGATACCCCGAACAGCGCCCACACAGATCCGATGTCGCCGGACATCAGCAGATACCCCCACATCACGCAGGCGAGCACGCTGGCCCCGATGGCGCCCGGCATCCAGTCGATGCGCTTGAGGGGCAGGTAGAACTCGCCGAAGAAGTCCTGAATGAGGTAGCGGGAGACTCGGGTACCGGAGTCGACGGCGGTCAGGATGAACACCGCTTCAAACATCACCACGAACTGGAAGAAGTAGGAGGCGAGATTGCTGAACCAGGGCACCTTAGTGAAGATGTAGGACATGCCCACCGCCAGGGTGACGGCGCCGCCGGTGCGACCGTTCAGATCCATGCCGATCTCCTGGGAGAGGAACGGCAAGTCCACCACCTGCATCCCCAGTTTGGCGAAGGCCTCCGGGGTGGCGTTGATGGCGAAGTAGTCAGCCGGGTGCAGGGCAGTGGCGGCGATCAGCGCCATCACGCCCACCACGCACTCGGCCAGCATGGCACCGAAGGCGACCGGCAGGATGTCGCTCCACTTGTCCACCAGTTTCGGGGTGGTACCTGAGCCGATAAAGGCGTGGAAGCCGGAGATGGCGCCACAGGCGATGGTGATGGAGATGAAGGGCCAGACCGGGCCGCCCAGTACCGGGCCGCCGCCGTGGACGAACTGGGTCATGGCGGGGAACTGGATCTCCGGGTTGATGCAGATGACACCGATCACCAAAGCGCCGAACACGCCGATCTTCATGAAGCTGGAGATGTAGCCGCGCGGGGTAAGCAGCAGCCAGACCGGCAAGGCGGTGGCGAAGAAGGCGTAGACCGGCAGCGCCAGACTGATGGTCTCGGCACGCAGGGTCAGCCAGGCACCGAAGGCGCTCTCCTGCACGTAGGGGCCGAAGAAGACGCAGGCCAGCACGGCGATGAAGCCCACCCAGGAGGCGGCTTGCAGGTTGCCGGTCAGCTTGTGCCAGATCCCCACCACCATGGAGATGGGGATGGTCATGAACACCGCGAACACGCCCCAGGCGTTACGCTCCAGCGCGTGTACCACCACCATGGAGAGGCCCGCCATGGTGATGGTGATGATGAACAGCATGGCGAGCCCGGTGCACCAGCCGGCGATGGGGCCGAGCTCGGCCTTGGCCACCTCGGAGAGGGACTTGCCCTGATGCTTCATGGAGGCGAACAGCACGACTGTGTCGTGCACCGCGCCGCCGATGACGCAGCCGATCAGCAGCCAGAGAAAGCTCGGCAGGTAGCCGTACTGGGCAGCCAGTACCGGGCCCACCAGCGGGCCGGCGGCGGCGATGGCCGCGAAGTGCTGACCGAAGTTGACCCACTTGTTGGTCGGCACATAGTTTTTGCCATCCTCCAGCTGGTGGGAGGGGGTGACCAGCTTGTCGTCGGCCATCAGCACCTTGCGCACAAAGAACACGCCGTAGAGGCGATAGGCGATGGCGAGGATGCAGAGGGCCGCAATGACGAAGGTGATTGCGTGTTGCATGACGGAGTTTCCTTTTCCTGCGGCCAATCTGGCCGGGCTCAGGCTGCACTCTACTGATGCGGCAGGGAAAGGGGAGCGCAGAAAAGGTCAGTGGCAGAGGGCCGCCCGTGAGCGGTAGAAAAGCGGCCCCGAGCGGTTTGAGGGATAAGCCGGCGGGCGTGGCAAGCGGGTGAGTGGTAACGGGCAGAGCAGGAGCGGAGTGAGTGGCCCGCCCCTCAGGGGATCTCCAGCAGATCCTTGAGGGGCTTGAGGTAGCGGCGGCTCACCGGCACCTTGTGGCCGCCCTGGGTCACCACTTCCGCCAGGCCGCCGTCCAGCAGCAGGATCTCGCGGATCTGGCCGGGGTTGAGCAGGTACTGGCGGTGACAGCGCACGAAGCCGGTCTTCTCCTCCAGGGTGCGCAGGGTCAGCTCTGTGGTGCCCTGCTGCTGGGCGCTCACCACCTTGTTGCCGGCCAGATCGCTGTGGACGAACTCCACCTCGCCAAGGGGCAGCAGCAGGATGCGGTTGTGGCCGCTGCAGGGAATGCTGCGCAGGGGCTGGGCGATGCGGGTCGGATCCGGCAGCGGCTGGCCCGCCAGCTCCCCCTTTGGCGAAAGCAGCCGCTGGATGCGCTCCAGCGCCTTGTTCATCCGCTCTGCCGTGACCGGCTTGAGCAGGTAGTCGAGGGCGTTCTCCTCGAACGCGCGCAGGGCAAACTCGTCGTAGGCAGTGATGAAGACGATGTGGGGGCGCAAGTCCGGATCCAGCATGCTCACCAGCTCCAGCCCGCTGATGCGTGGCATCTGGATGTCGAGAAACAGCAGGTCGGGTTTGAGGCGGTGGATGGCGGGCAGCGCCTCCATGGCGTGGGCACACTCCCCCAGCAGGCGGATGTTGCCTGTCTGCTCCAGCAGCAGCCGCAGCTCCTCGCGGGCGAGGGGTTCATCGTCGACGATAAGGGCGGTCAGCATGGGCTCTCCTGCAGGGGAAGGGTGATCCTCACCCGGGTGGATTGATGGGGCTCGCAGTGAATGGTGACCCCGTACTCGGCGCCGTAACGGGCCTTGATACGCCGGTCCACTATGTTCATGCCAAGGCCGCTCTCCTCCCGCTTGGCCTGATAGAGGCCGGCGTTGTCGCACACCTCCAGCACCAGCTGCTCACCCTCCTGCCGCGCGGTCAGGGTCAGTCGGCCGGGCTCGAACATCTGGGAGATGCCGTGCTTGATGGCGTTCTCGACGATGGGCTGCAGGGAGAAGGTGGGCAGCCGGTACTCCAGCAGCGGCTCGGGAATCTGGATCTGCACGCTCAGGTGCTCGGCAAAGCGGGCCTGCTCGATGTGCAGATAGGCGTTCACGTGCTCCAGCTCGTCGGCCAGGGTCACCTCGTCCCCTTGGCGCTTGAGGTTCTTGCGAAAGAAGGTGGAGAGGTGGTGCACCAGGGTACGGGCATCCTCGGGGTCGCGCCGGATCACTGCCGCCAGGGTGTTGAGTGCGTTGAACAGAAAGTGGGGGTTGATCTGCGCCTGCAACAGCTTGATCTCCGACTGGGCCAGCAGCCGCTTCTGCTCGTTGTACTTGCTGGCCAGGATCTGGCCGGAGAGCAGCCGGGCGATCCCTTCCCCCAGGGTGCGGTTGATGGAGGAGAAGAACTTGCGCTTGGGCTCGTAGAGCTTGATGGTGCCCACCACCGACCCCTCTTCCCCCCGCAGCGGAATGACCAGCGAGGAGCCGAGCCTGCATTGGGGATGCAGGTTGCAGCTGTAGGGGATGAGGTTGCCGTCGGCATAGACCACCTCGTTGTGCTGGATCGCCTTGAAGGTGTGGGCCGAGTTGATGGCGGTGCCCGGCAGGTGGTGATCCTCGCCGATGCCGATGAAGGCGAGCAGCTTCTCCCGATCGGTGATGGCCACCGCGCCCACCCCGGTCTCCTCATAGAGAATGCGCACCATCTGCTGACACGCCTCCTGGGTGAACCCCTTGTCCAGCACCCGCATCGCCCGCTCGGCGATCTTGAGGGCGCGGGCGGAGAAGGCGACCGAGTACTTCTCCAGCATGGCGCGGTGATCGAGGATCATCCGCATGAACATGGCGGCCCCCAGGGTATTGGCCACCAGCATGGGGGCGATGATGTTCTCGATGAGGTGGACGGCGTCGTCAAACGGGCGGGCCACCAGCAAGATGATGCCCATCTGCATCAGCTCGGCGATGAGGGCCACAGATCCCACCACCCAGGGGCTGAACAGCAGGTCGAGTCGGTGACGGGCGACGAAGTGGCGGTGCACCAGGCCGCCGAGCAGCCCTTCGGCGATGGTGGAGAAGGTGCAGGCGAGCGCGGTAAAGCCCCCCAGCGAGTAGCGATGAATGCCGCCGGTGAGCCCCACCAGCAGGCCCACGACCGGGCCGCCGACTATGCCGCCGAGCACGGCGCCGATGGCGCGGGTATTGGCGATGGAGTCCTCGACTCTCAGGCCAAAATAGGTGCCCATCACGCAGAAGCCGGAGAAGATGAGGTAGCAGAGGATCTTGTGGGGCCAGCTCAGGGTCACCTGGGTCAGCGGCATGAACAGCGGCGTCTTGGAGAGCAGCCAGGCGATCACCAGATAGACGCACAGCTGCTGGAAGAGAGATATCACGAGCGCGAATTGTTCGAAAGCCACGGCACACTATCTCGAAAGGGGATGCTCATCCAATGGACGCGGAGTATTAGCAAACCCCGATTTGCGCTGCAAGCCGCGGGCGCCGGAATAGCGCGCCTGCGCACAGATTTGCCGGCACCCTGAGTCAAAGGCATCCCCTGTGCCGGCCGATGGGGGATGTGCATCGACCCGGCAAGTGGGTCACTCTCCCGGCCTGGATCAGGGGCCTGGATTAGTGGCCCGGCTCAGGGGGCTGAATGGACGTTTGCATAGAGCAGCATCAGCTCGGCCAGGGAGTCAACCTCGAGGCGTTTCATCAGGCTGGCGCGGCACACCTCGACGGTGCGCACCGAGATGCAGAGATCCTGCGCTATCTGCTGATTCTTGTGGCCCCGGGCGATGAGCTGCAGCAGCTGGTGCTCGCGCGGGGTGAGCCGCTGATAGGCGGCCAGCTGGGCGAAACGGGTGGCCGCACTCAGGGTAGCCTGCTCGGCCCGTTCGATGGCGGCGAGCAGGGGGGCCAGCTGCACCGGCTTTTGCAAGAAATCCACCGCCCCCAGCTTGAGGGACTCCACCGCCAGCGGCACCTCGCCGTGGCCGGTGAGAAACAGGATGGCGATGGGGCTCTGGGCCGCCTTCAGCCGCTGCTGCACCTCGGGGCCCGACAGCCCCGGCATGCGGCAGTCGAGGATGAGGCAGGCGGGCTGGTGCAGGTCCACCTCGGCCAGAAAGCGCTCGCCATCGGCAAAGCTGAACAGCTGCCGCTCGTCGCAGCTCTCCAGCATGAAGCGCAGAGAGTCGAGCACGGCCTCGTCGTCGTCAACCAGATAGAGCGGGGGGCGGGCAGGGGACGTCATCTCAGTTCCTCGGTGTCGGCAGGTTGGGGATGGGGGGCCTCGGGGAGTGGCACGGGCAGAATGACCCGGGCCAGACAGCCGTGGGGGCTCAGGTTCTCCAGACTGAACTGGCCGCGATGGCTCTCGACCACCTCCCGGCAGATGGCCAGCCCCAGCCCCATGCCATCCGGCTTGTCGCTGTAAAACGCCTGCTGCAGTTCGGTCGCGGGGACCCTCAGGCCGGCGCCGTTGTCGCGGATCTCCAGCAGCAGGCTCTGCGCCTCGAAGGCGATCAGCAGCTCGACCCGGGCAGGCTCCTGTGCCGCTGCTTGCGCAGGGGGGTGAGCAGGAGAGTGAACAGCGGCGCGCGCCTTCTTCACCGCACTCTTCGCTACACTCTGCGCCGCACTCTCGGCGCCATTCTTGATGAGGTTGACCAGCAACTGCTCCATCCCGGTGCCGTCCAGAGGCAACGGGCGCGGCTGGCCCCGCCAGTGCAGGGAGAAGGCGACGTCGAGGGGCGCCAGCATCTGTTCCAGCAGGGGGCGCAGCTCCGCCACCAGGGTGGGCAGGTCGCAAGGCTCGACGCGGGGAGGGCGCTTTTGCAGCCTGGCCCTGAGTCGGTTGACGGTCTGGGTGATGCGCTGGACCTGCAGCCCTATCTGCTCCAGGGCCTGACGCAGGGAGGCCTGGGCGGCAGCCTGGGCCGGATCCTGTGCGAGTTTGTCCAGTCGCAACAAGGCCCCCTGGCTGTAGTTGGCGATGGCGCTGAGGGGCTGATTGATCTCGTGGGCCACGTTGGCGCCCAGCTCGCCCAGTTCAGCGAGCCGTCTGGCCTGTGCCAGCTGGCGTCCCTTCTGCTCGAGCTGGTGGCGGGCTTTGAGCAGCCGGCGCTGGCTGCGGTTGAACAGACGTTGCAGCAGCAGGTGGTGGCCCCCCAGCAGCAGTACCAGCGCCAGGGCGCCCCAGCCCCACTGTTGATGCTGGCGCAGCCAGTGCCAGGCCGCTTGCCACCAGGGGCCCTGCAGCGGGTGGCGATCCAGCGCCTTGAGCAGGCGGTCGATGGCGAGCTCGCTGGTGGGCACGGTCCAGCCCGCCGAATCGGCAGCGATGGCCGCCTCGCTATCAGCGGGCAGATCGAACAGCGCACGGGTCACCGTCAGCGCCAGGGCGGGGGAGGCCCGCTCTGTCTTGGCGAAGGACCAGTTGGGGTAGAGCCGGGTCGAGCTCTGGCAGCCAAAGCCGGCCGGCGCCTGATCGTCCAGCACCCGATATGCCCCCCTGGCGACCTTGCCTTCCCGCTCCATGCGCTCCAGCTGACACACCGGCACGATGGCGGCAGCCACCTCCCCTGCGGCCAGCCGCTCGATGAGCCGGTCCAGCGGAAAGCCGGTGAACTGCACGGTGGAGAAGAAACGCTCCAGCCTGATCCCCTGTTCGCCCGCCTCGAAGCGATAGGCGAGGTAGCCGCCGAAGGCGTTCTCCGAGACGGCGGCGACCGCTTGCCCCTCGAGGTCACGCCAGTGTCGGTAGGGGGCCTGGGCGGGCACCACCAGGGCGGCGCCGATGGCGAGGTTGTCCCCCCCGGCCGGGCTCTTGAGGGTGGCGAGCCAGGCCAGCGGGTACTGGCGCGCCAGGCTCACCGACTGGCCCGGGTTGGTGATGACGAAATCGAGGTGCTCGCGGGCGACGGCCTCGGCCAGTTCATCGAGCCCCAGCGGATGCAGCACGAAGCGATGGCCGGGCACGCGCTGCGCCAGCCAGTACAGCAGCGGTTGCCACTGGGCTCTGGCCAGTGCCGGGCCGCGGGTCGCCAGCACGCCGATGCGTATCGGCTCGGCCAAGGCCTGCACCGGCGTGGCCTGGGATGGTGCGGATTCCTGTCGGGCCGGCGCTGGCAAAGAGGGGGTCGGGGCGGCCTGCACCCGCAGCGGCAGGGCTGATAGGGCGAGCCAGAGCAGCAGGCTGAGCAGGGGCAAGGGAACTGGGACGTGCAGGGGGCTTTCCTCTCGGTGCAAAGGGGGCAGTCTATCACCGGGGCGCGCGCTTGCACGCGAACGGGGCCGGGAGGGGCGGCAAACGCCGCCCCGGTCACAGTTCAACAGGGCTGGGCCATTTTTTATTGCGCTGGATCAACCCGGCTCCCGGTATGTGGAAAACCACAATAGAGGCGACTTCCTGCGTTGAGGACAATCGGCCCAACCCCTTTCAAGCCAGCTCAGCAGAAGGAAAGACGCCATGGAGCCCAGCAAGCGCCGATTGTTATCCGGGATCGCCGCCCTCACCGCAGGGGCGGCCCTGATCCCCGTCACCCAGGTTCAGGCGCAGTCCGTTCCCGCTCCCCGCAACGGGCGGGCGGCCATCAGCCGGGGGGACGGGCGCAAGCGTTACGGCATGCTGATCGACCTGCGCCGCTGCGTCGGCTGCCAGGCCTGCACCGTGGCCTGCACCATCGAAAATCAGCCTCCCCTCGGCCAGTTTCGCACCACGGTGAGCCAGTACGAGGTGAGCGACGTGGCCGCCCTCGCGGCTCCCGCCTCCCTCTTGATGCTGCCGAGGCTGTGCAACCACTGCGCCGAGCCTGCCTGCCTCGATGTCTGCCCCACCGGCGCCACCTTCCAGCGTGATGACGGCATCGTGGTGGTCAACAACGACTGGTGCGTCGGCTGCGGTTACTGCGTGCAGGCCTGCCCCTACGACGCCCGCTTCATCAACCACGAGACCAACACCGCCGACAAGTGCACCTTCTGCGCCCATCGGCTGGAGGCTGGGCTCTTGCCCGCCTGCGTCGAGAGCTGTGTCGGCGAGGCGCGCATCATCGGCGATTTGAACGACCCCAAGAGCCGGATAAGCCGCTTGCTGCGCGAACACGAGCCGGCGCTCAAGGTGCTCAAGCCAGAGGCCAATACCCAGCCGCGGGTCTTTTATCTCGGTATGGACGAGGCCTTCGTCAGCAAGGTCGACGGCAACCCGGCCCTGCGCACCCTGCTCACCGACGATGGCAAGGAGATAGCCCATGGTCATTAACGAACTGCTGGCCCCGGCTCAGCCCATCACCTGGCTGCCCTGGGCGGTGCAATATTTCTTTCTGATCGGCCTCGCCTACGGGGCCCTCTGGCTCGGCGCGTCTGAGCTGTGGCGCAAGACGCCGGACCCGCGGCTGCAGACCCTGGCGGCGGTGCTGATGGTGGCGGCTGGTCTGGTGGCTCCCATCGCCTTGACCGCGGATCTGCACCAGCCGGCCCGGGCCTGGCACTTCTACGCCCAGACGCGCTTTGGCTCCGTCATGTGGTATGGCGCCTATCTGCTGCCGTTGTTCAGCCTGCTCTCCATGCTGCTCGGCTGGCTGCTGCTAAGGCCCGCCCTGGCCCGGCGCGGTGCAGAAGGGGACAAGATAGCCCGCCTTGCCCGGCTGCTCTGCCTGGGAAGCTGGTCGGGGCACGTTTGGCTGCGGCCCCTCTCCCTGCTGGCGGCCGTGAGCGGGCTCAGCATCGCCCTCTACACCGGGCTCGAGACCATGGCGGTGGCGGCGCGCCCGCTCTGGCATACCCCCTGGCTGCCCTGGCTGCTGACCCTGAGCGCCGTGCTAGGGGCCCAGAGTGTCCTGCTGCTGCTCAACCGCTTGCTGACGGGCTGGGGGGGCGAGACCGAGTCGACCCTGCTGCGCCAGAGTGGCTGGACGTTAGGCCTGCTGGCGCTCTCCCTGCTGGGCTGGGCCCTGTTGGGCGGCGCCTCGGCGGCAGAGGCCGCGGCCCTCTATCGGCTCGACCCGAGCTGGCGGCTGGCGGCCCACTGGCTGCTGCTGACCCTGGGGCTGGCCGGTCTGCTGATGCTGCTCCGGCCAAGGCTCTCTGCTCGCCTGTCACTCTGGGGGCTGGCGCTGCTGGGGCTGCACCTGGTGTGGGGCCTGCGCTGGCTGGTGCTGATCCAGGGGCAGCTCGCGCCCAAGTACGGGGCTGGCGTCTATCTCTATGAAATCGCCTGGGGCCCGGCCGGTGTGCTCGGCATTCTCGGCACCTTCGGTCTGCTGCTGGCCCTGCTGGTGGCCCTCTCGGAGCTGGTGCGCCCCTCTGTTTCCCCCGCCATCAAGGCATCCACTCCTTTTGCACGCGAGGCACTCTGATGGATCACAGCAAACGCAAGTTTCTCAAGGGCGCCGCCATTGCCGGCGGCACCGGGCTGTTCGTCGCCGGTTACAGCGACACCCTCAAGCAGGTGGCGAGTGGCATTGCCACCGGCAGCTCGGGCAAGCCGACCCGGGATCCCATCCATGGCAACTCGCTGGCCGTGGAGTACCGGGTTGACGAGCAGGGGGAGTTGCACCCCAACCCGGCCCAGCGGGTTGCCAACACCATGTGCCTCGGCTGCTGGACCCTGTGCGGAGTGCGGGCCCGTATCGACAACGAGCGCGACCAGATAGTGCGGATCCTGGGCAATCCCTATCATCCCCTCTCCGCCCGCCATCACATCGACTTCAAGACCCCGGTTAAGCAGGCGCTGCTCGCCACCAGCGGCTACCAGGAAGGGGGGCTGGACGGGCGCTCCACCGCCTGCGCGCGGGGCAACGCCATGCTGGAGCAGCTCGACAGCCCGCAGCGAGTCACCCGCTGTCTCAAGCGGGTGGGACCCCGTGGCAGCGGTCGCTGGCAGAGCATCCCCTTTGAGCAGCTGGTGGCCGAGGTGGTGGAGGGGGGCGATCTGTTTGGCGAGGGCCAGATAGAGGGGCTGCGGGCCATCCGCAACCTCGCCGAGCCGCTCGACCCGGCCAACCCGGAGTACGGCCCCAGGGCCAACCAGCTGCTGGTGAGCAACGCCTCGGACGAGGGGCGGGATCACTTCATCAAGCGCTTCACCTTCAACAGCTTCGGCACCCGCAACTTCGCCAACCACGGCGCTTATTGCGGCCTGTCGTTCCGGGTCGGGGCCGGCGCCCTGCTGGACGATCTGGAGAAGAACGCCCACCTCAAGCCGGACTGGGACGAGAGCGACTTCCTGCTGTTCATGGGCACCTCGCCCCAGCAATCGGGCAACCCCTTCAAGCGCCAGTCCCGTCAGCTGGCGGCGAACCGGGCGCGGCCGGGCAAGCCGTTCTCCTACGTGGTGGTGGCCCCCAGCCTGCCCAACACGGTGAACATGCCCTCCGCCCCCGCCAACCGCTGGCTGCCCATCCGGCCCGCCACGGATTCCGCCCTGGCCATGGCCATGCTGCGCTGGATCATCGATAACCAACGCTATGCCGAGCCCTTCCTGACGGCACCCCATGCTGCCGCCGCCGAGCGGGCCGGCTATCGCGGTTTTTGCAACGCCAGCCATCTGGTGCTCTTCGACGAGTCCCACCCGCGCTTCGGCCAGATGCTGCGGGCCAGCGATCTCGGCTTGCCCTTTGATGGGGAAGCCTATGGGGAAGGGGATGCCATGCTGGTAGAGGAGGCGGGCAGCGGCGAGCCGAGGCCCGCCGACCAGTGTGAGCGGGCCAACCTCTGGGTGGATCGCACCATTCAGGGCCCCAAGGGGGCGCTGATGGTGAAGAGCAGCTTCCAGCTGCTGGCCGAGGCGTGCCGGGAACACTCCCTCGCGCAATACAGCGCCGAGTGCGCCGTGCCAGTGAGCGATATCGAGGCGCTGGCGCGGGAATTCACCAGCCACGGTACCCGGGCGGCGGTGGTCTCCCATGGCGGCACCATGAGCGCCAACGGCTTCTACTCGGCCTGGGCCATCATGATGCTTAACGTCATGATTGGGAACCTCAATGCCCGGGGCGGCGCCGTGGCGAGCGGCGGCAAGTTCGATCCCTTCGGGGCGGGGCCGCGCTACGATCTGGCGAGCTTCCCCGGCATGGTCAAACCCACCGGAGTTTTCCTGTCGCGCTCCAAGTTCCCCTACGAGAAGACCTCCGAATATCGGCGCAAGCGTGAGGCAGGCCAGAACCCCTATCCGGCGCAAGAGCCCTGGTTCCCGATCTCGGGCCCTCTGCTCGGCGAACACCTGACCGCGGCGGTGAACGGTTACCCCTACCGGCTCAAGGCCTGGATCAATCACATGGGCAACCCCCTCTACGGCCAGGCCGGGCTCAGCAAGGCCATAGGCGGAGAGCTCAAGGATCCTGCCGTGCTGCCGCTCATTGTCAGCATCGACAGCTTCATCAACGAGTCGTCGGCGCTGTCGGACTACCTGGTGCCGGACACCCTGACCTACGAGTCCTGGGGCTGGGCCACCGCCTGGCACGGGGTGATGACCAAGGTCTCCACCGGCCGCTGGCCCATCGTGGAGCCCCGTGTCGCCAAGACCGCCGAGGGAGATCCGGTCTGCATGGAGTCCTTCTTTATCGCGGTGGCCAAACGGCTGGGGCTGCCGGGCTTTGGCGAGGGGGCGCTCAAAGGGGCGGACGGCAAGGTGCACGGCTTGAACCGGGCGGCGGACTTCTCCCTCTACGGCGCGGCCAACGTCGCCTATCTCGGCGAGCCGGTGCCTGCCATAGAGCCTGAGGATCTCGCCTGGTCCGGGGTGGAGCGGATCCTGCCGGTGCTGAATGCCACTTTGAGCGTGGAGGAGGCGGGCCGCGCCGCCTATCTCTTCGCTCGCGGCGGGCGCTTCGAGCCGGCGGCCAAGGGGCGCGACGACGCGGGTCAGCCAAGCAAGCGCTGGCCCAAGCCGCTGATGGTGTGGAACCCCGAGGTGGGCAGCCGCCGTCACAGCCAGAGCGGCCAGTTCTTAAGCGGCACCCCGCGCTTCTTCCGCCCCCAGCTGGCGGACGGCACGCCGCTCGATGAGGCGTTCAAGCCGGCCCAGTGGCCGCTGCTGCTCACCAGCTACAAGTCCCACACCATGAGCTCCATGAGCATAGGCTCGGATCGCCTGCGCCAGGTGAACCCCAGCAACCGGGTGCGGCTCAATGCGCAGACGGCGGCGCAGCTGGGGATCGAGAGCGGGGACAGGGTGCGGGTCAGCACCCCGGATGGCAGTGTGATCGGGGTGGCCGAGTGCGTGGCCGGGGTACAGGCCGATGCCATCGCCATCGAGCACGGCTTCGGCCACAAGGAGCTGGGGGCGCGGGAGCACTGGATAGACGGCCAGAAAGTGGTCGCCAATCCGCTGCGCGGAGCCGGGGTCAACCTCAACGATCTGGCGGTATTGGATCCCAGCCGCCATGGCCGCTACCCCCTGGTGGACTGGGCCATCGGTTCCTCGGCCCGCCAGGGGCTGCCGGCCCGGGTGGAGAAGCTGGTATGACGATCCAATGAAAACGGGGCCTGCGGGCCCCGTTGCTTATCTGCTCTGCGTCACTGTCACAGTTTGAAGTCGACCCACACCAGGCGGTGATCCGAGCTGACTCCCTTGGCGATGCCGAGCTTGGCGTCATACACCAGGTGGTAGCCAGGCTCGAAGCTGGCCGGCCAGAACACGCCGGAGGCGACCGCGTTCAGGTTGGCGGAGGGCAGCACGTGGTCGAGCTGCAGGCCGCTGCTGCTGGTGATGCGCTCCGGGGTGGGGCGGTTGTTGTTGCGCTTGCACTGATCCGGCTGGCTGGCGAGGCACTCGGGGCCGCCCTGGCTGACCGGGATCAGGGCGCCGTTGGTGACGGCCTGGTTGACCAGCACATGGTTGTGCAGATCCTGGATGGCGGTGAGATCCCCATCGCCAATCTGGGGATCGGCGTTGAGATCGCCGGCGATGACGAACTTGGCACCCGCGGGCAGGCCACCGGCCTTGCCGGCGTCATCCACCATGTAGCTGGCGGTCTCCACGTAATCCTGCCAGAAGGCGACTTCGGCCCGGTTGTGCTTGACGTTGTGGCGCGCCGCGTTGCCGAAGATGGGCGGAGTCGGGTGGGAGATGAGGAAGTGGATCACCTCCTCCTTGTTGCCGCGCTTGATGCGCACCGGCACGTCGGCGTGGTTCTTGGACGAGAGCGGGAAGGCTTGCCAGGCTGCGTCGTCATACCAGGCATCGCCGCACTGGCGGCCGGCCGGGATCGGCGCCTTGGCATTGTTGCAGTCGTCGATGACGGGGTTCACTTCGCCCGGCATGTCCTTCCACTTGAATTTCTGGAAGGTGCGGATCTGTTTGGTATCGATGGGGTACTGGGACATCACGGCGAAGGCGTATTGGCCGTGGTAGTTGCCAAAGCCCCAGGCGTCGTCCGGCCCGTTGTTGACCTTGCCGTCCAGGTTGAGGTCATGGCCGCTCATCAGGCCGGTGTTGGTGGCAAAGTTCTGCAGCACCGGGTAGCTGATGGCCTTCACCTCGTCGTGCTGGGCATGGGCCAGGTAGTTGTCGTTGAAGGCTTTCAGATCGGCGGTGTTCTCACCTTTGCCATCGTTGTCGAATTCGTTGAGCAGGAACACGTCCGGCCGGGTGCGCTGGATGATTTCGGCGATGTTGCGGATCTGCTGAACGTCGAGGGCCTTGGTCTTCTCGGCGCCGCTCAAGGTGCCGTCGGCGAGGCGGGCCAGCAAGGCATCCTGCTCGGTGCGACTGAGGGCCAGTTCACCGGCGAGCATGCCGGCGGCGGTGCGATCGAAGGAGAGGTTGAAGGTAGCGAAGCGAACCATGGGGGTCGGGGTCTCGGAGTCATTTTGGCTGTTACAGCCTGCCATCAATCCGAGGGAAATGGCAGCGGCCAGTAGGGATTTGCTGATATTTTTCATTGTAATATTCCGTAGCATCAATAAGTTATACCTTTCTCATGGGGAGCGAAGGCGTGCCCATTATAGGGATCCCGGCCGGCAGCCGGGCTCTGAATGGGCCAAAGTGTGAGACCATTCACAGAGCAAAAACGGGGAGGCGAGATGAGTCGGCGACAGACGGCCCTGGTGGTCGAGGGGGGCGCCATGCGCGGCATTTTCGCCGCCGGGGTGCTGGATGCGTTTCTGGCCAAGGGCCGCACGGCGTTTGATCACTGCATCGGGGTATCGGCCGGGGCGGTCAATCTGGCGGCCTTTCTGGCCGGTCAGCAGGGGCGCAACCACAACGTCATCACCGACTACTCCTGCCGCCCCGAGTTCATCAACCTGGCCAAGTTCTTGCGCGGCGGCCACTGGCTCGATCTCGACTGGCTGTGGGCGATCACCATCCGCGAGTGTCGGCTCGATCTGGCGCGCTTTGCCGCCAACCCGGTGCCGCTGACCGTGGTGGCCACCCGGGTAGCGGATGGCCAGGCCGCCTACCTCAAGGCCAACGCCGCCGAGCTGGAGCAGCAGATCAAGGCCTCCTGCTCGGTGCCGCTGGTCTACCGGGACTTCGTGCGCATCGACGGGGAGGCCATGACGGACGGCGGGGTGGCCGACTCCATTCCGGTGCGCCACGCCTATGAGCAGGGGGCGCGCGACATCACTGTGGTGCTCTCCCGCCCGCTGGGTTATCGCAAGCGGGCGCCGCGTCTGCCCGCCCTGCATCGCTATCTGCTGCGCGAGACGCCGGCCCTGGCTCGCGCCAGCCTGTCGCGTCATCAAAGCTACAACGATGCCATCGACTTCATCCGCCAGCCGCCGGCCGATTGCCGCATCCGGGTCATAGTGCCGCCGGCGGGTTTTCGGGTCGGCCGCATGACCACAGACAAGGGGCGGCTGGAGCAGGGCTACCAAATGGGCTGGCAGGCGGCCCTCGACTATCTGGGGAGCGCTTAGGCGCGCTTTGCACACCATTGCGGCCCCGATCGGGGTCGCCACCATGAAAGCGCATGGCGATGGCGCAGCAGATCTGCGACGGGTCATTTCGCCCGCTCATTCCCCTTTTGCGCGGCGGTGGCTGCACTCCGTTCGTCTGCTTAATATGTAGATGGATAATTATTTGCGATATTTACAGCGAAATGGTCAGGATTGCCGCCATGAAAAAATATCACTATTAAGTTGTGCTAAATAATCCACGAGTCAAATTGTGACTGAATAATAAAGCGGTTGGGGAACTTTTCTTGTTGGTGATATTTGATACGCATCAATTTAAATAAAATCTGTTTTTATTCATATGCATAGTTCAGCTTAACTTATGCGAAATAGATTATTCGCTGCGGGTTGAATCTGTTTACATCAATGGCGAATTGATAGCCTGACTTCATCTCGGCTACTGTCCCCTCTCGATTCGTTTGGGTAGCAAACGGATACAAAAATAATAACGACAGAGACTGGACGCATTGATAAAGAGTCATCTTTATTGATTTTTATCCTGCCAAAGGAGCCGGAATAATGAGTGGTTTATCTTCCCATCATATTGCCCAAAATATATTTGCCGAGCTGTTGCCTTATCGCCGCCGCTTCCCCGATCCCATTCTGGATCGGCAGCAGGAGGAAGCCGAGGTGGCCGCCATCCAGATCCCCCGTCTGCAGGCTTTCATCGAGCGGGGCGAGACCATCACCTGCGTGCTGCCCGCCTTCCCCACCAAGTCACCCAATCCGAACAAGGTGCTGGGTACCCTGCCGGACATGGCGGAGCGGCTCTCCCTCAGCTTTCTCAATCACCTCTGCCAGCGCATCCAGCTGCACTACGCGCCCGGCATGCGGATCCTCATCTGCTCGGACGGCCACGTGTTCGGTGACCTCATCCGGGTGGCGGACCCGGCCATCGACGCCTATCAAGCCCACATCGAGCAGCTGATCCTGGAGCTGGGGGCGACCCACCTCGGGGTCTTCCACCTAGGGATGGTGGCGGGCATGGCCGAGTTTTGCGCCAGCCGCGACTTCGACACTCTGCGCGAACAGCTGGTAGAGCGCTATGCCGAGCCGCTGGCACAGATAACGGAAGAGGTAAGAAGCACCGAGGAGGGCATTCGCCTCTATCGCGCCATGACCCGCTTCCTCTATGAAGACAGCCAGTTGCCGGATACCCCGCTCTCCAACACGGCGCTGCAGCGGGATGCCAAGGCGCGCACCCATGCGGTGATCCAGCGCAGCCGCGCCTGGGGCAACCTGCTGGCGGAGCGCTTCCCCGAGGCGATCCGTCTCTCCATCCACCCCCAGGCGAGCCACAGCCTGAAGATGGGCATCCACATGCTGCCGACCCGGGATGACTGGCTCACCCCCTGGCACGGGGTGGCGGCCAATCTGGATGGCCAGTTCGTGCTGATGAAGCGGCGCGACGTGCTGGCGATGGAGCATGAGCTGGTCCACATCCACGGCCGTCCGAGCCACTACCTGATCAACGGCAAGCAGGCCGCTGCCTGAGGAGTTTCCCATGACTGCATCCATCGTTACCCTCGGCGGCGAGCGCTGCCGCATCCTGCCACAGACCCCGTTCGGCCTGCTGATTGAACCGGCCCGCAACGCCCAGCCGGTGCAGAGCCTGGCTATCGAGGCGCTGCGCGAACTGGCCCGCCGCCACGGCGTGCTGATCCTGCGCGGATTCGAGTCCGGCTTCACCGATCCCGAGCGGCTGACCCGCTACGGCGAGGGGTGGGGCGAGATCATGATGTGGCCCTTCGGCGCCGTGCTGGATGTGAAAGAGCACGAGAACGCCACCGACCACATCTTCGACTCCAGCTATGTGCCGCTGCACTGGGACGGCATGTACAAGCCGACCCTGCCCGAGTTCCAGCTGTTTCACTGCGTGCACGCCCCGGCGGTGGACGAAGGGGGGCGCACCACCTTCATCAATACCCGCCAATTGCTCACCGAGCTCGACGGCGAGCGGCTGGCCCGCTGGGAGCGGGTGCACATCACCTATCGCATCAAGCAGGTGGTGCACTACGGCGGCCAGGTGCGCTCGCCACTGCTGGTGCCCCACCCGGTGAGCGGCGAGACGGTGCTGCGTTACAACGAGCCGCCGCGCGAGGGGGTACGTTTTCTCAATCAGCATGCCCTCGAGATCGAAGGGGTGGCACCGGCCGAGCAGGCCGCCTTCGTGCAGGATCTGCACCAGCGGCTCTACGATCCGCGCTACTTCTATGCCCACCAGTGGCAAGGGGGAGACGTGGTGATCGCCGACAACCTCGGTCTGCTGCACGGCCGCGAGGGGTTCACCGCCCGCTCCGCCCGCCACATCCAGCGGGTCCACATCCAGGCCAGCCCGGTCTGCCTCAACCCGGCGCTGGCGCCGCAAGGGGCGGCGTGATGGCGACCATTTTGCTGGCGGCCACCGCCACCCCGGGCCACGTCAATCCCATGCTGGCGGCGGCCCGTCTGCTGGTGGAGGAGGGGCATAGAGTGCTGATGCTGTGCGGCGCCCTGTTCGAGCAGCGCATCCGCGCAGCCGGTGCCGAATTCGTGCCCTTCGCCCCCGAGGTGGACTTTGACTACCGGGCGCTGGAGCGGCATTTTCCCGAGCGGGCCAGCCTGAGCGGCGCCGCCCAGATGGCGCTGGCACTCAAGCGCTTCTTCGCCGCCCCCATGGCGCAGCACGATAGCCATTTGCGGGCGCTGCTCGCGACGGAGGGGGTGGATCTGCTGCTGGTGGAGAACGGCTTCTACGGGGTGCTGCCGCTGTTGCAGCAGAGGGACGGGCGGCGCCTTCCCATCCTGATGCTGGGGGTGAACCCGGTCTCCTTCTCGAGCCCGGATGCCATCTTCTACGGCCCGCGCATTCCGCCCGAGTTGCGCCGCTCCCTTGGCGAGCTGCCCTGGCTCGATGAGCCGACCCGGCAACTGCAAAGGGAGGTACAGCAGAGCTTCGATGCCGCGCTGGCCGAGGCGGGGGCGCCGCCGCTGACGGCTCCCTTCACCGATGTGATGGTGACGGCCCCCGATGCCTTTTTGCAGCTCTCCTGCGCCGGCTTTGAATACGAGCGGCCGGAGCTGGAGGGGGTGATCCGTTATGTCGGCCCGCTGCTGCCACCCCGGATTGAGCTGACGCCACCGCCCTGGTGGGAGCGGCTCGATGAGCGGCCGCTGGTCATCGTCAGCCAGGGCACCCTGGCCAACGTGGATCTGGGGCAACTGCTGATCCCGGCCATGCAGGGGCTGGCCGGCGACGAACTGCAACTGCTGCTGACCACCGGCGGGCGGGATCCGGCGCGGCTGGGCGCCGCCGTCCCGGCCAATGCCATCGTCACCGAACACGTGCCGTTCGAGCTGGCGCTGCCCCGCGCCGCCGTGCTGGTGACCAACGGTGGTTATGGCTCGGTACAGGCCGCGCTGGCGCACGGGGTGCCGCTGGTGGTGGCGGGCACCGGGGAGGACAAGGCGGAGGTGGCCACCCGGGTGGCGTGGAGCGGTGCCGGCATCAATCTGCACAGCAACGAGCCGACGGCGGACGCGGTGGCGGCGGCGGTGCGCAAGCTGGTGCACGAGCCGCGCTATCGGGCCAGGGCCCGGCTGCTGGCCGACGAAATGGCCACGCTCGATGCCCGCGCCGCCATCGCCGGGGCGGTGACGGCCCTGCTCGGCGGGCAAGGGTGATCCCGTGATGAAACAGGGGGGCTCGATGGCCTCCTTGTTGTTCAGCTTGCGCTCAGTTTGTGGCTGCTAGGGTGGCCAGGGTGACAAGAGGCGGCGTCAGCGGCGCCGGATGCGCTTTTTCATGCAAAAAGAGCGATCCCGACGTTGAATTTTTGGCCGACTCAGGAAAGAATGCGCGCTCGGTAATCGACCTCGGACGCAAGGTGACTCGTCACGGGCCAGACCGAGGATGAAATGGCCGTCGGCCAACTTGGTACAGGAAACCACACAGGAATTTTATGAATCCCCTTCGCACTGCCGCTTCGGCCCTTTTATGTACTCTGGCGCTGGTCAGCCAGCAGGCCGCCGCCGTTGAATACCAGCTGCCTGCAGCCAACAGCCGTCTGATCGGTGAGAACCAGGAGTACGTGGTACCCGCGGACAACCGTCCGCTGGAGCAGATCGCCTCCGACTTCCAGTTGGGTCTGACCAACATCATGGAAGCCAACCCGGGTGTCGACCCCTACCTGCCCAAGGCGGGCAGCAAACTGGTCATCCCCCATCAGCTGATCCTGCCGAACGCTCCCCGCGAAGGGATCGTCATCAACGTGGCTGAGATGCGTCTCTACTACTACCCGAAAGGCAAGAACGTGGTGCAGGTGCTGCCCATCGGCATCGGCCAGCTGGGGGTCAACACCCCGGAGAACTGGATCACCAAGGTGGAGCGCAAGCGCGCCAACCCGACCTGGACCCCGACTGAAAACATCCGTCGCCGCTACGCCGCCCAGGGCAAGACCCTACCGGCAGTCTGGCCGGCCGGTCCGGACAACCCCATGGGTCTGCACGCGCTCTACATCGGCAATCTGTACGCCATTCACGGCACCAACGCCACCTTCGGCATCGGTCTGCGGGTGAGCAGCGGTTGCGTGCGTCTGCGCGCCGACGACATCAAGTACCTGTTTGACAACGTGCCGGTCGGCACTCGCGTCCAGTTCGTCAACCAGCCGGTCAAGACCACGGTCGAACCGGATGGCGGTCGCTACATGGAAGTGCACGAGCCGCTGTCACGCAACGAGGAGGAGTTCAACTCCACCGCCTCCGTGCCGCTGCCCATGACCCAGGCCACCACCCGCTTCATCGCCCACATGGACAGCGACTCCAATGTGGTCAAGCAGGTGCTGGAACAGCGTACTGGCATGCCGACCCGTCTCAACCCGCAGGTCTGATGACCGGGGAGACTGGCTAATGCACAACGGCGACCATGAGGTCGCCGTTGTTGTTTCTGGCACTGCTACCGGTCATCAGCTGGCGGGAGGCGCATAGAGGGCCAGCCAGTTGCCCTCGGTATCTTCGATGATGACCCGGCAGCCATGGCCGCTGCCGATGCTGTGCAGGGGCTCGAGCACCCGTCCGCCGATCTTGGGCACCAGCTGTTCAGCCTCCTGCAGGCGCTGGCCAAGGGAGAGGTAGATTAGGGGGCCCGTGTGCCCCGGCTGGTGGTACTTGTCCATAGGGCCGAGACAGGCCGCCGCGTTGTTGCCATCGTGGCGCAGCATGGCGAAGCGGATCTCCTCCTGTATCGGCGTGACCGGCACGTCGAGCAGGGCCGAGTAGAAGGCCATGGCGCGATCCAGATCCCGTGTCGGAATGTCGGCCCAGACCAGGGTATTGTTCATCTTGGTGATCTCCAGCATGTTCCGGCCGATGCGGCCGGCGGCGCTGTTCCTTGCTGACGGCCTCTCGCGGCAGCTCGCAGACAGCTTCCTAGAGGTTAGGAGCGGCCCATGAGGGGCGCCAGAGCTAAAAAAGCGGCGCCTGATGGCGCCGCTTTTGGGTGGGGAGCTGGGGGTTTTTTCCCTCGATATACAGTTACTTGCCAGCGATACTCAGCCCGCCGAAACGGATAAGAGGCGCATAGAAGCTCTTGCCATCGTCGTGGTGCAGCACGTTGGCGACCGCTTCCAGCTCACCCAGCAGGCGATAGAAGTTGCCCGCCACCGTGATGCCGCGCACCGGCGCCACCCGCACGCCGTCCCGGCACAGGAAGCCGGAGGCGCCGAACGAGAAGTCGCCGCTCACCGCATCGGCGCCGGAGTGCAGGCCGTCCAGCTTGACCAGCTCCAGGTACTCGCCGCCTTGCGCCTCGGTCTCGCTGTGGGGGCCGAGCCCGAACACCAGGTGGCGCGGGCTGACGTCCAGCGCACTGCGGGCGCTGCGCGCCGCCGAGCCGTTGCTGGCCAGGCCGAAGTGGTGGGCGGTGGCGCTGTTGTGCAGCAGGGTTTTGAGCTCCCCTTCGCCGATCAGCAGCAGATCCTGGGTGGGGGCACCCTCGCCATCGAAGGCCTTGATGTGCATGCCGCCCGGCATATAGGCCCGGCTCTCCAGGGTGAGCCAGCGGGATGCCACCGACTGGCCCAGCTTGTCGCGCCAGGGGTTGATCCCCTGCTGGGCCCACTTGCCCGACAGCGCGGCCTGGAAGCAGCCGAACAGGCTGGCCAGGGCATTGGTGTCGAAGATGGCGCTGTAGTGGCCGCTCGGCACCGCTTCTCCCGCCAGCAGGCCGTCGGCCACGGCGTGGATCTGGCGGATGAGGGTCTGGCTGTCCAGTGCATCGAAGCGGCGTTCATACTGCCCCTGGGAGAACATGGACTGACGGCCGTCGCGCTCGATGAGGGCGGAGCTGTAGCAGCCGACGCTGAACGCCTGATGCTGGCAGAGGCTGCCCTGGCTGTTGGCGAGCCACAGCCGACCCTCTCCCTCGAAGAAGCTGTTGTAGGGGGCGCCGGTCACGTCCGGCAACGCCAGCATGTCCGACTCGAGGCGCAGGGCCAGGGCAATCTTCTCCTCCACGGGGGTGGTGTCGGGCTGATTGATCTCGGCGCAGTCGGTGGTGAGCCGGCTCTGCTGCACAGCGATGGTCTGATCCGGGTCCACCTTGGCGAAGCGGCTGGCATCCAGCGCATCCTGCAGCATGGCGGCCAGTGCCGACTGGTCGAGGGACTCCGAATAGGCGATGCCGACCCGGCCCTCTTTTATCAGCCGAATGCCGATCTGCTGGCTGCTGGTGACCTTGTATTCGCTGAGCTCGCCCTTGTCGGCCTTGAGGGAGAAGGCCTTGTCCTGGTTGGCGATGATGTCCGCCTCGGCACCGAGATCGGCGACCTGGTCCAGCAGACGGACAAGCAGTTGGTTCATGTCGAGTTGGCTCATCAGGCGTTCCCCCCCACCAGAATGTTGTCAACCTTGAGCGGCGGCTGGCCGACGGATGCCGGAATGGAGCCTGAGACCGAGCCGCACATGCCGGCGGAGAGGGCCAGATCGCGCCCCACCATGGAGATCTCCTTCAATACTTGCGGGCCGGTGCCGATCAGGGTGGCCGACTTGAGCGGCCGGGTGATCTTGCCCCCCTCGATGAGGTAGGCCTCCTGCACGTTGAAGTTGAACTCGCCGGTGCCGGGCTGCACCGAGCCGCCCCCCATCCGTTTGGCATAGATGCCGTGTTCCACGGTCGCCAGCATCTCGTCCAGGCTGTGATTGCCCGGCTCTATGTAGGTGTTGCGCATGCGCGAGGCCGGCGCGAACTTGTAGGATTCGCGGCGCCCGGAACCGGTACGGGCGTAGCCGGTGCGCAGGGCTCCCATCCGGTCCACCAGGAAGCCGGTCAGCACGCCATCCTTGATGAGCTGGGTGTGCTGGGTCGCCATCCCCTCGTCATCGACGTTGATGGAGCCCCAGGCGTTGCCCTGCAGCCCCTCGTCCACCGCGCTGACCGCCGGATTGGCGATGAGCTGGCCCATCTTGTCGTGGAACACCGAAGCCTTCTTGGCCACCGAGGTGGTCTCCAGCAGGTGGCCGCACGCCTCGTGGAAGATGACGCCGCCAAAGCCGCTCTCCATGATGACCGGCAGCTTGCCGCTTGGGCAGGGGGCGGCACCCAGTTTCACCAGCGCCTGGCGGGTGGCGGTGAGGGCCAGCTCGCGGGGATCCACGCCGGCGGCGTGCTCCCAACCCATCATGGCGCCGGGGGCTTCGTAACCCACGCTCTGTTCGCTGCCAAGGGCGGCGATGGTCTGGGCCATGATGCGGTTGTAGTGGCGGCGATCGCTCACCTGCACCCCTTCGCTGTTGAAGATCTCCACCTCCTGCTCCCAGCCCAGCACGTTGCCGGCAAACTGGCTCACCTTGGTGCTCTCGGCGCGGGCCGCGGCATCCATGGCGTGCAGGTAGGCGATCTTCTGTTCCAGCAGCTTGTCGGCCGACAGCGGCAGGGCCACCGGGTTGCGATCGCTCAGGCGGCTGAAATCGAAGGCGGTGGCGGTCACCACGGGGTCACGCCGGTCCTTGGCTGCCAGCAGGCTGACGATGCGCAACAGTTCATCGCGGCTGGCCAGGTTGGTGTAGCCATAGAGCACCTTGTGGCCGTAGCACAGGCGCACACCGATGCCGAAATCGAGGCCGCCGCTGATGTTTTCTATCTGGCTGGAGAGCAGGCTGAGCTGGCTGCGGCGCTTGCGCTCCACAAACAGCTCGGCGAAGTCGGCACCCAGCGCCAGCGCGTGATCGAGCACGTCGCGGGCGATGGCGGGGGCCAACAGGGAGAATGGGGTCATAGAATTTCCTTATTCTGGTCTGTCCGTTTGCTTCCGATACCCGGCTGTGATTGTTATGGGGTACCGTTTCCATTGTTGCAGACCAGCACAAAAAAGTCGCTATAGCGTCATGCGATGATACCGATTGAGAAAATCGGTGCGATTTATGCGCCCGGCGGTCCGAAACCTGGGCCGGCTGTCAGTGAAGCGTCGCAGCTGAGGTTTGTTCAAGGGGGCCTTTCACCAGGCCTTCTTCGTCATGCCGTGCGGGGAGAGGGCGATGGCTTGTGGCCATCGCCACTAGTATCAGGCCACCCTAGGTGGCCAGCAGGCTCACAACAGCTCGTGGATTTCGCTCAGGATCTGGTCGACCCACTGCTCGATGCGGGATTCGGTCTGGTCGTACTGGTTGGCGTCGTCGAGCGCCAGGCCGACGAAGTGACGGCCATCGTCGATCAGCGCCTTGGAGGCATCGAACTCGTACCCCTCGTTGGGCCAGTAGCCCACCAGCTTGACCCCCTTGGGGACCAGCTGATCGTGCAGCAGGCCGAGGGCATCCTGATACCATTCGCCGTAACCCAGCTGATCGCCCATGCCGAACAGGGCGATGATGCGACCTTCCAGTTCGACGTCCTGAATGTCTTCCCAGCGGGATTCCCAGTCTTCCTGCAGCTCGCCGAAGTCCCAGGTGGAGATGCCCAGGATCAGGATGTCGTACTCCTGCATGAGGGTGAGGGGCACATCCTTGATGTTGTGGAGATCGACCAGCTCGGGGCCAATGAGGGCGCGGATCTTCTCGGCGGCCATCTCGGTGTAGCAGGTGGTAGAGCCGTAAAACAAACCTATCTTCATCGCTCTTCTCTTGATCGCAGTCGGCAATGGGAGCGGGCAACCGCAGGGTGGCGCCCGGGGGAGGGCGTCAGTCTAGCAGATTGCCCGGCGCGCTTCACCGCCTGGCGGGCGATGGACAACGGCAACTTGCGGCCGCGGTGGGTCGGCACGTTACAATGGGCCATGTTTCCCCTGAGCGCGGCGCACCATGAGCAAGTCTGAATCCCATCCCCTGATCGAGCCGTTTCTTGACGCCCTCTGGCTGGAGCGGGGCCTCTCCGACAACACGGTCAGCTCCTATCGCACCGATCTGGAAAAATTTGCCCTCTGGCTCGACGAGCAGGGTGGCTCCCTGCTGCTGGCGGGGCTGGACGACATCCAGCACTATCTCGCCTGGCGGGTGGACCAGCAGTTCGCGGCCAGCAGTACGGCCCGCTTCCTGTCGGCCCTGCGCCGTTTCTATCAGTATCTCAACCGGGAGAAGCTGCGCAGCGACGACCCCACCGTGCTGCTGGAGGGGCCCAAGCTGCCCAAAAAGTTGCCATCGGATCTCAGCGAAGCCGAGGTGGAGGCGCTGCTGCAAGCGCCACTGGTGGACGAGCCGCTGGAGCTGCGGGACAAGGCGATGCTCGAGCTGCTCTACGCCACCGGGCTGCGGGTCTCCGAGCTGGTGGGGCTGACTGCCGAGCATGTCAGCCTGCGCCAGGGGCTGGTGCGGGTGGTCGGCAAGGGCAATAAGGAGCGGCTGGTGCCCATGGGGGAGGAGGCGGTGCACTGGCTGGAGCGCTACTACCGGGAGGCGCGTACCCTGCTGCTCGGCGGCACCAGCTCGGACGTGGTGTTCCCCTCTAAGCAGGCGCGCATGATGACCCGTCAGACCTTCTGGCACCGCATCAAGCTCTATGCCCAACGCGCCGGCATCCAGGGCGAGCTCTCGCCCCATACCCTGCGCCACGCCTTCGCCACCCATCTGCTCAACCATGGCGCCGATCTGCGGGTGGTGCAGATGCTGCTGGGTCACGCGGATCTCTCCACCACCCAGATCTATACCCACGTGGCCAACGAGCGGCTCAAGGCGCTGCACGGCCAGCACCATCCGCGCGCCTAGGCCAGAGAGAGACGGTCCTTCCCTTCCTGCTTGGCGCGATAGAGGGCGGCGTCCGCCTGGGCAAGCACCTGGGCGGGGGGCGCGTCCAGCGCCTCGGCCAGCCCGCCGCTGAAGGTGACGGTCAGGCCGGGCTCGCGCCAGTTCTGCTTGCCCATGGCGCGGCGCCACTGCTCCATCTGCTGATGGGCCTCCTTCAGCCGACCCTGTTCGAAGATGGCGACCAGCTCCTCGCCGCCAAAGCGGCAGAGGGTAGCCTTGCCCTCCAGCAGCTTGCTGCCGAGGGAGGCGGTACGCCTGAGCACGCTGTCGCCGACGGGGTGGCCATATTTGTCGTTGATCTGCTTGAAGTTGTCGATGTCGATGATGGCCAGCACATAGGGGGTATGCTGCTGGTGCAGCTCGACCAGCAGGGTGTCCATGTAGCGGCGGTTGTAGAGCCCGGTCAGGGCATCGCGCTGGGCTTTTTCGCTCTCGGCCTGCATCTGGTCGGAAATCATGGTGATCTCCTCTTCCAGCTCTTCGATACCCGGAATGCGAGGAATGATGAGGGGCTGGCCCGGCGGGGTGATCCGCAGCTGGCGTACCACCTGCACCAGCATGCCGATGGTGTTTTCCAGGCGCTGATGGAAGATGACGGCCACCAGTATGTACATGGTGAGCGAGAGGAGCAGCCCGACCATCATGGTGGGCAGCAGCTCCTTGATGACGAAGGAGTTGCTGAACGGGTAGATGATGATGACCCGCCAGTTGGGGTTGTTGGTCAGGGTGTAGTAGGCGATCAGCTCGTCATTGTCGCTCAGCAGGGAGCCACTGCGTCCCTTGAGTTCGGCCAGCCGCTCGTCATCAAGCGGGGCGCCATTCTTGAGGGGATCGCTGTGGGCTACCACGCTGTGGTTTTTCATGTCGTACAGCAGATAGCTTATCTGGCGCCCTCCCTGCAGCAGCCGGCCAATCCGTTGCGATATCTCCGACAGGTCGATATCGATGCCGATCACCGCCAGCAGCTCCCCCTGCCGGTTCAGTACCGCCCGTGACAGGGTGATGACGGGGACGTGCTGAATGGCGTCGAGGTAGGGGGCACTCCAGACGTTGATACCGGGGGTCTTGATCGCCACCTGATACCAGTTGCGCCGGCTGGCATCGAACGAACCGGGAATGGGCAGATGGGCGAAGTTGACCAGCTTGTTGTCCCGCTGCACATAGTAAAGCCCCTTGAGCATGCTGCCGGTGCGGCTCAGTTGCTGCCACACCTGGTGATGGCGCTGGCTGAGCACGGGGGGCAGGATGCCGTCATTGAGCTCGAGATCCGCCGCCAGAATGTTGATCTGTGCATCGACGGAGGCCAGTGCGCCATCCCACTGCTGGGCTGAGCTGTTGCTGAAAAACTCGAACCGGTTGCGCATCGTCTCCTGTTGCTTGGTGACGAACAGATAGCCGCTGCCGGCAGTCAGCAGCAGCAGGGGCAGGGCGAGCAGCAGCAGATATCGCAGGATGAAGCTGTGATGGGGCCTGGCTGTCACTGTGAGGGGGGGCATGATGGCGACTCCGGTAGCGAATGCGGTTCGGTTAGGCTCGATATTACGCCCGTTCTGTCGGGCGGGGAGGGTGGGTGGCCCATTTCGTGATGGCAGGGGCCTTCATGCGTCTTGCTGGTTGCCCTCAGTCTAACTTCTGGTATCAAAAAAACCGCCAGAAGGCGGTTTTTTTCGAATACACGACAGGAGCTGGCGCTTATTTTCCCTGCTGGGATTTGAGCAGATCGCGGATCTCGGTCAGCAGCTCCTGATCCTTGGTCGGGCCGGCCGGGGTCGCTTCCTCTTCCTGCTTGCGCTTGAGGGTGTTGATGGCCTTCAGCCCCATGAAGATGGCGAAGGAGATGATCAGGAAGTCGATGATGGTCTGGATGAACTTGCCGTAGGCGATGACCACGGCCGGGGTGCTCCCCTCGGCGGCCTTCAGGGTCACGGCGAGGTCGCTGAAGTCCACTCCCCCCAGGATCAGGCCGATGGGCGGCATGATCACGTCTCCGACGAAGGAGGAGACTATCTTGCCGAAGGCGGCACCAATGATGATACCGACCGCCATGTCGATGACGTTGCCTCTGGACGCAAAGGCCTTGAACTCTTGAATCAGACTCATTTTCCCCTCCAAAAATGGGCAGGGTACGGCCAGCGCCGCACCGGTATTTGAATAATTAAAGCTTCAGGAAAACAGAGGATGACCGTCGTGTTTCCTGTCGTCCCGGTTAGCTTGCTGGGCCTTTGCCCGATTGGCAACCTGTCAGAACGGGATTTTTTTGCGGCCCTCGCTATTAATCAATCGGTAATTAAGCGGTTGAGGAGAGAATATTCACTGAGTTACCTTGTGAGTCCATTCGTTCATGCCAAGTGAGTAAAAGAGTGAAGTATTTACTGTTGGGAATGATGCTGCTGGGCTCTTTTGCCGCCAGCGCGGGGATGGATCCCCAACAGTTGAAGCAGACCATAGAGCAACGGCTCGGGGTACAGGTCTATCTGGTGGACGAGACCCCCATGCCCGGTCTCTACATGCTGGGTACCGCCCAGGGGCTGCTCTATACCGATGCCAGGGGCGACTATGTGCTGCAGGGCACCATGCTGGATCTGGCCCACGACATGAAAAACCTCACCATGCTGGGGCTGCGTCAGCAGCGGCAACTGGCCCTGGCGCAGATCGGCGAGCGGCGGGTACAGCTGCGGGCCGAGCAGGAGCGCCATCGCGTCACCCTGTTTACCGATCTCGCCTGCAGCAGCTGTCGCACCACCCTGGCAGAGCTGCCGGTCCTGCAGGCGAGGGGGGTCAGCGTGCAGCTGCTGCCAGTGCTCGGCACCTTTGCCGATCTGGCCGAGGCGCAGGCGCGCTGGTGCGATCCCCGGCAGTTCGACGCACTGGATCTCAGTGATCGTTTGCCTGAGACCGGCTGTAATGAGATCCTTGCCCATCATATCGGCCTGAGCCAGTGGCTCGGGATCAAGGCGCTGCCGAGCTGGGTCCTGCCAAATGGCGACCTGGTACGCGGTTATCAGAGCCCTGAACAACTGCTCAAGATACTGGATCACATCAATGCCCCTGCTAATCCGTCGTCGTCCGCGAGTTGATGATTCCCATCTGCCCGCCACCCTGCACCCGCTGCTTCGTCAAATCTTCGCCAGCCGCGGGGTCGAAGATCCCGCTCTGCTGGAGCGCAGCGCCAGCCAGCTGCTGCCGCCCCAGCGTCTGTTCGGCATGGCGCAGGCGGTGCCGCTGTTGGCCGAGGCGTTGACGGCGCAAAAACGCATTCTCATTGTCGGTGACTTTGACTGCGACGGCGCCACCAGCTCGGCGCTGTGCGTGCTGGCCCTGCGCGCCATGGGCGGTCGTCACATCGATTTTCTGGTGCCCAACCGCTTCGAGTTCGGTTATGGCCTCACCCCCGAGATCGTCGAGCTGGCGGTGGCCCGCGGCGCCGAGTTCCTGATCACGGTGGACAACGGCATCTCCAGCATCGCCGGGGTGGCGGCGGCCAAGGCGGCCGGTATGCAGGTACTGGTTACCGATCACCATTTGCCAGGCCAGGAGCTGCCTGACGCCGACGCGATAGTGAACCCCAACCAGCATGGCTGCGACTTCCCTTCCAAGTCGCTGGCCGGGGTCGGGGTCGCCTTCTATCTGATGGCGGCCCTCAACACCCAGCTGCGCCAGAGCGGCTGGTATGAGCGCCAGGGGCTGCGCGCGCCCAACGTGGCGGATTACCTGGATCTGGTGGCGCTCGGCACCGTGGCCGACGTGGTGGCGCTGGATGGCAACAACCGCATCCTGGTCCATCAGGGCTTGCAGCGGATCCGGGCCGGCCGTTGCCGCCCCGGCATCCAGGCGCTGGTGGACGTGTCGGGCCGCGACGGTCGTCGCCTGTGCGCCGCCGATCTCGGCTTTGCGTTGGGGCCGCGCCTCAACGCGGTGGGCCGGCTCGACGACATGTCGCTCGGGGTCGCCTGTCTGCTCAGCGATGACCTCAATCTGGCGCGCCAGCTCGCCTCCGAGATGGACAGCCTGAACCAGGAGCGCAAGGAGATAGAGCAGGGGATGCAGCAGGAGGCGCTCGCCACCCTGGAGCAGATCCGGTTTCGTGACGGCGAGGTGCCGTCGGGTATTGTGCTGCACCGGAACGAGTGGCATCAGGGGGTGGTGGGGCTGGTGGCCTCCAAGGTGAAAGAGAAGTACTACCGCCCGGTCATCGCGTTTGCCGAGAGCAGCGAGACCGAGCTCAAGGGCTCCGGGCGCTCCATCCCGGGGGTGCACCTGCGCGATGCGCTGGAACTGCTCGATACCCGCCACCCCGGCTTGATGGGCAAGTTTGGCGGCCACGCCATGGCGGCTGGACTGACCCTGCCCAAGGCCAATATCGAGGCCTTCGGCCGGGCCTTCGAGGCGGTCATCGGCGAGCTGGTGACGCCTGAGCTCTTGACCGGGGTGCTGCTCACCGATGGCGAGCTGTTGCCCGATGAGCTGAGTCTGGAGCTGGCGGAGCTGATCCGCGCCTCCGGCCCCTGGGGCCAGGCCTTCCCCGAGCCGCTGTTTGACGGCGAATTCGTGCTGGTGCAGCAGCGGCTGGTGGGGGAGAAGCACCTCAAGATGATGCTGACCACGGATTCCGGCCACGCGGTGGATGCCATCGCCTTTGGCGTCGACTTGCAGCGCTGGCCCGATGCCTCGGTGAAGCGGGTGCGGCTGGTCTACCGGCTCGACGTCAACGAGTGGCGCGGCAACCGCAACGTGCAGCTGCTGGTGGAGCATCTGGAAGCCGCCGGTCTCTGATCCCGCGAGTTTCTCTTGCTGCCGATGACGGCCACCTCAGGGTGGCCGTTTTTTATGGAGAGAACCCGGATGTTGCCGTTGACCCGTCTATTGCTTCACAGTTTAAGCTTCCCTTCATCGGGTCACAGACCCTTCAGCGAGTGGTTGTCATGAAAATATCCGAACTGGCCCGGCGCTGCGGCCTGGCCCGCTCCACCCTGCTCTATTACGAAAAGCTGGGGGTAATTGCGGGAACGAGGGCCGCCAATGGCTATCGCCACTACGACGATGAAGATCTGCAGCGGCTGCTGATGGTACAGGCCCTGCAGGCCGGCGGCCTCAGCCTCAAGCAGTGCCTCGCCTGTCTGGCGGGAGAGCTGGAACAGGCAACACTGCTGGCCCGGGTCAGGGAGCTGGATGAAAAGCTGGCACAGATGCAGCGCGCCCGGGATCTGCTGGCGGATCTCGCCGGTTTGCGTGCGCACTCCGGCGACGAGTTCAAGGCCTGGCAGCGGCAACTGCAGCATCAAGCCCCGCAGGCCTACTTTGCCTGGGTGATGAAGCAGGGATTCAGTGAAAAAGAGCGTTACCACCTGCAATGGCTGAGCAAAGACATGAACGAACATGAGCGTTACATCCGGGATTTCAAGCTGCTGCTGGATGGCATGAGCTATTGGGGGCCGGGCGATAGCCTCTTCACCCAGCAGCAGTTTGCCGCGCTGTCCAGCCAGCCTCGCCGGATCTTCGACATGGGCTGCGGGCGCGGCGCCGCCACCCTGGCGCTGGCACAGGTGACGGACGCCACCATAGTGGCCATCGATCTGGACGAGGAGGCGCTGGCCGCCGTGGCCCGCAGCGCCAGTGCGGTTGGGCTGGGTCAGGTCACCACCCTGTGCGCCAACATGGCGGCGCTGCCGGCGGACCTGGCCCCCGCCGATCTCATCTGGGCCGAGGGGAGCGCCTACACCATCGGGGTGGCCAACGCCTTGCAAGCATGGCGGCCGTACCTTGCCGGCCCCGCTGCCTGCCTGGTGCTGAGCGACCTGGTGTGGCTGACGGACACGCCGCCAGAGGAGGCACTGGCGTTCTGGCAACGGGATTATCCCGCCATGCAGACCCTGGCGGGCCTGCTGAAGACGGTGCAAGAGGCGGGTTATCGCTGTCTGTCGCACACCCCGTTGCCGCAAAGGGCCTGGCACAACTATCTGGACCCCATCGAGCGCAATCTAGCGCGCCATCGCGCCGAGCTGGGGGATAGCCCCGCCTGGCAGGATTTGAGCCGGGAAGTGGCCATCCACCGTCAATACCTGGGCAGCTACGGCTATGTGATCTGCTGCCTGCAGGCAGCCTGATCAGGTTATCCATTGCAAGAGAACAAACGGAGAATCCCTATGAACATCCTCATTCGGCCCGAAACGGGCGCCGATCACGACGCCATTGAGGCGCTGACCGTGGCCGCATTCCTCAATGCGCCCCATACCGATCATAACGAACAGCGGATCGTGCGCGACCTGCGCCAGGCCGGAGCACTCAGCCTGTCGCTGGTGGCGGAGCTGGAGGGGCGGGTGGTCGGCCACCTCTGCTTCTCGCCGGTGACCATCAGTGATGGCAGCCCTCACTGGTATGGCCTTGGCCCCATTTCGGTCTCCCCTGCGCTGCACGGCAAGGGGCTGGGGTCACGGCTGATGGACGCGGGTCTGGCCGAGCTCAAGGGGATGGGAGCGGCCGGCTGCGTGGTGCTGGGGGAGCCCGGCTTCTACGGCCGTTTCGGCTTCGTGTCCGAGCCGGGGTTGGCGCTGCCCGGCGTGCCGGCGGAGTACTTCATGGCTCGCTCGTTCGGCGCCGCCATGCCCCGTGGCGAAGTGTGCTACCACCCGGCCTTTGTGCAGGCGTGAGGGGCTCCGTGAGGGTAAAGATGGTGTTCCTTGCGCTCATTGTGGTTTTTAATTGCCGGCTTTATTGATAACGAGGGTTTTTAGTATCAATTCGTGGGTGTTTGCAGGGTTTCAAATTCAATAAAAAGATGAATTGTGATATATTCGGCCTCGCTGAATCCTCTTTTCAAGAAGGGACTCCCCGCTTGTCACCCGCTGGCCGACGCTCGACCTGGCCGATGGCCCTCGCCATCGCCTGCCTTCTGTGGCTTGCCGCCTTCGCCGCGGTAGAGGTCGGTGCAGCCGTACGTCAGGCCGCGGTCGGCCAGGGCGCCTCGATGCAGTTGCATGAGCCGGCCGATCCTGGGCTTGTCAACAGCGTCAGCCTGCCGCCGGGCGGCCAGTGGCGGCTCAGCTTCGAGCAGGGTCGACGGCTGGAAGGGGCCGCTCAAACCGAGCTCTATCAGGTGCTGCTGGCCTGGTTCCAGCACGATATCCTCGGCCTGCTCTGCGGCCTGCTGTTCTTCCTGCCCCTCATCTACCTCAGACAACTGAGCGACTACTTCGGTTATCTGCACCGGTGGCGCTTGAGCTGCCATCACCTGCAATTTCGTTTCTGCCACAGCGACTCGTACCCGGCTGCTTGCTGAGCGCCCGTCCGCCCAAGGCTTGCTCCCTCGCTGATTGATGTCAGCCGCGAAGGCATGCCCGTGCGGTCCGGTGCCCTCCTTGTACCGTCTTCATGCCTGCCCGCCGGCGGGCGCGAAGGCGGCTCCCGCCCCGTACACGTTGTGAGCCGACCCGATGGATTATTATGTAAACCTGTTTATTCACTCGATTTTTGTCGAAAACCTGGCGCTGGCCTTCTTCCTTGGCATGTGCACCTTCCTGGCTGTTTCCAAGAACATCAACACCGCCTTCGGCCTTGGCATGACGGTGCTGGTGGTCATGGTGATCGCCATCCCCCTCAACAACCTGATCTACCGCCATATCCTGCGTCCCGAGAGTACCTTCCTCGGCGAGTTTGATCTGAGCTTTCTCGATTTCATCGTCTATATCGGGGTGCTGGCGGCGCTGGTGCAGGTGATGGAGATGGTGCTCGACAAACATTTCCCGGCGCTCTATCACGCGCTCGGCATCTATTTGCCGCTGCTGACGGTGCATTGCGCCATCTTCGGCGGGGTGATGTTCATGGCCCAGCGGGATTACGACTTCATCGAATCCGTGGTGTACGGGGCGGGCTCAGGGTTGGGCTGGCTGCTGGCCATCGTCGCCATCGCCGGTCTGCGCCAGAAGATGAAGTATTCGGATGTGCCAGAGGGGCTGCGCGGCATCGGCATCACCTTCATCGTGGCCGGGCTGATGTCGCTGGGCTTCATGTCTTTTTCCGGCATCTCGCTCTAGCCGGCTGAGTGTTGCAACGGCCACGCAAGTGGCCGTTTTGCCATCTATTGGTCCTCGATCATCCCCAGCAGTCGGTCGTGTACCAGCGGCAGCTCCAGAAAACCGTCCCGATCGAGGAAATGACCACCATGCTCCAGGCTGTAGAGCGGCGCGGCCAGCTGTTCGCTCAGATGCTGGCAGTAGCGATAGGGCACGATGGCATCGTCGCGGGAGGCAACCACGACCCGTCGGGGCGCCAGCGCCATGATGTGGGCCGGCTCGTAACCCTGGGTCATGAAGGGATCCAGCTCAGGCAGGGTGTGCAGCGGCTGATCGAAGCCGGATACCAGCAGGATCCCGCCCACCCGGCGGGAGGCGGGCAGGCGGCTCAGCTGGCGCAAGATGGTGATGCAGCCGAGGCTGTGGCCCAGCAAAAAGGTCCGTTCATCGTGATCCCGCACCAGGCTGTTCATGGCGGCGTCCCAGGCGGCGGGTTGCGGATGGTGGGGATCAGGCATGGCCAGCACCTCGACCCGGATATCGCGGGCTTCGAGCTGCGCCTTGAGCCAGGGGAACCAGTGGGAGTGGGGGGAGGCGGTATAGCCGTGCACGATGAAGACGCGGGTGTGTGACATAAGCAGGATCCTGAAACGGGGCGACAGGGAACAAACAGGGCGTGCGCAGCGACGCAGGCCGGGGCGGCCTCATCATATCAGCGCCAGCCGGGTGGTGGCACGCCCCTGTCCGGGTGGTACAAGGGCGGGATAAACCGTTCAACCCAGCCGTTTGGCCATGTTGTAGCCGGTGATGGAGAAGCCCGCCTCCTGGTAAAGCGCCAGGGCGCGCGGGTTGTCGTGGGCGACCCGCAAGGTGATCTGGCGGATACCGCTGCGCCTGAGCTCGGCTTCCAGCAGCGCCATGGCGGCCTTGCCGATCCCCCGGCTGCGGTGGGCCGGTGCGACATAGAAGTCATAGATAAAGGTGGCGGTGCCGTCGCTGTCGATGGCGTGCCAGAGATAACCCAGTGGCTCCTCCTCGGCGGGGGCAACTGCTCCCTCTGCGGGCAGGATGCAGAGCAGGTGGTGACCGGCGCTGGCCACCCCTTGCGGCAGATAGCGCAGCAGGGAGGCCTCGGCCTTGTGGCGGGCGGTGGCGAGATCGTGGCCCTGGTTGCTGGCGAGATCCTGCGCGTACTCCTCGATGAAGCAGGCGCAATAGGCGGGGTAGTGCTGCTCGCTCATGGGCAGCAAGCGGATAAGCGGTGTCGGCATCCTGCAGATCACTCAAGGGGAGAAGGGAGGCTCACGTTAACCCGGCAGCGAAGTGAGCGCAAACGGCGCTGACTTTTGTCGGCAATCGGAGCGGCGTCCGCCTGCGGCCGACCCATAAAAAAGAGCGCCCTTGGGCGCTCTTTTTTGACCGGGGGGAGCGAGGTTATTTCACCTCTTCGCCCTTGGCTTGCAGGTCCGCATGGTAGGAGGAGCGCACGAAGGGGCCGCAGGCAGCGTGGGAGAAACCCAGCCCCATGGCCACGTCTTTGAGCTCGTCGAACTCTGCGGGCGGCACGTAGCGCTTCACCGGCAGGTGGTGGCGGCTTGGCTGCAGATACTGGCCCAGGGTCAGCATGTTGACGCCGTGCTCGCGCAAGTCCTTGAGTACCTGCACGATCTCTTCGTTGGTTTCGCCCAGACCCATCATGACGCCGGACTTGGTCGGCACATGGGGGTGCATCTCCTTGATGCGGCGCAGCAGCTCCAACGACCACTTGTAGTCGGCACCCGGACGGGCAACCCGGTACATGCGCGGGGCGGTTTCCAGGTTGTGGTTGAACACGTCCGGCGGGGTCTCGCGGAACACTTCCAGCGCCTGCTCCATCCGGCCGCGGAAGTCCGGGGTCAGGATCTCGATGCGGGTCTGCGGGCTGTGCTCGCGGATCTGCTTGATGCAGTCGGCGAAGTGCTGGGCACCGCCGTCGCGCAGATCGTCGCGGTCCACTGAGGTGATCACCACGTATTTCAGCCCCATCTCCTTGATGGTCAGCGCCAGCTTCTTCGGCTCGTCCGGATCGAGCGCCAGCGGGCGGCCGTGGGCCACGTCGCAGAAGGGGCAACGACGGGTGCAGATGGCGCCCATGATCATGAAGGTGGCGGTGCCGTGGTTGAAGCACTCCGCCAGGTTGGGGCAGGAGGCCTCCTCACACACTGAGTGCAGCTTGTTCTTGCGCAGGGTGCTCTTGATGTGCTCGATCTTCTGGCTCGACGGCGGCAGCTTGATCCGCATCCAGTCAGGCTTGCGCAGCACTTCCTCGTTGGGATCCGGCATGAATTTCACCGGGATCAGGGCCATCTTGTCGCCATCGCGCAGCTTGACGCCCGGCTCCATACGAACGGGTTTGCTCATGATTCACTCTCGGTGTTTGTTATTGTCTGGTTGATAGCCACCAGGGTCATCTCGGTGCCCTCATGGCCACGCAGCATGGGCTCGCTCATGCCGCCTCTTCGGTATTCGTGATCGTCTCATAGCCGATCAGGCTGGCCAGTTCGGCCACCAGCATCGCTTGCGCCTCGGCCACGCTCTGGGGGCCGCCCAGAGCGCTGGTCTGGGTCATGGCCATGCCCGCATAGCCGCACGGATTGATGCGCAGGAAGGGGGTCATGTCCATGTTGACGTTGAGGGCCAGGCCGTGGAACGAGCAGCCCTTGCGGATGCGCAGGCCGAGCGAGGCCAGTTTGGCTTCTGTCTGCAGCGCTGCGCCGAGCTGGTTCTTCACGTAGACGCCGGGGGCATCGGGTTTGGCATAAGCCTCAATCCCGCTCTTGGCCAGGGTGTTGATGATGGCGGTCTCGAGACAGGTCACCAGCTCGCGCACCGTCAGCTTGCTGCGGCGCACATCCACCAGCACGTAGAGCACCAGCTGGCCGGGGCCGTGATAGGTGACCTGGCCACCGCGATCGCTTTGCACCACCGGGATGTCGCCGGGGGCAAGCAGGTGTTCGGCCTTGCCGGCCTGGCCCTGGGTGTAGACGGGATCGTGCTCCACCACCCAGAACTCGTCCGGGGTGTCGGGGGTACGGCTGTCGGTGAAGGCCTTCATGGCATCCCATACCGGCTGGTAGGGACGGCGGCCCAGCTGTCTGACCAGCAGCCGGGGGGCTGACGATGGTGATTCGGTGGGGGTTTGGAGTGACATCTTTCCTCACTGACAGGCGCTGGGGTCGGCCAGCGCGGCCACGACAGCCGGCTGGCAAATAATCAGTCGCCCCGGTGGCGGGGCGAGAGAGGCGACTTACAGGACGTAGCGAACCAGCTCTATGTTACCGAGTGCGGTATACATGGCTTCGATATGTTCCTTGCTCTGGGCGGTCACAGTGACCCGGACCGAGTGGTAGTTGCCCTTGGAGCTGGGCTGCACGGTCGGGCTGTAGGTACCGGGGGCGTGCTGCTGCAGCACTTCTACCACCATGTCCGGCAGCGCCGGGTCGGCAACGCCGAGCACCTTGAACGGGAACTTGCAGGGGAACTCCAGCAGTTCATCAAACTTGGTATTCATTTACTCACCTTTTGGTGTCGTCACGGGACGACTTCATCGCTTGTGGCTAGTGGCCGATGGCCCATCAGGGCCGCCATCTACCCGTCTGTGGCGGGCACTGCTCAAGTGTATATGGGCATTGCCCAGGCCGGGATCAAGGTCCGGTCTGGCAGACGAGGCATGGAGGTGCTGCTTTTTACCACAAATCGTCAGTCGGCGGAACCTGCAGATTGCAGGGTTATTGACTGGCCCGACCGCAAAAGACAGCAGCGGCGCCTGTTGGCGCCGCTGTTTGGTCAGGTTTGTGCGCGGGTTACTTGAACCAGCTGGAGACCAGCATCACCAGGTAATCCCACAGACGGCTCATCAGGCCACCTTCCTGCACCTCTTCCAGGGCGACCAGCGGAACCTGCTTGATCTCCTTGTCACCTTGCTTGAGGAACACGGTACCAACCCGTTGGCCCTTGGCCAGCGGTGCCTTCAGCTCGCTCTCGAGCTGGAAGTCGGCCTTGAGGTTGTTGCCCTGGCCACGGGTGACCAGCACGGAGACGTCCTTGTCGACGCCCAGTTTCACTTCAGACTTGTCGCCCATCCAGATCTTCTGGGTCACCAGCTCGGTGCCGGCCTTGTACGGGGTCAGGCTCTGGAAGAAACGGAAACCGTAGGTAAGCAGTTTCTTGCTCTCGGCGGCGCGGGAGGCTTCGCTGCTGGCGCCCAGCACCACGGCGATCAGGCGCATGCCTTCGTTGTTGGTGGCGGAGGAGACCAGGTTGTAGCCGACCTGGCTGACGTGGCCGGTCTTGATGCCGTCAACTTGCAGGGATTGATCCCACAGCAGACGGTTGCGGTTGTGCTGGGTGATGCCGTTGAATACGAAGGATTTCTGGGCGTATATCTTGTACTCGTCCGGCAGGTCGCGGATCAGGGCCTGGCCCAGACGCGCCATGTCGTGGGCGGTACTGTAGTGACCTTCCGCATCCAGCCCGTGCGGGTTCATGAAGTGGCTGTCGTTCATGCCGAGCTTGGCGGCCCAGCTGTTCATCAGGCTGGCGAAGGAGTCGGTGCTGCCGGCCAGGAATTCGGCCATGGCGACGCAGGCGTCGTTGCCGGACTGGATGATGATGCCCTTGTTGAGATCATCGACCGAGACCTGCTTGCCCACCTCGATGAACATCTTGGAGGAGTCGGAGTAGTTCTTGGACCAGGCGTTCTGGCTGATGGTCACCATGTCGGTGCGCTTGATGTTCCCCTTCAGCAGCTCCTGGCCGATGATGTAGGAGGTCATCATCTTGGTCAGACTGGCGGGCGGCAGACGCTCTTCGGCGTTCTGCTCGGCCAGCACCTGACCCGAGTAGTAGTCGATCAGAATATGGGCCTTGGCGGAGATCTCCGGCGCGGCGGGAACGACCACGGGGTTGGCGTTCGGGGTCGGTACAGGCGTGTTGGCCTGAGCGGTGGCGCTTATCAGGGAGGCCAGAATAACTGAACGGGCAAATTTGGACATCTTGAAATTCCTGGAGCCTGGTTGGGGTAACCCAAGTTAAAAATGCGGGCTTCACTATACCAGAAGCGACCGTCGGTCAAAGCCCGACGTGCCATCTGGCCTGGTTTTTTATCCATCCGTTGCCGCCATCACGCCGGGAAACGACGTGATGGCGGGCGGTTGGCGGTGGTTCATGCTGGGTGAGCCACTCCCTATCAGGGGACGATGAAGGCTTGCTCCAGCCCCCCCTGACGGATCTGTTCGAGCAGGGCGTTCTGCTGAGCGGCGGGGACCGGTCCCAGCAGGACCCGGAAGATGGCGCCGTGGGCCACCACCTGGTAGGGCACCCCATGGCGCTGGGTCATCACCTTGCCCATCGCCTCGGCCCGTGCCTGCGAGCCACTGGCCAGCACCTGGATCATCTTGCCCTCGCCGCTGCTGGCGGGCGTGGCCGCCTTGGCCGCTGCCGGTTTGGCGGGTTTGACGACCGGGGCCTTGACGGGGGCCGGTTCGGCGGCGGCCGGTGTAGCCATGGCCAGTTCGGTGGGCTGACCAACGAAGCCGTCCTGAGCGGCAGGGGCCGCTGCCGCCGGCGTGGTCGGCGTCATCTCGATGGGCTTCATGGGGGCCATGATCACCATCTGGTCCGGGGTGTCGTTGATGAGCTCGACCCGCACCCGTGCCTCGCCTCCTTCCACCATCTCCAGCTGCTTGGCTGCCGCATGGGAGAGATCGATCAGCCGGTCGCTGCCGAAGGGGCCGCGATCATTGACGCGCACTATGGTCTCCAGCCCGTTGTCCAGGTTGGTGACCCGCACATAGCTTGGCAGCGGCAGGTTGCGGTGGGCGGCGCTGAACAGCTTGCTGTCCTGCACGTCGCCGTTGGCGGTCTTCTGGCCGTCCAGATCCTGCGCCAGCCAGCTGGCAGTGCCCTCTTCGCTGTAGTGCTTGATGTCGCGCCACACCTCGTTCTTCTGCTTGCCTATCCAGTAATCCCGGTTGCCGCTGGCGCTCAGGGGTTCGGGGCGCGGGATGGCGCCGGTGGCTTGCGGGATCTCGATGACCTGGGGTTTTTCCGGCTGGATCGGTTCGGGAGGCGGGGGAAGCTGCTCCGGCTGGCTGCTACAGGCGGCCAGCAACAAGGTCAGGCTGAGCGGGAGAAGTTTGTGGCTGTAATGCATACGCGTCCTGGATTGCTTGACTGAGTTGATGCACCGCCATCGCATAGAGCGGGCTGCGGTTATAGCGGGTGATCACATAAAAATTGTGGCGCGCGACCCAGTATTCCGGTCCATCGGCCTGTTCCAATGCCAGCAGTTTCACCGGCGTGTCGGGTGCCAGCGGGGTGGCGAGTTCAATGCCTGCGGTAGCCAGCTCGGCCCAGGTCTGGGTCAGCTCGGGGGCAGGCCCCAGCAGGGTACTCACTGGCGCCAGCCCGATCAAGGCGGGTTCGACCGGCGACTCCCCCCAGCGCCACTGGTGCTCGGCAAAATAGTGGGCAACGCTGCCGATGGCATCCACCGGGTTGGCGAACAGATCGCGCTTGCCGTCGCCGTCGAAATCGACCGCGTAGTGGCGATAGCTGGAGGGCATGAACTGCCCCATGCCCATGGCGCCGGCATAGGAGCCCTTCAGGCGGGTGAGTGGCCACTTCTCTTCCCGGGCAAGCAGCACCAGCTGGGCAAACTCCTTGGCAAAGAAGTCTGCCCGTTCCGGGTAGTGAAAGCCGAGGGTATAGAGGCTGTCGAGCACCGGATGGCGGCCCATCTGGCGGCCGTAGAAAGTCTCGATGCCGATGATGGCGACGATGAGCGACGCTGGCACCTGGTAGGTCTGCTCGGCCCGCGCCAGGGTGGCGGCGTGGCGTTGCCAGAAGTCGACACCATCCCGGATCCGCTCCGGGGTGATGAACAGTGGCCGGTAGCGGTGCCAGGGTTTGGCCTCCCAGGGGCGGCTGATGGTGTCGAGCACCTCCTGGCGCAAGCTGGCCTGGGCCGCGGCGGCCTGCAGCTGGGCCAGCGGCACCTGTTGCTGCTCGGCGAGCCGGGCGAGCCCCGGGGGCTCGACGGCCGCCGTTGCGGTGAGGGCAACGAGAGAGAGCAGCAAACCGGCCAGTCGCATCAGGCGAGCAGCCTTCTGTGGGTCTGGATGGACATCAGGATGCCGAAGCCGGCCATCAGGGTCACCATGGAGGTGCCGCCGTAGCTCACCAGCGGCAGGGGGCCCCTACCACCGGCAGAATATATCCACCTCATCATGCCAGCAGCCTTCTGTGGGTCTGGATGGACATCAGGATGCCGAAGCCAGCCATCAGGGTCACCATGGAGGTGCCGCCGTAGCTCACCAGCGGCAGGGGTACCCCCACCACCGGAAGGATGCCGCTTACCATGCCCATGTTGACGAACACGTAGACGAAGAAGGTGAGGGTGAGGGCACCGCCCAGCAGGCGCTCGAAGCTGTTCTGGGCCTGCATGGAGATAAACAGGCAGCGGCTGATGATGTAGAGGTAGATCACCAGCAGCAGGGCCACGCCCACCAGGCCGAACTCCTCGCTGAACACCGCGAAGATGAAGTCGGTGTGGCGCTCGGGCAGAAACTCGAGCTGGGACTGGGTGCCCTGCAGCCAGCCCTTGCCGAACACGCCGCCGGAGCCGATCGCTATCTTGGACTGGATGATGTGATAGCCGCGACCGAGCGGGTCCTTCTCAGGGTCGAGCAGCATCAGCACCCGCTGGCGCTGGTAGTCGTGCATCAGGAAGAACCAGAGCACCGGCATGAAGGCGCAGATGAGCAGCACCGCCAGCCCGATCAGCCACCAGCTGATCCCCGCCAGGAAGATCACGAAAAAGCCGGAGGCGGCCACCAGAATGGAGGTGCCGAGGTCAGGCTGGGCCGCGATCAGCAGGGTGGGCAGCAGCACCATGATGAGACTCAGCACCAGGTGGCTGAACTTGGGCGGCAGCGAGTGGCGGCTGAGCCAGGCGGCCACCATGATGGGCATGGAGAGCTTCATCACCTCGGAGGGCTGAAACTTCATGAAGCCGAGATCGAGCCAGCGCTGGGCCCCCTTGCCGATATGGCCGAACACGTCCACCGCGACCAGCAGCAGCACCACCACCACGAACAGCGGCACCGACCAGCGGGCATAGAGGGAGGGAGGCAGCTGGGCCATGCCGATCATCAGGGCGAACGCCAGCCCGCCGCGCACCAGCTGGCGCACGATGGAGTCGACGTCCTGGCCGGAGGCGGAGTAGAGCACCACCATGGAGAGGGACATCAGGGTCAGCAGGCCGAGCAGCAGCGGCAAGTCGATGTGCAGCTTGTACCAGATGCTCTGCTGGCGAGCGGAATTACTCATGAGGAGCGACCTCTTCAGATTGGGGCTTCTTGGCCGGTGCCGGCGGCAGTTGCGGCTCCGGTGGCAGCAGGTAGGCATCCAGCATCTGGCGGGCCACCGGGGCGGCCATGCTGCTGCCGCCACCGGCGTTTTCCAGTACCAGGGCGACGACCGCCTTGGGTGCTTCGAACGGGGCGAACGAGACGAACAGGGCGTTGTCGCGGTGCTCCACCTTGGTGGTGGCCGCGTTGTAGACCTGGTTCTCCTTCAGCCCCACCACCTGGGCGGTACCGGACTTGCCTGCCGCCTTGTAGGGGGTGTTGGCAAAGGCGCGCCGACCCGTTCCCTCGTGACCGTTGATGACTCGCCACATGCCGTCCTTGGCCACCTGCCAGTAGCTGTCGCTCTTGGTCTGGATGGCCATGTTCGGGTTGATGGGGGCATTGACCACGCCATCGATGGAGGCGGTGCTCTTGAGCAGGTGCGGCGTCACGTCGTGGCCGTTCTGGGTCAGGATGCTGATGGCCTTGGCCAGCTGGATCGGGGTGGCGCTCCAGTAGCCCTGGCCGATGCCGATGGAGATGGTGTCACCCTGATACCAGGGCTGGCGCCAGCGGGCCATCTTCCAGTCGCGCGACGGCATCACCCCCTTGGTCTCCTCGTACAGATCGACGCCGCTGTACTGACCGAAGCCGAACTTGGTCATGTAGCTGTTGATCTTGTCGATGCCGACCCGGTAGGCGAGATCGTAGAAGTAGGTATCCGCCGACACTTCGATGGCGCGGTAGACGTCGAGCCAGCCGTGGCCCCAGCGGCGCCAGTCGCGAAACTTCTTGGTGGTGCCGGGGATGGAGAAGCTGGGGCCGCCGAAGTAGCGGTAGTTGGGGGTGATGGCCCCCTCGTTGAGCCCCATCACCGCCATCATGGGCTTGACGGTGGAAGCGGGGGCATAGATGCCCTGAGTGGTGCGGTTCACCAGCGGCCTTGCCGGATCGTTGAGCAGCGCCGAGTAGTTGGCGCTGGAGATGCCGGTCACGAACAGGTTGGGGTCGTAGCTCGGGCTCGACTCCATGGCCAGAATGGCGCCGGTATTGGGATCCATCATCACGATGGCGCCGCGGCGACCGGCCAGCAACTCCTGCGCCTTGAGCTGCAGGCGGATGTCGATGTTGAGGTAGATGTCCTTGCCGGGCTCGGGCGGCTGGAACTTGAGGGTACGCACCACCCGGCCGCGGTTGTTGACCTCGACCTCCTGGTAGCCCGCCACGCCGTGCAGCTGATCCTCGTAGTACTTCTCCACCCCCTGCTTGCCGATGTCCTTGGTGGCGGCATAGTTGGCGAGCTTGTCCTCCTTGTCGAGGCGCTCCACGTCGCGGGTGTTGATCTTGGCCACATAGCCCAGCGCATGGGTGAGGGTGTCACCGAACGGATAGTAGCGCTTGAGGTAGGCCTCGATGCTGACCCCGGGGTAGTTGTGCTGGTTGACCGAGAAGAGGGCGACCTGATACTCGGTCAGCTTCTCGAACAGGGCCACCGGCTTGAAGCGGCGCTGGCGCTTGACCTCGGCCAGGAACTTCTCCTTGGTGCCCTCCGGCAGCTTCAGCAGGGCGATCAGCTCGTCGGCGGTCCTCTCCAGATCCTTGGTCTCTTCCGGCACTATCTCCAGGCTGTATACCGGGCGGTTCTCCGCCAGCAGCACGCCGTTGGCGTCATAGATGAGGCCGCGCGGCGGCGCCACCGGCACCACCCGGATGCGGTTGTCGTTGGAGCGGGTCTGGTAGGTGTCGTAAGACTCGACCTGCAGGTAATAGAGGTTGCCCAGCAACACCAGCATCAGCACTATCATGCCGATGTAGGCGACCAGGGTACGTCGGAAGAAGAGGCGACCCTCGGCGCTGTGGTCGCGCATCTCGATGCGATTCTTCAGCATGCCGCTACCTTATGACTGTCGAGCAGGTGAGAAACGGGGTGCAGATGTGCATGCTCACGCTCTGTGATTCTGGGTTGAGAGGGTGATGCTGGAATAGTGCATGGCTCACTCTCTGTGATACGGATGATTGGTGGTGATGCTCCAGGCGCGATAGAGGCTCTCGGCCACCAGCACCCGCACCAGCGGGTGGGGCAGGGTCAGCGGCGACAGCGACCAGCTCTGTTCGGCGGCAGCCTTGCACTCGGGCGACAGCCCTTCAGGACCGCCCACCAGCAGGGCCACGTCGCGGCCATCCAGCTTCCAGGCTTCCAGCTGCACGGCGAGCTGCTCGGTGGTCCAGGGTTTGCCGGGAATATCCAGGGTCACGATACGCGAACGACCGGCCGCCGCCAGCATGGCTTCCCCCTCTTTTTGCAGAATGCGGGGGATGTCGGCATTTTTGCCACGTTTGCCGGCGCCGATCTCGACCAGCTCGAACGGCATGTCTTTGGGGAAACGACGACGATACTCTTCGAAGCCATGCTCTACCCAGGCGGGCATCTTGGTGCCCACCGCAATCAACTGGATCTTCATCGTTTATTACACTTGTACTCGGTTATTGCGCGTTCACTTGAGCGGTGCCGCTCCAGAGTTTTTCCAGCTGGTAGAAGTCGCGATGCTCATCCTGCATCACGTGCACGATCACCGACCCCAGATCCACCAGTACCCATTCGCCGGTGAGCTGGCCTTCCACGCTCAGCAGATCGAGCCCGGCATGGCGGGCTTCGCTGGCCAGATGGTGGGCGATGGCGCTGACGTGACGGCTGGAGTTGCCGGAACAGACGATCATGGTGTCGGTGATGCTGGATTTGCCGCGTACATCGAGGGTGATGATGTCGCGGCCTTTCATGTCATCGATCTTGTCGACGATAAAGGCATGCAATTCTTGACCTTGCAATGAGTCTCTCCTGTATTCCGGCGCGCTTTCACGGCGTGAGGGCGGCGGATTATATCATGGTCACTCCCGTTTCCCAGTGCGGCGAAGGGGAGTGGAACAGGGGCCGTGCCCGCTTGGCAAACTCGCCCCCTGTTGATCACTATAGTGCGCGATCCGTGCCGGACAACCGCCGGCAGCGATCGGGTTCATGCCGGCCGGTACAGCCCCTGCTGGCGGATGTATTGTGCCACCGACGGCGGCAGCAGATAGCGGGGATCCGCGCCCGTCGCCAGCAGCGCCCGCAGGCGGGTGGCCGACAGTTCGACCGGCAGATTGTCCGCCAGCCAGATGCGGCCGTGGCGCAGCCGATGCAGATCTGCCACCTGCTGGCTCTGGTGGCGGGCCAGCAGCTCGGCCACCTCGGCCGGGTAGTCCGGCTGCCAGCCGGGGCGTGTACTCACCACCAGATGGGCGTAATCGAGCAGCTCCTGCCAGCGATGCCAGCTCGGCAGGCCGAGCAGGGAGTCCATCCCCATCAAAAAGCAGAGCGGGGTATCCGGCAGTTCATGACGCAGCTCGATGAGGGTGTCGATGGTCCAGGAGGGGGTGTCCCGTTTCAGCTCCCGCTCATCCACCACGAAGCCCGGGTTTTCCGCCGCAGCCAGGGCGACCATGGCCAGGCGCTGCTCGCTTGAGCAGAAGGGGCTGGCCCGGTGGGGCGGAATATGGTTCGGCAGCAGGCGCACTTCGGCCAGGCCCAGGGCGTCGCGGGCCTCGATGGCCGGGCGCAGGTGACCGATGTGGATGGGATCGAACGTCCCCCCCAGAATGCCGATGGGCGGTTTCAACATGGGCTCTCTCCGGTTGCGGCCGGGATGTGGACGGGCTGGATCATGCGTCAGATCCCGCCAGCGGCAAGGGGGTGCCATCGCGAAAACCGAGGGCGAGGGTCTGCAACATCAGCCAGGCCTGCTCGGTATCGAAGCGACGCTGGGCGTCGTCGAGCCTGGCCATCAGCTGCCACAACTGTTGCAGCTTGGCGAAGGGCAGCCGGGTCAGCGCCTGTTGAATGAGCTGCTGGCGGCTCTGCCAGATGCGCAGGCGGGAGAAGTGCTCCACCAGCGGCTGACCGGCCCTGGCCGCCAGCGCCAGCTCGGTGAGCTGCTCCAGCTCGCGGCACAGGGCCCAGGCCAGCATGCCGGGTTCGGTACCCTCGGCGCGCAGGGCCAGCAGGATGCGCTGGGCCCGGTTCACCTTCCCTTCCAGCAGGGTGTCGATGAGCTGGAACGGGGTGAAGTGGGCGTGGCGGATGATGGTCTCCTGCAGATAGGCGACGCTGATGGGCTGGGGCGGCGAGAGCAGGGTCAGCTTCTCTATCTCCTGGCTGGCGGCCAGCAGGTTGCCCTCGTAGGAGTGGCACATGAAGTTGACCGCATCCGGTAGCGCCTTCAGCCCGAAGCGCTGGAAGCGGGCGCTCATCCAGCGCGGAAAGAAGCGGGGCTCGGGGTGGTTGACCGGCACATAGGTGCCGCTCTGGCTCAGCTTGTCGAACCAGGCTGCCTTCATCTGGGTCTGGTTGAGGCGATTACCGCTCAGCACCAGCAGCAGGTCGGGGTGCAGCTGTTTGCCGATCTCGCTGATGCGGGCGGCCAACTCCTTGTCGACCTTGGCCGGCAGCTCCAGCTCGATGATCTGGCGGGCCGAGAACAGGCTCATGGCCTGGCAGGCATCGTAGACCTGATTCCAGTCCAGCCCTTGCTCCACCACGAAGCTGTGACGCTCATCGAAGCCCTGTTTGCGCGCCACCTGGCGCACGGCGTCGATGGCTTCCAGCTTGAGCAGGGGCTCGTCCCCAAAAATGAGATAACAGGGCTTGAGCCCTGCCTTGAGATGGTCCGCGAGTTGTTCAGGGTAAATCCGCATCAGAACCTGGCCTGGTTGAGGGGGAAGGATGCACGGTCGATGGCTTGCTCATTCTTGAACAGGGGATCGTCCCCAAAAATGAGATAGCAGGGCTTGAGCCCTGCTTTGAGGTGATCCGCACACTGCTCGGGATAGACTCTCATCAACACACTCTCATCAAGATACTTGCATCAGAACTTGACCTGGCTGAGCTGGCGGATCACCAGGTTGGCGGCCTGCTCCTGCATCTCCTTGCCGAGCTGCTCCTGCTCGCGGGAGGAGGCAAGCGCCGCGTCCGGCTTGTTCAGGAAACTGCGGTTGAAGGCGATGGGGAAGACCTGGGTCGGTTTGCCCGGCATGGAGACGGTGAACTGGGTGTTGTAGCCCAGCACGTATTCACGGGCCTGGCCGATGGAGTCGACGGAGGCGACCTGGCTGGTGCTGCCGACGCCGGACAGGGTCAGCACCGGGATGCCCTCCTTGTCGGCGAGCTGCACACCGGCCGCCTTGAGGCGGGTGGTGACCAGCCGATAGAAGTCGCTCTTGTTGTCACCGACCACCTTCATGGTCATCAACTCGGGCGGGATGGCGGTGCCGCGCATCTGAAAACCGCAGGCCTGCAGCAGCAGACCGGTCAGCAGTATGGTCAGCCAGCGAGTGAGGGTGGTGCCCATAGAAAATCCTCTTTGCATGAAGTGAAGAGCGGCGGGCGCAGGGCCCGCCGTTATCATCCGTTTGCTGTTACCGCCTGGCAACCAGACGGTCAGTCTGCATGGCCAGGCGGTATGGCATCAGTTGGCCACGATGTTGAGCAGTTTGCCCGGCACGTAGATCACCTTGCGCACGGTCAGGCCGTCGGTGAACTTCTGGACCGAAGCATCGGCCATGGCCAGCTTCTCGACGTCGGCCTGGCTGATCTCGGCCGGCACGGTCAGCTTGCCGCGCATCTTGCCGTTGATCTGCACCACCACCAGCTTCTCAGTCTCGACCATGGCCGCTTCGTCGGCCACCGGCCAAGTGGCGTGATCCACGTCGTCGCCCTTGCCCAGCATCTTCCACAGCTCGAAGCCGATGTGCGGGGTGATGGGGTAGAGCATGACCACGACCGCTTCCAGCGCTTCCTGCATCAGGGCGCGATCCTGCTCGTCGCTGCCCAGCTTGGCCAGGTTGTTCATCAGCTCCATGATGGCGGCGATGGCGGTGTTGAAGGTCTGACGGCGACCCACGTCGTCGCTCACCTTGGCGATGGTCTTGTGCAGCTCGCGGCGCACGGCCTTCTGGTCGACACTCAGTGCCGCCACATTCAGTGCGGGAGCTACGCCGGCACTGACGTGCTCGAAGGTGATGCGCCACAGGCGACGCAGGAAGCGCTGGGCACCCTCGACGCCGGAGTCGGACCACTCCAGGGTCATCTCGGCCGGCGAGGCGAACATCATGAACAGACGCACGGTATCGGCGCCGTAACGCTCCACCATCAGCTGCGGGTCGATGCCGTTGTTCTTGGACTTGGACATCTTGGTCATGCCGGAGTGGATCACTTCACGGCCTTCATTGTCGACGGCCTTGGTGATGCGGCCTTTCTCGTCACGCTCCACCTTGACGTCGGTCGGGCTGACCCAGACGTTGCCGCCCTTCTCGTCTTTGTAGTAGAAGGCGTCGGCCAGCACCATGCCCTGGCAGAGCAGGCGCTTGAACGGCTCGTCGCTGTTCACGAGGCCAGCGTCACGCAGCAGCTTGTGGAAGAAGCGGGCGTAGAGCAGGTGCATACAGGCGTGCTCGATGCCGCCGATGTACTGATCCACCGGCAGCCAGTGATTGGCCGCCGCCGGATCCAGCATGCCCTTGTCGTAGTCCGGGGAGCAGTAGCGGGCGTAGTACCAGGAGGACTCCATGAAGGTGTCGAAGGTATCGGTCTCGCGGAACGCTTCCTGTCCGTTGTAGGTGGTCTTGGCCCACTCGGCGTCGGCCTTGATCGGGCTCTGGATACCGTCCATCACCACGTCTTCCGGCAGCAGCACCGGCAGTTGATCTTCCGGGGTCGGCACGACTGTGCCGTCGGCCAGGGTCAGCATGGGGATGGGGGCACCCCAGTAGCGCTGACGGGAGACACCCCAGTCGCGCAGACGGAAGTTGACGGTGCGCTTGCCGCAGCCAAGGCTCTCCAGCTTGCTGGCGATGGCATCGAATGCCGGCTGGAACTCGAGGCCGTCGAACTCGCCTGAGTTGAACAGCACGCCCTTGTCGGTGTAGGCGGCGTCGATCACGTTCGGCAGCTCGCCATCGACCGGCTTGATGACCGGCTTGATCTCGAGACCGTACTTGGTGGCGAACTCATGGTCACGCAGGTCGTGGCCCGGTACCGCCATCACGGCGCCGGTGCCGTAGTTCATCAGCACGAAGTTGGCGACCCAGACCGGCACCTTGCGGCCATCCAGCGGGTGAATGGCGTAGAGGCCGGTGGCCATGCCCTTCTTCTCCATGGTGGCGAGCTCGGCTTCGGCCACCTTGGTGTTCTTGCACTCTTCGATAAAGGCGGCGAGCTCGGGGTTACTCTCGGCTGCCTGCAGCGCCAGCGGGTGGCCGGCGGCGATACCGACATAGGTCACGCCCATGAAGGTGTCCGGACGGGTGGTGTAGACCTCCAGATGCTCAGTCTGACCCTCGATGGCGAAGCTGATGTTGACCCCTTCGGAGCGGCCAATCCAGTTGCGCTGCATGGTCTTGACCATCTCAGGCCAGCCTTCCAGATTGTCGATATCGTTCAGCAGCTCTTCGGCATAATCGGTGATCTTGATGAACCACTGGGGGATCTCTTTCTGCTCCACCGGGGTGTCACAGCGCCAGCAGCAGTTGTCCACCACCTGCTCGTTGGCCAGTACGGTCATGTCGTTCGGGCACCAGTTGACGGAGGAGGTCTTCTTGTAGACCAGACCCTTCTCGTAGAGCTTGGTGAAGAACCACTGCTCCCAGCGGTAGTAGTCCGGCTTGCAGGTGGCCAGCTCGCGATCCCAGTCATAACCTAGACCCAGCATCTTCAGCTGGTTCTTCATGTATTCGATGTTTTCGTAGGTCCAGGGCGCCGGTGCCGTGTTGTTCTTGATGGCGGCGTTTTCCGCCGGCAGGCCGAATGCGTCCCAACCGATGGGTTGCAGCACGTTCTTGCCATTGAGGCGTTGATAACGGGAGATCACATCACCTATGGTGTAGTTGCGAACGTGCCCCATGTGTAGACGACCAGACGGATAGGGGAACATGGAGAGGCAGTAGAACTTTTCCTTGTCTACTTTCTCCACCGCCTTGAAGGTTTTCTTGGCATCCCAGTGCTTTTGCACTGCTGGTTCTATGGATTGGGGAACGTATTGCTCTTGCATTGGTGACATCCGGATCTGTGAAATGGATAGATAAATCAGCTGGGAAATCGCAATAGAATACCCATATCCTGCGGCGGCAACAACCGCCAGCGTCCCTCGGGCCTTAAGCCGGGCCTGATCAGGGTTCAGTAGAGGAGTAACGGCCATGGACAAACGTCAAAAAGGGTACGAAGCCTTCATTGCCGAGCTGCAAAAGCAGTGGCAAGAGACAGAACAGTTCCAGGGGGAGCGCCTCAACCGGATGATCGCCAAGGTGCAGGCCTATCTGGAGGCGGCCGGGGACCTGACCCAGGACGAGCTGGCGCTGATCGCCGAGTATGTGAAGCGGGATCTGGGCAACTATGACGAGGGGCGCAAGGATGAGCAGGTGGAGGAGTCCGCCTTCATGCTGGCGCTCAAGGACACCGCCTGGTCCTGGCTGGCGGACGTGACCGACCGCACCCAGGTGGAGTGGCAGGAGCTGGCGGACGAGCTGGAGCACAAGGGCGTCTACCGTGCCGGCGACTGGGTGGGGCTCGGGGTATTGGTGTGCGATCACTGCGAGTGGCGCCATACCGTGCTGCACCCCGAACAGCTCGGCACTTGTCCCGAGTGCGGGGCCGATGAGTATCACCGTGAGCCGCTCTCCCCCTGAGAACCTGCCCACGCTCTTGCTGCGAGGCCGTGATCAAGGCTCATGTGCTGCTCGGAATCCTCACGTATATCTATACGCTCCGGTTCCTGCGCTGCTCTTCACCTTGCTGACGACCTCTCGTTACAGAGCCTGAACAGGTTCTGATCGGGTATCAGACTGAACAGAAGAGAGGCGCCCTTGGGCGCCTCTCTCATTTATCGGGTTGTACGACCGGGTCACCCCTTGCGCGCCCAGGGGTGTGCGCGGGGGCGCAGCCCCAGTCCCAGCGCCAGCAGCAGGGCGGCGATGCCATACATGGGCCAGCTGCCAAAGCGCAGGTAGGGGGTCTCGCCGTGGGCGGGACGCACTTCGGTGCGCAGCACGCCGGCCTCGAACTGCGGGATCTGGGCGATGATGCTGCCGTCGATCTCGGTGACGATGGTGATGCCGGTGTTGGTGTCGCGCAGCAGCGGGCGGGCCAGCTCGAGGGCGCGCATGCGGGCGATCTCCATGTGCTGCCAGGGGCCGATGCTGGTGCCGAACCAGGCGTCGTTGGAGACGGTCAGCAGGAAGTCGGTATCCGGCTGCACGTTGCGGCGCACCTCGTCCGGGAAGATGATTTCGTAGCAGATGGCGGCGGCAAACTTGAGCCCCTTGGCGATCAGGTTCGGCTGCACCTCGTCACCGCGGCTGAAGGAGGACATGGGCAGGTTGAAGAAGGGAGCGATGGGACGCAGCAGATCTTCAAGGGGCACGAACTCGCCGATGGGCAGCAGGTGGTATTTGTAGTAACGGTTCTTGTGCTGGTAGTAGTAGGACTCCTTGCCTTCCGCATCCTGCACTCCCATGCCCAGCACGGTATTGAAGAAGCGCTGCTGCTCCAGATCGTAGTGGATGATCCCCGCCAGCAGGCCGGTATCGTTCACCTTCATCGCCTTGTCCAGGCTCTCCAGGTAGTTGCCCATCTCCTTCTCGATGGCCGGGATCGCCGATTCCGGCCAGACGATGATGTCGGCGTCCTGGTTCTCGCGGCTGAGATCCTGATACTTGCGCACGGTCGGCACCAGGGCCTCCGGATCCCACTTGAGGGACTGTTCGATGTTGCCCTGCACCAGCGCCACCTTGACCGGTTCACCACGGGTTACCCAGTTGAGCTGCATCAGCCCCTGGGCGGCGCCCACCAGGGCCACCGGCACCAGCAGCCAGGCCGGCTTGCGGCTCTGCCAGAGCAGCCAGAGGGCGGAGGCGGTCAACAGCAGCGCAAGGGTGATGCCTTGTACGCCGAGGATGGGCGCAAAGCCCTTAAGCGGCCCGTCGATCTGGCTGTAGCCGAACCAGAGCCAGGGGAAGCCGGTCATCACCCAGCCGCGCAGCCAGTCGGCCATCAGCCAGAGCGCCGGGAAGGCGAGCAGCCAGCGACTCCAGTGGCGACCGCTGAAGAAGCGGGCGAAGGCCCAGCAGGCCAGCGTCGGATAGAGCGCCAGATAGGCCGACAGCCCGGCCAGCAGCACGAAGGCCACCGGCAGTGGAATGCCGCCGAACATGGTCATGCTGACGTGGATCCACCACAGTCCCGGCAAAAACAGCCCCATGGCGTAGCCAAAGCCGCGCCAGGCCGCCTGTTTGGGGTTGGCCTTGTCCAGCAAGGCGTAGAGACCGAGCAGGGAGGGGATCACCAGCGGCCAGTAGTTGAAGGGCGAGAAGGCGAGCACGGCGATGGCGCCAGAGGCCATGGCAAACAGGCTGGTCAGGAGTTTTGATTTCACGGGCTGTAATTTCACGGGCGATAAGGCTCGGATTGAACTGCAATGGGTTGAGTGGCCGGTATCTTAACCCGTAAAGGCGGTCAACGGCGAGCCTCCCGGCCGACGGCCCGAAGCGAGGGAATAAGCGAGGGAATAAAAGGGCGATGATGGGCCTTGTGACCGGGGAGAAGCAGGGGCGTGCGGCCAAACGAACAGCACCCCGACGGGCGGGGCGCTGTTGGCAAGGGTCAAGGCTTATTGGGCCTCGGACTGGGCCGCGACATGGTTGTCGGGGATCTTCACCTGCAGCTGCTGCAGGCGGCGCTTGTCGGCATGCATCACCTTGAACAGGTAGCCTTCCAGCTCGATCTCCTCGCCCTTCTTGGGCAGGTGGCTGAAGGCGTGCATCACCAGACCGCCCACCGTATCCACCTCTTCATCGCTGAACTGGGTGCCGAAGAAGTCGTTGAAATCTTCGATCTCGGTGAGGGCGCTGACGGCAAACACCCGCTTGCTGATGCGGCGGATCTCGTCCGGCTCATCCTCGATGTCGTCGAATTCGTCGTCGATCTCGCCGACGATGAGCTCGAGGATGTCCTCGATGGTGACGAGGCCGGAGACACCGCCGAACTCATCCACCACGATGGCCATGTGGTAGCGCTCTTCACGAAACTCTTTGAGTAGACGGTCGACCCGCTTGCTCTCGGGGACGATCACCGTGGGACGCAGGATCTTCTCCAGCTGCAGCGGTTCGCTGGCGTGGTGGCCACCAAACCCGAACGGCAGCAGATCCTTGGCGAGCAAGATGCCCTCCACGTGATCCTTGTCTTCGTTGATCACCGGAAAGCGGGAGTGACCCGACTCGATGATCACCGGCAGGATCTCGTCCACTGGCTGGGATTTCTCGATGGTCACCATCTGGGAGCGGGGGATCATGATGTCGCGTACGCGCAGCTCGGCAATTTCGAGCACGCCCTCGATCATGTCCTTGGTGTCCTGATCGATGAGATCGCGCTCTTCGGCGTCGGCTATCACTTCCACCAAATCGTTGCGGTCTTTTGGCTCGCCCTGGAAGAGTTGGCTGAGTTTGTCGAGCCAGGTTTTCTTCGGCGAGCCGGTACTAGGGTGATCGTCGGTCATTTTCTCTCTTGGTTACTCGTATGAACACACTTGAAATCGTTGTGGCTATATGAGGATGGGCGTCGGCTGTTTCAAGACGATGACCATCCGGTTCTTTACTCTTCGTCGTTCAGATAAGGATCGGCGAAACCGAGCTCCTGCATGATGTCGCGCTCGAGCGTTTCCATCTCTTCGGCCTCGTCATCCTCGATATGGTCATAACCTAGCAGATGCAGACTGCCGTGCACAACCATGTGGGCCCAGTGGGCCATCAGCGGCTTGCCCTGTTCGGCGGCTTCGCGCTCCACCACCTGACGGCAGATCACCAGATCGCCGAGCAGCGGCAGCTCCAGGCCGGGTGGGGCCTCGAACGGGAAGGAGAGCACGTTGGTGGGCTTGTCCTTGCCGCGATAGGTGAGGTTGAGCTCGTTGCTCTCCGCCTCGTCGACGATGCGCACCGTCACTTCGGCCTCCTGCTGGAAGCCGAGAATGGTGCCGTCGAGCCAGCCCTGCAGCTGGGCCTCGCTCGGCAGGCCGTCGGTGCTGGCGCTGGCCAGTTGCAGATCCAGGGTCACGCTCATTGGGCACTCTCTTTGCTGGTGTTTGGGGCGACTTTGTCGGCCGCCTGTTTGGCATCGAACGCCTCGTAGGCCTGCACGATGCGGGCCACCACCGGGTGGCGTACCACGTCCTTGGATTCGAAGAAGTTGAACGACAGGCCGTCGACGCCCTGCAGCACTTCCAGCGCGTGGCGCAGGCCCGACTTCTGGTTGCGGGGCAGGTCTACCTGGGTGATGTCGCCGGTGACCACCGCCTTGGAGTTGAAGCCGATGCGGGTCAGGAACATCTTCATCTGCTCGGTGGTGGTGTTCTGGGCCTCATCGAGAATGATAAAGGCGTCATTCAAGGTTCTGCCTCGCATATAGGCGAGCGGCGCCACCTCGATGATGTTGCGCTCCATCAGCTTCTCCACCCGCTCAAAGCCCAGCATCTCGAACAGGGCGTCGTAGAGCGGGCGCAGGTAGGGATCCACCTTCTGGGAGAGATCACCGGGCAGGAAGCCGAGCTTCTCACCCGCTTCCACCGCCGGACGGGTCAGCAGAATGCGGCGAATTTCCTGACGCTCCAGCGCGTCCACCGCCGCCGCTACCGCCAGATAGGTCTTGCCTGTTCCTGCAGGGCCTATGCCAAAGCAGATGTCGTGGCGCACGATATTGGCGATGTACTGGGCCTGGTTGGGGCTGCGCGGCTTGATGAGGCCGCGCTTGGTCTTGACCGTCACCTCCTTGCCGTAAGGGATGCTCGGCGCCGGCTCGTCATCCTGCTCCAGCACCCGCGACTCCTGAATGGCCAGATGGACCATGTCGGGGGTGATGTCGGTCACCTTGCCACCCTTGAGCGGCTGGGTTTCCACATAGAGGTGCTTGATGATGACGGCGGCCGCCTCCACCTGGGCCTGCTTGCCCAGCAGCTGGAAGTGGTTGTCGCGGTAGCTGATCTCGACGCCGAGGCGGCGTTCCAGCTGTTTGACGTTGTCATCGAACGGACCGCACAGACTGGCGAGACGCTGGTTGTCGGCGGGTTCCAGATGCAGATTCAGGGTCGAGATGTGTCGGCTCAAAGTGTCCTCGTCTTGACGCGATCCCATCCGGCCGGGGCCGGATGGGGTGAACAGATTAGTGGGGTGTGAAGGCGGCCACGCCCAGCGGGTCCGGTACGTTGTCCGGGCGACGGGCGAGGATCTCGCTCGGGGCGGTGGCGATGCGCAGGTTCATCTCGTTCTCGCCGCGCAGGAATTTGCCGCGCAGGGAGTTGGGACGCACCTCGGTGATCTCCACGTCGGCAAAGCCGCCGATCAGGGTATGCGGGCCTTCGAAGTTGACCACCCGGTTGTTCTCGGTGCGGCCGCACAGCTGCATGGGGTCGAGCTTGGAGGGCCCTTCCACCAGGATGCGCTGGGTGGAGCCCAGCATGGCGCGGCCAATCTGCATCGACTGGTTGTTGATGACGTGCTGCAGGCGGGTCAGGCGGGCTTTCTTCACCTCCATGTCGACATCATCGGGCAGATCGGCGGCCGGGGTTCCGGGGCGCGGGCTGTAGATGAAGCTGAAGCTCATGTCGAAGTTGATCTCTTCGATGAGTTTCATGGTGGCCTCGAAATCCTCGTCCGTCTCGTTCGGGAAGCCGACGATGAAGTCGGAACTGATGGTGATGTCGGGACGGGCGGCGCGCAGGCGACGGATCTTGGACTTGTACTCCAGCACGGTGTGCGGGCGCTTCATCATGGTCAGGATGCGGTCGGAGCCGCTCTGCACCGGCAGGTGCAGGAAGCTGACCACTTCCGGGGTGTCCTTGTAGACCTCGATGATGTCGTCGGTGAACTCGATGGGGTGGCTGGTGGTGTAGCGAATGCGATCGATGCCGTCGATGGCGGCCACCAGCCGCAGCAGCTCGGCGAAGGTGCAGATGCCGCCGTCGAAGGTCGGGCCCCGGTAGGCGTTGACGTTCTGGCCAAGCAGGTTCACTTCGCGCACGCCCTGCTGGGCGAGCTGGGCGATTTCATAGAGCACGTCGTCGAGCGGTCGGCTCACCTCCTCGCCGCGGGTGTAGGGCACCACGCAGAAGGAGCAGTATTTGGAACAGCCTTCCATGATGGAGACGAAGGCGGTCGCCCCTTCGGCGCGCGGCTCGGGCAGGCTGTCGAACTTCTCGATTTCCGGGAAGGCGACGTCCACCTGGGCACCGCGCCCCTCCTGCACCTGCTTGATCATGGTGGGCAGGCGATGCAGGGTCTGCGGGCCGAAGACGATGTCCACATAGGGGGCGCGAGTGCGGATGTTGTCCCCCTCCTGGGAGGCGACGCAGCCGCCCACGCCGATCACCAGACCGGGTTTGTTTGCCTTGAGCTTCTTCCAGCGTCCCAGCTGGTGAAACACCTTCTCCTGCGCTTTTTCGCGGATGGAGCAGGTGTTGAGCAGCAAAACGTCTGCCTCTTCGGGCTCTTCGGTAAGCGTGTAGCCATTGCTGGCATCCAACAGGTCGGCCATCTTGGACGAGTCGTACTCGTTCATCTGGCAACCCCAGGTTTTGATGTGAAGTTTTTTGCTCATTGCTTCTCTTGACTTGTTTTGAATGCGGCATGGTCAAAGGACCGGGCATTTTACTCCGCAATACGGAGACTGCCTAGCGAATATCCAGCCGGCCATGGCCGGAACGCCGCCGGCGGGCTTCCTGTCGGCATCGGCTTTCTCCTTGATTTGGCGCACTAATTCTCCACACCCTTCACTGTTTCCCGGCGCCCCTTGCGGTATCATGTGGTCATTCGGTCCGGCTGTGTTTTCCCCTTGCCCGGGCTCACCCCTTGCAGGAATCAAGTTATGGAACAGTGTGATATCGCCATCGTCGGGGCCGGCATGGTCGGCGCCGCCACAGCCTGTCTGCTGGCGGCGCAGGGTCTGTCGGTGCGGGTCATCGAGACCCGGCTGCCGGAGCAATACGCCCCCGAGCAGCCGCTGGATCTGCGGGTCTCCGCCATCAGTCAGGCTTCGGTGGCGCTGCTGGAGCAGGCCGGTGCCTGGCAGCATCTGCAGCAGATGCGGCTGTGCCCCTATCGCCGGCTGGAGACCTGGGAGCTGGACGGCTTCGCCACCCGCTTCAACGCCGCCGACCTCGGTCTGCCGCAGCTCGGCTACATCATCGAAAACCGGCTGGTGCAGCTGGCGTTGCTCAGACGCATGGAAGATTTCCCCAACATCCAGACCCACACCCCGGCGGCGGTGACGAGCCTGCGCCAGAGTGCGGACGAGGCGGTGCTGACCCTGGATGATGGCAGCGAGCTGGCCGCCCGCTGGGTGCTGGCGTGCGATGGCGCCGAATCCCACACCCGCAAGCTGGCCGGCATCGGGGTGTCGCGCTTTGAATACCGTCAGCACTGCATGCTGATCAACATCGACACCGACTTCGAGCAGGAAGACATCACCTGGCAGCAGTTTACCCCGAGCGGCCCGCGCGCCTTCCTGCCGCTACCCGGCCAGCGCGGCTCCCTGGTCTGGTATGACAGTCCGGCCCGCATCCGGGCGCTGGCCGCCATGAGCAACGAGGGGCTGGCCGCCGAGGTGCGCCGCCACTTCCCGAGCCGGCTCGGCGGGTTTGCCGTGACGGCCAAGGGGAGCTTCCCGCTGGTGCGCCGCCACGCCAACGATTATCACGCCGGCCGGGTGGTGCTGCTGGGCGATGCCGCCCACACCATCAACCCGTTGGCGGGGCAGGGGGTCAACCTCGGCTTCAAGGACGTGGCCTGCTGGAGCGATCTGCTGCAGGGGGCCGGGGCCGACTGGCATCAGCTGGCGCTGGCCGGGCGCTATGAGCGGCGCCGCCGCCCCGACAACCTGCTGATGCAGTCGGGGATGGATCTCTTCTACGGGGTGTTCAGCAACGGGATAGGCCCGCTCAAGCTGGCGCGCAACCTGGCCCTCAATCTGGCGGACAAGGCAGGCCCGCTCAAGGAGATGGCGCTACGCTATGCGCTGGGGCTGGTTTAAGGCGCGCGGCGCCATCATGAGGGAGCAGGCAGCATGAACAAGGCATTGCTGGTGATCGATTTCATCAACGACATCGCCCACCCGGATGGGCGCATCGCCGCCTCGGCGGCCCATGTGCTGGAACAGGACGCCATCGCGCACGCCAATCAGGCGCTGGCCCATGCCCGCGCCCACGGCTGGCTGGTGGTGCTGATCAAGGTGGGTTTTGACCCGCACTATCTGCTGCAACCCAAGGGCTCGCCCATGTTTGGCCGGGCTCACCAGTTCGGGGCGCTGTCGCTTGGCGATAGCGGTACCGACTTTCACGCCGACCTCGACGTGCAGCCGGGCGATCTGGTGCTGACCAAGCCCAGGGTCAGCCCCTTCTACGGCACTGCGCTGGAGCCGGCGCTGCGGGCTAACCACATCGAGCACCTCTATCTGTGCGGGGTGAGTACCAGCTGGGCCATTCAGGCGGCGGCGCGGGAGGGGCATGATCGGGATTACGCCATCACCATCCTGGAGGATGCCTGCGCGGCGGCGGATGCCAATGAGCACCATGCTTCGCTGCGGATGCTCGGCCGCATCGCCGAGGTCTGCAAGGTGGCCCAGCTGGCCTGATCCCGTCCGCAGGCGGAGCTTGCTCACTGTTTTGACATTTTGTCTGCGGCCCCCTGTCGGGCCGCAGCCATTTTGGGCAACATGAAGCGAGCATCGATGGCCACAAGGATGAGGGCATGCGTTATCAGGGACGGATCGTGCGCTGGAACGAGGCGCGCGGCTTTGGTTTTATCGCCCCCGATCAGGGGGATGGCGAGCCAAAAGGAGCCGAGCTGTTCGTGCATATCTCGGCGCTGCAGTCAGATGGCTCGCTGCCCAAGATTGGCGAGCGGGTCTCCTATCAGCTTGGCAGCGGCCAGGATGGCAAACCCAGGGCCGAGCAGGTGTTCTTTGTGGATCGGCCGCTGTCGCTGGCAGGCGCCCAACCAGCGCCTTCTGTGGGCAGACAGGCTGTGACCGGGGAGCGGCCTCTGCCCGCCAGGGCACGCCCGCGCCCCGTCTATCGGCGCCGCAGCAACTGGCGCGGCAAGCTGATCCCGCTGCTGGTGCTGGCCGGGATTTTCTCCATTTACTCCCGCTTCTCGGCCGAGTCGGTCTCGCCTTCGCCAAGCTCTTCTTTCAGTCAGCAGGAGGCAGACAGCACAGACAGCCCGCAGGCGACGCCCACTTTCGTCCGTCAGTGCGACGGTCGGCAGTATTGCTCCCAGATGACCTCCTGCGAGGAGGCGACCTGGTTTTTGCAAAACTGCCCCAATACCAAGATGGACGGCAGAGGACGAGGGAACGGGATTCCTTGTGAAAGCCAGTGGTGCGGCCACTAACGAGGGATGGGGCCGGTGCAAGTGGTTGATCATCTATCTTTATCTTGCAGGCCGGGGGCGGGCCATGGCCGCCGATGCCCCTTCGTCATGGAGGGAACACCGGCATTATGCTGGTGGTTGCGGCAGGTGCGGTACGTCGTTGTTGGGTGAGGAGCAGGGTCATGGCGGACTATTTTCAGGGATCACTGTTTCACTTCTCCGATCGGGCGCAATACCTGTCTGCATTGCTCAATTCGCTGGAGGAGCAGATCTCGGTGATCGATCGGGATGGCGTCATCCACTACACCAACCTCGCCTGGAATAGTTTCGCCGAACAGAACGGCATGCCGGAGGGGTACGACTGGTTGGGCGTCAACTATCTGAGGGTGTGCGACAACTCGGTGGAGCCGCTGGCCCAGATGGCGGCCGAGGGGATCCGGCGGGTACTGCGCCACGAGCAGCAGCACTTTCATCTGGAGTACCCCTGTCACAGCCCGGATACCCAGCGCTGGTTCATGATGCGGGTCTCCGCCATCCCCGGTATCGAGGTCGAGTTCTACACCATCAGCCACATCAACGTCACCGAGCGCAAGCTGCAGGAGCTGGACATGGCCTACCTCTCCCTGCACGACCCGCTGACCGGGCTGGCGAACCGGCGGCTGTTCAACAGCTTTCTGCACAACGAGTGGCGGCGCAGCATGCGCGAACAGACCCCCATCTCCTTCATCATGCTGGATCTGGACAACTTCAAGCTGTGCAACGACCACTTCGGCCATCAGGTCGGGGACGGTTTCTTGCAGCAGGTGGGTCAGCTGCTGAGCACCTTCTGCCAGCGGGCCACCGATCTGCCGTGCCGCTTCGGCGGCGACGAATTTGCCCTGATCCTCGGCAACACAGGGGACGAGGCCGCCTCCCGCATGGGGGAGGCCATTCGCGTCGGCATCGGCGAGTTGCTGATCCCGGGGGCGGATGGACTTAGACTCAGCGCCAGCGTCGGCATCGCCACCCTGTTGCCGCAGCAGGCCCGCGTCTCGGAAGAGGAGCTGCTGACCGCCGCCGACATGGCGCTCTATCTGGCCAAGCAGGGGGGCAAGAATCGCTGCCACTGCGTCAGCTGCAGCGCGCTGCCGGCCGCCTGATACTCGATTGCCACACTCCCCATGGCGATACCTCGCCTGTCCCCTGATATCGACTCCCTGAACCGGCCGCATCAGCGATCCGGCATTGCTGGTTGCGGCGCCGGGTGGGCATCGATGACCAGCTGCACGAAGCGATCGCGAATGGGATCGGCAAATTCCGGGTTCCACACCAGGCTTATCTCCCACTCGGAGCAGGGGCCGGACAAGGGGTAGAGGGTGACGTCCGGGCCGGCGATGAAGCTGACGCTGCGCGGCAGGATGGCGTTGCCGATGCCGGCAGCCACCAGCGCCACCAGGGTCTGGATATCCTCCGCCTCCTGGATCATGCCGGTCAGCCGGTTGGCGCCGAGGAAGCCGGCGATCTGCTGGCTGAGGCCGGGGCAACGGTGACCGACCATCTGCAGCAAGGGCTGGCTGGCCAGCGCCTGCTCCACATCGAAGGCGGCCGGATCCGGCCGGGTCATCAGGGTCGGCACCGCCAGCACCAGCCGATCGGTCAGCAGTCTGTGCTCCTGCAACTGTGGCGCCTGGGGCCGGCGCATGAAGCCGAGCTGCAGCTGGCCCGACAGCAGCCGCTCCTGCTGGATGGCGGAGGTCATGTCCTGCAGATGCACCATCACCTCGGGCACCTGCTGCTTGAAGCTGGCCACCAGTGCCGGTGCCAGCGCGAAGCTCGACAGACCGAAACCAATCTTGAGGCGCCCGGCGATGCCGCTGGCCAACGCCATGGCATGGCGTTCAAAGCCCTTGCCGTGTTCGACCAGGGCGCTCGCCTGGGTGAGCAGCTGGGCGCCGATGGCGGTCAGTTCGGCGCCGTGGCGACCCCGGTTGAACAGGGTACTGCCGAGAGTCTGCTCCAGCCCCTGGATCTGCTTGGTGAGCGCCGGCTGGGTGATGAACAGCCGGTTGGCGGCCTCCCGGTAGTTGGCGGTGTCGGCCAGGGTGACGAATGCCTGCAGTTGCTTCAGATCGAATTTCATTCCATGTGGTTATCTAAAGTGGCCATTTTGTGATTATAAATTATCTAACCGCCTTGTTCTAATGGTCTGGTAGCGGGCCCCATTGGCCCCATCCGAACCGTCACAAGGAGTCATCTCATGCCTGCCGAACGCTATCTGTTTTTGATCAAGGGAACCCTGGTGCTGGCCCAGCCGCTGGCTGCGCCGGAGACGGGAGAGCTGCTGACCAGCCTGTTGCAGCAGGGCTTTGCGGTCGGCCCCTTGCAAGTCTGGGCGAGCAATGCCGAACAGGCGCTGGCCTGCTATGAACAGGCGGCCCAGCGGCGGGCCTTCGGCGACATTCTGGCGGGGAGCGAACCAGGCCTCGCGGGAGTCGGCGCATGAGCCGGCTTGTGCTGCGGGCCAGAGCCCTGCTGCTGGACATGGATGGCACCCTGGTGCACTCCACCGGCGAAGTGGAGACGGTATGGCGGCTCTGGTGCCGCCGTCATCAGCTGGCGCCCGAGCCGGTGCTGGCCATGTGCCACGGGGTGCGCTCGCGAGAGGTGCTCCGTGCCCTGGCCCCGCAACTGGACATGGCGCAGGAGGTGGCCCTGCTCGACGAGCTGGAGATCAACCACACCGGCCAGGCGGAGGCCATCGCCGGGGCCCGAGCTCTGCTGGCAGGTTTGCCAAGCGAGCGCTGGGCGCTGGTGACCTCCGCCAGTCAGCGGGTGGCCCGTCATCGATTGCGCAGTGCCGCTCTGCCGTTGCCCGCCCTGCTGGTGGGGGCCGAGGATGTGGTGCATGGCAAGCCGGATCCCGAGCCCTACCTGCTGGCGGCCGAGCGTCTGGGGCTGGCGGCGGCCGATTGCCTGGTGTTCGAGGATGCGCCGGCCGGCATCACCAGTGCGCTGCGGGCGGGTTGCCGCGTGGTACAGGTGGGGGGCAGGCAGCGGCTGGATCCGAACATCAGTGCCCTGATCCAGGACTGGCGCCAGGTGAGCGTGGTGGAGGAGGTGTCGGGTTTGCAGCTGACGCTGCTGGCCTGACAACAAAAAGCCCCCGTCGAGCGGGGGCTTGGGTGGTGGACGATGCGCTTATTTGAACACGCGAAAACGCGCGGCGTCGTCCATGAAGGTCTTGTCACCGGCCGGTTGCTTGATGCTGCCAAAGGGCATCTGGGCGCGCAGCAGCCAGCTGGCGGGCAGGTTCCACTCTTTGTGTACCGCCTGGTCGATGAGCGGGTTGTAGTGCTGCAGGGACGCGCCGATCTTCTCCTGGGCCAGGGTGGTCCAGACCGCAAACTGGGCAATGCCGGTGGCATGTTCCGACCAGATGGGGAAGTTGTCGGCGTAGAGGGCGAATTTTTGCTGCAGATCCTTGATGACGTCGGTGTCCTCGAAGAAGAGCACGGTGCCGAAACCTGCGCGGAAACTGCCGTCCACCTTGGCTTCGCTCTGGGGATAGGCTTCCGGCGGCACTATCTTCTTCAGCTCCGCCTTGACGATGTCCCACAGCTTGTGGTGCTGGGCGCCAAACAGGATGACGGCGCGAGAGCTCTGGGAGTTGAACGAGGAGGGGCTGTGCTTGATGGCATTCTGGATGAGAGTGGTCAGCTGCTCCGGCGTATGGGAAACCTGGTCACCCAGGGCATAGATGGTACGACGTACTTTGATCTGTTCGATAAACGGACTGCTCATAACATCTCCTTTGTTTGACAGGGAATCGTCTTTGGTGGTCCTTGGCAAGGCCATCCGGCTCCGATTGTTCAAGCTATAGACTATAACACCCCCTTCCTGGTTAGCCGTCAACGCACAGTGGTCACTGTTTTTACTTTTTGTTGATATACATATCCACGGCATGGATGAGCAGTATCACGTTTATATGTTTTTTGTCAGTTAGCCGGAGGGCGGCTGATTTTAATCAATGAATGATTCTATTCGGCCGCCATAGAATCCTCGCATTACAGAATTTTTTGCGGGGTGTTGATGATCCAATGGTTGATTAGTCGGCGTTACTACCTGTTGACCTCGTTGACTCTGCTGCTGGGCACCCTGGTGCTGGTGGTGACCCTGGCCCTGGCGACGGCCAGCTATCTGCGCAGCATCGACAAGACGGTGGCCGGCTACGGCCACATGCTCTCTTCCCTCGATGCGGCCCTGATCCACGAACTGGTGCTGGCCAATCAGCGTCAGCTGGCGGTGCTGGAGGCGTCGCTGGACAAGGCTGCAATCGCCCGCGGCGAGCCGGCCGACAACCCGCTCTGGGCCATTGCCCACCAGATCAAGCGCGACAGCCACTACATCTACTTCTACCACCCGCAAACGGACCGCATCAGCAGTTACCCGGCCTGGCAGCAGCCGGTCGAGTATCGTGCCGCCAGCCGGCCCTGGTATCGGGCGCTGTCAATGCCGGGGGATGAGCTCATCTGGTTGGGTCCCTATCAGGAGTACGGCTCGGACAAGCAGATCCTGACCCTTATCAAGCGGGTAAAGGGGCTGGATGGTCAGCTGCTCGGCCTGCTGATGGTCGACATGTCGTTCAACGCCATCCAGCAGGCACTGCAGCGTGCCATGGGTCGCAACCAGGCGGCCATCTACATCAGCTCGCGGGGGGGAGAGCAGCTGGTGGTGGGCTGCAACATGGCGCTCTATCAGCCGCCAGTGACCACGGCGGGCGTGGTGGGTAGCGGACTGGAGGTGATCTGGCATGGCCGCCATCTGCGTCGGGAGCTGGAGGGGATCGACTGGGATCTCAACATCTATCTGCCGCCCGAGCTGTTTCACGACGGCCTCGAGGAGGCCCTGCTGATGGTGGTGTTGCCACTGCTCTCGCTGTTTGCCATCTGGTTTTGCAGCATCAACTTTCTGGTGCGGGTGTTCAATCAGGAGCAGGCGCTGGTGGCCGGCTCGCTGACCGGCATAGTGCGGGATCCGACCCAGACACCCTGTCAGCTGAAGACCTGGTTCGTGCACAGCAGCCTGAGCGAGATAGACCAGGTGCGGGCCAGCTTTCTGCAGGGGCAGGATGCTCTGCTGCACGACCCCCTCACCGGCATCATGAACCGGCGGGCCTTCACCCAGCGTCGCAGCGAGCTGGAGGAGAGCGCCACACCCCACTGGCTGCTGCTGTTCGACGTCGACAACTTCAAGCGCATCAATGACAACTGGGGGCACACGGTGGGAGACGGCGTGCTCTGTCGGGTGGCCGAGCTGCTGGTGGCGGAGCTGGGTAGCGGCTGCGTCTACCGGATCGGGGGAGACGAGTTCGCCGCCCTGCTGCCCTGGCCGCGCAGCGAGCTGGAGTCCGGGTTGAGTCGGCTGCTGGCGCGGGTGCGCAATCAGCAGTGGCGCGAGTTTCGCGAGGCGGTGACCCTGAGCGTGGGCGGTGCTCACAGCCCGGATGACGGTGTGCTGCTGTTCGAGCGGGTCGACGAGTGTCTCTATCGGAGCAAGCGGCTGGGGCGCGATGGCTGGTCTTTGACGGAGCAGACCCGGCAGGAGCAGGGTGCTGACAGATCCTGTCATATGGATAACGGCTAAGCGACCACTGTTGATCGATGGGCCCCGGCACCGCTCGCTGTCCAATTTCCATCTGATGTCATTTAAATATTAAAATTCAATGTGTTATGTGTGAATTGGACGGCATCGAAGGCGGCGCGGGAGGCGGTGTCGCTCTCCTGCGACAGTGGCGCCCTTTGGCGGGAATCGTATAGTTCGGGGAAATTAATCAGGTTTGACAGGAGTACCCCATGGAGATGAACAAGCGTGGCATGAGCGCCCTGGCCCTGCTGGGCTCACTGCTGCTGGTCAGCGGCGTAGTGCAGGCCTCGGAGACACTCAATACCATCCTCGGTGGCGGTGCGGGTGGCGTGGCCGGCACCATGATCGGCAAGGAGCTGGGCGGTGATACCGGCGCCCTGGTGGGGGCGGCACTGGGCGGTGCGGCCGGTGGCGCCGCCACGGCCAACAAGGGCAACAAAAATGAAGCGGCGCTCGGTGGCGCCGTCGGGGCGCTCGGTGGCGCGGCCATCGGCAAGAGCGTGGGTGGCAGCACGGGTCAGCTGATCGGGGCCGGCGTCGGCGGGGCCAGCGGCTCCGCCATCGGTGCCAAGACTGGCGATGGCCACAAGAGCAACAATGATCGTTACTACGACGATGAGCACAGGCACCACAAGAAACACAAAAAGCACAAGAAACACAGATGGCACGACGATGATTGATCGCTGCCAGCAATGAGAGAGGGGCCGACAGGCCCCTCTCTTGTTTGGGTCGGCGCGTCGCTCACACCAGCCGGTGTTGGCGGCGCCCCTCGGCGAAGGCGTTGATGTTGTCGATCAGCTGATCGGCGAGGCGCTGCATCGACTCCTCGCTGGCCCAGGCCACGTGGGGGGTGAGGATGAAGTGGGGGTACTGCAGCGCCTGCATCAGCGGGTGGTCGGGGGGCGGCGGCTCGACGCTCGCCACGTCGAAACCGGCGCCGCCGAGGCGGCCGTTGGCCAGTGCCCGCAGCAGGGCCTCTTCGTCCACCAGACCGCCGCGGCCGACGTTGATCAGCAGGGCGCCCGGCTTCATCAGCTCGAGCTCCCGCTCGCCAATCAGGTTGCGGGTATAGGGGGTGAGCGGGCAGTGCAGGCTGATGACGTCGGCGCTTTGCAGCAGCTCGTCCAGCGGCAGCCGATCCTCGTCGTGGCTGGCGCCGACCTGGCTCTGGGCGTAACGCACCTCCATGCCGATCCCCCTGGCCCGCTCGCCGAGGGCCTGACCGAGCGTCCCCTTGCCGATGATGCCGAGCCGCTTGCCGTGCAGATCCGTGATGTGGTGATCGAAGAAGCAGAACTGGCCGCTCTGCTGCCAGCGTCCCTCCAGCAGCGACTGGCGCCAGCAGAAGAGGTTGCGCGCCAGGGCCAGCATCAGCGCCATGGCGTGTTCCGGCACCGAGGGGCCCGAGTAGTTGCGGATGTTGCAGACGCCGACGTTGGCGGCGCGGCACGCCTCCAGATCCACGTTGTCGCTGCCGGTGGCGGCCAGCGCGATGAGTTTCAGGTCCGGCAGCCGGGCAAGCTCGGCGGCGCCGATGCGCACCTTGTTGATGATGGCGATGCTGGCGTCTTTGAGCCGCTCCACCACCTGCTCGGGGGCCGTGCTCGGGTAGCTCTGCCAGTGATGGGGAAAGTCGGGGTGGCGCAGGGTGATGCCGGTATCCAGGGTATCGCTGTCGAGAAACACAATTTGCTGCATGGAGCCTCCTGCCGTTGAGGCGTTCATGATGCCAAACATCGGCGACCGAGAGCCAGTTTGCTGCGCCTCAATGGCTTGGCAATCGCGCCGGATGTGAGGCTGGCGGCATTTTTCGGGTCAGAGCCAGCCGAGGTGGGTGAGCCAGCCCTGGATCCGGGTCGGCGTTTCATCCAGCTCCAGCAGGGCGTAGGGGCGGTAGTTGAGCTTGTGGCTGCGGCGGCTTTCGCTTCTGCGCGCCTCGGCGGCCAGCAATGGCCAGCGTCCGCCATCCTCCTGGTAGAGGTCGAGGGTCGGCATGGTGGCCTGGGCGATCTCCTTGGCGAAGATCTGGTTGCTCTGCTGGTCGGGGAAGAAGCCGTCGAGCAGCACCAGCGCATCGGGGGCGGGCAGTTGTTCGCTGGCAATGAGGTTGGTGGCCCAGGCGGCGCCGGTGCCCTGCGCCAATATCAGCTTGAAGCCCCCCTCCTGCAGCTTGGCATCCCCCAGCTTGCTGATGCGGGTGGCAAACTGTTTGCGAAAGTCGTCGATGGCCTGCTGCTTTTTCTCGGCGGCGGGGTCCAGTTCGGTCTGTTGGGGCGAGGGGAGCAGCAGCAGGGTGTCGAAGCCGAGCCGGCCGAGGGCGCGGGTCAGCTGCCACAGCTGGCCGCTGCGCTGCCAGTCGGGCAAGAGGATGGCTAGCCCCACATAGCTATCGCTGTCGTGCTTGGCGAACAGCACTGTCTGCTTGTCGATCTGGGTGCTGTTGGGCAGCCCCTGCCAGTCGTTGTTCTGCCAGTAGTCGAGCGGCGTCAGCGGTGTGCCCTCGCTGGCCTGCAAGGGGTTGCTTGCCAGCAGGGTCAGTAACAGCAGTGATAAGAACAATCTGGCCATAGTGCGCTCCCCCGGTTACTCGGGTTAGCGGCACCAGGCCGGTTTTCTGAAGGGGGAAGTGGCAGCGCTAGCGTGACGGCCGGTCGGTGCTTGCCAGCCCAGCCAGCTGGCGGTCATGCAAGGGGGAGAGCAGCAGCAGGGCAGTGACGGCGCCAATCAGGGCGAAGAACATGTCGGACTGGGTATCCCAGGGGTCGCCCTGGGTGCCGAGAAACTCATCCGCCCCCTGGCCGAGCGCGAGGGCGGCTCCCCACTCGATGAACTCGTAGGTGGCGCTGATGGCGAGCACCACGCAGACCACCAGAAACGCCAGCATGCGCCGGCCCTGCACATAACCTCCGCGCAGCAGGATCTCCCGGCACACCAGGGCAGGCACGAAGCCCTGAAAGAAGTGGCCAATCTTGTCATAGGGGTTGCGGCTGAGCTCGAGCCACTGCTGCAGCTCGAATCCCAGCGGGACGCGGGCATAGGTATAGGCACCGCCCAGCATCAGCACCATGGCGTGCAGGGTGATGCACAGATAGAGCAGGCTGGTGAGCGGAAAACGGCGGTGCGTCAGGGCAAGCAGCGGCATGGCGATGAGCACGGGGGCGACTTCCATCAGCCAGGTCGCCCTGTCGTAGGGTTGCCAGCCGGAGAGGATCAGCAGTACCAGGGTCAACAGCAGCAACAGACCTTTATGCAGAGATGTCATGGGGCGCTCCGGAGGATGGCACAAGCCGGGAATACTCCATTTAGCCATGTTTGCGCTTCGAATACAGCCGGGTGGCGCCGTGCACCCATAAAAAAAGCGAGCCAAAGGCTCGCTTTTTTACCATGGATTCAAGGGGCCAACTTAGTTGACGCGACGCTTGAACTCACCGGTGCGGGTATCGATTTCGATCTTGTCGCCGATCTCTACGAAGGCGGCAACGGCCAGCTCGTAGGTGGTGCCCTTCAGACGGGCCGGCTTGGTCACTTTACCGGAGGTGTCGCCACGGGCGGCCGGCTCGGTGTACTCGACTTCGCGAACGATGGTGGTCGGCAGTTCTACGGAGATGGCTTTCTCGTTGTAGAAAGTCACTTCGCAGATGTCTTCCATGCCGTCAACCATGTAGTTCAGGGCATCACCCAGGTTGTCTTTCTCGACGTCGTACTGGTTGTACTCGGTGTCCATGAAGACATACAGGGGGTCGGAGAAGTAGGAGTAGGTGCACTCTTTACGTTCCAGCTGAACAACTTCCAGCTTGTCGTCGGCCTTGAATACGGTCTCGGTGGCGCTGCCGTTCAGCAGGCCTTTCAGCTTCATCTTGACCACGGCGGAGTTACGGCCGGATTTGTTGAATTCGGCTTTCTGGACCACCATCGGCTCGGTACCGATCATGACGACGTTACCAGCGCGGATTTCCTGTGCGGTTTTCATGTAAAAATTCCTGTTCGTATACGGGCAGATAAAAACTGCCAGATTATATACGGCTTTCTAAAAATTTCACCAGCCGAGTGACGAGATCCCCATCCCTGAGCTGCTTCTGTGACCAAGGTCGCCCATGTTGCAGCCATATCGCGGCGTGTTCCGGCCATTGCGCCCACCAATCGCGACAGTTTTCCCCCTGATTGAGGGCGTGGCTGAAACCGCGCAGCCACTGGCCGGTGGCGGTGGGCAGCTTTGCCAGATAGTGGTCGAGAAAGCCGTCCAGCTTGACCATGTGAGCCTGCTCTTCCTGCGGATAGATGTGCCACAGGAAAGGGCGGGCGGCCCACTGGGCCCGCACGAAGGAGTCCTCCCCGCGCACCAGATTGAGATCGCAGCTCCACAGCAGCCGATCGTAACCGGCCTGATCGGTCATCGGCAGCAGCTTGATGGTGAGGTTGCCCGCCTGCAGCAGTGCCCCTGCCTTGGCCGTCGGAATGGCCGCTGCCAGCCCGGCGCCGGTGAGCACGTCGTTGAGGGAGCGCCCGAGCGGCAGCAGCAGGGTGACGGGCGTGGCGCTCTGGCACCAGCTCTCGACCAGGCTGGTCAGGGCAGGGCTCTCGTAGGTAAAGAGGCTGACCCGCAGCTCGTGCTCTTGCTTGGGCGGCAGGCCGAGGCTGGCCCAGTAGGCGGCAAGCCCGGCTTCATCCTGTTGCCAGCGCTCACGCTCGGCGATGAGGCCGCGCTCGCACAAGAGGCCGCCGGTTCTGGCCGTGAAGCCCGGGAAGAAGAAGTATTTGTTGAGGCTCTGGTTGCCGACCCGCTGGGGCGAGGCGAGGGCGTGGCAATCCTCGACCCAGCTCTCGGCCGAGAGGTATTCGAGGTTGATCCAGCAAGGGGGCCTGGGCTGACTCGCCATCTGCTCGGCCATTCGTTCAATGAAGGGGGCGGGCAGCTGGCAGGCAAATGCCTCGATCACCACCCGGGCCGGGATGGCATCCGCGGGCAGCGTGTCGTGCCAGTGCTGGATATGGATGCCATCGACCCACTGGCTATCCAGCGCGGGGTCGAGCCCCGGGCAGATGCGGGCAAAGCTGGCAAGATCGTCCACCCAGAGCCGCACCTGGGCCTCATCGCCGTGGGTCGGGAGCGCGCCCTCCTGTTTCAGCTGGCGGGCCAGCCGCCAGGTGACGCCGATGTCGCCGAAGTTGTCCACTACGCAGCAGAAGATATCCCAGTCAAACGGGGGGAGGGGGCTGGTCATGTCAGGGCATCCAGATACAAAAAAACCGGTGCGCAGGGTAGCACACCGGTTGACTGGCTTCTAACCGTCAGCGCGTGACAGTGGCTGCGGCAGGTTACTCCTTGCCGTAGACATTGTTCTCTTGCTCACGTACCCGGATAAAGGTGGTGCGTTTGGTGAGTTCTTTCAGCTGGCTGGCACCCACATAAGTGCAGGTGGAGCGCACCCCGCCCAGGATGTCGCGCACCGTGTTTTCGACCGGGCCGCGATAGGGCAGCAGCACGGTTTTACCCTCGGAGGCGCGGTACTCGGCGACGCCGCCAGCGTGCTTGTCCATGGCGCTTGAGGAGCTCATGCCGTAGAACTTCATGAAGGGTTCGCCATCCACGTCGACGATTTCGCCGCCACACTCCTCGTGGGCCGCCAGCATGCCGCCCAGCATCACGAAGTCGGCGCCGCCGCCAAACGCCTTGGCCACATCCCCCGGGCAGGTGCAGCCGCCGTCACCGACGATCTGACCGCCGAGACCATGGGCCGCATCGGCACACTCGATGATGGCGGAGAGCTGCGGGTAGCCGACCCCGGTCTTGACCCGGGTGGTGCAGACCGAGCCCGGGCCTATGCCGACCTTGACGATATCGGCGCCGGAGAGGATCAGCTCCTCCACCATCTCGCCGGTGACCACGTTGCCCGCCAGGATGACGTGGTTCGGGCAGGCCTCGCGGATCTTGCGCAGAAACTCGACGAAGTGCTGGGAGTAGCCGTTGGCCACGTCGACGCAGATGAAGCGCAGGGCGCTGGACATGGCCAGGATCTGGCGGGTCTTGGTGAAGTCATCCTCGGAGGTGCCGGTAGAGACCATCACATGGCCCAGCAGCGCCGGGTCGGTTTCGCTCACGAAGGTTTGCCACTGCGCAAGGCTGTAGTGCTTGTGTACTGCGGTCATCATCTCGAAGCTGGCCAGGGTACGCGCCATGGCGAAGCTGCCGACGGTATCCATGTTGGCAGCGATGACGGGCACCCCTTGCCATTGGGTCTGGGTGTGCTTGAAGGTGAACTGACGGGTCAGGCTGACTTGGGAACGGCTCTTGAGAGTAGAGCGCTTGGGGCGGAACAGGACATCCTTGAAACCGAGCTTCAAGTCTTCTTCGATACGCATTACGAATTCCTTATTGAGCCTTGTTTGATAGGTCACTTTGCAGTGGCAACTTTTCGGCAGGCGCAAAAAAACCGGTGGTTTTCAGGCCCTCCGGTTTACAACAGTGTAGGCAAAAATCCCGTCGGAACAAGACTGATAATTCACTCAGCGTTGTGGTAGCCTTTGGCGTCACAACCTGAGCGCAGCCTTGGGTTTCATCCAGCCCCGCTCATGCCTCCCCGTTCCTCCACTTGAAAGCTCCTGATTGAATCCTGTTTGGCAAACATCTGCGTGATCCTGACGCCACGCGCCATGGCCGCGCTGGTGGCGGCGAGGCGGTCACGTTCACCAGTTGACAGCCGCCTTTTCCATCCCCACTCTGGGCTGCTCGGGCCAGCGTCGGCCCTGCCCTGACAAGGAGTGAAGATGTTCGGATTGCGAATGATGCCGCTGCTGTTGCTGGTTGGTCTCGCCCTGCCGGGAGCTGCTCGGGCTTCTGCCGATCCCGCCGTCTATGGCTGGATTGAGAAGGGGCTCATCATGCCGAGCGGGGTGGCGGTGAAGATGAAGCTGGATACCGGGGCGCTCACCTCCTCGCTCGATGCGCGGGATCTGCGCCATTTCAAGCGTGACGGCAAGTCCTGGGTGCGCTTTACCCTGCAGGTGACCGATGCCAATACCGACCGGCAGGTGAGTCAGACCCTAGAGCGACCGGTGGAGCACATGGTGACGGTGCGCGGCGCCGGCGGCATGGAGCAGCGCCCCACGGTCACCATGTCCATCTGCCTGGGTGACAAGGTGTACGAGGAGTGGTTCACCCTGCGGGATCGCAGCAAGATGATCTATCCGGTGCTGCTGGGGCGCCGCCTGCTGGCGGATCTTGGCGCAGTGGATTCGAGCCGCACCTTCACGGTGCAGCCGAGCTGTCGCTGAGGGAAGCGAACGACATAAAAAACGGGGGCCTGGCCCCCGTTTTTTATGGTGATGATCAGGCAGGGCGGGAGGGGGCGGGCAGCAGCACGCTCACCTCCAGCCCCCCTTCCGGCCGGTTGTGGATGTCGAGATCGGCGCAGTGCAGCTGGGCGATGCGCGAGACGATGGCCATGCCGAGGCCGACCCCGTCCCCCTGCTGGGGATTGACCCGAAAGAAGCGCTCGCACAGGCGCGACAGGGCGGCGGTGGGGATGCCGGGGCCGTTGTCGCGAATGTCGACCCTGACCCTGTGTCCCTCCTGGCGCGCCTCGACCGCGATCTCGCCCTGCGCCTGGGTGTAGCGCAGGGCGTTGTCGATGAGGTTGCTGAACATCAGCTCCAGCAGGGTGGCCTGCCCCATCACTGTCAGCTGCTCGGTGCCTTCCAGCGATAGCTGCTGATCCTTTTTCAGGGCGATGGGGGCCAGGGTGGCCAGGGTGCTCTGCAGCAGCTGGTTCAGGTTGAGCTCGGTCAGCTCCAGCCCCTGCTGGTTGTCGATGCGGGCCTGGGTCAGCAGCTGGCGCAGCAGTCGATCGCTGCGATCGAGCGCCAGCAGCATCTTCTGCAGGGAGTGCTGACGGCTCTCTGCATCCTCGGCGGCCAGCGCGTTCTCGCTGTGGATGCGCAGCACCGCCAGCGGGGTGCGCAGCTCGTGGGCCGCCTCGTTGGTGAACTGCTTCTCCCGCTCTATGGTGTCGGCAAGCGCGTGCATCAACCGGTTGATCTCGTTGGTGAGCGGGGTCAGCTCCTGGGCCCGGATCTTCAGGGTGAGCGGGCTCAGGTTGGCCGGGTGGCGTTCACCGATGGCCTGGGCCAGCTGTCGCAGCGGCGCCAGCCCGCGGGAGATGAGCCACCACAGCAGGCCGAGCAGGAAGGGCAGGGTGATGAGTAGCGGCAGCATGGCCAGGGTGGCCATCTTGCTGGCCAGCTCGCTGCGCTCGTCATCCCGCTCCGCCACGATGAGCCAGGTGTGCTCGTCCTGGTTGTAGAGGGTGAAGGTGCGCCACTCGTGGTTGTCCTTGGTGACGTTGTTGAAGCCGGGGGCCAGGGCGCCGAGGGGCTGGCTGGGGGCGCTGGGGGAGCGCAGCAGTATGTGGCCCTGCTCGCTCAGCAGCTGGAAGTAGAGGTTGCGCTCGAATTCGTGGCCAAAGGGGGTGAGCTCCCGGTCTTCCCCCCGCAGGTTGAAGCTGGTGTCCTTCTGCCACTGCTCCGGGTTGTGCTGCTCCCAGTCCTGATAGACGGTGCCGTTGGCGGGCAGCTCGCCATTTTGTTCGAGATAGCGACTGAGCAGCTGGTTGGTGATGCGGGAGGACTGGGCGAGACGGGCATCGAACAGCTCCTCCATCTCGTGGTTGGCCTCCAGATAACCGATGAGGGCGCTGATGGCCAGGCTGGCGCTGACCAGCGCCAGGATGCCGGAGAGCAGGAAGCGGCGGATGGAGCGGGGACGCGTCATGCCCGGTGGTCCCGGCGCTGGGCTTGTTCAAGCTGGGGGACTATGTAGCCGACCCCGCGGATATTGCGGATGAGGTCGCTGTAGAACTTCTTGCGCAGGTGGTGAATGTGCACCTCCACCGCGTTGCTCTCGGCCCCCTCGTCCCAGCCGTAGAGGCTCTGCTGCAGCTGATCCTTGCTCAGTACCCGGCCGCTCTGGGTGATGAGCTCCTGCAGCAGCTTGTATTCGTGGGGGGTGAGTTTGACCGGCTCGCCGCGATAGGTGACCTGCTGGGACTCGGGATAGAGCTGCAGCTCGCCATATTCGAGCACCGCCTGGGCCTGGCCCTTGCTGCGCCGCACCAGGGCGCGCAGGCGGGCATTGAGCTCCTGCAGGGCGAACGGCTTGACCATGTAGTCGTCGGAGCCGGCATCCAGCCCCAGCACCCGGTCATCCAGGGCGTCGCGGGCGGTGAGGATCAGCACCGGCAGCGTCTGGCCTTCCCGGCGCAGCTTGCGCAGCAGGCTGATGCCGTCGATATCCGGCAGGTTGAGATCCAGAATGAGCGCGGCAAACTCCTCGCTCTTGAGCACCGACAGGGCGGGCAGCCCCTGCTGCAGCCAGTCCACTGTGTAGCCACTGCTGCGCAGGGCATCCACCATGCCGTCGCCCAGCATCACATCATCTTCCACCAACAGGATCCGCATTGTTATTCCCCTCAAAAGACGCTGCCCACCAGTATGCAAGCTGGTGGGCAGAGTTTAAATAGCGCTCTGATCCGACTTGGGTTTATAGCTTGTCGAGGCGATCGCGGATCTCGATGCGTCGACCCTGATCCGCCAGCTCGCGACCCGGCCGGGGCGGGGCGCTCAGCGCCTTCTCCAGATAGCTCTTGGCCTCGGCCTTGCGGCCCTGATCCAGCAGGAAGTCGCCGTAGAAGAAGTTGGGGTCGATGCCGGTCGGGTTGATGGCCAGTGCCTGCTTGAGCAGCTGCTCGGCCTTCTCGTCATCACCAAAGCCCACCGGCCAGCCCGGCACCTGATAGTAGAGCGAGCCCAGACTGGTATAGGCGGAGCCGTCCAGCGCCTTGGGGTCCTGCTTGAGGGCGATCTCCAGCTTGGCCTTGGCCTCCTTGACCAGACCCAGCGCCCCCAGCCCACCCTTGGCACCGGCCCAGGTGCTCTTGACGATGGCCGACCAGATCAGCAGGTCGGTGCGAAAGGCCTCCTTGGCGCTGGCCTGATCGGCCTGGCTGCTCAGCTGTTCGAGGCAGCTCTCCTTGGCCTTGCCGGTCTGCTGATACTGACAGACGGCCCACTGCTGCTGGATGACGGGCAGGGTGTCGGCGGCCTGGGCCATCCCCGAGCCCAGCATGAGCAGCAGGAGGGCACCGTGGGTGAAACGGGGGCGGAAAGTGGCGTGCTTCATCTTAACGTTCCTTCTCTGTCATGACGGAAGTGGCGTGCCCCGCATTGCCGGCAGCGGGCGCCGCGTGGCGGGCATAGCGCTCTATGATGGGTTTTTGCTTGGCCAGCGCCCGGTCGACCAGGCCGGGCAGCAGGCCGTTGAGCCGCACGAACAGCTTCTCCGGCCAGCCGAGCCAGCTGCGGCGGGTTTCGTTGCACAGGGCGATGACGGCCTCCTCGGCCACGTCCTGCGGGCTGTCGGTGTGGGTGCCGAGCTCGGCATTCATCTCGTAGGCCGCCTCCGAGTTGAGGCGGGTACGGGTAGCGCGGGGAGCAAAGTGCAGCACCTGGATGCCGGTGCCCTCCAGCTCGCGGCCGAGCGCCTCGCTGAAGCCGCGCAGGGCGAACTTGCTGGCGCAATAGACGCTGTAGCCGGCGTAGCCGATGGCGCCGAAGCTGGAGCCGACGTTCATGATCACCGCCGGCTTGCGCAGGCGGGGCAGCAGCATGCGGGTGAGCTGGATCGGCGCCTCGACGTTGAGCAGCAGCTGGCGCTCGACCTGCTCGCTGCTCTGATCCTCCAGCCAGGCAAACTGGTTGCAGCCGGCGTTGTTGATCAGCACGTCCAGCCCCTCGTCCAGCGCCGGATGCTGCAACAGTTTGGCCCGCTCCTGGGGCGAGCCCAGATCGGCGATCACCGTCTGGTGGCGCTCCGGGTGCGGCAGCTCCTTGCGAAGCCGCTCCAGCGCACTGGCCCTGCGTCCGTGCAGCAACAGGTGTGCCCCCTGGGCTGCCAGCTCCTGGGCCAGCGCTTCGCCGATCCCGCCGCTGGCGCCCGTGAGCAGCACGAGTTTTCCTTCAAGCTTCATGATGTCTGGTTTTCCGTCAGTTGATAGAGCATGTCGGCGTAGAGGCGGTAGACCACCTTGGCCGAGTGAATGATGGCTGCCTGATCGGCCGAGGCTTCTACCCGGTTCATCAGGGACTCGAAGAATTTGAGGTGCTCCTGATCCAGCGCGCCGTGGGAGCTCAGGTAGCTCATGGCCTGGGGCGGCAGGCCGAGACCTGCCTTGAGCTGGTCGGCCACGGTCAGGGCGATGGCGACGCTGGTGCCTTCCAGCACCTGGACCATGCCGAAGAAGCCCATGGGGTTGCCGCGTTGCACCTGGTCATAAAGAAAGGCCACCATCAGCTCGATGGGCAGCTCGGGCTGGCCGTGGCGCACCGCCTCGGCATCGCCGCCGCAGGCGCGGATGTCGCTCAGGATCCACTCCTGATGGCCGTACTCCTCGTCGATGTACTCGGCGATGGCGCCGCGTACCCACTCGTACTCCTGACCCAGCTTGCCGCCGGTGGCCATCAAGAGTGGCACCGTGTGGCGCACGTGATAGAAGGCCTGGGAGAGGAAGCGCAGGTAGATGTCGCGGGAGATCTCCCCCTTGCGGCACGCCTCTATGATGGGGGCGTTGAACAGATGCTCCCGGGCCGGGGCGGTGGCTTGTTGCAGCACTTGATAGAAGCTCATGAGGTCTCTCCTGTAAGGCATTGGCTGATCTGCCGGGAAAAGTGGTGATAAATCCGTTCGCGACGGGGGCGACCGTTGGCGGTCAGCAACTCCGGATGCTGATCCAGCGCCACCGGCAGCCAGTGATGGATGCGGGCATAGTCGGGCAGGCGGTGGTTGAGCTGCTCGATCTGCTGGGCTAGCTGGGCGTCGGCGCCGGGCAGTGGCTGGATCAGGGCGACGTTGGCCGGCTGGCCGTCGCCGAAGATCACGATGCGGGCGATGGCCGGACAGAGCTGGGCTTCCGCCTCGACCCACTCGGGGGAGAAGTTGCGGCCAAAGGCGGTGATCTGGACGTTTTTCTTGCGCCCGGTGATGTGCAGATAGCCCTCATCATCCAGGTGGCCCAGATCGCCGGTGGCGACCCGTGCTGGCGTCGGTTCGTCGCTGCCCAGATAGCCGAGCATGGCGGATCCCTCCACCAGGATCTCGCCGTCAGCGGCGATCGATACCCGGCAGTGGGGCAGTGGCTGGCCGACGCTGCCCAGGCTGTGGCCGTCGGGGCCGTTGAGGGCCACGACGGAGCCGCACTCCGACAGGCCGTACCCCTCGTAGACCGGCAGCCCCAGCTTGCGGGCCCGGCTGATGAGCTCGGGCGAGACTTTGCCGCCGCCCACCGCGACGAAGCGCAGGCCGGCCAGTTGCTCGACCAGCGGCGGGTTGGCGCTGCACAGGGCCAGCAGCAGGCGCAGCAGCTCGGGTACCAGCACCAGGCTGTGGGTGGGCCAGCGCAGCAGGGCCTGGGCCAGGGTGGCCGGGTCCAGCTTGCTGGAGCCGGCAAAGCCGAGCTCTGCCAATGAAGGGATGCGGCTGCAGGCGCCGGTGAGCAGCGGCACGTAGAGGCCGGTCAGGTTTTCCAGCAGGGTGGTGAGCGGCAGCAGGGTCAGGTGCTTCTCGACGTTGGCCGGGGCGACCCGCTCGGCCAGCGAGGCGCAGACCGCCATCATCTGGGCCAGCGACAGGCAGACGCCTTTGGGCTGCCCTGTGGTGCCGGAGGTATAGGTGATCTTGGCTGTGCCGGCCGGCAGAGGCGGCAACCGGGCAGGAGTGCGGCGCCACAGCGGCAGCTCGCCGACCGTCAGCTGCAACGGATCGCTGGCCTGCCAGCCGGGGTGGTGGGGGCCGATCAGGGCGTCGGCACCGCTGCTCTCCAGCAGCCACTCCTGCTGCTCCAGGCTGAAGAAGTGGGGGATCGGGATCACCACTATGCCGGCCATGGTGCAGGCGAGATCGATGAGCGCCCAGGGCAGGCCGTTGTCGAGCTGCAGCGCCAGCCGGCTGATCCCGGCCATCTGCAGGCGGTCGGCCAGCACCGGCAGCTGCTGCCACAGCGCCTCGTAACTGAGGCTGTGCTGGCTGCTGGCGAGGGCCGGGCTGTGGGGCGTCTGGCGGGCAAAGTAGGCGATTTGGTCGAACAGCATCATAAGGCGCTCCGATGCGGGCAGTTGAACAGGGACGGCATGGGCGCCAGCAGGGAGAGCAGCAGGCTGCCCTGTGCCAGCGCCTGCCGTCCGAGGCCGAGATCGCCGACCATCACCTTGGGCTGGCAGTGGTAATAGGCGCCCCAGGCGCTGGCGTCGTCACCCACCTTGTCGGCCTGGGCGGGGGCCAGCTCGACCGGGGTGAGGTGGAGGCGGTGAAAGCTGTTGCGAAGCCGGGCGGTGCCGGTGAACACCACGTAGTCGAGGTCGTTGTCGCACAGCAGGCGGCAGAGCGCCGCAAACATCAGGCGGGCGTTGCCGGGCTCGCTGCAGGCGAGGTTGCCCACCTCGACGATGCGATCTCGCCGGGCGGGGGCGCCGAGCCGGGTTTCGATGGCGGCCTCGATGGGCTGTTCCAGGTACTGCTCCAGATAGAGGCGCTCGCTGCCGGCCAGCTTGAGACCGCAGGCGCCGACCAGCAGGCCGTCGGCCCGGTAGAGGCCGAGCAGGCAGGGCAGAAAATGGGGAATGCGGGCGTTGAACTCCTGGCTGTAGGCAGCCTGGATGTAGCCCTGCAGTGCCATGACCTGTTGCGGGGTATCGGCCAGCGTCAGCCGATAGGGGGCTTGAATGTCGGTGGTCATGGATGGCTCCTTCTTGTCGATTGTCATCAGACTAAAGGGGCAAACTTAAGAAACCCTTAAGAGGTAAAAAATCTGTTTCATACCGAGGCAACTGGTTGAAAAGAGAGGTAAAGCTGCGACCCGAACGCGGGGCAGCCGGACAAAAACCTTGTCAGCCGCCAGACGGGCAGGCAAGCTGCGGCCACTTTTGACCGCCCCGCTTTCGAGAGGAGATGCCATGCCCCCCTTATCTTGCCCGCTCTGCTGTGCCGCCGATGCCTATGAGCTGCCGGTGGCCGGCAAGCTGTACCATCGCTGCCGGGCCTGCGAGCTGGTCTGGCTGGATGCGGCCGAGCACCTGGAGCCCGCGCGTGAGAAGGCGGTCTATGACGGCCACGACAACCAGGTGGATGATCCCCGCTATCGCCAGTTTCTGCAGCGGGCCTTCGGCGAGGTGCTGAGCCGCCTGCCTCCGCCGGCCAGCGGCCTCGATTTTGGCTGCGGCCCGGGCCCGGCGCTCATCGCCATGGGCCGCGAGGCGGGCTACCAGATGGCGGGTTACGACAAGTTCTATGCCGACAAGCCCGAGCTGCTGGCGCAGCAGTATGACTTCATCACCAGCACCGAGGTGATCGAGCACATCGCCACCCCGCGTGCCGTGCTGGACGGGCTGTGGGGCTGCCTCAAGCCCGGCGGCCTGCTGGTGCTGCAGACCCAGCGGGTGCTGGGGGACGAGCGCTTCCGGCAGTGGCGCTATCGCCACGATCCGACCCACATCGTCTTCTTTGCCGAGGCCTCCTTTCGGGCCCTGGCAGCCCGCTGGCAGGCGCAGGTCGAGTTTCCCCACGCGGATGTGGCGGTCATCACCAAACCCTGAACGGGGCATTTTCATTTGGCGGCGGCTTGGGCATGCTGATGGCCTGATTGGCGGGGCCCGCTTGCCTGTTTCCCTGCATTGAGTCCCAGGCGCCGCCAGCCGCCCGTTCCCCGACACCAAGGAGTGGTTTGTCATGTCGATTCCCCATCTTTCACTGCAGGATGCCCGTCATCTGCAACTGGCGGCCCAGGGCCTGCTGACGCCGCGCCGCGGCAAGGCGCGAGCAGCCGACCTGCTGGCTACCATCCGTCGCATGGCACTGCTGCAGATAGACACCATCTCGGTGGTGGCCCGCAGCCCCTATCTGGTGCTGTTCAGCCGGCTGGGGCAGTACGATCCGCGCTGGCTGGAGCAGTTGCTGGCCGATGGCGAGATCTTCGAATACTGGGCGCACGAGGCCTGCTTCGTGCCGCGCGAGGATTACCGCCTGCTGCGCCACCGCATGCTGGATCCCGCCGCCATGGGCTGGAAATTTTCGACCAACTGGCTCGCTACCCATCAGCAGGAGATTGGCGAGATCATCGAGCGCATTCGCCAGCACGGCCCGGTGCGGGCGGCGGATTTTGAACGCAAGGAGGGGAAGGGCAACGGCTGGTGGGACTGGAAGCCGGAGAAGCGCCACCTGGAGGTGCTGTTTACCGCAGGCCAGCTGATGGTGCGGGAGCGGCGCAATTTCCAGCGTGTTTACGATCTGGCCGAGCGGGTGATGCCCGAGTGGCGCGACGAGCGGGATCTGCCGAGCCAAGAACAGGCGCAAAGGGACATGGTGCGAGCCAGTTGTCGGGCGCTGGGGCTGGTCAAGACCGGCTGGGTGGCCGACTACTATCGGCTGCGGCGCGGCAAATACGACGTCCTGCTCCATCAGCTGGCGGACGAGGGAGAGCTGCTGCCGGTGCGGGTGGAGGGGTGGCAGCACGGCGCCTTCGTGCACGCCTCGCTGGCAGACGAGCTGGCCCAGGCCCAGTCCGGCACCCTCAAGGCCAGCCACACCACGGCGCTGTCGCCGTTTGACCCACTGGTCTGGGATCGCAAACGGGCCAGCGAGCTGTTCCAGTTCGACTATCGCATCGAGTGTTACACCCCGGCGCCCAAGCGCCAGTACGGCTACTTCGTGCTGCCGCTGCTGCATCGCGGCAAGCTGGTGGGCAGGATGGACGCCAAGGCCCATCGCCAGCAGGGGATCTTCGAGATAAAGAGCCTCTATCTGGAAGCGGGAGTCAGGGTGACCCGGACCCTGGCGCAGGATCTGGCCAAAGCGCTGCAACGGCTGGCCGAGTGGCACCAGACCCCAACCTTGCGCTACGGCGCCATCCCCGCGCCCCTGCTGGCCCTGTGGCAGGAGGGGACACCCTGATGGGGAGCGTCATCCCTACCTGAACTAAGCTGCAAGGGAAGCAAAGGAGGGAGACGATGACGCGATCCATGTTGTTGCTGTTGGGATGGGGCTTGGCCGGGCTGGTGGAGGCGGCCCAGCCCGAGGTGCAGATCTGTCTGGGGGAGGGTAACGAGTGGGCCCCTTTCACCTACTGGGAGCGCAAGGATGGCGTGCCCGACACCCGCCGTCTCACCGGCTCCGCCACGACCCAGGTGCTCGAGGCCCTGAAAAAGCTCGGGTTGCCCTACAAGATCCGTTATCTGCCCTGGGCGCGGGTGCAGCAGGAGCTGGCCGATTATCGCCAGAACCGCTTGTGCGAGCTGACCTGGGATGCCAGCTACAAGCTGGAGCGGGCGGAATATGCCTTCTACAGCGTGCCGCTCTACTACACCCACCTCGGATTTTTCTATCTCAAGCGGCGCTTCCCCGAGGCGCCCGATCTGCAGACGGTCAATCGCTCCCGGGTGTGCGGGGTGATCGGCTACAACTATGCCCCTTACGGACTGGCGCTGGAGCCGCGCCGGGTCAAACAGCTGCAGCAGGCGCTCGACATGCTGGGGCGCGATCGTTGCGACTTCTTGCCCAGCGAAATTGAGCCGCTGATGAGCGGCATCGGCCTTGGCATCTACCAGAGCGAGAGCGGTCTGCTCAACCTCGCCCTGCCCAGCCGCAAGGGCTTCTATCTGCTGGTGAGCAAGGGATCGCCACGGGCCTATGAACTGGTGACCCGCCTCAATCAGGTGTTCATCGAGTTTCAGGACAGCGGTTACAGCGACGAGGTGACGCGGCGCTTTTTACCGCCGACAGAGTGACCAGCATCAACAACCGGGCCTGGCGCCCGGTTTTTTTATGGCGGTGATGGGGCTGGCTGGCGGTGGCTCTTTGGCGGGTTCCGCGCTCGGATGTCATCTCGCCCGTTGCCATGGTGCAGCCTCCTTGTCGAGGAGTGTGCCTATTCCCGCACCAAACCGGGCAGAACCAGAGCAACGGCGGCGGCGATGCGCGCGCGGATGTCGCTGCCCGGCGCCAGCAAGCCGAGCGCCATCTGGCGCAGCGGCTCCGCCATGGTCATCGCCAGCAGCAGATCGCTGGTCTGGGCGGTGTCCAGCTCGCGCAGCCAGCCCAGTTGTTGCTGGCGCTGCAACCACGCCGCCAGGGTCGCCCTGCCGCGCGCAATGCCGTTCTCCTGATAGGCCGCCAGCAGGGCATCGCGCCCCGCGAACTCATGCTGCAGCAGCCGGAACATGCCCACAGCCTGCGCGCTCAACACCTGGCTGGCAATGGCTTGCAAACCCTGCTCCAGCATCTCCCCCAGCGCGCCTGGGTGAGCTGCATCCTGCTCGAAGGCCGGCTGAAAGGCATCGGTCCAGCTGCGCACCGCCTGCGCCACCAGATCGTCACGGTTGGCGGCAAAGCGGTAGAGGGTTTTCTTGGCAACCCCCGCCTGCTTGGCCACCGCATCCACGGTCGCGGCGCCGTAGCCCCCCTTGAGCAACAAGGTCAGCGTCGCCTCGGCCAGGGCGGCGCGCAGGTCGGCTTCCGGGGTAAGCGGGCGGCCTCGTGAGCGTGTTTCTTCATCGGTTTGCTGTGACATGATTGACTCCTGGAAAGCATTGACAGACCCAGCATACAGGCATAGTTTAAATTAGGAAACGAAATTAGTTTCCTAATTTATCGGAGTCTCATCATGGATACTTCCCCGCTGTTTGCCCCCTGGGGCGTCAATGACATCAATGAGTTGCTCAGGCCGCAGCCGCTGCGCCTGGAAATGGGCCTGACCCGCAGCACCGACGGCCTGCTGACGGTCGCCATCCGCACCGATCTGCACGGCTGCAAGGGGCGCATGCTGGATTGGTGGTTCACCTTCTTCGAGACGACCCAGCACATCAGGTGGTGGCACCCGCACGACCACGTCGAGCACCGGGGCTGGGATCATCACTGGAAAAAAGGGGAGCGCTATGTGGGGGCCAGCATAGCGGCGGTGGAGTGGCTTGCCGAGCTGCCACCGGTGGCGGCCCGCCTCAAGTTCCACTGTGCCGAAGAGGTGTTCGCCCCGCAGCCACTGCTGGAGGCGCGGGAGACACAGGCACTTTCTGCCGCCATCTGCGCCAGCATCGGCTTTGGCGACGAGGTAGCCCTGGATGAGCAGGGGGCGCCGCTGGATGGCGAGATGCTGCACCTGGCGCGCGATACTTCCTATGGCTGTGTGCTGCGCAGCCGCTTCCTGCTGGGCAAGGCCTGCGCCAATCCGTTTGACGAGGTGCCGGACGAGGTAGGCTTCAACCTAATGCGCCACTGCTACAGCGAGTTCAGCTATCTGGCGCAGTTTCTGCCGTCGCTCTACTACGCGGAAAACGGCCGTGAGCCGGCGCCGACGCTCTGGTGACGGGGCTGACAGTTGGCATTGAATGTTGCTGGGTGCCTTGGCACATCCAGGGATCATGCCCGCTATCGGGCTGCGGCGTGAGCCGCCGAGGGAGCTATAAAAAAACCGGGCACTTGGCCCGGTTTGTCATTGCGTCAGGATGCGCTTACTGGAATACCAGTACCATCAGCAGACCCAGAGTGATGGCGGACACCAGGAAGGCGAAGCCATAGAACACATAGTGGTGCAGCTTGGTGGTGTGGATCCCCAGATCATGCAGACCGTGGTAGATGCGGTGCATGCCGTGCCAGATGGGCAGGGCGATGATGACCAGCAGGATGCAGGCACCCCACCAGGAGCTGGCGAACTCGAGTGCGCGTTCGTAGCTCATGGTCTCCACGTCCATGATGCCCATGGGCACCAGCAGACCGGTGATGAGGACAATGACCGGCAGCAGCATGGCAACCACCATGCCGCCGGCACCAAACAGTCCCCAATATATAGGCTCGTCAGAACGTCTCATATTTTTTCCTCAAATCATGATTGAGAGATCGTGGCCGACGTTTCTGAGTGACAGCCCGGCACCAAACAGGCACCAATAACTGGGTTCGTCAGAACGTCTCATGGTTTTCTCCTCAGGCCACGATGATCAGGACAAGCAGGGATACCACCGCCAGCGCCACATACTGGGCGATGACGATCGGCTTCTCCGGCACCAGGTCTTCGCCACGGAAGATGCGCATGGCTTTCGGGGCCAGTGCGAACCAGGTCTTGGCGTGGAACAGGCAGGCTGCCAGGGCGATGACATGGAACAGGATGGCGATCGGGCTTTGCAGGGATTCCAGCCAGCCGTTGAACGCCTCCTGACCCTGTACCAGCCGCAACAGACCCCACATCAGCACGACGGCGTAGATGGAGACGAAGATGCTGGTGCCTTCGCGGATCATGTAACCGGTGTAGAAGGCATTCTTCAGCCACCAGTCTTTCTTCATTTCGCGGACGTAAGGCTTACGTTTGCTATTGGTGTTGTTCATGGTCTCATTCCTGATCTCAATCTGGCTTGAACATGGCGATCATGTAGTCCTTGGCGCTCTCGACCTTGCCAAGCTGGATGGCCGCCGCCGGATCCACGCCTTTCGGGCACACTTCGGAGCAGTAGCCCACGAAGGTACAACCCCAGACGCCCTCGTCCTGGCTGATGATCTTCATCCGCTCTCTGGACGCGCTGTCGCGGTTGTCGGCGTTGTAGCGATAGGCCAGCGCCAGTGCTGCCGGACCGGTGAACTTCTTGTTGATGCCATATTGCGGGCAGGCCGCATAGCACAGACCGCAGTTGATGCACATGGAGAACTGGTGATACTTCGCCATGTCAGCAGGTGTCTGGGTGTACTCGCCGTCGCACAGGCTGCGCGGCTCGGCCGGGATGATGTACGGCTTGATGCTCTCCAGCTTCTCGATGAAGTCGGACATGTCGACCACCAGATCGCGCTCGATCGGGAAGTTGTTGAGCGGCTCTATGGTCATCTTGCCCGGCAGGTAGTCGCGCAGGAAGGTCTTGCAACCCAGCTTGGGAATGCCGTTGACCATCATGCCGCAGGAGCCGCAGATCGCCATCCGGCAGGACCAACGGAAGCTCAGGGTAGAGTCCAGATGATCCTTGATGTATTGCAGCGCATCCAGCAGGGACATCTCTTTGAGGTAGGGCACCTGGAAGGTCTGCATCCAGGGCTCGTTATCCTGCTCGGGACGGTAGCGCAGGATTTCAATTTCGATCATCTCAGCCATTCTTCTTAGCCTCGTCTTGTTTCTCACCCTCGGAACCGTATACGCGTTTCGCCGGTTGGGATTTAGTGATCTTCACATCGGAGTAATCGATGGTCGGGGCCCCTTCGCCGTTGTAGAAGGAGAGAGTGTGCTTGAGGAAGTTCACGTCATCACGCTCTTCGTAACCGTCCAGACGCTGGTGGGAACCACGAGACTCTTTCCGGTTGAGGGCGGAGTGCGCCATGGCTTCGGCCACGTCCAGCATGTAGCCCAGTTCGATGGCGTACAGCAGGTCGGTGTTGAAGACCGAGGACTTGTCGTTGATCTTGATCTTCTTGTAACGGGCTTTCAGCTCGTTGATCTTGTCGATGGTGCCCTGCATCAGCTCTTCGGTACGGTAGATACCGACCCCGGCTTCCATGGACATGCCCAACTCGTTGCGGATATCGGCCGGGTTTTCGGTGCCGTCGATGTCGAGCAGGGAGAGGTGCTGCTTGATCAGCGCCTCGGCCTTGGCGGCCAGCGCCTGGGTGTTGCCGTGTTGCTGGGTCTTGGCAAACTCACCGGCGTGCTCACCGGCTACCTTGCCGAATACCACGATCTCGGACAGGGAGTTGGAACCCAGACGGTTGGCGCCGTGCAGACCGACGGAGGCACACTCGCCCAGGGCATACAGACCCGGCATGCGGGTGGCGCACTGACCGTTGGTCTCGATGCCGCCCATGGTGTAGTGGGCAGTCGGACGTACCGGGATCGGCTCTTTCACCGGATCCACACCCACGTAGGCCTTGGCCAGTTCGCAGATGAACGGCAGACGCTCTTTGAGGTACTTCTCGCCGAGGTGGCGCAGGTCGAGGTGAACCACATCGCCCATCGGGCCCTGGATCACGCGGCCTTTTTGCTGCTCCTGCCAGAAGGCCTGGGAGAGACGGTCGCGCGGGCCCAGCTCCATGTGCTTGTTCTTCGGCTGGCCGACCGGGGTTTCCGGGCCCAGACCGTAGTCTTGCAGGTAGCGGTAGCCATCCTTGTTGAGCAGGATGCCGCCTTCACCACGACAACCTTCGGTCATCAGGATGCCGGTACCCGGCAGGCCGGTCGGGTGGTACTGCACGAATTCCATGTCGCGCAGCGGCACGCCGTGGCGGTAGGCCAGCGCCATGCCGTCACCGGTGACGATGCCGCCGTTGGTGTTGTAGCGATAGACACGACCGGCGCCACCGGTGGCCAGAATGACGGATTTGGCCTGGATGAAGCGGGTGATGCCGTTCTGGATGTCGAAGGTCAATACGCCCTGGACGCGGCCATCTTCCACGATGAGATCCATGCAGAAGTGCTCGTCAAAGCGCTTGATGGTCGGGTACTTGATGGAGGTCTGGAACAGGGTGTGCAGAATGTGGAAACCGGATTTGTCTGCCGCGAACCAGGTGCGGGGAATCTTCATCCCGCCGAAACGACGCACGTTGGCCTTGCCGTCCGGCTTGCGGCTCCAGGGGCAACCCCAGTGCTCCAGCTGGATCATCTCGTTGGTGGCATTGTTGACGAAGTAGTCGACCACGTCCTGCTCACACAACCAGTCGCCACCGGATACGGTGTCGTTGAAGTGGTTTTCGAGGGAGTCATCATCACGGACGACACCGGCGGCACCGCCTTCTGCGGCCACGGTGTGGCTGCGCATCGGGTAGACCTTGGAGATCAGGGCGATCTCCAGCTCCGGGTGGGCTTCTGCTATGGCGATTGCGGCACGCAGGCCACCGCCACCAGCACCGATGATGGCGACATCGGTCTTGATAATATCCACATCTGCCTCCTTAGGGATAGATTTGCTGGGCACGATTTTGCTCTATGAAAAAAATTCAGGCTTGATGCAAGTCAAACTGGTTTGTTTTAGTGCTTGGCAATGGTGACTTTTATCAAAATCACCCCATTCCTTGGATGAAAACGCCGTAATTATCGCCATCCTTCAGTTATCGGTATCAGCCGCTGTCATTGCTATGGTTATTTTAAGCTCAGGATTATACGTAGTTTTCTTTCAAAAAAATGAGAAACACCTCTCTTTTTAGGTATTACCCATAAAGTTTTTAAGTTTTTTATCAAAAATATTTAATAAGAATTATTCACGGATAGAACAATACTGTGCTTGAGTTCAAAAAACTAATCCGAATGTCAGCCTTGATGCGTTGCTTTATGACGAGATAGCGCTTCGTATGGGGATTTTCATCCCCATAGTCCCGATGGTTGATGTGGTAATAACTATTGAAACAAAAGCATTTTTCTATAAAAAAAGGGGCCTGTGTGGCCCCTTTGATTGCGGTTGATCAGATCCGGAACATGCCGACCTGATTGCTCAGTTCACCTGAAATATTTTTAAGTTGTTCAGACAGATGGCGCGAACTGTCGGCATCGACCGCCAGCTCGTCCGAGACATCCTTGACCGCCTGGATGTTGCGGCTGACCTCGTCGGTCACCGCCCGTTGCTCCTCGGCGGCGCTGGAGATCTGGGTGGCCATGTCGGAGATCTGGTTGATGGAGGCGGTGATCTGCTCCAGTGCCTGGGTGGCATCGTTGGCATCTTCCACGCTGTTCTGGGCCAGCAACTGACCCTCGTGCATGGTGCTGACGGCGCCCTGGGTGTTGCGCTGCAGGGTTTCGATCATGCTGCGGATCTCGACGGTGGAGCTGTGGGTACGCTGGGACAGCACCCGCACTTCGTCGGCCACCACCGCAAAGCCGCGACCTTGTTCACCGGCCCGTGCCGCTTCAATGGCGGCGTTCAGCGCCAGCAGGTTGGTCTGCTCGGCGATGCCTTGAATGGTGGAGAGGATGGTGTTGATCTCCTGGGCATTCTTTTCCAGTTCCTGAATGATGCCGGAGGCCTGCTTGACCTGGGTGGCCAGATCCGTAATGGAGCGCTGGTTGCGGGCGATCACCTGCTTGCCATGCTCGCAGCTGCTGGAAGAGCTGCGGGCCGCATCGGCGGTCTGCTCGGCGTTGCTTGCCACTTCCACCGCAGTGGCGGACATCTCGTGCACAGCGGTAGCGATCTGGGAGATCTCGTTTTGCTGGCGAGCCAGACCCTGGCTCGATTTTTCCGCCATGTTGTGGGACGACTTAGCTTGCTGGTTCAGTTGGCCGGAGGAGTTGGAGATGTCCTGCACCATCACGTGGATCCGGTCGATGAAGGTGTTGACGTGCTTGGCGACAATGCCCACTTCGTCTTCACGCTCGATCTTGACGCGGCGGGTCAGATCGCCGTTGCCGCGGGAGAGATCGGCAATCGCTTCGCCCAGGGTTTTCAGCGGGGCCAGCGAACCGTTGATGGCGACATAGGAGAAACCGGCGACGATGAGGATGGTGAGCAGACCTTGCAGCAGGGCGGAAGTCACCATGCGGGAGACGGACTGATAGGCGACCGCTTCATCCACCACTATGCCGAAATACCAGTTGGTGTTGGGGATCTCGGTCAGGTCGAACACGCTGGGTTTGCCGCTGATATCCATCTCGGAGATGGTGTTGTCATGAGCCAGCTCGTTGACCTTGGCGGCGGTCAGCTCGGGGGAGATGGCGGTGGCCTGTTTGAGGGTCAGATCCTTGTCCGGGTGGGCAATGATGGTGCCGTTGCTGTCCACCAGGATGGCGTAGGTTCCTTCCGAGTTGATGGCCAGCACATCGCGCACCAGGGCGTCGATGGAGACGTCACCGGCGATGACCCCCTGGGTATTGCCCCGGGTGAATGGCTCGGCGATGGTGATGATCAGCTGGCCGGTGGTGATGTCGGCGTAGGGGGCCGTGATGACCAGCTTGCCGGCGGCCATGGTGTCCTTGTACCAGGGGCGTTGACGAGGGTCATAGCCGGCCGGCAGGTCGGTCGGCTTGCTCTGGATCATCTTGCCATCCTTGGTGCCGACGTAGACCAGGTCAAAGTTGCCGGCATTCATGGATTGGGCCAGATGGCTGATGGGTTCGTCTTCCTTGGCGAAGGCCTCCTTGGTGGAGGTGACCATGCTGATGCGGGCATCCAGCCAGCGGGAGATGCCTTTCACATTGGATGCCGAGCTGTCGTCGATGAAGCTCCAGATCAGGCGCTGGGTTTCGCTTCTCAGCTGGGTGGTGTTGTACCAGACCTGCAGGCCGGTGATGACCAGGATAATGACCCCGATGGCGAGGACAAGCTTGTTCTTGATGGATAAGTTCATGTTTACATCCTTGTGAGCGTCAGTCTGCGATGTGTGGTTTTATTGTTATGGGCCAACACTGTATCGGCCAAAGTAGAACTTTTTGTATCCCGGTGCGCCTTTAAATTTATAGCTTAAATCAGCGGTTATCGATCTCCCCCTGGCACAATGAGTCCGTTTTTGGCCGGCGGCAGGAAGCGGTCCGGCCGGTTGGTAAAGATGCCATCGACGCCGATGGCGGCCAGCATCGCCTGATCGGCGGGTTCATCGACCGTATAGACCAGCACCTTGAGCCCGCGGTCGTGGGCATCCTGCACCAGCGACTGATCGACAAAATCCACGTCGCAGTTGAGCGACCAGGCCCCCAGCTCGGCTGCAAACTTGGCGAGGGTGAGGGGAATGGTGGAAGTCAGTGCCCCCAACCGGATGTCGGGGCGCAGAGCGGCAAAGCGGGCGAGCTCCGGGTGATGGAAGGAGGAGACGACCCACTGCGTGGGCGCGAAGCCAAGCTCTGCCTCGGCACGCCGGGTCAGTCGGGCCACCTCGTCGGCTGTTTGTGCTCCTTTCAGCTCGATATGCAGCTCGGCCTGGCCAGCAATCGCCTCCATCACCTGCCACAGGGTCGGGATCCCTTCTCCCTCACCGGCATTCAGGCTCGCCAGATAGGCGTGCGATTGGGCCGTCAACACGCCGCCGCCGTCGGTGCAGCGCTCCAGCCGCCGGTCGTGGAACACCCACAGCTGGCCGTCGGCCAGCTGCACGTCGATTTCGATGGCCTCAGCGCCCAGCGCCAGCGCCAACCGGATGGCCTTGAGGGTGTTTTCCGGCGCGAGTCCGCTGGCACCGCGATGGGCAATGATCTGCATGATGTACTCCTGTGGTGCCTGCTCAGGCCCGGCTCAGACGAATGTCGATCTGCTGGTGCGGCAGCCCCAGCCCCTGTTGCTGCAATTTCTCCAGCACCAGCGAGTGGACCTCGTGGGTGATGGGCATGCGGTGATCCATGCTGTTGACGTAGAGCCGGATCTCGTAGATCAGCGCCGAGTCGGTGAATTCGATCAGGAACACCTCGGGGGAGGGGGTCTCCAGCACCAGGGTGGAGGCCCGGATCGACTCTTCCAGAATGGTCTGTATCTTTCTGGGCTCCTGGGTCAGGCCGATGCGGATGCGCAGCCGTACCCGAGTGATGGCGTCTGACAGCGACCAGTTGATGAACTGTTCTGTAATGAAGGCCTTGTTTGGGACGATGATCTCCTTCCTGTCCCAGTCCACTATGGTGGTGGCGCGGGTCTTGATCTTGGTGACGGTGCCGGTCAGCTCGCGAATGGTGACGGTGTCGCCGAGCCGGATCGGCTTCTCGAACAGGATGATGAGGCCCGACACGAAGTTGGCGAAGATCTCCTGCAGTCCGAAACCCAGACCCAGGGAGAGGGCCGCCACCATCCACTGCGCCTTGGACCAGTCGATGCCGAGGATGGAGAAGCCGGTCAGCGCCCCCACCACCAGCACTATGTACTTGGTCACCGTGGTGATGGCAAAGCCGGTGCCGGGGGAGAGGCTCAGGTGTTGGAGCAGGGTCAGCTCCATCAGGCCCGGCAGGTTGCGGGCGGTGACCACGGTCAGGATGAAGGTAAACACCGTCAGCATCAGATCCTGCAAGGTGATGGCGGAGAGCTGTTCGATGCCGCCAATCTTGCTGCTCACCTGCCACACCTCGATGCTGCGCAGGAAGCTGAACGCCGAGTTGAGTTCAGACCACTGCACCACCACCAGCATGGTGAAACCCAGCATCAGCAGGGTGCGCACCAGCCCGAGCGACTGGGCGCTGATGGTATCCAGATCCAGCTCGGTGTCTTCCACCACATCCGGGATCTCGGAGCTGAGCTCGTCATGCCCCTCTTCCCGGCCGCGCTGGGCCAGGATCTCGGCCCGCTTGCTCTTGGCCCGCTCGAAGGCGAGGCGACGGCGCTGGATCAGCATCCAGCGGTGCGCCAGATAGTAGACGAGCAGACAGCCCAGTCCCATCAGCAGGCTCAGCTCCAGCTGGCGCAGCAGGATGCGGGAGGTATAGAAGTAGCCGAGCAGGGAGCCGATCACCGCCAGCAACGGGGCCAGCATCAGGCTGTTCCAGATGAAGTGGTGCAGCAGGTGTGGCTTGGTCATGTCGGCCTGGCCCCAGGTGAGCGGCAGCCGCTCCCGGTTGAGGCGGGCGAAGAACAGCAGCAGCCAGAGGGCGCCGACGATGAAGGCCAGCCGGCCGAGAGAGTCGTAGAAGGCGTGCTCCTGATAGCTGTTGGCCATGCCCTGCACGAAGAAGCTCGGGATGATCACCAGCAAGAGGGTGCGGAACTGGCTCCACACTTTCTGCACCCGCTCCTTCTGCCAGCGGAAATGGAGGATCAGGATCCCCTTCTCCAGCGTCAGGTGACGGGCCATCAAGAGTGCCAGCAGCAGGAACCAGATCTCGCCGAGGCCACGGGCCACCGCCACCGCGAACGGATATTGCCATGCGCCGTCGAGCAGGCCGCGCACCATCAGCACCATGGCGGGCAGCGGCAGGGAGGCGAGCAGGGAGCGCATCAGCAGCCTGCTGGTGAGGCTGAACTTGTCCTGGGTCACCTTGCCGATGCGGGGCGCTATGTGCTGGCTGTAGTGGGTCAGGTGGCGAGCCAGTTTGAACCAGCACCAGGCCAGCACCAGGATGCCGATGCCGGCGAAGGTGAGGGTGATGGGGTTGTTCTCGGCGATGGCCTGGGGCAGTTGTAGCCAGTTGACCGGGTTGAGGGCGAGGCCGAGGGCCGCCGGCACCCCGAGCAGCACGGCCGGGGTGAGCGGGCGCACGTCCGGCATCCAGAACAGGTGGCTGGCGCTGAGCTCGCGGATCTCGTCGATCTTGCTGTTCTGGCGGCTGTAGAGCAGCTTGAGCCGGGTCTGCTCCTGAATGAGGCTGTCGGAGGCGTCGTTGAGCCGGGTCAGCAGCTGGCGACGGGCCTTGAGCAGGTTGTCGAGCACCGCCTGCTGAGCGCGATCGAGGGCCACTTCGTCGGTGGCCAGCAACTGATCGCGCATCTGGCGCGGATCCTTGAGCGCGTCCTGCTCGGTCTCGTACTGGTACTTGGCCATGCGGGCGTTGACGATGGCCGACTCCAGCTTGTCGAGAGGGAAGTAGGCGGGCAGATCCGAGAGCTTGCTGCGCAGGTTCTCGCCGTAGGCGTTGCTGATCTGCAGCCACTCCAGTTGCTCGCGCACCGAGTTGACCAGGTCGTTCAGGCTCGACAAGTTCTTGTCGATCACCCGTTGCTCATCCTGCACCCGCTCTATCTGGTCCTCCAGCGCGCCGAGCTGGATGGAGAGCGCCTGGTTCTGCTGTTGCTGCTCCAGCAGCAACGGCATGTCGGAGGTGAGCTGCTTGCGCAGGCGCTCGCTCTCCGCCAGCGCCTGCTCGGTCTTGTCGCGGCGCAGCTGGTTCTGCTGGTTGAGCAGGCTGGTCTGCCACTCATCCTCGTCGGTGATGGCGAGGTTGAGCTCCTGCAGCCTGAGCTTGCCGAGATCGTTGCGCTGCTGGGCGGAGAGCTGCTCCAGCTCCAGCATCTGGATCCGGTCGGAGAGGCTCTGCTCCTTGAGGCGGGTGACCAGCTGCTGGGCATCCTGCAGGCGATCCGATTCACTGCTGAAGCTGAGCCGGTCGAGTAGAGTGCGGGTCTGCTGCAACTGCTTGCGCAGCTCGTCGACCCGCAGGTGATACTCCTGGCCGGTGCTCTCCAGCTGGTTGAGGCTGTCCATCACCCCCTGGCGCTCCTTGCGCAGGTTGAGCTGGCGGTTGCTGCTCAGGCCGATGGCCTGGCGCAGCGCCTCCTCCTTCAGGGAGGATAGGGCCGGGCGAGGCTGGGGCTGGTAGTTGTGCAGGCTCTCCTTGAGGCGGGCCGACTCCTTGGGATAATCGATGAGGATCTGCTGATAGGCCTTGCCCTGCTCGCGATAGCGCTGGGCCTCCCGGGCAAATTGCAGCGCCTGCTGGTAACTTTCCCGCAACTTCTGGTTTTCCGGGGTGTCGGTCTTGGGCACGCTCTGCAGCAGCTCTTCCACCTGGGTGATGGCGTCATCGGCCTGGGCAAGGGGAGTGAGGAGAGTGAGAGAGAGCAGCAGGCAGAGCAGGCGTTGCAACATGGCGCACGTTTCCGTTCAGGTGAGGTCGCCCTAGCCTAAAGCAGGGGCCGGGGTGGGTAAAGTTTTCCATATTAATGATTTGTAACATAAATAACGGGCGTTCCCAGCCTGCTTTGGCTATCATTCTGGCCGTTTTTCCCTCCGTTGAGCGTTTTATGTCCGCAGTCGATCTGGGCACTGCCCCTCTTTCTCGCCTGTTCTGGCGCTACGTCACCCCGACCGTAGCCGCCATGCTGGTCACCGGCATCTATGTCACCATAGACGGCATCTTCGTCGGCCATATTCTGGGTCAGGACGGGCTGGCCGGCATGATGCTGGCGTACCCCATCTGCGCCGTGCTCTATGCGGTGGGGGCGCTGATCGGCATGGGCTCCTCGGCGCTCGCCTCGTTTTATCTGGGCAAGGGGGAGCAGGCGAGGGCCCGCCACATCGTCGGCAACGCGCTGGTGATGGTGCTTATCGCCTCTGGGCTGCTCGCCTTCATCGGCATCCGTTACGGCGAGGCCATGCTGATCTGGATGGGGGCGGAGGGAGTCATCTTTGACGCCGGTTTCGCCTATTTGCAGTGGTATGCCTGGCTCGGAGTGTTTGCGGTGCTCTCCATGGCGTTTACCGCCCTGCTGCGCAACGACGGGCGACCCGGCCTCACCACCTGGATCCTGGTGGGAGGCGGCGTGCTCAACGTGCTGCTCGATTACCTGCTGATGGCGGTGATCCCCTGGGGACTGGCGGGGGCCGCCATTGCGACCATGCTCTCCCAGGCGGTGACCGGCGGCCTCTGTCTGTGGCACTTCTTCACCCCGCGCAGCCAGCTGCGCATTGGCTGGGACACCCTGCGACCCGACTGGCGGTTGATGGGGGAGACGCTGCGACTCGGGGTGTCGAGCTTTTTGATGTACCTCTATCTGTCGGTGGTGCTGGCGCTGCACAACAAGGCGCTGCTGGCGGTGGGCACCTCGCTGCACGTGGCGGCCTACGGCGTCATCAGCTATAGCGAGGCCTTCTTCTATCTCATCTTCGAGGGGATCGCCATGGGCATCCAGCCCATCGCCAGCTTCAACGCCGGGGCGGGCCACTGGGCACGGGTGCTGCGGGTGCGCAACCTGGCGCTGGGGGTGACCCTGCTGGTGGCCCTGTGCGGCATGCTGCCGCTCTATCTGTGGCCGGAGGGGGTGGTCTACCTGTTTGCCGGGGACAACGCGGCCCTCTTGCCGGTGGCCAGCCTAGGCATCTGGCTCTACTTCTGGGGCTTGCCGATGGAAGGGTTGCTGCTGGTGGGGGCCACCTACTTCCAGGCCATCAACCGGGCTCGTATCGCCTCCCTGCTCACCGGCGGTAAGCTGGTGCTGATCGGTGGTTTCCTGTGGGGCTTCTCCTCCCTGTGGGGGGTATCCGGCGTCTGGCTGGCATTGCCCACCTGCAGCACCCTGCTGGTGCTGGTGATGTGGCGAGCCATGGGCAAGGAGGCGCGCCAGCACGCCGCCGCCTGACATGTCATCATTCGGCCATCAAAAAGGCAGCCTAGGCTGCCTTTTTCGTTTTGAGCGCCCCTGACAGGTCACCGACCTCAGGGCTTGAAGGCACCGATGAAGATGGCGGGGTCGACACGGGCGTCGTTGAGACTGACATTCCAGTGCATGTGGGGACCAGTGGCACGGCCGGTAGCGCCGACCCGGCCGACGATGCCGCCGCGGGGCAGGCTCTGGCCCAGCTTCACGTCGACCTTCGACATGTGGCAGAACATGCTGATGAGGCCCTGACCGTGATCGACGAACACCGTATTGCCGTTGAAGAAGTAGTTGCCGATCAGGATCACCTTGCCTGCCGCCGGCGACTTGATGGGGGTGCCGGCACCGACCGCGAAGTCGAGGCCTGAGTGGGGGTTGCGCTCCTCGCCGTTGAAGAAGCGGCGCAGCCCGAACGGGCTGGAGAGCGGCCCGTCCACCGGTTTGTCGAACAGCAGGTTGCTCGGCTGGGTCGGGCTGAAGGTCTGGTAGGCGCGGGTCTGTTCCGCCAGTTCGCGGTTGATGCGGGTCATGTCTTCGGCCAGCGGGTTGACCTGACGGCTGTTCTTGAGCTTGATGTGCTGCTCCCGGTAGTGCTTGGTGCCGACCGTAAAGCCGAGGGTGCGGCCATCGCTCACCTGCAGCTGGTGGGCGCCGGGCTGGCTCTTGAGGGGGATGCCGACGATGGCAATCCAGCGTTTGCCCTCTTCACGCACCACCAGCACCGGCTTGCCCTGATAGCGGGCGGTCGGGGCCTGCGCCTCGCTGCCGAGCGCCACCACGGCGACGCCCCCCGGCACCGGGTGGTTGAGCAGGCGACTGATGAAGCCCTCGGCGAGGGCGGACTGGCTGGCCAGCAGCAACAATAGACAACAAACGACTCTCATGATGATTCCAGACTGGGTTGACTAAAACGAAACGGTAACGAAATCAGGACGCTGGCTGGAAGCGCTGGTAGATGGCCTCCATCTGGACCGACACCTCCTGGCGCACCAGGTCCAGCTCCAGCATGTCTTGTACCACCTTGAGCTGATCCGGATTGAGGAAGCTGCGGCTGCTCTCCAGTACCCGCTGGGTATAGGCGCGCTGGTTCTCCAGATAGGTGCCGGCATCACCGCTCTCCTGCTGGGCCAGCTGCTGGTTCGCCTCGCTCAGCAGACGCGTCAGGGATTGGCGCTGGGCCGGTGCCAGCAGCTCGCCGTGCTCCGCCAGGCGACCCTGGATCTCCAGCAGGCGGTTGGTATCGCCCGAGTAGATCTCCTGTTCGAGCCGGGTGCGGGTATCCTCCCCCAGCAGGTTGCTGAGGTTGCCCCAGATGCGCTGGCTCTCTTGCTCATAGGCATCGGGATGGTCGAAGCCGAGGCGATAGAGCTCGCGCAGTTGCTCTTGTACCTGGCCGCGCACGTCTTCCACTATGTCGAGCCGGTCGAAGACGGTGGTGAGCTGGCTGCCCTGTTCGGCGTCATAGAGCCGCTCGATCAGCACGGAGCCTTCGCTCGACTGGCTCCACTGGCTGATGGCGGCCTCCAGCTCGGGATTGGGAGGCAGCACCTCCTGGGCGGGGGCGGGCTCGCTCTGGCTTCCCTTGCCGGGCAGCTTGGCCAGCAGGCTCTGCCCGGTGCTCTGGCCGCTGTTCTGGCTGGTGGCCGAATCGCATTGCGACGGGCTGTTGACGGGGCTGGCGGTGTCGGATCCCGACTGAGGTGCGACAGGGTCGGCCTGCCACTGCCAGAGGTTGAGCAACAGGGAGGCCAGCAGAAGAATTGGCGCCAGGTGAGATGTACGCATCTTGGATTCTCTTGAATAAGTGAATGCCCCTTGCAAAGGGGTCTCTTATGATAACCGTAACGTCTGATACAAGCAGCCATGACGTGCAAAACCGGCCTCGGCGGTGACCCGCCATTGAGTCGGTCGGCCCATGGCTCTAGAATCGGCAACCAGCCGTTTTGAACCGAGGAAATGTTATGAATGGATTGTCCCCCCTGCGCGCAGAACCTGCTCGTCACCCCATCGGGCGTGGCTGGGTCTGGGTGCGATCCGGTTTCGATGTCTTCAACAAGGGGATGGGGGTCAGTGTCGCCATGGTCCTCATCTGGTTTGCGGTCGGCCTGTTGCTGGAGCGTCTGCCAGCGGGCAGCCTCATCTCCCAGCTGCTTTACATGGTCTGGGGTGCCGGCTGGGTGGCGGTGGCCCGTCACGGTTATGAAGGCAATCCGCTGCGCTTTGCCGATTTCTTCTCCGGTTTTCGCCACAAGCTGACCCCGCTGATGCTGGGGGGTCTGCTGGTGCTGGCCCTGTTCAGCCTGATCGGCCTCATCTGCCTGGGACTGCTCTCCATGTGGGGGCTCACTTCCCTGCTGACCCAGGATCCGGAATCTCTGGTGGTGACGGCGGCCCAGGCCCAGGGGCTGCTGCTCTGTCTGCTGCTGGGGCTGGTACTGCTGATCCCGGTGCTGATGGCCATCACCTTCGCCCCCGCCCTCATCTTTTTCCACGATGTGGGGATCCTGCAGGCCGCCAAACTGAGTTTCAAAGGCTGCCTGACCAACATGTGGCCCTTCCTCTGGTGGGGGTTGATCGCCGCCATCCTGATGCTGTTCGGCGCAGCGCTGATGCTGGTGGGTCTGCTGGTGGTGATCCCGGCGCTCAACTACTCCATCTATGTGGCCTATCGGGATATCTATCTGGACGTGACGCAGGAGACGCCTGCCGAAACCCCGCTGACCGGCTTCGAAGCCTGACGCCAACGGATGGGTGTGACATATGCGCGAAAGGGGCCTGCCGGCCCCTTTCGCATGTTTGCATTGTCTCTTACTCCTGCCACTACTCTCGCCACATGGGGTCGACGGCCATGCGTTCCACCAGAAAGTCGAGGAAGCTGCGCAACAGCGGTGACATCTGCTTGCGGGTGCCGTAGACGGCGTAGACGCCGAGTCGCTTGGGTTGCCACTGCTCCAGCAGCGGCACCAGGGTGCCGGTGTCGAGGTGGGGTTGGACCGAGTAGCGGGGCTGCAGGCTGATGCCGGCCCCCTCCAGCGTCGCCTCCAGCAGCAGGTTGGAGATGTTGGCGCTGAGGTTGCCGCTCACCGGCACCGATTCGGGCCCGTCCGGTCCCTGAAACTCCCACAGGCTCTTGCCGAAATAGGTGTAGGTGAGGCAGTTGTGCAGGGCGAGATCCTGCACCTTGTGCGGGGTCGGGTGTCTGGCCAGATAGGCCGGACTGGCGCAGACCACGGAGTGACAGGTACCGAGCCGGCGGGCCACCAGGTTGGGGTCGAGGTCATTGGTGATGCGCACGGCGAGATCGATCCGCTCCTCCACCAGATTGACGGTGCGGTCCAGCAGCAGGATGTCGATGGCGGTGCCCGCATAGCACGCCAGGTAGTCGTTGGCGGCGCCCACCAGCAGGGCTTCCGAGAGTGAATAGCTGCTGGTGATGCGCAGTTGCCCCTTGGGGGCCTCGTCGCCGCGCACGGCGATCTGCTCCATCTCTTCCCCCAGCGCCAGCATGGCGCGGGCCCGGTTCAGCGCCTCTTCCCCTGGGCCGGTCAGACTGAGCCGGCGAGTGGTGCGGTGCAGCAGCCGTGCCCCCATCCACTGCTCCAGCTCTGCCAGGTAGCGCGTTACCATGGCGCGCGACATCTCCAGTTTCTCCCCGGCGCCGCTCAGGCTGCCCTGTTCGACTACGCTGACAAAGACCCGCAATGCGGTCAGTCGATCCATCTCAGACTCTCTATATGCTCGATTAATGCAACAGTGATGCGCTTATTATGCTGTATTTGTACCGTAATTGATCCAATAAACTGTGTCCATCTGATGAACCCCTGATGACTTGATGAGGAATACCCGATGAACAATACCCTGATCCGCAACCTGACCCTGGCCACCACCCTGCTGAGCGGTGCCGCCATGGCCGCCCCGCTCACCGTGACCGTCTACAACCCGGGCGAGAAGGCTATCTTCCCGGTCTCCTCCTCCCTGGTGACCGGCGACAAAGAAGCAATCCTGATCGATGCCCAGTTCGACGTACAAAACGGCCAGGCGCTGGTGGACATGATCAAGAAGAGCGGCAAGAAGCTGACCACCGTCTATATCAGTGCCGGTGACCCCGACTTCTACTTCGGTCTGGAGCCCATCAAGGCAGCCTTCCCGGACGTCAAGGTACTGGCAGACCAGCATGTGGTCGACCATATCAACCAGACCAAGGACGCCAAGCTGAGCTACTGGAGCCCCATCCTCGGCAAGGGTGCACCGAAGAGCTTGACCGTGCCGCAAGTGATGACGGCCAGCCATCTGACACTGGATGGCGAGAAGATCGAGATCAAAGAGATGAACACCCCGAATGCCTACCTGTGGGCACCGTCCATCAAGACGGCGTTTGGTGGCGTACCGGTCTACAGCGGCGTGCACGTGTGGATGGCTGACAGCCAGACCAAGGCTGCTCGCAGCAACTGGGTCAAGGCGTTGAACAATCTGCTGGCGCTGAAGCCCGAGCGTGTGGTGCCGGGTCACTTCCTGGGGACTGCGCCCAAGGGTACTGAAGCCGTGACCTTCACCCGTGACTACGTAGAGCGCTTTGAGCAGGAGCGGGCCAAAGCCAAGAACTCCGGCCAGCTGATTGAAGCACTGAAGAAGGCTTACCCGTCCCTGCCGGTCGACGATGGTCTGGCCATCGGTGCCAAGGTCAACACCGGCGAGATGAAGTGGTAAGCCCCTGACGCCTACTTCCCTGTGTTTTTTTACCGGGCCCGAGGGCCCGGTTTTTTTAGCCGAATGAACGAGTGAATCACATGAACGAAACGACTCTGCATTATGTATACGACCCCCTCTGCGGCTGGTGCTACGGCGCTGCCCCGCTGTTGAAGGCTGCGGCTGCCATCCCGGAACTGCGTATCGAGCTGCACGCCGGTGGCCTCTGGCTTGGCGGGCGCAGGCAGGCGATGGGCCAGGCCCTGCGCGATTACGTCCGTCCCCATGACGAGCGGATCCAGGCGCTGACCGGCCAGCCTTTCGGCGAGCGCTATTTCAACGAGCTGCTGCTGCGCGATGGTCTGCTGCTCGATTCGGAGCAGCCCATCCGCGCCATCCTGGCGGTGACGGCGCTGGGTGGCAACGGTCTGAGCCTGCTGCACCGCATTCAGCAATCCCACTATCGCGATGGCATCTGGATCGGTTCGCTCGCGCATCTGACCAGCCTGGTGGCGGAGCAGAACATTGGCGCGGATGATTTTGTGAAGGCCTACCAGCAGGTCGACCTGGCGAGCCATTTGGCCGACAGCCAGCGCTGGATGCGCCGTCTCGGCGGACAGGGCTATCCGACCCTGGGGCTGGTGCAGGGCGACAATGTCACCCCCTTGTCCGCCTCCTCCTTCCTGGGTGAGCCAGAGGCGTTTGCTCGCCAGATCCAGCTCATGATGAGTCGCTGAGCGAACAGTAGGTCGTATCCGGTGGCGGATGTGCAGCGCCCGAGGTGCTCGTTGCAGATTTTTCCTACCTGTCCGGCACTCATGCTATCCCCTGGCGGGACGATATATTCAGTAGCGGACAGTTTGAAAATCATCCGCTTGCGATCATCACGCTATGCTCTATGGGGATAGCCCGGGCGTTTGAGGCCACGGGCTTGCGTCTAGCCGCCAAGGATACCAATCATGTTCAAAAATATGTCTATAGGTCAGAAGTTGAGCGCCGGTTTTGCCGTATTGGCCCTGCTAGTAGTGGGGCTGGCGTGGTTCTCCATCACTCAGCTGTCCCATCTTTATGCCGATACCGCCACCATCTCGGGCAACCTGTTGCCATCGACCCGTTATGCCAGCCAGATGCATGTGGCCATTCTCGATGCCCGTCGCTCCGAACTGGCGCAGGTGATTGGCGGCCTCAACAAGGATGCTCAGGAGGTGAGCGAACGTACCGTCACCTTCAACAAGGCCAAGCAGGAGTTTGACGCGGCGGCGCAGAAGTATGGCTCGTTGCCTTTCAGCACCGATGAGGAGAAGCAGACTTACGAGGCGTTGTTGGCCGCTGGAGCGAAGTACTTCTCGGTACACGAGCAGCTGATAGCGGCTTTTGCCAGCGGCGATCTGGAAAAAGTGAAGAGCCTGCGCAAGAACGAGACTCGCGCCGCACTGGAAGAGGCGGGGGCCAAATCCTACCGTCTGCGCGAGATCAACAACGAGCTGGCTGACAGCATGGTGAAGTCGGTGGCCGACCTTTACAGCAGCTCGCGTACCATGAGCATCATCGTCAGTCTCATCACCGTCTTGTTCGTGGTGGTGGTGGCCTGGCTGCTGACCGGCCAGATCCGCAATCCGGTGATGGCGATGCTGGAACAGACCCGCAAGGTAGCAGCCGGCGATCTGGCGGCTCATCTTGACGCCAGCCAGTTCAACAACGATGAGCTGGGGCAACTGGCCAAGGGCTTTGGCGAGATGCAGAAGAACCTGCGTACCCTGGTCAGTGAAGTTTCCGGCTCCGTGGTGCAACTGAGTTCGGCAGCCGAAGAGATCAGCGCGGTGGCGCGCCAATCCGCCAACAACATGAACAGCCAGCAGCACGAGCTGAATCAGCTGGCCACCGCCATGAACGAGATGCAGGCCACGGTGCAGGAGGTGTCCCGCAACACCAGTGACGCCGCCAGTGCCGCCAGTGCCGCCAGCAGCACTGCCGAACTGGGGGCTCGCACCGTCAACGACTCCATCAAGCGTATTGAGCAGGTGGCCGGTGCCATCGAGAGCACCGCCGTGGTAATCCGTCAGCTTGGCGACGACAGCCGCAACATCGGCATGGTGCTGGAGGTGATCCGCGGGATCGCCGAGCAGACCAACCTGCTGGCGCTCAACGCCGCCATTGAAGCGGCTCGGGCCGGCGAGCAGGGCCGCGGCTTTGCGGTGGTGGCCGACGAGGTGCGTACCCTGGCGAAGCGGACTCAGGATTCCACCTCCCAGATCAACACCATCATCGCCGAACTGCAGCAGCGGGCCGAGCAGGCCGGCACCACCATGCAGCAAAGCCAGGACATGATGAATTCCACCGTGAGCACGGCGCGGGAGGCGGGGGCATCCATCTCCGAGATCAGCGGCTCGGTGGAGAGCATCTCCCACATGAATATCCAGATTGCGACCGCCACCGAAGAGCAGGGGGCGGTGAGTGAAGAGCTCAACCGCAACGTGGTCAATATCAGCCATGCCTCCGAGGAAGTGGCTGCCGGTGCAACCCAGATGGCACAGGCCTGTAACGACCTCAATCACCTGGCGACCCAGTTGCAGGAGATGGTGCGCCGCTTCCGGGTGTAAGGCGGGTTGGATGCTCGCTGTTGCGGGCCCGGATCCTGGATCCGGGCCCGCCTTGTTTTATCGGCCTGTCGACTTTCCCCCTTGCTCCATCCCTTGTTCGCTCCGCCGTTCTTGGGCATGCTAATGGCCCCATTGGTTGGCAGGATTCTGGATGTATGAACCTTCGCGATCTCGAGTATTTGGTGGCGCTGGAAGAGGAGAAGCACTTTCGCAAGGCGGCGGAGCGCTGCTTCGTCAGTCAGCCCACCCTGAGCGGCCAGCTGCGCAAGCTGGAGGATGAACTCGGGGTGATCCTGATCGAGCGTACCTCGCGCAAGGTGCTGTTTACCCCGGCTGGTGATGCCATGGCCCAGCAGGCCCGCAAGGTGCTTAAAGAGGTGCGTGAGCTCAAGAGCATAGGCCAGCACTTTGCCGAGCCCATGTCTGGTGAAATCCACATCGGCTTCATTCCTACCGTCGGCCCCTACCTGCTGCCTCACATCATTCAGGATCTGCGCGAGCACTTTCCCAAGCTGGAGTTCTACCTCTATGAAGAGCAGACCCAGGTGTTGCTCAAACGGCTGGAAGAGGGGGAGCTGGATTGCCTGATCCTGGCCGAGCTGGAGGGGATGGACGGGTTTGGTTCGATCCCGCTCTACCAGGAGCCCATGTGGCTGGCAGTGCCCCAGCAGCACCCGGAGGCCAAGGCCAAGGCGGTGCCGCTCAGCAATCTCAAGGGCAAGAAGTTGCTGATGCTGGCCGATGGCCACTGCTTGCGGGATCAGGCGATGGGATTCTGTTTCGCTGCCGGTATCGGTGAGGATCAGCGCTTCAAGGGCACCAGTTTGGAGACGCTGCGCAACATGGTGGCCGCCGGCAGCGGCATGACGCTGGTACCCAGGCTTGCCGTGCCCGCCAATGCCGAAGAGGGCGGCGTCAGCTATCGACCTGTGATAGACCCCGTGCCTGGACGCACTATAGCGCTGCTCTATCGCCACTATTCGGTGCGCCGGCCCTGCTTCAACGAGCTGGCCGCTCGTATCTCGCGCTTGATGCAGAGCCTGCTTGGTTAACTGCAGATCACCACTACAAGGCCACAAAAAAGAAAACCGGCGCATTGCGCCGGTTTTTTTATCTTCTGCGGTGATTTAGAAGATATCGTCGGTGGAGACGGGGCCATCAGTGGGCGAACCCTCACCGCCGTACACCTGATTGCCATCCGAGCTCTGTGTCGCGTAGCGGGTCGGCTCGGTGCCTTCCTTGAAGAACTCTTCCGTGCTGCTGCCGTCGGTTCGGTTGGTCAACAGGCCGGTCTCACGATCGATCCGCACCGTGATGATCCCTTCCGGTACCGGCATCTTGCGCTCAGGCACCTGCTTGAGCGCCGTCTTCATGAAGTCGATCCAGATCGGCTGTGCGGCACCACCGCCAAATTCGGCCCGGCCCAGACCACGCTGGTGGTTGTCAAAACCGATCCAGGAGGTGGCGACCAGATTCGGGGTATAGCCGGAGAACCAGGCATCACGGGATTCGTTGGTGGTCCCGGTCTTGCCGGAGATATCGTGGCGTTTGAGGTCGCGCGCCGCCCGCCAGCCGGTGCCGCGCCAGCCATTGCCACCCCAGATGGCGGTGGTCAGGGTGTCGGTCACCAGGAAGGTGCTCTGGGCACTGATGGTCTGCGGTGCCATGTTGCCGGGGACGACCGGATCGATGGGGCACTGGGCTTTCCAGTCCGGCGCCGTATTGGCATAGGCATCCGCACTGTCGAGACCTGCGGCGGCCAGCACGCCACAATCACGGCAGGCGGCTGCCGGGTTGGCCTGATAGAGAGGTGCGCCGAAGCTGTCGGTGACTTCGGTGATGAAGTAGGGGGTGACCTGGAAGCCGCCGTTGGCCATGACCGAGTAGCCGCGCACCACTTCCAGCGGGGTGAACTCGGCGGCACCCAGAGCCAGCGACTCGTTGGGTGAGATGGTATCGCGAGCAAAGCCGAAGCGGGTCAGCCCGTCGATGTAGGTATCCAGCCCGATGGCGCGCATCAGGCGCACTGACATCACGTTCTTCGACTTGGCGAGGCCGAGACGAAGGGAGGTGGGGCCTTCATAGATGGCCGGGGAGTTTTTGGGCTGCCACATGGGGCCCTTGGAGGGATCCCACTGGTTGATCGGCGCATCGTTGATGAGGGAGGCCAGGGTGTAGCCCTGTTCCAGCGCGGTGGCATAGAGGAAGGGCTTGATGTTGGAGCCTATCTGGCGGCGTGCCTGGTCGACCCGGTTGAACTTGGAGAGCTCAAAGCTGAAACCGCCGACCAGCGCCTCGATGGCACCATCCTGCGGGTTCATGGCCACCAGAGCGGCGTTGACCTCGGGAATCTGGGAAAGCAGCAGTTCTTCACCCTTTTCCCGAACCCAGATCTGGGCGCCCACTTTCAGCATGTCGCGGGCCGAGCGGGGAGCAAAGCCCTGACGATCGTCGGTGATGAAGGCGCGCGCCCACTTGATGCCGTTCCAGCCAAGTTCAGCCTGCTTGCCGTTCTTCAGTACTATGGTCGCACTCTTGTCAGCCAGCTTGGTGACGACGGCGGCCATCAGCGGCTCATAGGTGGGCTGCTTGGCCAGATGGGCCATGATCTTGTCATAATCCCAATCGGCTTCGCCCGCTTTCCACAGCTGGGCGGTCACGCCCTTGTAGCCATGGCGGGTGTCATAGTCGAACACGCCGTCGAGCAAGGCCAGACGGGCGGCGCGCTGGCGCTTGGCGGTGACTGTGGTGTAGACGTGCAGACCCATGGTGTAGGCATCTTCACCGAACTGCTCCACCATCTTCTGGCGCACCATCTCCCCCAGATAAGGGGCATTCAAGGTGATCTCGGCACCGTGATAACGGGCCTTGACCGGCATCTTGGACGCTTCGTCGAACTGGGCCTGGGTGATTTTGCCGGTTTCCAGCATGCGACCAAGTACCACGTTGCGACGGGCAAAGGCACGTTCCGGCGAGCGGATCGGGTTAAGCATGGACGGCGCCTTGGGCAGACCGGCGATGATGGCGATCTCGTCCAGCGTCAGGTCCTTGACCTCCTTGCCAAAGTAAACCTGGGCGGCGGCACCGACCCCGAATGCCCGGTAGCCGAGCGGGATCTTGTTGAGGTAGAGCTGCAGGATCTCGTCCTTGGAGAGATTCTGCTCGATGCGCCAGGCCAGGAAGACCTCTTTTATCTTGCGCACCAGCGTCTTTTCATTGCTCAGGAAGAAGTTGCGGGCGACCTGCTGGGTGATGGTACTGGCGCCTTGGCGGGCCTGACCGGAGACGGCCCAGACGGTGGCAGCACGAATGATGCCGATGGGGTCAATCCCCGGGTGCTCATAGAAACGGGCATCTTCGGTCGCCAATACTGCATCGATCATGGACTGGGGGATTTCATCCAGATGCAGCGGGATGCGACGAATTTCGCCAAATTGGGAGATCAATTCCCCATCCCGGCTGTACACCTTCATCGGGGTGGCCAGCTTGACGTCGCGCAGCGCGGTCACATCCGGCAACTGGGGCTTGATGTAAAAGTAGATACCGATGAGGCTGGCAACACCCAGCACAGCACCCAGCATCATGACAATAAACAGGCGTACGAGCCATTTCAGCATGGAAGAACTACCAATCGTCTTAAAATTAGCCAACGGGCGCAGAGTATAGCCCTTTTGCCTCCGGAAATTCGAGGTTTTCCTGACGGCTGCCCGGCTCCTCGAGAAGAGGCGGGAGGTTAGCATTCTGCGGCTCAATAACCAAGGGGAGGCGAGGGGCGGCCGGAAAGCGAGTTGTATCACTTTTCGGCATAAACTTTATGACATTGATAGATAGAGCATTTAGGATGAGTTAAGTCATCATCTTCTGATTAGCTGTCCTACAATCAATCCTAAAACCCAATAACGCATGGATGTGTATATGTTTGGGCTATTCAACAAAGGTTCTCTGCTTCCTCTGGCGGGTATTGATTTTGGCAGCCAGACCATCAAGGCCGTGACCATTACCGGTCGTCCCGGCAAGCTGCATCTCGAATCTGTGGCCGAAGTTGCCACTCCCAAAGGCACTCTGGTTGATTATCAGCTGCAGGATATCGAACGGGTCAGCCAGTCTCTCAAGGCCCTCAAGCGCCTCATCTCGGGCAGCAGCCAGTACGTTGCGACTGCCGTCACCGGTTCCAACGTGATCACCAAAGTCATTCAGGTGGATGCCGCGCTGGGTGAGAACGAGCTGGAGAATCAGGTTCAGCTCGAGGCCGAGCAACTCATCCCCTTTCCCCTAGATGAAGTGAGCCTGGATTTTGAGATTCTGGGCAAGGTCAATGATCAGGAGCGCCGCGAAGTGTTGCTGAGTGCGGCCCGCACCGAGAGCGTGAGCGGGCGGGTGACCGCGCTGGCGGAAGCCGACATGACCACCAAGGTGGTGGATGTGGGCGCCCACGCACTGGGCCGCGCCGTGCTTGCCTGCCTGCCGGAGCTGCAGGAGTGGGATAAACCGGTCGGCGTGATCGATATCGGAGCGAGCGCCATGACCTTTGCCGCACTGGTAAAGGGAGAAGTTATCTACTCACGCCTGCAAAACTTCGGTGGCGATCAATATAGTCAGGCGCTGGCCTCTTTTTACAACCTGTCGCTGGATGATGCCGAGCAGGCCAAGTTGCAGGGCAAGCTGCCAGTTGATCACGAATTGGATGTATTGCTGCCCCATATGAATGCCCTGCTGCAGCAAGTCAGGCGGAACGTGCAGCTTTTTTGCAGCTCTTCCGGGCACAGAGAGCTTTCCAGACTGGTGCTCACCGGCGGTGGCAGCCTGCTGCCCGGGCTGGCGGCCCAGGTTGGCAGCGAGTTGAACTGTGAGGTATTGCATCCTGATCCCTTTGCCCTGTTCGGCAAGCCGAAAGGGGAGGGGGCGGTCCACGGTGCCAAGTTCATGACTGCGCTGGGTCTGGCATTGAGGAGCTTCACGCCATGTCAAATATAAACCTCCTGCCCTGGCGTGAGGCCAGGGCCCAGCGGCAGAAGAAGCAATTCGGGGTCATGCTGGGCATCTTCATGGCCATCACGGCTTCACTCGGCTTTGCCGCCGACTGGCTGGTAGAGCAGCAGATAGGCCATCAGCAGCAGCGCAACCAGCGTTTGCAGCAGGAGATGACAATCCTCGATGCCCAGCTTGGCGAGATCCGCCTGCTCAAGGAGCGACGCAAGGAGTTGATCGATCGCATGCAATTGATCGAACACCTGCAGATGCGCCGCAATCTGCCGGTTCGTCTGTTCAACCAGTTGCCTTCGCTGGTTCCCAACGGGGTTTACCTCAATACGCTTGCCTTGCAGAACAACCAAATAGATGTGAATGGCAAGACCGAGGCCTATGGCAGGGTAGCCAGCATGATGCGTCGTATCGATGGCTCCGGCTGGCTGGGGCAGTCGCAGATCAGCACGATTTTTGCGGCCGATGTGGCGCCCGTTTCGCTCAGCCAGTTCTCCATGATGTTCCAGGTCGCGGGTGCGGCAGGTGCCACGGTCGATGTGGCTAAGGGGCAGCAATGAATCTACAACAGCTCAACGAACTGGATCTCAACAACATTGCCAGTTGGCCCAAGCTGGCCAAGGGGATTTTCATCCTGTTCTTCTGTGCCTTGTTGGGGGGAGCCATCTATTACTACGTGATTGCCAACTCACTGACCCTGTTGACCCAGGAGACCAACAAGGAGGCCGAACTCAAGGCGCAGTTCGAGAGCAAGGCGATGCTGGCTGCCAACCTCGGTGCCTACAAGACGCAGATGGTGCAGCTCGAACAGCTGGTTGATACCCAGCTCAAGCAGTTGCCGAATACTCACGAAGTGGCCGGATTGCTGGATGACATCAGTTTCATTGCCACCGACAATGGGCTCAAATTGAATCGCATCAATTGGGAACCCGAGATCAAACACGAGTTCTCCACCGAGCTACCCATGCGAATCGAAGTGGTGGGTACTTATCATGAGATAGGCAAGTTCACGGCCGACATGGCGGCCTTGCCGCGTATCGTCATCCTGGAATCGTTCACGTTGGGACAGGGCAAGGAGCAGGGTGACATGATTGCCATGTCGATGCTGGCCAAAACCTACAAATACAATGGCAAAACCGTGGGGCAGACCAAATGAAGCTACTCTGCGTGCTGTTGCCTGCTCTGTTGTTGACCGCCTGCGGTGGGCAGGACGACATGGACAACTATGTGGCCGCAACCAAGGCCAGAAAACCAGTACCCATCGAGCCTCTTCCCGAAATCAAACCCTTTTCCCCCATGGCTTATCACCTCAGCGATCAGCGCAGCCCCTTCATTGCTCCCCAGCCTGAAACCAGCAGTGCCAAGGTGGATGCCAAGGTGAAGCCGGATTGCGCCCAGATCGTGGCCAACAGGGAAAAAGAAGTACTGGAACGCTATTCATTGGCCAGCCTGAGCATGCAGGGCTCACTTGGCAAGCAGGGACAGTTGTGGGCCTTGATCAGGACTCCTGATGGTCAATCCATCCGGGTGGGTCTCAATCAACACATGGGACTGGATCAGGGACGGGTGATCAGGATCACTGACACCTACGTGGATTTGATTGAGACTATACCGGATGGCAAAGGATGCTGGGTGACCCGAGAAACTCAGCTGGGCATGGCCAATCTTGAAGCAAAACGATAATCAGGGATGATGCGATGAAAACAACAATAGGTATGGTAGCCCGAGTTACCCTGCTGTTTTGCACCGGAGCATGGAGCCAGGCCTGGGCCGTGGCAACCCTGCAGGAGGTCAAGGTCAATCCGCTGATGGCCGATCAGCTGTTGCTGGAGTTGAGTTTCAGTGAACCGGTCAGCGGATTTACCGATCGTCTCTCCTATGAACCCAACCAACTGCTGCTGCATGTGCCGGGAGCTGTGGGAGCACTCAACGTGAACCCGTTGCCCATCAAGCAGCAAGGGGTGGACAACCTCAAGGTCGAGGGCAAGGGGGCAGGTCTCGATATCAAGATCGCCCTCGATCAACTGACCCCCTATCAGGTGCATCAGCAGGGCAACAAGTTGTTGGTGGCTCTGGGAGAAAAAGCAGCCATGCCGCTGCCAGCCACCACAGCATCCTCCGGGCTGGTGGCCCCCCAGCCGACCTCGTCTGCACTTATCAATACCCAGCCGGCAGCCTCGTCCGCCCTGATCAACAGTCAGCAGCTTGCTCGCCAGAGCGCTCCAGTGGCAGCGTCCGTGGCCAGCAAGCCTGTCTTGCCATCACCACAGACGGCGGCCAGCGGTGCCTACTTCAATTCCGTGAAGGGGGTCGACTTCAGGCGTGGCAAGGACGGGCAGGGGGAATTTCTGGTGACGCTGGACAACAGCTCCGCCGCCGTTGACGTCAGCAGCCGTGGTCAGACGGTGCTTGCCAAGTTTCACGGCACCCGGGTACCGGACGATTTGCTCAACCTGATCAACGTGCAGGATTTTGCGACCCCTGTCTCTCAGGTTGAGGTGTTCCGCCAGGGTAACGACACCCTGTTTGAACTCTCGGTCAACGGTCAGTTTGACTACCGTTACGATCAGGCGGACAAGATGTTCATCGTCGAGGTGAAAAAGCGCACCGCGGCGACTGCCGGCAAGCAGTATCAGGGCAAACCCATCTCTCTCAATTTCCAGGATATCCCGGTGAGAACCGTGCTGCAGCTCATCGCGGATTTCAACAACCTCAATCTGGTGACCACGGATTCGGTGTCGGGCAACATCACCCTGCGGCTGGACGGGGTGCCCTGGGAGCAGGCACTCGACATCATCTTGAAGGTGCGGGGGCTCGACAAGCGGTTGGACAACAACATCCTGCTGGTCGCGCCTGCCGAAGAGATTGCCGCTCGCGAGAAACAGCAGCTGGAGAGCCGCAACCAGGTCGCCGATCTGGCACCGCTTTATACCGAGTATCTGCAGATCAACTATGCCAAGGCATCCGAAGTGGCGGCGCTGCTCTCGTCCGAGAGCACCAAACTGCTCTCTTCCAAGGGGGCGGTGAGTGTCGATGAGCGGACCAACGTGCTGGTGGTCAAAGACACTGCCGACGTCATCAGCAACATCAAGCGGATGCTGGATATCCTGGATATTCCGGTCAAGCAGGTGGTGATCGAGGCGCGCATGGTGACCATTGATGACGGCTTTGACGAGGCTCTCGGGGTGCGTTGGGGAGTAACCAAAAACGACGGGCACGGCAACAGTACCTCGGGCACCATCGAAGGCAATGACAGTTCCGGCAACAACAATGGCGGCTCGACCATCACCCGACCTGGGGTGGACGATCGGCTTAACGTCAATCTGCCGGTGACCAATGCGGCCGGCACCCTGGCCTTCCAGGTGGCGCGGCTGGCGGATGGTACCTTGCTGGATCTCGAGCTGTCGGCACTGGAGAAAGAGAGCAAGGCCGAGATCATCGCCAGCCCCCGGGTCACCACGGCTAACCAGAAACCGGCGCTGATCGAGCAGGGTACCGAGATCCCCTATGTGGAGTCCTCTTCCAGCGGGGCAACCTCGGTCACCTTCAAGAAGGCGGTGCTGAGCCTCAAGGTGACGCCGCAGATCACCCCCGACAACAGGGTGATCCTGGATTTGACCGTGACCCAGGATACCAAGGGTGAAACCGTGCCGACCGGTACCGGTGATGCCGTCTCCATCAACGCCCAGTCCATCACCACTCAGGTGCTAGTCAACAATGGCGAGACCCTGGTGCTTGGCGGCATCTATCAACAGACCATCAAGAGCGACGTCAGCAAGGTGCCCCTGCTGGGCGACATCCCGGGTCTGGGGGTGTTGTTTCGCAAGACAACCAGCGAGAACAAAAAGCGCGAGCTGCTGATTTTCGTGACGCCGAAGATAGTCACCGACGCCTTCTGAAGACTTTACATGTGAAGGTAAAACACATATAACCTTACGCCCCAATGAGGCTGGGGCGTAAGGGCTGCGGTTGCCAGTCCTGATTTCTATTGAGATAATCCCCCTCCTGATCCATCGCAAGATAAGGTTCATAGGTACCCCGATCGAGAGTTTGTCGGGGTCGTACAGTTTGTAATTACTAACGAAAAGACATGGCTGAGAAACGCAATATTTTCCTGATAGGTCCCATGGGTGCGGGCAAGAGCACCATAGGTAGACATCTGGCAGAACAACTGCATATGGAGTTTTTCGACTCAGATCATGAGATTGAGCGCCGCAGTGGTGCCGATATCGGCTGGGTGTTCGATGTTGAAGGCGAAGAGGGTTTCCGGATCCGCGAAGAGAAGGTCATCGGTGACCTTTCCGAACAGCAGGGTATCGTGCTGGCGACGGGTGGCGGTGCCATCAAGAGCCGTGAAACACGCAACAAGCTCTCTGCTCGCGGCATCGTGGTGTACCTCGAAACCACCATTGAGAAGCAACTGGCACGTACGCAAAGAGACAAGCGTCGCCCCTTGCTGCAAACCGAAGAGCCGCCGCGCGAAGTACTCGAGCGTCTGGCACAAGAACGCAACGCCCTGTATGAAGAAGTGGCTGACTTTGTCATCCAGACTGATGACCAGAGCGCTAAAGTTGTTGCCAATCAAATCGTTAAGTTGATCGGCATGTAATATAGAGGACGTCCATGGAAAGGTTGAAGGTCGAACTGGGTGAACGCAGCTATCCCATCGAGATAGCCGCAGGTCTGTTGCAGCACGCAGAGGTGCTGACGCAAACCATCAAGGGCAAGCGGGTCATGATTGTGACCAACACAGTGGTTGCGCCCTTGTATCTTGAGCGGATTGTCCAGTTGCTGTCGGGCTATCAGGTTGAACACTTGATCCTGCCGGATGGCGAGGCCTACAAGACCCTGGCTACCTTTGAGCGGATCATGTCCGCTCTGCTGGAAACCAACCATGGTCGTGATACCACTCTGATTGCCCTGGGTGGCGGTGTGATAGGGGACGTTGTCGGCTTCGCTGCTGCAAGCTATCAACGTGGCATTCCGTTCATTCAAGTGCCTACCACACTGCTCTCCCAGGTTGATTCCTCCGTTGGTGGCAAGACTGCCGTCAACCATCCCCTCGGCAAGAACATGATTGGGGCCTTCTATCAGCCCAGACACGTCGTGATCGATACCGAGTGCCTCCAGACCCTGCCTGCCCGCGAATTTGCCGCCGGCATGGCCGAGGTGATCAAATACGGCATCATCTGGGATGTCGAATTCTTCTGCTGGCTCGAAGCCAACATGTCCCGTCTGCAGGCGCAGGAGCCGGCCGCGCTGGCCTATGCCATCCGCCGCTGCTGCGAGATCAAGGCCGATGTGGTTGGCCAGGACGAGACCGAACACGGTGTGCGTGCCCTGCTTAATCTGGGCCACACCTTTGGCCATGCCATTGAAGCCGAGAAGGGCTATGGCAACTGGCTGCACGGCGAAGCCGTGGCGGCAGGCACCATGCTGGCTGCCAATACCGCCCTGGCCCGTGGTGACGTGACCGAGCAACAGGTAGACCGTATCCGGGCCTTGCTGCTGGCAGCCAATCTGCCGGTGACGGCGCCGCCTGAGATGGATTTTGCGGCCTTCATTCGCCACATGCGCCGAGACAAGAAGGTGCTGGAAGGCAAACTGCGTCTGGTGCTGCCGGTCGGCATAGGTCATGCCCAGGTGGTGGCCGATGTCTCCGATGCTGAACTGCTGGCGGTGATCGAGTCTGGTCGTGACGAATAAACTGCTGAAATTTCCCTCCCAGCGGCAGCTGGTTGACCGGCTGCTGCATCTGATTGAATTCAATCATCCTTTTATCTTTCTTTCCGGCAAACCCGGCAGTGGTCGCGGCACGTTGTGCGAATCCCTGCTGGGAGCGCTGCCGGAAAAAGTGCGGGTCGTCAGCCTGATCGGCAGCCCCGCCATGAAGATGGTGGACGTGCGTCAGCTGCTGCTGCCCCAGGTGGTGGCCCGGCCGTTGTTCAACCCGCAGGATGCGCTGGCAGACAGCTTTTTCCGCATGCTGGAAGGCAAACCCGCTACCCTGCTGCTGCTCATTGAGCGGGCCGACGAGCTGCCTGCCGAGCTGGTTGGTGAGCTGTGGAGCCTGTGTCGTCACAACGATACCCTGAAGATCCCCCATCAGTTGGCCATCGTGCTCTCCGGCAGTGACGTCTGGTGTCGCAATCAGAAGGCGCAGCTGAAAGGGCGGGCGATGCCCGCGCTGGAGCTGGAAGTCGCGCCGCTTGGCGCGCCCGAACAACGCATCTTCTTGTATGAGAAGGCCAAAGAGCTCAAGATCCCGACAGCCCTCTTGCCCAAGCCGAAAGTGGAAGAGATCCTGAAAGTGGCAAATGGACATCCGTCCACCATCATGCAGTTACTGGAGGATATCATGACCGACAGAAGGCCCAAGAAACGTCAGGCCGAGTTGCCCGTCAAGAAGATTGCGACCCTGCTGGCCCTGTTGGCCGGCGGTCTGCTGGCGCTGAGTTATCTGCTGCCGGCCCTGTTTGGCGGCGACAGCAAGAGTACCGTCCCCGAGCCCACCCAAACCACGGCGTTGCCCATCCCCGTCTCGGGTGGCGATCCGCTGACCATCGGTGGCAGCAACACCAGCCAGAACGGCAGCCAGAGTACGGCCAGTGATGGCGCCGCCAGCAATCCCGGCGGCGTGGTACGCGACTGGCAGCCGGATGCCAAGGTATTGCCCAAGGCGGTGGAGAGCGACACCGTGACCACCGAATCGACCAACTACGAAGGGCGCCGGGTGGTGATCTCCGACGAGGTGGTCGAGAAGCTGATGAAGCAGCCCAACGTCAGCGGCGCCCTGCCCACTGCGGTAGTGGATGAGCTGACCGGCGCCGATTCGCAAGCAGCGGCCACTCAAGTTGCTCCTGCCGAGCCGGCTGTTACACCCAATGCCACTGCTCAGACTGCCCAGCCGGCAAACACCGCCAAGGCCCAACCCACGCCAGCGGCCAGCAAGCCGGTGGCCAAGCCAGTTGCGGTTGAACCGGTGGCGGGACCTGCTCCCAAGGTGGCGCTGACCCCCGCTGCCACTCTGAACAAGAAGCCCAGAAACCACTACAGCATCCAGCTGATGGGGGCGAGCAACACCAAGGCGGTGGACAAGTTCGTGGCCGAAAATGGTCTGGCCGGCAAGATCTGGGTCTATCAGACCAAGTTCCGCGGCAGCCCCTGGTACGTGGTGCTGCAGGGGGACTACGCCAGCAGCAACCAGGCCAAGGCCGCCATTCGCAAGCTGTCGCCCGCCTTGCTGAAGGGTCAACCCTGGCCCAAGTCGTTTGCTCAGGTACAAAAAGAGTTGAAGCAATAGCCATTTTGGCCGGGAAGGGGGTAGAATCGTCCCCCTTTTTTGGTCGATGCCTTCTTAACACCGGATTTCCATGAAAAAAACACGCGCTTTTTTAAAATGGGCCGGGGGAAAATACTCCCTGGTTGAAGAGATTGCCGAGCGTTTGCCGGCCGGGCGTGTGTTGCTGGAGCCCTTCGTCGGGGCCGGGTCCGTGTTTCTCAACACCGACTACGACGCCTATGTGCTCAACGACATCAATCCGGATCTGATCGGTCTTTACAATCATCTCAAGTTGACGCCGGATCGGTTCATCGCTGAGTCGCGCAAGCTGTTCGTGACCGAGCACAACCACAAGGCCGCCTACTACCGACTGCGCACCCAGTTCAACCAGACCGACACCAGCTTCGAGCGCGCCCTGCTGTTCCTGTTTCTGAATCGACACGGTTTCAACGGCCTGTGCCGGTACAACAAGAAGGGGGGCTTCAACGTCCCGTTCGGTTCCTACAAGAAACCCTATTTCCCGGAAAAAGAGCTGTGGGCCTTCGCCGAGAAGGCGCAGAAGGCGACCTTCATCTGTGAAAGCTATGCCGATGCCATCCAGCGCGCCGAAGAGGATTGGGTGATCTATTGCGATCCCCCCTATGCCCCGCTCTCCACTACCGCGAGCTTCACCACCTATTCGGCCGGTGGCTTCACCCTGGACGATCAGGCCGTGCTGGCCAGGCTGGCCCGCCATACCGCGGCGCGCAAAGGGGTGCCCGTGCTCATCAGCAACCACGATATCGAGCTGACCCGCGAGCTTTATCGCGGTGCCCGCCTCGACGAAATCCTGGTCAAGCGCACCATCAGCCGCAACGGCGGCACCCGCAACAAGGTGGCCGAGTTGCTGGCGCTCTATCCGCCCGGTATCGAGCCGGAGCAGGGCTACTACCCGAGCGATGCCGAATTGGCGCCACTCGGCTGACACAGACGGCACCTGGGGGTGCCGTTTTTTATGTCTGCTGCGGCCGATGATGGCATGCGCTTTTTCCGTACCGTGTGCGGGCTGTTTTCAGTGCCTGTTTGCGGTGATGATGGCGTCCGCTTTTTCCGTACCGTGTGCGGGTCGTTTTCGGCGCCCGTTTGCGGTGATGATGGCGTCCGCTTTTTCCGTATCATGTGCGGGTCGTTTTCAGTGCCTGTTTGCAGTGATGATGGCGTCCGCTTTTCCATACCGTGTGCGGGTCGTTTTCGGCGTCTGTTTGCGGTGATGATGGCGTCCGCTTTTTCCATACCGTGTGCGGGTCGTTTTCGGCGTCCGTTTGCGGTAAAATTGCGCCGCTTTTTCTGCCACGCTGCCAATGGATGACGCTGATGAAAGACTTTCTGATTGCCCCCTCGATCCTCTCCGCCGACTTTGCCCGTCTGGGGGACGATGTCGCCAAGGTGCTGGCCGCCGGTGCCGACGTGGTCCATTTCGACGTGATGGACAACCATTATGTGCCCAACCTGACCATAGGCCCCATGGTCTGCCAGGCCCTGCGTGACTACGGTATCGAAGCCCCCATCGACGTGCACCTGATGGTCAAGCCGGTGGATCGCATCATTCCCGATTTTGCCAAGGCGGGTGCTTCCCTCATCACCTTCCACCCGGAAGCGTCCGACCACGTCGACCGCTCCCTGGGCCTCATCAAGGAGCAGGGCTGCCAGGCCGGTCTGGTGCTGAACCCGGCCACGCCGCTCACCTGCCTGGAGTACGTGATGGACAAGCTGGACGTGATCCTGCTGATGTCGGTCAACCCGGGCTTCGGCGGCCAGAGCTTCATCCCCGGCACCCTCGACAAGCTGCGCCAGGTGCGCCGCCTGATCGACGAGAGCGGCCGCGACATTCGCCTTGAGATCGACGGTGGGGTCAAGGTCGACAACATTCGCGAAATTGCCCAGGCTGGTGCCGACATGTTCGTGGCCGGCTCGGCCATCTTCAGTCGTCCGGACTACAAGGCGGTGATCGACGAGATGCGGGCGGAGCTCTCTCATGTCAAACGCTGAACGTGATTTTGACCTGGTGCTGTTCGATCTGGACGGCACCCTGATCGACAGTGCCCCGCAACTGGCGCTGGCGGTCAACCGTACGCTGACCGAACTGGGGCTGGCCGAGGCCGACGAGGCCGTGGTGCGGACCTGGGTCGGCAACGGTGCCGACAAGCTGATCCAACGTGCGCTGGACTATCGCGCGGCGCCTGAGCTGTTTGCCAGCGCCCGTCCGCTGTTTGACCGCCACTATCAGGCCTGCCTGCTGGAAGGGCTGGCCATGTATGACGGGGTCGAACAGAGCCTGCGCCGCCTGCAGGCGCTGGGTTACCAGCAGGCGATCGTGACCAACAAGCCGAGTCACTTCGTGCAGCCGATCCTCGATGCTCTCGGCATCGGCGACTGTTTCGCACTCTGGCTGGGGGGCAACTGCGTGCCCGTCAAGAAACCGAGCCCGGAGCCGCTGCTGCTGGCCTGCCACGAGTTGGGCGTCAGCCCGTCGCGCACCCTGATGGTGGGCGACTCTGAAAATGACGTGCTGGCCGCCCAGGCTGCCGGCATGAAGGTGGTGGGGCTGACCTATGGCTACAACTACGGCCGTCCCATCGCGGATTCCCGCCCGGACTGGGTATGTGAACAGTTTGCCCAGCTCGACGCGCTGCTGGCCGAATAAGCTGGCCAGGCAGGCCGAATAACAAGGATCAACACTCTGATGACTAAACCTATCGTATTGAGCGGGGCCCAACCGTCGGGCCAGCTGACCATCGGCAACTACATGGGGGCCCTGCGTCAGTGGGTCAACATGCAGGATGACTTCGACTGCCTCTACTGCATCGTCGATCTGCACGCCATCACCACCCGCCAGGATCCGGCTGCCCTGCGCAAGGCCTGCCTGGACGCCGCCGCCCTCTATCTGGCGGTCGGTATCGATCCGGCCAAGAGCACCGTGTTCATCCAGTCCCACGTGCCGCAGCACGCCGAGCTTGGCTGGATCCTGAACTGCTACACCCAGATGGGCGAGCTGTCGCGCATGACCCAGTTCAAGGACAAGTCCGCACGTTTCGAGAACAACGTCAACGTCGGCCTGTTCGGTTATCCGGTGCTGATGGCGGCCGACATCCTGCTCTATCAGGCCAATCAGGTGCCGGTGGGCAACGATCAGAAGCAGCATCTGGAGCTGACCCGCGACATCAGCACCCGCTTCAACAACCTCTACGGCGAGGTGTTCACCCTGCCGGAGCCCTTCATTCCGACCGAAGGCGCCCGGGTGATGAGCCTGCAGGATCCGACCAAGAAGATGTCCAAGTCGGATGACAACGAGGCCAACTTCATCGGCCTGCTGGAAGATCCCAAGCAGATCGTCAAGAAGATCAAGCGCGCGGTGACCGACTCCGACGAGCCGGCGGTGGTGCGTTTCGATCCGGAGAACAAGCCGGGGGTCTCCAACCTGCTGACCCTGATGTCCGGGGTGACCGGCCGTTCCATCCCCGAACTGGAACAGCATTTCGAAGGCAAGATGTACGGTCATCTCAAGACCGAAACCGCCGAGGCCGTGGTTGCCCTGCTGGAGCCGATTCAGGCCCGTTTCCACGAGCTGCGTCAGGATGAGGCTCATCTGCAGGCCATTTTGGCGGCCGGTGCACAAAAGGCGCGGGAAAGGGCTGAAAAAACCCTGGCCAGCGTATATGATGTAATCGGCTTCGTTCCTCGAGCCTGACATACTGGGAAGGTGTAGTAGAAGAGAGCTGGGTATTTGCCTGGCTTTCTTTGTTTTACCCGACCTGCTATTCGTTATTTCATCTTCCAATTTCAAACGCGGGCGTCTGCCCCAAGAGTTAGCATGTCTGTCGAATCAAATACCACGATTGAAGAGTTGGGTGACAAGGGTCACTGGCTGCGCAAGTTTCGCAAGGCCAAAAACCTCAATACCCTGCAACTGATGGTCTCCAATGCCATCGACAAGCACCACAAAACCCCTGCCATCGCCGCCGCCATCTACCTGGCCGAGTGCCAGCGCGAGCGTGAAATGGAACAGGGTCGCTATCTGGATCGTTAATTCTCTGCTCTGGTTGACCCATGCTGTTGTTGATCGATAACTACGACTCCTTTACCTGGAATCTGGTGCAATATTTTGGCGCCCTGGGGCAGGAGGTAGTGGTGAAGCGCAATGACGAGCTGACGCTGGACGCCATTGCCCGGCTCTCTCCCCGTTATTTGGTGATTTCTCCCGGTCCCTGCACCCCCAATGAGGCGGGTATCTCGCTGGCGGCCATCTCCCATTTTGCTGGCCAGCTCCCCATTCTCGGCGTCTGCCTCGGTCACCAGTCGCTGGCGCAGGCCTTTGGTGCCAGAGTGGTGCGCGCCCGTCAGGTGATGCACGGCAAGACCTCGCTCATTCGCCATCGTGGTGAGGGGGTATTCAAGGGGCTCAACGATCCGCTGCGGGTCACTCGTTACCATTCGCTCATCGTGGAGCGCGACACCTTGCCCGATTGCCTCGAGATCACCGCCTGGAGCGAACATGCCGATGGCAGCCCGGACGAGATCATGGGGCTGCGCCATAAGCAGTTGAATATAGAGGGTGTTCAGTTCCATCCGGAGAGCATTCTGAGCGAGCAGGGTCATCAGTTGCTGGCCAATTTTTTGGCTAATCCCTGAATAGTTGTGATCGGCCTCCCAGAATTGAAAGGAGGCCAAAAATATTTTCCCTGACACTTTATTCACCTCCCTCCCTGTCCAAATTATCTCTTGCCAACACCCCCTGAGCCGTTATGCAATGCGGTTGCCTAAAATCTCACGGGCAGTCGAACATTGTTCCCTGTAACGCGCTTTGTTGCAGACTTTTAGCTTTTTTTCTGTGACAATGCCGATGTGTTTACATGGATTTAACTTTTGGGCGGTGGATTATTCTGTCGCCAGATCGAAGGAGAGCAATATGTCAGAGTTGTTGGCAGTGACACGTGAAGTGTTTGATGAAGTGATGGTTCCCAACTATGCGCCCGCCAAGATCATCCCGGTGCGTGGTGAAGGGTCACGTGTCTGGGATCAGGAAGGCCGTGAGTATGTGGATTTCGCCGGCGGGATCGCCGTCAATGGCCTGGGCCATTGCCATCCCAAGCTGGTCGAGGCCCTGAAAACCCAGGGCGAGAAGCTGTGGCACCTCTCCAACGTGATGACCAACGAGCCGGCCCTGCGCCTGGCCAAGAAGCTGGTCGCCGCTACCTTCGCCGACAAGGTCTATTTCTGCAACTCCGGTGCCGAAGCCAACGAAGCCGCCCTCAAGCTGGCCCGCCGCTACGCCATCGAGAAGTTCGGTGCCCACAAGACCCAGATCATCGCCTTCCACCAGGGCTTCCACGGTCGTACCTTCTTTACCGTCAGCGTCGGCGGCCAGGCTGCCTACTCCGATGGTTTCGGTCCCAAGCCCGCAGACATCACCCACGTAGCCTACAACGATCTGGCGGAGCTGGCTGCCGTCATCTCCGACAATACCTGCGCCGTGGTGATGGAGCCGCTGCAGGGCGAGGGCGGCATCATTCGTCCCACCGACGAGTTTGCCAAAGGGGTGCGCGAGTTGTGCGACAAGCACAACGCCCTGCTGATCTATGACGAAGTGCAATCCGGCGTCGGTCGTACCGGCGATCTGTTTGCCTACATGGGTCTGGGCGTCACGCCGGACATCCTCACCAGCGCCAAGGCACTGGGCGGCGGCTTCCCCATCGGCGCCATGCTGACCACCACCGACATCGCCTCCCACCTGAAAGTGGGCACTCACGGCTCCACCTACGGCGGCAACCCGCTGGCCTGCGCGGTGGCCGAGGCGGTGATCGATGTGGTCAACACCCCGGAAGTGCTCAATGGCATCAAGCAGCGCGAACAGCTGTTCCGCGAAGGGATCGAGGCCATCAATGCCAAGTACCACTGCTTCAGCGAAGTGCGCGGCAAGGGTCTGCTGCTGGGCGCCGTGCTGAACGACGACTACAAGGGCCGCTCGCGCGACTTCCTGCTGGCCTCCATCGATCAGGGTCTGATGGCGCTGGTAGCCGGCACCAACGTGGTGCGTTTCGCGCCGTCCCTGGTTATTCCGGAAGCGGACATCAAGGAAGGGCTGGTACGGTTCGAAAAAGCGGTTGCCCAGGTGGTTAACGCCTGATCCAAATTGAGGTGGGGAGCCCTCCCGGCAGGAGCCGGGACCCCACCTGTCGTCAATGAAAGGGAGTTGTCATTTATGTTGGTTATCCGTCCCATCGAGCAAAAAGATTTTGCCGGTCTCAAGACCTGTGCCATCGAATCCGGCACCGGCATGACTTCGTTGCCCGTCAACGATGAACTGCTGCAGCGCAAGATAGACGCTTCCACCCAGACCTTTTCGGACAAGCCTGCGGGCAAGGGTGACTGCCTCTATTTCTTCGTCGCCGAGGATCTGGAGACCGGCGAAATGGTCGGTACCTGCGCCATCGATGCGGCCGTGGGCCTGTCCCAGCCGTTCTACAACTATCACATCGGCAAGGTGGTGCACTCTTCCCCCAAGCTCGGCATCTACAACGTAGTGGAAACCCTCACCCTCTCCAACGACTACACCGGCAATTCCGAGCTCTGCACCCTGTTTCTGCGCGAATGCGCCCGCGAGGGGCTCAACGGCCGTCTGCTCTCCAAGCACCGCTTTCTGTTCATGGCCGAACACCCCGAGCTGTTTGACGAGACCGTCTTCGCCGAGATGCGTGGCGTCTCCGATGCCGATGGTCACAGCCCCTTCTACGAGTGGCTGCAAAAGCATTTCTTCTCGATGGATTTTCCCACCGTCGACTATCTCACCGGCATCGGCAAGAAGCGCTTCATCGCCGAGCTGATGCCCAAGTACCCCATCTACGTCAATCTGCTGAGCAACGAGGCGCGCGCCGTCATCGGTCAGACTCACGAGAAGACCCGCCCGGCCATCAAGATGCTGCAGGACGAAGGATTCGTGAATCGCGGCTATGTCGACATCTTCGATGCCGGCCCCACCGTCGAGTGCGACGTGAAGAACATTCGCAGCGTGCGCCGCAGCCAGAAGCTGCGGGTGCTGGTGGGTGAGCCCATCGGCGGCAAGACCCATCTGGTCTGCAATACCCGCTACGAGCACTATCGCGCCTGCTACGGCAACATCCGGGTCGATCTGGACAAGCACGAAGCCATCATCCCGCCCAAGATGGCGGCCGCACTCAAGGTGCAGGATGGCGACATGGTGCGTGCCGTCGATCTTGATTGAGCCATATCAGCAGCAAAACCGCATATGAAACAGGCAGCCAAGGCTGCCTGCGAACCACAGGGAGTGAAGGATGAGCCAGTTAGTTCAGTTTATTGACGGTCAGTGGCTGGCCGGTGCAGGCAAGCCGTTCGAGTCAAAGGATCCGGCCAAGAATCAGGTGATCTGGCAAGGGGAGGCGGCCAGCGCCGCCCAGGTGGAGGCCGCCGTCAAGGCCGCCCGCCATGCCTTCTATCATTGGTCCGATCTGGCCCTCGACTATCGTCTGGCCATCGTGCGCCGCTATGCCGACCTGCTCGGCGAGCACAAGGAGGCGCTGGCGCTGACCATCGCCCGCGAAACCGGCAAACCGCTGTGGGAGACCCGCACCGAAGTGGCCGCCATGCAGGGCAAGATCGCCATCTCCATCCGCGCCCATGACGAGCGTACCGGCACGGTGGAGAACCCCATGCCCGGCGCCAAGGCGTTTGTGCGCCACAAGCCCCACGGTGTCGTGGCCGTGTTCGGCCCCTACAACTTCCCGGGCCACCTGCCCAATGGCCATATCGTACCGGCGCTGATCGCCGGCAATACAGTGGTGTTCAAACCCTCCGAGCTGACCCCCATGGTAGCCGAGGCCATGTTGAAGATCTGGCAGGAGGCGGGGCTGCCCAAGGGTGTGCTCAACCTGGTGCAGGGTGAGGTCGACACCGGCAAGGCGCTGGCCGGCAATCCGGACATCGACGGCCTCTTTTTCACCGGTTCGTCCCGTACCGGCCACTTCCTGCACCAGCAGTTTGCCGGTCAACCGGGCAAGATCCTGGCCCTCGAGATGGGTGGCAACAACCCGCTGATCGTGAAAGACGTGAGCGACATCGACGGCGCCGTCCATGCCATCGTGCAGTCCGCCTTCATTACCTCAGGCCAGCGCTGCACCTGCTCGCGCCGCCTGTTTGTCGAGCGCAGCGTCCAAGGCGATGCCTTGGTGAAACGTCTGGTTGAGGTGGTCGGCCAGATCAAGGTCGGCCTCTATGACGCCGCCGAGCAGCCGTTCATGGGCGCCATGATAAGCGAGAAGGCAGCGCTTGGCATGGTCGAGGCGCAAGCCAACCTGCAGCGCCTCGGTGGCGAGAGTCTGCTTACCCTCACGCACCTGGAAGCGGGCACCGGCTTCGTCTCCCCGGGCATCATAGACGTGACCGCAGTCAGCGCGCTGCCGGACGAAGAGTACTTCGGCCCGCTGCTGCAGCTCATTCGCTACGACGACTTCGATGCCGCAATCGATCAGGGCAACGCCACCAGCTTCGGCCTCTCGGCCGGCCTGCTCGGTGACAGCGAGGCGGACTGGCAGCACTTCTTCAAGCGTATTCGCGCCGGCATCGTCAACTGGAACAAGCCCATCACCGGCGCCTCCAGTGCCGCGCCGTTCGGCGGCATCGGCGCCTCCGGCAACCACAGGGCGAGCGCCTACTACGCCGCCGACTACTGTGCGTATCCGGTGGCTTCCGTCGAAGACAGCAAGGCCGCCATGCCGGATCAGCTGTCTCCCGGTCTGACGTTCTAAGCAAGACAAAGGCGGGCGCTCTCTGCGTTGGAGCCAGCGCCTGACCACGACAATAAAAGGGGCACTGAACTGGTGCCCTTGTCTGTACCCGCAATCAAAGGAAAGAGAGATGCAAAAGGATATCGACACCCTGTTCGGTCATTTGTGGGATAACTACATTCAAGTCACCCCGAGTGCCCACAAGGTTCATCAACTGCTGGGTGGTGGCGAGCCCATCGTCAACGACCATGTGGCGTTTCGCACCTACAACCTGCCCAAGCTGGGGCTGGAAAAGCTGGCCGCCCACTTCCTGGCGCTCGGCTACGAGCAGAAGGGCGAGTACGTGTTCAAGGCCAAGAAGCTCTACGCCAAGCACTTCGAGCATAAAGACCCGGACGCGCCCAAGGTGTTCATCAGCGAGCTGAAGGTGGAAGAGCTCTCCGATGCGGCCCAGGCCATCATCCACAAGCTGGCGGCTCAGGTGCCCGATCACCTGACCGACACCCAGGCCTTCCTCTATGCCGGCGCCCCCTGGCAGGTCTCCTGGGCCGATTACCAGACCCTGCTGGCGGAGAGCGAGTATGCGGCCTGGATGGCGGCCTGGGGTTATCGTGCCAACCACTTCACCGTCAACATCAACCGCCTGAAAGACTTTGACACCATCCAGCAGGTCAACGCCGCCCTCAAGGCCGCGGGCTTCGTGCTCAATGGCGTGGGTGGCGAGGTGAAAGGGGATCCGCAGGTGATGCTGGAGCAATCGTCCACCATGGCCGACAAGGCGGACGTGGCCTTCACCGATGGCGTGCGCACCATCCCGAGCTGCTTCTACGAATTCGCCCTGCGCTACCCGCAGGCCGACGGCGTGCTCTACCCGGGCTTCGTTGAAGCCTCGGCCGACAAGATCTTCGAATCCACCAACGCCATGTAAGCCGGGGCCGGGTCATCCCGGTACTGCTGCATGCAAAACGCCTCCTTTGCGGAGGCGTTTTCATTGGTGGCAGGGGCAGTGTGGCCTAGCGCTGGTAGAGCTCTCCTTCCAGTGCCAGCACCGTCTCCATCCCGGCGGCGCGGCCCGCCTGCAGGCCGATCTGGGTATCTTCGAACACCAGGCAGTTGGCGGGGTTGGCGCCGAGCAGCTCGGCCACTTTCAGGAAGGTGTCGGGGTGGGGCTTGTGGTTGTCGATGTCATCGGCACTGACCAGCACGGGAATATAGGCATCCAGACCGGTGTTTTTCAGGATGTGCAGGGCGTGCTCGCGCGATGAACCCGTGCCTATGCCCATCGGAACCTTGCCGTGGCAGCGCTTGACCAGCTCCCACATGGCGGGAAACACGCTGACCTTGTCGATATGCTCAAGATAGAGCGCCACCTTGCGCCGGGTGAAGGCATCCACATCGATATCCAGCCCATGTTGCTCGGCCAGGATGGCGACTATCTTGCGGGTGGGAATGCCGCCGAATTCATTGAGCTGGGCGCGATCGAAGGGCAGGCCGAACTCGGCGCTGGTCTCCTCCCAGGCATCCAGATGCAGGGGCATGGAGTCGACCAGGGTGCCGTCCATATCGAAAATCAGGGCATCGTATTGCTCAAACCGGAACTGCTCGGACATGGGGCTGCTTCCTCTTGGGGGGTGAACAGCCAGCCTACCAGAATGCAGGAGGCAATGCCGCGACCGGGGTCATGCTTGCCGCTCAGGGGCGGTTTTGGCCATCGGCTGATGATTTATGAGACAATAATAAGTTCTGCGTTGCAGATCCCGGCATTTTCAAATGAGCGAGCCCGTCATATGTCCCCAAAAACCATCTTCTCGAGCGTGGCCCTGGTGATCGCCCTGGGTTCACTGGAAAAGAGCATAGTCACCACCCCCTTGCCCATCATAGGGGCCGAGTTGAACGCTGGCACCGCCCTTACCTGGGTGGTCACCGCCTACCTGCTGGCGGCCACCGCTGCCCTGCCCATCTACGGCAAGCTGAGCGACATGTTCGGCCGGGTGCGCATGCTCAACATCGGCATCGGTCTGTTTCTGGCCGGATCCGTGGCCTGCGGCCTGGCCCAGGATCTGCCGACCCTGCTGGCGGCCCGGGTGCTGCAAGGCCTGGGGGGCGGCGGCCTGATCGCGCTCGCCTTCACCGTCATCGCCGACAGCATACCGCCGCGGGAGGTGGGCAAGTATCAGGGCTACATCTCGGCGGTCTATGCGGTCTCCAGCATCGCCGGGCCCCTGCTCGGTGGCTACTTCACCGAGCAGCTCAGCTGGCGCTGGATCTTCTGGATCAACCTGCCGCTCGGGGCACTCGCGCTCTGGCTGGTGAACCGCAACCTGGGTCACCTCAATGTGCGCCGCCACAGTCGCTTCGACTGGAAGGGGGCGGCGCTGCTGATCACCGTCACCACCCTGAGCCTGCTGTTGCTCTCGCCGGAGACCGCCCTGCCCGCCATCTGGCTGGCGGCGGGACTGGCGCTGGCTCTGCTGCTGCTGATCCTGGTGGAGCGGCGGGCCCACGATCCCATTCTGCCGGCCCATCTGGCCCGGTTGCCCGGTTATCTGGTGAGCGTGCTGCTGGCGCTGGCCTCGCAGCTGTTGATGTTCGCCGTGCTGGTCTACCTGCCGCTGCAGATGCAGTGGCAGAAGGGAATGGGGGCCAGCGAGAGCGGGCTCTACATGGTGATCTTCATGGTCTGCATCACGGCAGGAGCCTTCGTCGGCGGCAAGCTGATCGGCCGCACCGGCTACTACCGGCGCTTCGTGGTGGTGGGGTTCGCCCTGTCGGCGCTGGCGCTGTGGCAAATTCATTTCGACGTCTGGGCCAGACTGGGACTGGGGTTTGCCGGATTGGGGCTGGGCCTGGTGCTGCCGGCGCTGTCGGTGGTGGTACAAAACGCCCTGCCAAGGGAAGATCGCGGCATCGGCATGTCGCTGTTCAACTTCGGCCGCGAGCTGGGTGGCGCGGTCGGGGTGGCCATCTGCTCCGTGCTGTTTCACTCCGCCCTGCCGGCGGGCAGCAGCCACAACCTGGCCAGCCTGAGCCCGGCCGAGCTGGCGCCCGGTTTCAGCGCCACCTATATCGGCATGGCGCTGATCGCCACCGCCGCGCTGCTCATCACCCTGCTGGCGTTGAAACGCCACGAGCTGGCCAGCATCCACGCCTGATGGCGTGACGGCGACATAGCAACAGGGCTCCCCATGGGGAGCCCTGTTTGTTGGTGGGTCTGCGTTGCTACTCCTGGGCTGGCGCCTCCTTGCCGGCCAGCTGACTCAGCCAGGCGAAGCGGCGGTTGGCGTCCAGCTCCGCCTCCCGATAGAGCTGGCTGGCAATCTCCGGCAACTGGCGTTCCAGCCGCTTGAAGCGGGGCTCCTGCTGCAGGGTCTCGGCCAGCGATGCGCTGGGGGCCCGGGAGTCCAGCGCCAGCGGCGCCTTGCCCTCCTCGCTGCGGCGCGGGTCGTAGCGATAGAGCGGCCAGAAGCCGGTGGCGGTCAGCTGCTTCATCTGCTCATGGCTCTGGGCCAGATCGTAGCCGTGCTCCTCGCAGGGGCTGTAGGCGATGATGAGCGACGGACCCGGGTAGGCTTCGGCCTCCTGAATGGCCTTCACCGTCTGGTTCATCTGGGCGCCGAGGGAGATCTGCGCCACGTAGACGTGACCGTACATCATCACGTTGGCGCCAAGATCCTTGCGCCCCTTGCGCTTGCCCTGCTCGCCAAACTTGGTGATGGCGCCGAGCGGGGTGGCCTTGGACTGCTGGCCGCCGGTGTTGGAGTAACACTGGGTGTCGAGCACCAGCACGTTGATGTTCTCCCCCAGGCTCAGTACGTGATCCAGCCCGCCGTAGCCGATGTCGTAGGCCCAGCCGTCGCCGCCGATGAGCCAGACCGATTTCTCCACCAGATAGTCCGCATCACGGGCCAGCTCCTGGGCCGCGGCGTCGGTGCGCCCCTGCAGCAGGTCGCGCAGCTGCTCGATATGGGCGCGCTGCTCGGAGACCGGCAGGCTGGTGTCTTGCAGCCCCTGTTGCAGTTCGGCCGGGACGGCGTCCCCCAGGCTCGCCAGCAGGCGGCGTACTCGCTCGCGATGTTGATCCACGGTGAGCCGGAAGCCCAAGCCAAATTCGGCGTTGTCCTCGAACAAGGAGTTGGCCCAGGCCGGCCCGCGCCCGTCGGCGTTGGTGGTGTAGGGGGTGCTTGGCAGGTTGCCGCCATAGATGGAAGAGCAGCCGGTGGCGTTGGCAATCAGCAGCCGGTCGCCGTAGAGCTGGGTCAGCAGCTTGATGTAGGGGGTCTCGCCGCAGCCGGAGCAGGCACCCGAGTATTCGAACAGCGGCGAGATGAGCTGGGAGGTACGGATGTCGATGCGCTCCAGCTGCTCGGCGCTGCGCTCGGGCAAGTCCAGGAAGAAGTCGTAGTTGGCCTTCTGGGCCTCGAGGTGATCCAGCCTGGACTCCATGTTGATCGCCTTGCGGCTCGGCTCGGTACGATCCTTGGCCGGGCAGACCTCGACACAGAGGTTGCAGCCGGTGCAATCCTCAGGCGCTACCTGCAGCACGTATTGCTGGCCGCGCATGTCGCGGGCCTTCACATCCAGTGCATCCAGGGTGGCGGGAGCCTGCTCCAGCGCCTCCTTGTCCACCACCTTGGCGCGGATGGCCGAGTGCGGGCAGGCCGCCACGCAGTAGTTGCACTGGGTGCAGAGGTCCGCCTGCCAGATGGGCACCTCCTTGGCGATGTTGCGCTTCTCCCAGCGGGTGGTGCCCACCGGCCAGGTGCCGTCCGGCGGGAAGGCGGAGACCGGCAGGCTGTCACCCAGCCCCGCCAGCATGGCGGCGGTGACGGTCTGCACGAAGTCGGGGGCCTTGGTCGATACCACGGGTGGGCGCTGGTGGCTGGCGGGGTCAAGCGCTTGCAGCGGCACCTGAACGAGTGCCTCGCAGGTGGCGGCCAGGGCCTGCCAGTTGCGCTCCACCAGTGTCTGCCCCTTGCTGCCATAGCTCGATGCGATGGTTTGGCGCAGCAGCTCGGTCGCCTCTGCCGGTGGGATGATGGCGGTGAGCTGGAAGAAGGCCATCTGCATCACGGTATTGATGCGGTTGCCGAGCTGGCACTCGCGGGCAATTTTGGCGGCATTGATGGTGTAGAGGCGCGCACGCTTCTGGAGCAGGGCCTGTTGCACCTCCTGGGGCAGTCGCTGCCAGATCTGCCCGGCGTCGTAGGGACTGTTAAGCAGGAAGATGCCGTCGGGCCTCAGCCGCTCCGCCATCTGGTACATGTCGATGAACTGCCACTGGTGGCAGCCGATGAAGTCCGCCTCGTCCACCAGGTAGGCCGATTGCAGCGGCCGCTCGCCGACCCGCAGGTGGGAGACGGTGAGCCCACCCGCCTTCTTGGAGTCGTAGACGAAGTAGCCCTGGGGGTAGAGGTCGGTGTGGTTGCCGAGGATCTTGATGCTGTTCTTGGCCGCCGACACTGTGCCGTCGCTGCCAAGGCCGTAGAACAGTGCCTCCAGCTTGTGCTGGTTGCCAAGGCCTGGGCTCGAATAATCGAGGGCCGGCAGCGGCAGGGAGAGGCCGGTGACGTCGTCGAAGATGCCGACGGTGAAGCGCGGTCGTGGGTTATCCAGCGCCAGCTCATCGAAGATGGCCTGCACGCAGGCCGGGTTGAACTCCTTGGAGGAGAGGCCGTAGCGCCCGCCGATGACCCGCGGCAGGCTGGCGCGATCCCCACGGCTGACCGCCTCGGCCAGCGCACTCATCACGTCCAGATAGAGCGGCTCGGCCAGGGCGCCCGGTTCCTTGGTGCGATCCAGCACCGCTATCTTGCGGGCGCTCTCTGGAATGACCGCCAGCAGGTGCGCGGCCGAGAAGGGGCGGTAGAGCCGTACCTTCACCACTCCGACCTTCTCGCCCTGTGCAATCAGCCGCGTGATCACCTCCTCGCAGGTGCCGATGGCGGAACCCATCAGCACCAATACCCGCTCGGCCTCTGGGTGACCCACGTATTCGAACGGCCGGTAGTGGCGGCCGGTGCGCTCACCGAAGGCGTCCATCGCCTCGCTCACATGGCGATACCCATCGTCATACCAGGGGTTGGTAGCCTCCCTGCACTGGAAATAGGTGTCCGGGTTGGCGGCGGTGCCGCGAATGACCGGTTTGTCGGGGGTCAGCGCCCGCTCCCGATGGGCACGGATCGCCTCGGCGGGCAGCAGGGCACGCAGGGTGTCGTCATCGAGCGGCACTATCTTGGCGATCTCGTGGGAGGTGCGAAAGCCATCGAAGAAGTGGATGAAGGGCAGTCGGCTGTTGAGGCTGGCTACCTGAGCGATCAGGGAGAAGTCCTGGGCCTCTTGCACATTGCTGGCGCAGAGCAGGGCGCAACCGGTCTGGCGCACCGCCATCACGTCGGAGTGATCGCCGAAAATCGACAGGGCATGGGTCGCCACGGTGCGCGCCGCCACGTGCAGCACGAAGGGGATGAGCTGGCCCGCCAACTTGTAGAGGTTGGGGATCATCAGCAGCAGTCCCTGGGACGAGGTAAACGAGGTCGCCAGCGCCCCGGTCTGCAGCGCGCCGTGGACGGCGGCGATGGCGCCCCCTTCCGACTGCATCTCGACCACGCGCGGCACGTCGCCCCACAGGTTCAGGCCCCGCTCGCTCGACCAGGCCGATGCCTGCTCCGCCATGCTGGAGCTGGGGGTGATGGGGTAGATGGCGATGACTTCGCTGGTGCGGTAGGCCACCGAGGCGACCGCGTTGTTTCCGTCTGTGGTGATCATGAATTGCCCACTTGCTATGCCAGTTTGAATGACGGCTGCGATCAGCCGGCCATGGATAGGTCATCGCCATAGTAAGAGTGGAAATTAACGCGGAACAAACGGGATAAATAATCAGGTCGAAGGCAGCGGCGGCGCGGGATAGCGGCTTACCGCCGGTGATGGGGGCAAGCCGAAAGAGGGGCGGGCGGGATGGTTGTTGAGGGTAATTCGATTAACTGAATCGTGCGCAAAACGGGTCGATCCGGCCCCGTCAATAAATAATCAAGCAGCAAATAAATTTGCGCCGTCGAGCGATGCGAGAGTGTTTCATGGCCAGGATGACAGGGTCATGGTACGGGAGGGCCTTTCACATCAGCCATAAAAAGGGCTCCCAAAGGAGCCCTTTTGAATCGCCTTGGCGGCTCTCTGCCACCACTATTTCCCTTGCACCTGGCCTCGGGGAATGGGCCAGTCAGATGCATTGCCGGCCCGTGCGAGGGGGGTAGCCCTACTCGTGGTGCTGGGTGATGCAATCCAGCCCGCCGCTGCCGCGCAGCAGGGCTTCCGCCTGGTTGAACTCCTCCCGTTTGTTGCTGGCAGCCTGACCCACGAAATAGGGGGTGAGCCCGGCCACTTCGCGTTGCAGCCAGGCGGCGAATGCCTGATTGAGGGGGGCGAGGCTGGCGGCATTGGTGATGTAGAAGGGCTGCTGGCGGGTGCCCATGATGCCGTTCATCCAGTTCACCGGCCGCTTGCCCACGCTGAACACGCCCGGGGTGGCGATGGGGGTCAGGCCGGCATCGCTCAACTGCTGGCGGATGAGGGTGTGGATCTTGTGCCAGCGCTCGCTTTGCTGGCGCAGGTCGGTCACGCTCTGGCGAAGTTCCTGCCGCTCGCTCTCGCTCAGGCTGCCGCCCTCGGCAAGCACCTGTTCGATCAGCGCTGCACTGGCCCCGTGATCGTTGAGCAGGATGCGACCGTCGGCCAGCGGGCGCATGGCCATGTCGAGGTGAAAACCGGGCTGGGCCAGGATCACCAGATCCCGCTCGGCCACCTTGAGCTCCTGCGCCATCAGGCGCTGGCTGATGGCCATCATGGCGAGGAAGCGGCGGGTCTGATGATCTTGCTCGGCGTCAGCCAGCCCTGTTCGCTGGTAGCCGCCGGCCTGCAACATGTGACCCAGCCGGGCCAGGGTGGCGGCATCGGCCGCCAGCGTCGGCAGTGCCTGGGCTATCTGCTCATCACCAAACTCGGAGTGAAGCTCGGCGGTCACCACCAGGCTGGCGTACTCCTGCTTGAGGCGGGTCAGCAGATCGAAGGAGGCCGGCAGCGATTGGCCATGGATGGCGCGATAGCGCTCGGCAATCCGCTCCCCTTGCTGCGGGCTCAGAAACATCCGCTGCTCCGCCGCCTCCCGGGTTGGCCCATCCACTTCGTACTTGGCGAGCTCGGCCTTGGCACGCGCGGTTCTGGCAAAGGCGTGGCGCTGCGGCTCATCCAGCCCCTGTGGCAGCAGGTTGGCCGCCTCCAGCAGGATGAGGTCCACCTCGGTGTCATGGCCCTTCTGGAAGGTATAGGGGCTGCCCAGCCACTCCTCTTCGCTGAGGTGCAGCCGAAACTCGCCGTCGCGCTCCATCTTCTCCTGCAGGGCGGCGATGCGCTCACTGTCCAGCCGGCTGTGGTGCAGGGTGGTCTGCAGCAGGGCATCGCGGCCGATCAGGGCATAGGGGGTGCCGTCGGCCCGCTGGCCGGTCAGCATGTTGCCGCCATCGATGATGGAGAAGGTGGGGATGAGCTCGCGCCCCTGCGCCTCGGCGAAGGTGTTGGCCTGGGAGAGCATGTAATCATCCAGCCCCTGGGAATCCTGGCTGCCGAGGCTGTGATGGCCCTCCTGCTCGGCCTCCGGGCTCTGCCCGGTCAGGGCGGTGACGAAGGCGTGGTAGCTATCCTTGTCGGCCAGCGGCGCCCGGGGGCGGAAGATGAGGGCGCCATCGCGCGACAGCCACATGTTGTCCTCGGTCCAGGTGTACATGTCAGCGTGGGTGCTGACCGAAAAGCCCTGCTCCCTGCCGATCTGCTCCAGCTCCGCCACCAGTTCCGGTTCGGTCTGGAGGGGCAGGTGGAGCTGGTGGATCCGGTTGCCCAGATCGTCCTGGGCCAGCTGGAAACTGCGATCGAGGGCAGGGGAGTGCTGGCCGTCGGTGAGGGTCGGATCGTCCGGGAAGATCAGAGGGGCCGCCATGGCCGAGTGGAACCAGAAGAGGGTGGAGAGGGCGAGTGCCACGCCGGTTTTGCGCATGATGATTTCCTGTTGTTATGGCGGGAGAGTGCCCGCGAGCCTGAACGTCGGCGTGCGGCGTTGTGCCGCACGCTTCGGATGGAAACCATAAGGAGCCGGCGAAGAACCACAAGGGCGCAAATCTGAATTGACTTTTAACCCTGACTAAACAGCGTTTAATATCGCCGGTTGATGATAAAAACGTCGTTTTTGATGGCGGTTATTGCCAATAAAAACAGGATGTTGAACTATTTCAATTGTCGATAGCGAGCCGTGGTTGGATACCGCCTGGCAAGGCGGTGCGGGCCTGAAAACGCGAAGTTTTTAAGTGAGTAAATCGCCGGGGCGTATTGACCGCCGAGGGGAGGGAAATCATCAGGGGGCAGGGGCCCCCCGTGGCGGAGGATGGCGCGAGGGATAGCGTTGCCCGTTACTCCCGTGCTGGCAGCAGCCAGGCGGCCGCCTGATAGGGGGCGAAGGTGGCGGTGGGCTGCCCCGGGTAGTTGCTCATCAGCAGGGTGGCACCTGCTTCCACCTGGTCAAGGTGCGGCATGACCAGGGGGCGCTCGGTGAGGTTGGCGAGCAGCAGCAGGGTGTGCCGCTCCGCGCTTGCCGGATCCTGCCAGCGGCGGCGATAGCCGATGCGATCGGGGTCATCCCCATCCAGCAGTTCGAAATTGCCGTGGCGAACGACAGGGTGGGCCTTGCGCAGGGCGATGAGCTGGCGATAGCAGTGAAACGGCGAGTCGGGACGGGCCAGCTGCTCGGCGGCGTTGATTTCAATGTGGTTGGCGTTGAGGGCAATCCAGGGCGTGGGCGTGCTGAATCCGGCGTGGGGGCCTGCGTCCCACTGCATCGGGGTGCGGGCGTTGTCGCGGCCGATGGTATCGAGTCGCCGACTCAGCTCGGCAGGCTCCAGCTCCGCCTGGCTGGCGCAGTAGTTGATGGCCTCCACGTCGCGCAGCTCGTCCGGCTGCCAGTGACGGTTGGTCATGGCGAGCTCCTCCCCCTGATAGATGAAGGGGGTGCCCTGCATCAGGTGCAGCACCATGGCCCACAGCTTGGCGCTGATTTCACGCCATTCGGGTCTGTCATCGCCAAAGCGGGAGACGGCGCGGGGCAGGTCGTGGTTGCCGAGAAACAGGCTGTTCCAGCCTCGGCCGTGCAGCCCCTGCTGGTGGCGGGCCATGGCCCGTTTGAAGGCGAGCGGGTCGAAGCGGGAGGTCCACTTGTCACTGCCGAGCCCCAGATGTTCGAAGTTGAACACCATGCTGAACTCGCTGCCATCAGGGGCTGAGTAGCACTGCATATGGGCGAGATCCGCTCCCCAGGTCTCCCCCACCGTGATGATCCCCTGGCCGCCGAAGCTCTCGGCATTGAGCTCGCGAATATAGTCGTGCAGGCGGGGACCGTTGCTCATGGCAAGTCGGTCCCACTCCTTGCTCACCATGTCGATCACATCGAAGCGAAATCCCTTGATTCCCTTGCCCAGCCAGAAGTTGATCACCTCTGCCATTTCGGCCCGCACAGCCGGGTTGTCCCAGTCCAGATCGGCCTGACTCGCATCGAAGTTGTGCAGGTAGTAGCGATCAAGCGTCGGCACATACTGCCAGCCGCTGCCGCCAAAAATTGAGGTAATGGGGTGAGCATCGACAAAGGCTTGATCCCGGAATACGTAATAGCCCTGATAGTGGGGATCGCCGGCCAGCGCCTGCACAAACCACTCGTGCTCGGTGGAGGTGTGGTTGGCGACGATATCCATCATGATGCCGATACCGTGAGCGGCTGCCTCGGCTACCAGCTGCTCCATCTCGGCCAGGGTGCCGAAGGCGGGGTCGATGGCGCGGTAGTCCGCCACGTCGTAACCGTTGTCCCGCTTGGGGGAGCGATAGAGGGGGGTGAGCCACAGCATATCGACCCCCAGGGTGGCCAGATAACCGAGGCGCTGACGAATGCCGTTGATGTCGCCCATGCCGTCGCCATCGCTGTCCTGAAAGCTCATGGGATAGATCTGGTAGATAACGCAACTATCGAGGTCGATGTCGGGTGTGTGGAGAGGTTGCGGGTTCATCAGCGTGGCCGGTTGGGGGAAGCGATGGTTTATCTTACGCAGATGCGCGGGCCCTCGACAGGGCGGAGAAAGGCTTGAAAAGGGTTCCATAGTTGGCTGATTGCCAAAAGTGAGGGGAGGGTCACAACTGGGCCATCCCGAACCATGGTGGTGGTCGGGATGGCACGACACTCAGCGATGATGCTGTGCAAAGAAACGGGTTATTGAGCCGTCTTGGCCTGCTCGCTGCGCTGCTCCTGCTGGCGCTCTGCCTTATCTTGCTGGCGTTCCGCTTGTGCTTCCAGCTCCTTGCCGAGGAAGTAGTTCAGGAAGGTGCGGATCACCGCGATGATGGCGAGGCGGATCAGCTCCTCCTTGCTCGGTGCCACCGTGGTGGCCAGGATGTCGGCCGCGAGCTGGAACTCCAGCGCCAGAATGAGCCAGCTGCCGAAACAGAGCCGGATGTGGGGAAAGCCGGGCTCGTGATCCCGCACCCGCGCCGCCAGCCAGAGGGTCTTGCCCAGCCCTATCACCACGCAGGCAATGGAGATGATCTCCAGCAGCAGCTGGAACAGCTCGACCCCGTGCATCATGCCCTCTCGCAGGCTCGCTATCTCAAACACTCGGGTCACCTCCCTGATTCAAAAGAGGACACTATTAACACATCGCTCGGCAAAGACCAAATCCGGCTCAATCAAGCACTTTGAATTCAATGACATAGAGCGGCGGCAGGGCGGGGTAGATGTCGCGGATCACCTGTTTGAGCTCGGGGAGGGTCATGTTCTCCTGGCGGGCGTGTTCGTCATTGAGCTCATCGAAGGCGACTGCCTTGACCGAGAGCACCTCGATGGTGCCAAAGGGCTGGTGCTCCGGGTTGGTGAACAGGGCCAGCCGCTGGCCGGGTTGCCAGTTGGCCTCGCTCTCGTCGCGGATGGTGATGGTCTTGCGGCCGGCCTGGATGTCGGCGACGAAGCGGCTGAAGAAGGTGAACTCGGGATGGGTAGGCATGGCACTCTCCTGACAGGGTGAATCGAAATGGGGTGAATGGAAATCAAAGGTCGAGGTAGGCGCGCAGCCTGGCCAGATCGGCGATGACCGGACCGTCGCTGCCGTCGGCAACTATGCCCTGTTCGATCAGCTCCTTGAGGGCGCGCCGATAGACCCGCTCGGTGGTACCGAAGCGCGCCGCCTCGTGGGCCCGCTTGCGCGATCCGAGCATGGGGGTGCGCTGGCGCTCGCGCCACAGCTCGAAGGCGATGTTGTAGGCGATGGGGTGCAACAGCCGGCTGGTGGTGATGTCCAGGGTATCCAGATAATCGCTGGCGAGCGCCGCAGCGAAGAAGAGGGTCAGCTCGGGCTCGGCCAGCAGCCGTTTGGCCAGCTTGTCGGCGCAGATGACGGCGGCGTCCAGCTCGGTCTCGGCCACCACGCTCCACTGCACCGGGGTGGCGCTGAAGAACTCCATCTCGCCGAAGATCTGCTGGTGGCACTCAATCTCGCCGAGCTGAAACAACCGCCCTGAGTGGACCGCACTGTTGAGGGAAATCCGGCCCTGGGCCACCAGATAGAGCTGCTCGCACTGCTCCCCTTGGCGCATGATGGGTTCACCTGGCAGGTAGCGGCGCGAAAACAGGGTGCAGTCTGCCAGCACCGCGGCAAAGCGCGGTTCGAGTGCGGCAAGCTCGGCGTGAAAGCGACCGAGCGGATAGGGTTGTTGCTGCATGGTGAAGGCCCGACTTGACGAGGGGCATGAGGCTAGCAAGAGCGCATGCGGGATGCCAGCTTTGGCGCCTCTGAATGTGCCGGGCTTAACGTTTTGCCGGGGCCGCTGCGGCCCCGGCAGACCCGGTCTATTGCGTCAGGGCGTGGAGGGCGGCGGCGATGGCCAGCCGCTCGCCGGTCATCATGGCGGCTTCGCTGGCTGCGTAGTCGCTCACCCCCGCTTGCACGTCCTGCTCGAAGGCCACCACGTTGCAGAGCACGGCGGCCACCCGCACCTTGCGCAGGCGCCCCACGGCGAGCAGGGAGGCGGTCTCCATGTCGGCCCCGAGCACGCCACGGGCGTGCCAGTAGCGGCAGACTTCCTGCTCGTCATCCCGGTAGAAGCTGTCGTGGGAACGCACCAGCCCGTGCCAGTGAGGCTGGCCGCTGGCGCCGAGATGGGCGAGCAGGGCGGCCTGCAGGCGGATGTCGGCGCAGGCGGGGTACTCGGGGGGCAGGTAGGCCTGCGAGGCGCCTTCGCTGCGCACCGCTCCCTCCACCACGATGAGATCCCCCAGCGCGATCTCATGCTGCAGGGCGCCGGCGGAACCGACCCGGATGAGCGCGCGGGCGCCCGCCTGCACCAGCTCCTCCAGCGCGATGACGGCGGAGGCGCCGCCGATGCCGGTGCTGCACACCGTGACGGGCAGCCCCCGGTAGTGGCCGTTGATCAGGCGAAACTCCCGGTGCTGGCCCAGCACGTCACACTCATCGAGCTGACCGGCGATGCGGTCGACCCGGGCCGGGTCGCCGCACAGCACCACCCGTTCGGCGATCTGGTCCGGGCGGCATTGCAGATGGGGCAGCAGGCTCATGCGATCGCTTCCTGTTGCGGGCGCTTGGCGCTGACCATCCACAGGCGAGTGCCGTTGGCGGCAATGAACAGCAGGATCAGGTACTCAAGGGACATGGCATAGACCCCTTGGGCAGCGTAGACGCCGATGCTGATGATGTTGATGACCACCCAGAGGATCCAGTTCTCCACGTACTTGCGGGTCATCAGGATCTGGGCCACCACGGAGAGCACCGTCATGCTGGCATCCCAGAAGGGGAAGGCATCGGGGGAGGGCTCAGGGGTGGCGAGATTGGCGCCAAACAGGTTGAGCAGGGCGACCGAGGTACGTGCCAGGGCGGCGAACACCGGGTCGATATAGAGGGTCAGCAGGGCGATGGCCAACACGCTCACGGCGGCGGTGGCGATGAGCTTGGACTTGCTGAGCCAGCGGATCTGCAGGGTATCTCCCTGGGCGTTGGCCGGCCGGGTCCAGGCGTACCAGCCATAGAGGTTGGCGCAGAAGAAGAACAGCTGCAGCAGCAACAGGCCGTAGAGCTGGATCTGGAAGAAGATGATGGCGAACAGGCTGACGTTGATGAGCCCGAACAGGTAGTTGATGGTCTTCTCCTGGCTGGCGCACCAGATGCAGGCCAGCCCGAACAGGGTGCCGACGGCTTCAATCCACGACATGGCGTAACCACCGCCCAGCGGTATGGTCACCAGGGTGTGATTGATGCTGAACCACTCGAATATGCTCATTTTCGTTTCCTTTGAAAATTGGGGGCGTTAACCGGGCCTATTCTAGGGGCGATGGGGGGAGGCTGGCAGGACTTTTGTCCGACCCGGGCCGAGCCACCTCAAAGAATGGGCAAACAGCAGGGGCAACTTTAGGCCCCCGATGGCGCCCTGATATGCGATGATGCCCTGCCCCTTTATTGATATGTAACAAATCGGGGGGAAATGAGCTGTGGTCTGATGGAATCCGCTCCGCTCGGGGTGGAGCTGAACAAAAGGAGCAAGTGTGAATTCCGAGTTGGTCTGGGTCCTCTGCATGCTGGTGGGCGCCATTTATCTGTTTGTGAGCAACAAGGTCCGCATGGACGTGGTTGCCTTGCTGATCATCATCTTGTTCGTGCTGAGCGGCACCCTGACCCTGCCGGAGGCGCTGGCGGGGTTCAGCGATCCCAACGTCATCCTGATTGCCGCCCTGTTCGTGGTGGGGGAGGGGCTGGTGCGTACCGGCATCGCCTATCAGGTGGGGGATGCGCTGGTGAAGGTGGCCGGCAGCAGCGAGACCCGTCTGCTGGTGCTGCTGATGGTGGCGGTCGCCCTGCTGGGGGCCGTGATGAGCAGTACCGGGGTGGTGGCCATCTTCATCCCGGTGGTGCTGAGCGTGGCGAATCGGATGGGGATCCCGGCCGGCCGGCTGATGATGCCGCTCGGCTTTGCCGGCCTCATCAGCGGCATGATGACGCTGGTGGCGACGCCGCCCAACATGGTGGTCAACAGCGAGCTGATGCGCCACAACATCCACGGCTTCGGCTTCTTCGGCTTCACCCCCATGGGGGTCATCATTCTGGGGATGGGGATCCTCTACATGCTGCTGATGCGCACCTCTCTGGTGCGTGACGGGGAGGAGGGCAAGAGCAAGCAGATCGGCCGCAGCACCATGCGCGATCTCATTCGCGACTACCGGCTGGCCGGCCGGGCGCGCCGGCTGGCGATCCGGCCCGATTCACCGCTGATCGGCCAGACCCTGGACGAGCTGCAACTGCGGGCCCGCTACGGTGCCAACGTCATCGGGGTGGAGCGCTGGCGCAAGTTCCGGCGGGTGATGGTCACCGTCTCCGGAGTGACCGAGTTCCAGGCCAAGGATGTGCTGCTGATCGACATGTCCGACCCCGAGGTGGACGTGCGCGAGTTCTGCAGCGAGGCACGACTCGAGCCCATGATCCTGCGCGGGGAGTATTTCTCCGATCAGGCACGGGAGGTGGGTATGGCGGAGGTGTCGCTCATCCCCGAATCCCGCCTGCTTGGCAAGAGCATCCGCGAGGTGGCGTTTCGCTCCCACTACGGCCTCAACGTGGTGGGCATTCGCCGCGCCGGCGAGGCGCTTGGTGGCAAGCTGGTGGACGAGGCGCTGCAGTTGGGGGATACCCTGCTGGTGGTGGGCAACTGGAGCCTGATCCGCCTGCTGCAGACCCACAGCCGCGACTTCCTGTTGCTGGGGTTGCCGGCCGAGGTGGACGAGATGGCGCCGGCCCGCAGCCAGGCCATTCACGCCCTCATCTGCCTCGGGGTGATGATCGCCCTGATGGTGACCGATCCGGTGCCCAACGTGATCGCGGCGCTGATCGCCTGCCTGCTGATGGGCAAATTCCGCTGCATCGACATGGAGAGCGCCTACAAGTCCATCCACTGGCCGACCCTGATCCTCATCGTCGGCATGCTGCCCTTCGCGCTGGCGCTGCAAAAGACCGGCGGGGTGGATCTCATCGTCGGCGCGCTGATCTCGGCGGTAGGGGAGATGGGGCCGCGGGTAATGCTGGCCAGCCTGTTCGCCCTGTGCGCCATCATAGGGCTGTTCATCTCCAACACCGCGACGGCGGTACTGATGGCGCCGATTGCGCTGGGCACGGCGCAGCAGATGGGGATCTCCCCCTATCCGTTCGCCATGACCATCGCCATCGCCGCCTCGGCGGCCTTCATGACGCCGGTCTCCTCGCCGGTCAACACCCTGGTGCTGGGCCCCGGCAACTACCGGTTCGTGGATTTCGTGCGCATCGGCGTGCCCTTCACCCTGCTGGTGATGGTGGTGAGCGTCATCGCCATTCCCTGGTTCTTCCCGTTCTGACGACAGCAAACGACATGGCGGCCTGCGGGCCGCCTTTTTATTGCCCGCAATGCTCTGACATGAAAAGGATGGCGAAAGCCGTGCATCAGCGCCGTCGCAGAGGAGGGCACGAGACACAATCATTGATATATGGCAGGCGTTGCCGGTTTGCGACGGCATGGAGAGGGGGAGGAAAACGGCAAACGCCGGATACAAAAAAACCAGCCTGAGCTGGTCTGTTTGGTACTGCTTTTGATGGTGCGGAAGGAGAGACTCGAACTCTCACGCCTAGGGCGCCAGAACCTAAATCTGGTGCGTCTACCAATTTCGCCACTTCCGCAGGAGTAATGGTGGCTATGACGGGATTCGAACCTGTGACCCCCGCATTATGAGTGCGATGCTCTAACCAACTGAGCTACATAGCCTTCTTGTGCACGACTCGCGTCGAATACAAGCAAAAATGGCTGGGGCACTAGGATTCGAACCTAGGTATGGCGAGATCAAAACCCGCTGCCTTACCGCTTGGCGATGCCCCAACAGTGTTCTTTGCAATCAGATGATTGAAGGAACGTTTTCAAAAATGGTGGCTATGACGGGATTCGAACCTGTGACCCCCGCATTATGAGTGCGATGCTCTAACCAACTGAGCTACATAGCCGTTTGTTGTCAACCACGGTGTGGAAGAGAACAGAATAATGGCTGGGGTACTAGGATTCGAACCTAGGGATGGCGAGATCAAAACCCGCTGCCTTACCGCTTGGCGATACCCCAACAGCAATGCCTGACAGAGACTATCAAACATCTTTTAAAAATGGCTGGGGCACTAGGATTCGAACCTAGGTATGGCGAGATCAAAACCCGCTGCCTTACCGCTTGGCGATGCCCCAACAGCGATGCCTGACAGAGTCTATCAAACATCTTTTAACAGTGGCCGGGATACCAGGATTTGAACCTGGGCACACTGACGAGTTCAACACCCATCACTGCTTCCCTTGACCCGTCACCGGCACGTGAATGCCGACAACTGAAATAATGGCTGGGGTACTAGGATTCGAACCTAGGGATGGCGAGATCAAAACCCGCTGCCTTACCGCTTGGCGATACCCCAACTAGAGATGGTGGCTATGACGGGATTCGAACCTGTGACCCCCGCATTATGAGTGCGATGCTCTAACCAACTGAGCTACATAGCCAACCTTGCTTCCAGTGCCTCGTTGCCTCGTCACTGTGCGGGCCGAATTATGCGTATCTGGCTCTGGGGCGTCAACCCTTTTTTTGTTTGAAAAACCGAATTTGGGTGCGTTTGGCGAGTTATTGGTCGCTGTCGTGCAAAAGCCCAACAATCTGGTTTTTTTTACGACATTTGCCAGCAGATACGGGCCTTGGCCAGTTAAAAAAGAGGCCAGCAAATGCTGGCCTCTCATGGGATTAGACGTTGAACAGGAAGTTCATGATATCGCCGTCTTTGACGATGTACTCTTTCCCTTCGGCGCGCATCTTGCCCGCTTCCTTGGCACCTTGCTCACCCTTGTAGGTGATAAAGTCTTCGAAGGCGATGGTTTGGGCACGAATAAAGCCTTTTTCGAAGTCGGTGTGGATCTTGCCGGCCGCCTGCGGAGCGGTGGCGCCGACCGGGATGGTCCAGGCACGCACCTCTTTCACGCCGGCGGTGAAGTAGGTCTGCAGCTTGAGCAGCTCGTAACCGGAGCGGATCACCCGGTTCAGGCCCGGCTCTTCGATGCCAAGGTCAGCCATGAACTCGGTGCGGTCGGCATCGTCCAGCTCGGCGATGTCAGCCTCGATGGCGCAGCAGACGACTACCACAACCGCGTTCTCGGCGGCGGCGATTTCGCGCACCTTGTCGAGGTAGGGATTGTTCTCGAAGCCATCTTCCGCCACGTTGGCGATGTACATGGTGGGTTTGAGGGTCAGGAAGTTGAGGTGGCTGACGGCGGCCAGCTCATCCTTGTCCAGCTTCATGCCGCGGATCATCTGGCCGTTTTCCAGCGCCACCTTGATCTTCTCCAGCACTTCCACTTCCAGCTTGGCATCCTTGTCGCCGCCCTTGGCGCGCTTGGACTGGCGGTTGATGGCGCGTTCGCAGGCATCCAGGTCGGAGAGGGCCAGCTCGGTGTTGATCACCTCGATGTCGTCGGCCGGGGAGACCTTGCCGGCGACGTGGACGATGTTCTCGTCATCAAAGCAGCGCACCACGTGACCGATAGCCTCGGTTTCACGGATGTTGGCCAGGAACTGGTTGCCCAGACCTTCACCCTTGGAGGCACCGGCCACCAGGCCGGCGATGTCCACGAATTCCATGGTGGTCGGCACAACGCGCTGCGGATTGATGATGGCCGCCAGCTGATCGAGGCGGGGATCCGGCATCGGTACCACGCCGGTGTTCGGCTCGATGGTGCAGAACGGGAAGTTGGCGGCTTCGATGCCGGCCTTGGTCAGCGCATTGAACAGGGTGGATTTGCCTACATTGGGCAGGCCCACGATACCGCATTTAAAACCCATGGATTGTTACCTTACGTGATGGATGCTGTGTGAGGGCCGCAGAACCTGTCCATGCTCTTGCTGCGAGGCTGTGATCAAGGCTCATGTGCTGCTCGGAATCCTCACGTATGACTATACGCTCCGGTTCCTGCGCTGCGCTTTACCTTGCTGACAACCTCTCGTTACAGAGCATGAACAGGTTCTTGGGCGACCCCGTCATATTGTTCGACCCTGACGCGTGTCAGGCATCTGTATTCAGACTTTCTCGGCCTTGAAGCTGTGCAGCCGGTTCATGGCCTTGGTCATGTCCTGCTTGAACAGAATGTCGGTGGCGCGCAGGGACTCGTCCAGTGCGGCGTCGATCAGGCTCTGTTCGCTGCTGGGGGCCTTGGTCAGCACGAAACCGGCGACCAGCTCCTTGGTGCCCGGGTGACCTATCCCCAGCCGCAGCCGGAAGAAATTATTGTTGTTGCCCATCCTGGCAATGATGTCCTTGAGGCCGTTGTGGCCACCGTGGCCGCCGCCCTGCTTGAATTTGGCGATGCCGGGGGGCAGGTCCAGCTCATCGTGGGCCACCAGCATGGCTTCCGGCTCGATCTGGTAGAAGCGGGCCAGTGCGGCCACCGCCTTGCCGGAGAGGTTCATGTAGGTGTTCGGGATGAGCAGGCGCACATCCTGGCCATCCACCTGGATGCGGGCGGTGTGGCCGAAGAACTTGGGCTCTTCGCGCAGGCTGACGTTGTGCCAGCGTGCCAGTTGCTCCACATACCAGGCCCCGGCATTGTGGCGGGTCTTGGCATATTCCGGGCCGGGATTGCCCAGACCCACGATCAGTTTGATTTGGCTTGTCACGCTTGATTTCTTCACTCGCTGCTTGCAATGGGCCGACTGCCCAGGGCAATGGGACGCAATATTCTAGCCGCCGACTGGCGATCACTCAACCAAAGCTCGGCCAGCGCCGGGGAAAAGCGGGAGAACCAGCGGCCAACGGCAGCAAAACGGGCCCCTGCGTGGGGCCCGTGGTGTGGCTTGCCGGTGGCAGAGCCGACTTACTGGACGGCCCGCACCAGGGTGACGGTCTCTTCCGCCAGCGCCGTCAGAGTCGGGCGCTGTTCGCGCACATACTGCACGAAGGAGGCGGCGTCGGTGCCGCAATCCATGCCGCTTGCCTTGCAGTCAAGCTGATGGCCGGCGGCATAGCGGGCGCTGAGCTGATCGCCGCTCTGCTCCACCCGCTCGACCGGGAACGCCGTCAACTTGCCATCCTGCCAGGCGAGATCCTGGCGCTCGGCGTGCTGGGCCTGGGCGCGAGCCAGCGCTTGCCAGCCGTCGTTGCCGTTGGCGCTGTAGGCGTTCATCACCACCCGGTAGCGCGTCGCATCCACCAGATCCTGCCACTGGCCGTCAGCGTCCTGCCACTGCAGCTGGGTCAGAGTGCCGCGCTTGCCCGGTGTGGTCTCGGTGAAGGTGTAGCGCAGGTGACCACCGTAGGGGAACTTGCCGGCGTGGGCGCTGGCGGGCAGGGTGGCGGTGATGGTCTCGGTCAAGAGGGCGCGCACGTCGGCGCCGGTCAGGGTGAGCACCGAGAGCTGGTTCTTGAACGGCAGCAGGGTGAGCGCCGCATCCCCTTCGCGCAGCTCGCCGGCCGGCAGATCGGCGCGCACGCCGCCCACCGCCAGCAGGGCGAAGTGGACCGGGCCGCCGGTCAGCGCCTGCACCGCCGGGGTATTGGCCCAGTAGTACTGACCCTCGGCCACCAGCGGGGCGACGTCGGAGCCGTGGCTGTCGCTGCCGTTGTCACCGGGGCGACGGGCATTTTGCAGGGCGGCCGGCAGGGTGGCGATGACGGGGCCGAAGGCCTGCTCGAGGGCGGGCTTGTAGTGGCTGTCGATGATGCCGCGCAGGCGGGGATCCTCATCCACGGTCACCAGGTTGGGCTGGGCGTCGATGAACTTGGCTGCCTGCTTGCCGCGGGCCTCGTCCAGTGCCTGCTTGCGAGCGGGATCGGCGAAGAAGTCGCGGCTGGCCAGCAGCTGGTTCTGGCCCTTGCAGGCGATGACCCGGCCCTGGGCATCGAAGCTCACCTGAGCCAGTCCGATGGCCTGGGCGTAGGAGCCGGCCTGCACCACGCAGGTCATGCCGACCCCGTCCGGGTTGGTGACAAGCGCCGCGTACTCGCCGGTGTTGCCCCAGCCGATGTTGCGAAAATCGCCGAGCAGGCTGTGGGAGTGACCACCGACGATGGCGTCGATGCCGTTCACCTTGGCCGCCAGCGCCAGATCCCGCTGGTTGCCGATGTGGGTAAGTGCCACGATCTGGTTGATGCCGTGCTGGCGCAGCAGGTCCACCGTCGCCTGGGCGGAGGTGATTTCGTTGCCAAAGCGCAGCTTGCCGACGTTGGGGGAGATGTTGGCCATGTCCTCCAGCACCAGCCCCATCACGGCGACCAGCTGCTTGCCCTGGGGCAGGTTGTTGAGATCGCTGACCGGGCTCTTCTGGTTGCCGTCGAAGGCGTAGATGACGAACGGCTTGAGATTGGCGGCGTGGCGCAGATCCGGATCGTCGCGGGTATCCAGGTTGGCGGCCAGCACCGGGAAGTTGACCCCCTGGATGAAGCGGGCGAGTTTCTGGTTGTCGAGATCGAACTCGTGGTTGCCAAGGGCCATGGCGTCGAGACCAAACTGGCTCAGCAGCTCGGCGTTGGCCATCCCCTCGTTGAGCTTGAAGTAGCCGCTGCCCTGCCAGGCATCGCCGCCGTGCAGCAGCAGGATCGGCTGGTTCTTGGCCAGCGCATCGGCCTGGAAGGATTTCGCCATGGTGAGCAGGCGCGGATAGCCGCCGAAGCGGGTGTAGAGGGTGTCGGTTTCCCCCTGCTTGCCAAAGATGGGCCCCTTCAGCTCGGCGTTGACCGGGTCAAACTGGGAGTGAGTGTCGTTCATGTGAGCCAGGGTCAGCACGAAGGGCTGGCCTTCATTGCCGGGCTGACAGGCGAACAGGAAGCTGCAGAAGGCAAGGAGCAGCAGCGGGCGCAAGCGATTCATGGAACAATCCTTAACCTGCGACGGGGCAGGGCAGTACCGGGTGTAACTGGGACTAAAAAGACAAAAACCGCCAGCTGGCGGTTTTTGTCACAACAGGGTCTATCAATGCTCAAACATGGCAGAGATGGACTCTTCGTTGCTGATGCGGCGAATGGCTTCGGCCAGCACGGAAGAGAGCGTCAGCTGCTTGACCTTGTCGACCGCCTTCATCTCCGCGGTGAGCGGGATGGAGTCGGTGATGATCAGTTCGTCGATCACGGAGTTCTTGATGTTCTCCACGGCGGAACCGGAGAAGACCGGGTGAGTGGCGTAGGCGAATACACGCTTGGCGCCGCGCTCCTTGAGGGCTTCTGCGGCTTTGCACAGGGTGCCGCCGGTGTCGATCATGTCGTCGACGATGATGCAGTCGCGGCCGGCCACGTCACCGATCAGGTGCATGACCTGGGAGACGTTCGGGCGGGGACGACGTTTGTCGATGATGGCGATGTCGGTATCGTCCAGCAGCTTGGCGATGGCACGGGCACGTACCACGCCGCCGATGTCCGGCGACACGACCACGGGGGATTCGAGGTTCTTGGACTTCATGTCTTCCAGCAGCACCGGGCTGCCGAACACGTTGTCGACCGGGACGTCGAAGAAGCCCTGGATTTGTTCGGCATGCAGGTCAACGGTCAGCACGCGATCCACACCGACGCTGGAGAGGAAGTCGGCGACGACCTTGGCGGTGATGGGAACACGGGCAGAGCGGACGCGGCGGTCCTGACGGGCATAACCAAAGTAGGGAATAACGGCAGTAATACGGCCAGCTGAAGCACGACGCAGAGCATCCACCATCACGATCAATTCCATCAAATTGTCGTTGGTCGGGGCACAGGTGGATTGAATGATGAAGATATCGCCACCACGTACATTCTCGTTGATCTGTACGCTGATCTCGCCGTCGCTAAAGCGACCTACGGCAGCATTGCCGAGTTTGATAAACAGGCGATCTGCGATCTTCTGGGCTAGTTCCGGCGTTGCGTTACCAGCAAACAGCTTCATGTCAGGCACGGTTTGAAACCTCGGGGTTGCATCCAGTATGTGGGGAGTCTTATTCAGACCCTTATCGTTTTGGGGCAAACGATTTATCAAGTTGACGGGTCAGACCACTATAGGCTGCTTTCAGGCCAGGTGCCTACGTTGCATGCGGCAAGTCGGTTGAGCGTCGTGCTGGTCGACGCCCCGTCATCCATGATGACCAGTGACCTTCCGACAACGAGAGGGTAACGATGGATGCTGCAACCGGCGAGGGGGAGTGTGCACTCCCGGCAAGACTGCTGCGGCAGGTGAATCGATATACCCTGTTCGATGTTCAGGAGATGGCTGGGGTACTAGGATTCGAACCTAGGAATGGCGAGATCAAAACCCGCTGCCTTACCGCTTGGCGATACCCCAATCACTGACTTGTTGCAATGCAGCGAAGAGTGGTGATATGTTCTCGCCCTTGGCGACAAACCCATCCCATCCTTTCGGCACTTTTGCCAACACTTCCCGAGCAGCCACTTCGTCTTCAAACTGAGCAAAGACGCAGGCTCCTGTGCCCGTCATTCTTGACGGCGCGTATTCTAGCAACCAGCCGAGCGCATTGGCAACCTCGGGGTGGCGCTTTTTCACCAGCAATTCGCAATCGTTTTTCCACTCCCCTTCCAGCAGATTGTGCAATGCCATTTTCGGGGTATCTCTGGGCAGGTCCGGATCCTGGAACACGGCGGCGGTCGCCACATGGCAATCGGGCTTGAGCACCAGATACCAGGCACTCGGCAGCTCGACCGGCTGCAACCGTTCACCGACCCCCTCGGCAAAGGCCGCCTTGCCGCGCACGAACACCGGCACGTCGGCGCCCAGCTGCACGCCGAGCTCGGCCAGCTCGTCTTCGCTCAAACCGGCCTGCCACAGGTGGTTGAGGGCGACCAGGGTGGTGGCGGCGTCCGACGAACCGCCGCCGATGCCGCCGCCCATGGGCAGCACCTTCTCCAGCCGGATATGGGCTCCCTGCTGGCTTGGCAGCCTGGCCTGCAGCAGGCGGGCGGCGCGGATGATCAGGTTCTGTTCGTCGGGCACGCCGGGAATGGCCGGGCTCAGGGTGAGCAAGTCGGTATCGGTGAGCGGCTCGAATTCGAGCCAGTCGCCGTGGTTGAGGAAGATGAACAGGGTCTGCAGCTCGTGGTAGCCGTCCGGGCGACGGCCGTTGACGTGCAAAAAGAGATTCAGTTTGGCCGGAGCCGGCCAGCGCATGGCGCTCATGGGGGAGTCCTTGTCGATGGCCGCCATCAGCGGGTGATGGTCCACTGGTTGATCTGCAGCTTGAGGCGACTGCCCTGGCCGGTCATGGTGAGCAGGTGCGGCAGGCGGTAGCCGTCCTGATCCCGGTAGTCGCCATAGACGATCTGCCACTGACCGTCACGGACGCTGGCCAGACTGCGGTCGGGGTTGAGCTCGAATTCGGCCTGGCCCGGCAAGCCCTTGATCCACTCCGGCAACCCGGCCACCGGAATGTTCCAGCCGGTGAGCTGATAGATGAGCGCCTCGGCATCCTGGCTCTGGTGCGGGTTGCCCTCGTTGTCGATCAGGGTGATCTCGCCCTTGCTGCGGGAGAGCTCGAGGATGTGAGTGCCGATCAGGCTGGTGAGGTTGAGGCGGTAGTCGTCGCCATCCTGCTGCCAGTTGACCCGGGCGCTGCCCTTCTGCTGGGCGGTGATGATGGCCATCTTGCCGGACAGCTGCCAGTGGCTGAGCTGCTCGAGGCGGGTACGTTCCTGCTGCCAGTTGACCTGATCACGCTGGGGTTGGGTAGTGGCGCAACCGGCCAGCAACAGCAGGCAGCCAAGGGTGAAAAGACGCAACAACAAGGTCATGCTCCGGAAAAGGTGATTTGCCACAGTATACGGGGCGGCCGTATTGCTTTTAAAGACTTACCCTTTCTCGTACAATTGGCAGCCTTTACTCCCAGCGCACAGATACGATCCACGCCCACTCATGAGTTTGCTTGCCCTCGGAATCAACCACAACACCGCCAGTGTCGCCTTGCGGGAGCGGGTCGCCTTCGGCCCGGACTGCATCGATCGCGCCTTGCGTGAGCTGGTCGCCCAACCCGGTGTAAGCGAGGCGGTGATCGTCTCGACCTGCAACCGCACCGAGCTTTACTGCAGCCTGGCGCAGGGGCAGGGCGAGCAGGTGTTGCAGTGGCTGCAGCGTTTCCACGGTCTGGATGCGGCCGAGGTGGTCTCCGCCATCTACCAGCATCAGGACGAGGAGGCGGTCCGTCACCTGATGCGGGTGGCCTGCGGGCTCGACTCCCTGGTGCTGGGAGAGCCGCAGATCCTGGGGCAGATCAAGCAATCCTACGCCCATGCCCAGCAGTCCGAGGCGGTGAAGGGATCGCTGGAGCGTTTGTTCCAGAAATCCTTCTCGGTGGCCAAGCGGGTGCGTACCGATACCGAGATCGGCGCCAGCGCCGTATCGGTGGCCTTTGCCGCAGTGAGCCTGGGGCGGCGGATCTTCTCCGATCTCTCCCAGACCAAGGTGCTGCTGGTCGGCGCCGGCGAGACCATCGAACTGGTGGCCCGCCACCTGCGCGAGCAGAACGTCACCCAGATGATGGTGGCCAACCGCACCCTGCAGCGGGCCCAGCTGCTGGCCGAGGAGTTCGGCGCCCAGGTGATGACCCTGGAAGAGATCCCGGACTACCTGCACGAGGCGGACATCGTCATCAGCTCTACCGCGAGCCCCCTGCCCATCATCGGCAAGGGCATGGTGGAGCGCGCCCTCAAGGCCCGCCGCTTCAAGCCCATGTTCCTGGTGGACATCGCCGTGCCCCGCGACATCGAGGCGGAGGTGGACGAGCTCTCGGACGCTTATCTCTACACGGTGGACGACCTGCAGGGCATCATCGAGCAGAATCTCGAGACCCGTAAACGGGCCGCCGCCGAGGCCGAGCTCATCGTGCAGGAAGAGCGCGACGACTTCATGGGCTGGTATCGCAGCCAGCACTCGGTGGATCTCATCCGCGATTACCGCCACCAGTCCCAACAGGTGGCCGACGAAGAGCTGCAGCGCGCCCTGTTGGCCCTGCAGCAGGGCGAGAATGCCGAGCAGGCGCTCAAGGCGCTGGCCCACCGCCTCACCAACAAGTTGATCCACGCACCGACCCAGGCCCTGCGCCATGCCGCGGCCCAGGGGGATCACCACCAGCTGGCCCAGTTGCGCCAGATGCTGGGGTTGTCACAAGAGTCATAGTTTTGGGGCGACCAGCCGGTCGTCCCGTCCTCCATCGAGAACACAAGATTTATGAACCCGTCACTGATCAGAAAGCTGGAAGGCCTCATCGAGCGCCACGAAGAAGTACAGGCCATGCTCGGCGAGCCGGACGTGGCCGCGGATCAGGATCGCTACCGCGCCCTGACCCGGGAATATGCCCAGCTGGAAGATATCGTTCACGCTTTCCAGCAATTCCGCCAGGCCGAAGAGAACCTGGACGCCACCCGCCAGATGCTGGAAGAGGATGATGCCGACCTGCGCGAGATGGCGCAGGAGGAGCTGCCGCTGGCCAAGGCGACCTTCGAGGAGCAGGAGCAGGCGCTGCAGGTGATGCTGCTGCCGCGCGACCCCAAGGATGACAACAACTGCTATCTGGAGATCCGCGCCGGTGCCGGTGGTGACGAGGCGGCGATCTTTGCGGGCGATCTGTTTCGCATGTATTCGCGCTACGCCGAGCGCCAGGGCTGGCGGGTTTCCATCGTCAGCTGCAACGATGGCGAGCATGGCGGCTACAAGGAGGTTATCGCCAAGGTGGAGGGCGAGCACGTCTACGGTCGCCTCAAGTTTGAATCCGGTGGTCACCGGGTGCAGCGGGTGCCGGAAACCGAATCCCAGGGTCGGGTGCACACCTCCGCCTGTACCGTCGCCGTGTTGCCGGAAGTGCCGGAAGCCGAGCAGATCGAGATCAACCCCTCGGAGCTGAAGATCGACACCTTCCGCGCCTCCGGGGCCGGCGGTCAGCACGTCAACAAGACCGACTCCGCCATCCGCATCACCCACCTGCCCACCGGGCTGGTGGTGGAGTGCCAGGATGAGCGCTCCCAGCACAAGAACCGCGCCAAGGCGATGTCGGTGCTCTCCGCCCGTCTGCAGGCGGCCGAGGATGAGCGCCACCGCGCCGCCGAGCAGAGCACCCGCCGCAACCTAGTGGGGTCGGGAGATCGCTCCGAGCGTATCCGCACCTACAACTACCCGCAGGGGCGCCTCTCCGAGCATCGCATCAACCTCACCCTCTATCGTCTCGGCGAGATCATGGAAGGGGACCTGGACTGCGTCATCAGCCCGATGATCCAGGAGTACCAGGCCGATCAGCTCGCCTCCCTGGCCGAGAGCAACTGATGCAGATCCAGCAGGCTCGCGCCCACATCATGGCGACCCTGGCAGGGGGGGAATCCCCCCGCGCCGATGCCGATGCGCTGCTCTGCCATCTGCTGGAGTGTCGGCGCAGCTACTTGATGACTTGGCCGGAGCGCGAGCTCGATGCCGCCCAGCTGGCGACCCTGCAGGGCTGGCTCGAACGCCGTCTCAATGGCGAACCCATCGCCCACCTGATCGGCGAGCGGGAGTTCTGGTCGCTGCCGCTCAAGGTGAGCCCGGCCACCCTGATCCCGCGCCCCGATACCGAGGTGCTGGTCGAGCAGGCGCTGGGGCGGCTGCCCGCAGGCCCCTGCGCCGTGCTGGATCTGGGCACCGGCACCGGCGCCATTGCCCTGGCGCTCAAGTCGGAGCGACCCGATGCCGATGTATGGGCGGTGGACAGGATGCCGGCAGCGGCAGCCCTGGCCCGTGCCAACAGCGCCGCCCTTGGCCTGCCCATCGAGGTGCGCGACGGCAGCTGGTTTGAGCCGCTGGTCGAGCCTTCGTCAAGCAAGGCGCCGCGCTTTGCCATGATCGTCTCCAACCCGCCCTACATCGACGGGGCGGATCCGCACCTCGATGAGGGGGACGTGCGCTTCGAACCCCGCTCCGCCCTGGTGGCGGACGAGCAAGGGCTGGCCGACATCCGGCTGATCGTGGCGGGCGCGCCGGCCCATCTGCTGCCGGGCGGCTGGCTGTTGCTGGAGCATGGCTGGCAGCAGGGGGAGGCGGTGCGTCAACTCCTGCTGCAACAGGGCTACCTTCAGGTGGAAACCGTGCGCGATTACGGCGATAACGAGCGGGTGACCCTGGGGCGGCTGGCTCAGTGATGATGACGGGCAGGCCGGACCTGCCTTTGTTCAAGGACACGTTATGTATTTTGCTATCAAACATCTGCACCTGCTGCTGATCGGCTTGGCCGTGCTGATGTTCATGTTGCGCTTCTATTGGCTGCAGACCGGCTCGAGCCGCGCGGCCAGCACCCGTACCCTCAGGTTGAGCGGCTGGCTCAACGGCCTGGTGGTGCTCTCCGGCGTGCTGCTGTGCATGGTGCTGGATCTCAACCCGCTCAACAACGCCACCCCCTGGCTCAGCGAAAAGCTGACCGCCATCCTGGTGGTGGCCTTTCTGGCCATGATGGCACTGCGCCTGGCCCGCAGTAACGGCATCCGCTGGTTTGCGTTTCTGGGAGCCCTCGGCTGGGTCTTCTTCATCGCCAAGCTGGCCGTCTACAAGCAGGCCAGCCTGTTCGGTTAAGGATGATGACGATGATACGCGTAGACGAATGGACCGATTTCGAAGCCCATGACATCGCCGAGCTGGCGCTGTCGGTGAGTGACGAGATCCATGGCATCAGCGGCCGCGGGACGGCTGAGCTGGCCCGGCTCGACGCCTGGCTGGACGAGGCCATCGAGGAAGGGGATTGCGACCAGGTGCGCCGCCAGCTGCTGCAGGGCTTCTACCAGACCCTAGGGTTTCACGGCGACTGGCAGGACTACTTCTCGGTGGCCAACTGCGATCTGGCCGAGGTTCTGGCCCGCAAGCAGGGCATCCCGGTCAGCCTTGGCATCCTCATCATTCAGCTGGGGCGCAAGCTCGGGCTGGACGTGGAGGGGATCTGCTTCCCCGGCCACTTCCTGGTGAGTTTTGCCGGCAGCGAGGGAGAGGTCTATGTGGACCCCTTCACCGGTGACGAGCTGAGCCTGCACCACATCGAGCTGCTGCTGCGCGGGGCCCTCGGCAACCTGGCCACCCTCAGTTCGGATCACCTGCAGCCTGCCGGCCAGTGGGAGATCATCGAGCGGCTGCTCAACGTCAGCAAGGGCGCTTTGCTGCGGGAAGACCGGATGACCGAGGCGCTGCGCTGCAGCGAACTGCTGCTGCGGATGAAGCCCGGCGACCCGCTGGAGACACGGGATCGCGGCTTCATCTACGAGCAGCTCGACTGCCCGCGCTTTGCCGCCGACGATTTTGAATACTTTATTGAACAGTGCCCGGACGATCCGGTGGCCGACGTGCTCAAGGCCCAGCTGGCCGCACTGGATCTGAGCCCCAAGCCCCTCCACTGAGGGGCGGGTAACGGCCCCGCTGCATGGCGAGGCACTGGCCGAATGAAGAGTCCCATGCCGTTGCATGCAAGGCATGGGAGATGCAACAGACGAGTATCGAGGTCGCGCTGCTTTGGGCAGCGCGGCCGGATGTGGATTCAAGCCCTGCAAGCCCTTTTACCTAAGGAAGCCTGAGATGGAACAGAAGAATATCAAGGTCAATGGCATCGACGTTGCCAACGACAAACCGTTCGTGTTGTTCGGCGGCATGAACGTGCTGGAATCGCGCGACATGGCGATGGCGGTGTGCGAGAAGTACGTGGAAGTGACCTCCAAGCTGGGTATCCCGTTTGTGTTCAAGGCGAGCTGGGACAAGGCCAACCGCTCCTCCATCCACTCCTACCGCGGTCCGGGTCTGGAAGAGGGGATGAAGATCTTCCAGGAGCTGAAAGCGACCTTCGGCATGCCGGTCATCTCCGATCTGCATGAGCCCCATCAGGCCAAACCGGTGGCCGAGGTGGTCGACGTCATTCAGCTGCCCGCCTTCCTGGCGCGCCAGACCGATCTGGTGGAGGCCATGGCCCGCACCGGCAACGTCATCAACATCAAGAAGCCGCAGTTCCTGAGCCCAAGCCAGATGAAGAACATCACCGACAAGTTCGAGGAGTGCGGCAACGACCGTCTGATCCTGTGCGAGCGCGGTGCCAACTTCGGGTATGACAACCTGGTGGTGGACATGCTGGGGCTGGGCGTGATGAAGAAGAGCACCGGCGGCTACCCGGTCATCTTCGACGTGACCCACTCCCTGCAGTGCCGCGATCCCATGGGCGCTGCCTCCGGCGGTCGCCGCGAGCAGGTGACCGAGCTGGCCCGTGCCGGCATGGCGGTCGGTCTGGCCGGTCTGTTCATTGAATCTCACCCGGACCCCAAGATTGCCCGTTGCGACGGCCCGAGCGCGCTGCCGCTGGAGAAGCTGGAAGGCTTCCTCAAGCAGATGAAGGCCATCGACGATCTCATCAAGGGCTTCGAGCCGCTCGATACTTCCATCTGAGTCAGGCCCCGCTGGCCCAATAAAAATGCCCCGCACTGCGGGGCATTTTTGTTTGCGGCCTGTTTTTATTTCTTTGGGCAGCATAAATCAATCGCAGAATAAATACAGCCAGGTTTCCGTGGTGTTAATGTTGTTAAATCTGTTGTGTGATTGATGTCTATTAATTGCTTTTTTTAACATGGGAAAGTAACCCCTGTTGTGATGAGGGAACGGCACGAACCTGGCGAGATAACACTATTTCGTCACGGATTGCTGCATGCGTATTTCTGCCATGACACATCTCATTAAATTGACAGGACGTTAAGAATGCAGAAAAGAATAGTCAGCAGCCTGTACTTTCAGGTGTTGTTAGCGATCACCCTCGGGGTCATTCTGGGACATATATATCCCGACCTCGGTGCGGACATGAAACCGCTGGGGGATGGTTTCGTTAAATTAATCAAAATGATCATCGCCCCGGTTATATTCTGCACGGTGGTGACCGGTATTGCCGGCATGGAGAGCATGAAAGCGGTGGGTAAAACCGGCGCCATCGCGCTGCTCTATTTTGAAGTGGTCAGCACCATCGCCCTCATCATCGGGCTGTGCGTGGTCAACCTGCTGCAACCGGGGGCGGGCATGAACGTCGACCCCGCCACGCTGGACGCCAGCGCCATCTCCGCCTACGCCGAGCAGGCCAAGGCTCAGGGCATCATCCCCTTCCTGCTGGACGTGATCCCGGGCAGCGTGATCGGCGCCTTCGCCAGTGGCAACATTCTGCAGGTGCTGTTATTTGCGGTGCTGTTCGGCTTCTCCCTGCACCATATCGGCGAGAAGGGCAAAGTGATATTCAATGTCATCGACAGCTTCTCCCAGGTTATTTTCGGGATCATCAACATGATCATGCGGCTGGCACCGGTTGGGGCATTTGGTGCGATGGCCTTTACCATTGGGAAATATGGTATCGGCTCGCTGGTTCAGCTCGGACAATTAATTGCCTGTTTCTACATGACCTGCCTGCTGTTTATTTTCCTGGTGCTGGGCAGTATTGCCAGAGCGAATGGATTCAGCATCCTGCGCTTTATTTCCTATATCCGGGAAGAGCTGCTGATCGTGCTGGGAACTTCCTCTTCTGAATCCGTATTGCCGCGCATGCTGGTGAAGATGGAGGCGCTCGGCTGCAAGAAGTCGGTGGTGGGGCTGGTGATCCCGACCGGTTACTCCTTCAACCTGGACGGCACCTCCATCTATCTGACCATGGCGGCCATCTTTATCGCTCAGGCCACCAACACCCCGCTCGATCTGTTCCAGCAGATCACCCTGCTGGTGGTGCTGCTCATCTCCTCGAAGGGAGCCGCCGGGGTGACCGGCAGCGGCTTCATCGTGCTGGCGGCCACCATCTCGGCGGTGGGCCACCTGCCGCTGGCCGGGCTGGCGCTGATCCTCGGCATCGATCGCTTCATGTCGGAGGCCCGTGCCCTGACCAACCTCATCGGCAACGGGGTGGCAACCCTGGTGGTGGCCCGTTACTGCGATCAGCTCAATGAGCAGCAGATGCACGAGGCGCTGAGCAACCCGCCGCAAGTCGTGAAGCTGGATCAGCATTGAGCCGCCGATGCCCGCACCGTGCGCTGCCAGCCTGTCGAGCAAGGACCGCCAACGCGGGTAGGTGAATTCAAGCCATAAAAAAACGGCCCGTTTGGGCCGTTTTTCATGATACCGGTTGGTGCAGAGCGACTTACAGGCTCTGGGTGAAGGTACGGGTCACCACATCACGCTGCTGTTCCGGGGTCAGTGCGTTGAAGCGCACGGCGTAGCCGGAGACACGGATGGTCAGCTGCGGGTACTTTTCCGGGTTGGCGATGGCGTCTTCCAGGGTCTCGCGACGCAGGACGTTGACGTTCAGGTGCTGGCCACCTTCGACAGCCGGCTCGGCTTGTACCGGCAGTTCACGGTATTCGAACTGGCCCAGGTCAGAGACGCTGACTTCCTGATCGGCGGCGAAGGTGTCGCCTTTGGCGCAGATGCAACGAGCCTGTTGCTTCTCTTCGTCCAGCAGCCAGAACGAGTTCAGCAGAGCGGCGTTGGCAGACTGGGTGATTTGGATGCCCTTGATCATGGTATGACTCCTCATAGGAAAGCGGATTCAACTGTAAGGAAATTACCCTGATGTATTTAAACCACCGGGATGATTTAAAGGGCCCTTGCCTTACACCTTTACTTTGTTGGGTCATATATACCACGATGGTAATATTACGAAAATTGATCTAAATCAAAAAATGCGCGGTTTGCGCGAGCAAGAAGGGATTAAATTATTGAGATTAATCAAAAAGAGGTCATTTTTCTGATTATGTAAGATATCTGAATTATGCATCTTCTATTAATTAAATCTAGTAATTTAACTACATGTTTTAAGGTTTGTGTCATGCATGAGCCGACCTCATCTCCTCTGTGGGGGCATCAGGGCCAAGCCTGCGGTGAAGGTGCCAGGTTTGCCCTCTCTATGCTGCTCACACTGCTATATAAGGTTGCCCTGGCATAAGGCTGTCTCAGTCGAGCGATTGCTACGGTCATCATGACCCCGCTGCCCGCAGTGGCCGGGAGAGCTGGGTGCGCGGGAGGTTGTCATACCGTTGCGATGCAGTTGCCATTCGGGGCAAGGGGACTCGGAAGAGGGTGCCAAGGTTGCGTCCCGGGGGCTGGCCCCCTATCCTGAGCCCCTTGCCGCATTAATGAGGGCATGGTGACGCCAGCACTGGGCCCAGCACCATGTCTTGCCGCATTCAGCGAGGATGGCGGCGTGCTTGCTCGCATGGCCCGGCATGGGCCAAGCCGCATGCCGCAAAACCCGCCGTATTCATCGAGGATGGTGGCGCGCCGACCCGCATCAGGCGGTGTGACCCTGCACGGGGTTACAGGGCGTCCATCCGGACAGATTCAATGAGGAGATTGGGGTGCAGACCTGGACTGATGTAATTGGCTCCGAGAAGGAGCAGGACTATTTCAAGGCGACCCTGGCGACCGTCAGGAGTGAGCGGGAGGCGGGCAAGGTGATCTATCCGCCAGCGACCGACGTGTTCAATGCCTTCAAGCTGACCGAGCTGGATCAGGTCAAGGTGGTGATCCTGGGTCAGGACCCCTATCACGGCCCCAATCAGGCGCACGGTCTCTGCTTCTCGGTGTTGCCGGGGGTGCGCACGCCCCCCTCGCTGGTCAACATCTACAAGGAGATGCAGCGGGATCTGCCGGGTTTTGTCACACCCAGTCACGGCTTTCTGGAGTCCTGGGCCAAACAGGGGGTGCTGCTGCTCAATACCGTGCTGACGGTCCAGGCGGGCCAGGCCCACTCCCATGCCCATCTGGGTTGGGAGACCTTCACCGACCGGGTCATCGAGCAGATCAATGCCAGCTGTCAGGGAGTGGTCTTCCTGCTGTGGGGCGCCCATGCCCAGAAGAAGGGTCGCTTCATCGACAGGCAGCGTCATCATGTGCTGAGCGCGCCGCATCCCAGCCCGCTCTCTGCTCATCGCGGCTTCATCGGCTGCGGCCACTTCTCCGAAACCAACCGGCTGCTGAGCCAGCAGGGGATGAGCCCCATCAACTGGCACTCGGTCTGCGAGTGAGGGGCCCGACGGCTGGCGAGCGGGGGCATGAACAGGGGGTGGCATTGTGCGTTACCCGCTGTTTTGTCTGCAGATGACTTGATTGAGTGCAAAGTTGGCGCGATAAATGACCGTATACTCGAAACAGGATCGTCTCATTTCAGCGCAAGGAGTGCCCATGCTAGCCAGTCTGCACAAGGACCATCTCAACATCGCCAGGTTGCTGGATCTGCTCAAACACAAGCTCGCCGCCATTCGCGACGAACAGCGGGTCAGCTATTTCCTGATCCGCGATGTGGTGGATTACCTGAGGGAGGTGTCGGACAAGTATCACCATCCGAAGGAAGACATCATTTATGACTACTACCTCAAGTACCGGGTCGTGGAGGGGGACGTCGCCAACCGGCTGCAGGCTGAGCATGCCAAGTTGCTGGAAGCCGGCGCCGAACTCAAGGAGATGGTGGAGATGATCCTGATGGATGCGGTGATCCCGCTCGATCAGTTTACCGCCAAGCTGGAGCAGTTCGTGGCGCTGCAGGAGGCGCACATGAACTACGAGGAGGGGGTCATCTTCCCTCATCTGCGCGATTCGCTGACCGAGGATGACTGGCGTCACCTCGAACAGATCTGGCAGAACCGCGCCATCGGGGATCCCCTGTTCGGGCCCGAGATCAGCCAGCACTTTCAGGCACTGGCCAAGCGCCTGTCGCTGCCGCTCTCTTCCTGAGGGGTGACACTCTCTTAAAAAACAAGGCCCCGGTTAACCGGGGCCTTGTTTTTACAGTTCGATCTCGTCTGAGAGACCTTCGTAGGCGATGTCGATGGATTGCAGCTCCTTCTGCAGGCGGTGCTTGTCTTTCAACGCCTCAATCTCACGCCATTTACGTTTCTTTCCCGTTGTCCCGCGGCTACGTGAACCGAGCTCAACTACATCGTCATATTCGAAGTTGAACATTTCCATGGCTCCCTCCTTGGTTATTCTCGTTTTCACCATCCGTATAACATAACGGCATTGAAAATAAAACGTTTTCGTGACGAACACATGACAAGGATCCGGCGTCCAAAAAAAACCGGGTTCCCTTGCGGGAACCCGGTTTTCATCGGCTCATGACGGCTCTCATCAGAGGCGGCTGGCCAGCATGGTTTCCAGCTTGCCCTGGTCGATAGCAAACATGCGGATGCCTTCGCCCAGCTTCTCGTGGGCCATGGCGTCCTGGTTCAGTTCCCAGCGGAATTCGGCCTCGGTCATCGGAGCCGGTTTCGCTTTGCGCTCGCCGGTGTAGTTCAGCTTGCGAACCACGGCGCCTTCGGTCTTGCTCAGCTCTTCCAGCAGGGCCGGGCCAATGGTCAGACGGTCGCAGCCGGCCAGTTCCAGGATCTCGCCGGTGTTGCGGAAGCTGGCGCCCATGACCACGGTCGGGTAGTCGTGCTGCTTGTAGTAGTCGTAGATGGAGGTGACGGAAACCACGCCCGGATCTTCGCTGGCGGTGTAGTCACGGTTGTGCTTGGCCTTGTACCAGTCGAGGATGCGACCGACGAACGGGGAGATCAGGAAGGCGCCGGCTTCGGCACAGGCACGGGCCTGGGCGAAGGAGAACAGCAGGGTCAGGTTGCACTGGATACCCTCTTTCTCCAGCACCTCGGCGGCACGGATGCCTTCCCAGGTGGAAGCCAGCTTGATCAGGATGCGATCATTGCTGATACCGGCTTCGTTGTAGAGACGGATCAGTTTGCGGGCCTTGGCGATGCTGGCCTGGGTATCGAAGGAGAGACGGGCGTCCACTTCGGTGGAGATGCGGCCCGGGACGATTTTCAGTACTTCCAGGCCGATGTTGACCGCCAGCTTGTCGCCCGCGTCGATGATTTGCTGTGCCTTGTCCTGGCTCTGGGCTTTGGCCCAGTTGATGGCGTCTTCGATCAGCGCCGCGTATTCGGGGATCTCGGATGCCTTCAACACCAGAGAGGGGTTGGTGGTGGCATCGATGGGCTGGTAGCGCTTGATGGCTTCGATATCACCGGTGTCGGCGACAACTGTGGTCAGGGCTTTCAGCTGGGTTAATTTATCGGCCATGGCAAATATCATCTCTTTATGAGGGCGCACTCTCCTGCGGAGGGTGCTGGCTCGGGGGTGGCGGGCGTGAGACGACAGTTCTGAAATAAAATTACAAAATCCCGGCGACTCAGGCTCAGAAAAGCGCGATGGGTATGCCCCATCGTCATTGCCTGCCTAATTAATACGGATGTGGCTCATCCTGCAATAGGGGGGGCTGTATGCTTATCAGCCACTCCCTGGCCGCAGTGGGAAAGAGTGGCTAAAAGTATTTGATAAAAAACGACTTTTATCCTTTTTGCCAGAGTGAATCTAGCGGCCACCAAAAACAACTTTTTTGGTTGATTATCGGTTTTGTGGCATCGATCACACAAATTGTCCGATCAGCCTCTTGAAATTTTATTACGTGTAAAACGTTTGGCGAAACAAAGGGGTTTTGGTTGCCCGGATGGGTAAACGCTTGCGTAATGGTTTGCCCCCTTCTCTGCTTGCTCTACCTCTATGTAGATAATTGCCAAAAAGTGCTCTTTTGGGTCTAATTTGTCGGCTGATTGATTGGATTCTCAGTTTTGTTGAAATTTTGCGAGTTAAATGAAGCTTTAATGCACTGGATCGCTCGTTTTTTGTTTCCGCAGTGATCCCGATCACTATTCTGAACTCCCTCGCTATGCTAGATTCCGCCCCTTTAGTGAACCGCAAATTCAGAAACAGACAGCAAGGGGTCAGCGCAGACTGGCCATGGATGTGATAACAACGAGAGAAATATGGACACCTTGATCGCAATGATTAACGACCTGATGTGGGGAGCCGTGCTCATCTACCTGCTCATCGGCGTCGGCATCTTCTTCACCTTCCGCCTGGGTTTTATCCAGATCCGCCACTTCGGCCACATGTTCTCCGTCTTGCGCAACAGCCGCAAATCAGACAACGCCGGCATCTCCTCCTTCCAGGCCCTCTGTACCAGCCTTGCCGCCCGCGTGGGTACCGGCAATCTGGCCGGGGTGGCGGTGGCCATCTATCTGGGTGGCCCGGGGGCCATCTTCTGGATGTGGCTGATCGCTTTCATCGGCATGGCGACCGCCTTCGTCGAGAGCACCCTGGCCCAGCTCTACAAGGTCAAGGATGAGGACGGCAACTACCGTGGCGGCCCCGCCTACTACATGGAGAAGGGGCTCGGCATGCGCTGGATGGGGGTGCTGTTCTCGCTCTGCCTGATCCTGGCGTTCGGTCTGGTGTTCAACGCGGTACAAGCCAACTCCATCAGCCTGGCTATGAACGTGGCCTTCGGCATCCCCGACTGGGTCAGCGGTCTGGCACTGGTGGTGCTCTCCGGTCTCATCATCTTCGGCGGCATTCGCGGCATCGCCCGTTTCGCCGAGCTGGTCGTGCCCTTCATGGCGCTGGCCTACATCCTGATGGCGCTGTTCGTGGTCGCCATGAACATCAGCGAGCTGCCGGGGGTATTCAGCCTCATCATCAAGTCCGCCTTCGGTCTTGAGCAGGCCGGCTCCGGTGCACTGGGCTACGCCATCTCCCAGGCGATGATCAACGGCATCAAGCGCGGTCTCTTCTCCAACGAAGCCGGTATGGGCTCCGCTCCCAACGCCGCCGCGACCGCGACCCCCTATCCGCCGCACCCGGCCTCTCAGGGTTACGTGCAGATGCTGGGGGTGTTCCTCGATACCATCGTCATCTGTACCTGTACTGCCGCCATCATCCTGATGTCCGGCCAGTTTGAACCGGGCTCCGGCATCACCGGGGTGGAGCTGACCCAGCGGGCGCTCTCCTCCCAGATCGGTGGCGGTGGCAACATCTTCATCGCGGCGGCCATCTTCTTCTTCGCCTTCACCTCCATCGTGGCGAACTACTCCTACGCCGAGACCAACCTGGTGTTCCTCGAGCACAACCACAAGGGCGGTCTGATGCTGTTCCGGATGTTCGTGCTGGGCATGGTGATGTTCGGTTCGGTGGGCGAGCTGCCGACGGTGTGGGCCATGGCGGACGTCTCCATGGGGCTGATGGCCATCGTCAATCTGGTGGCGATTCTGCTGCTCTCCGGGGTGGCCATCAAGCTGGCGCGGGACTACAACGACCAGCTCAAGCTGGGCAAGGTGCCCACCTTCGACGCCAACAAGTACCCCGAGATCCGCAGCCAGCTGGAAGAGGGGATCTGGGACAATCCGGCGCAAAACAGCAAGCAGGCATAAGCCTCGCAGTCGCCGTTGTCTGACAACAAGGGGAGCCACTGGCTCCCCTTTCGTTTGGGAGTTGTTTTCACCGCCGTCAGCTGTGGGCATCCCAATGCCGGCAGATCTGGTGCAACCGTCGCCGCACCTTGTGCAAGGTGTGTTGACGCTGCACTGCCGTCAGTGGCGGGCATCCCAGCGCCGGCAGATTTGGCGCAGCCGTCGTTGCAGCTGGCGCAAGGTGGGTTGACGCTACACCGCCGTCAGTACCGGGCATCCCAGCGCTGGCAGATCTGGCGCAGTCGTCGTCGCAGCTGGCGCAAGGTGCGGTGACGCTGAGCCGCCGACAAGGGGGCATAACGCCAGCGCCGGTAGAGCCAGGCGCCCTGTTGCAGCGGCCGCGCCAAGGCAGGTCTGAGGCCGGCGAGGCGCTCACACCAGCTGGCCAGGCTCTCCCCCGCCAAGGGCTGCCAGCCATGGCGGGCGGCGCGCCGGCGCAGGGGTTGCCATAGCCGCAGGGGCAGTGGAGTCGGGCCGCGCCAGATCAGCAGGCCACCCACCAGGCTGGCCACCCCCAGCACGGCGGCCAGGATCAGCCAGTGAGTATGGCCGGCCAGCACTGGCCAACGTTGTCCCAGCTGCTGCCACAGGCTGGCGGCATCATAGTTGAGCACCCAGCGGGTCCATTGGTAATCGAGATTGGCCCCCCACCAGCGCAGCTGGTTGAGCAGGGCCCAGTTGCGATAACGCTGCAAGGAGAGCGGGTCAGCGGCGGCGAACTCGCCGCCAAGGGCCGCCGGCATGCCCCCCTCGATGCGCTGAGGGGCCACTGCGGCGGTGGGATCGAGCCGCTGCCAGCGGTTTTGCTCATCCAGATACTCCACCCAGGCGTGGGCATCGAACTGATGCACCTCCAGATAGTTGCCCCTCGGATTCCACTCGCCGCCGAGGTAGCCGGTCACCAGCCGGGCCGGGATGCCGGCCGCCCGCAGCACGAAGGCGGTGGCCGTGGCGTAGTGACCGCAAAAGCCGCGCCGGCTCTCGAACAGAAAGTCATCCACCGCGTCTTGTCCCAGCCGCGGCGGCTGCAGGGTGTAGTAGAAGTCGCCTTGGCGAAACTCGCCCAGCAGGGCGGCGGCCAGCGCCTCTGGCGTCGGATGGCGAGCCTTGAGCGCCAGGGCGTGGGCCCGGGCCTTGGGGTTGCCACCGGCGGGCAACTGCAGGTTGAGGCGACGGGCAGCGTTATCGGCAGGTGGCGCCATGGCGGCCGTGCTGACCCGGTAACTGACGCGGCCATCCCCCCGATCCTGACGATAGAGGGTGGCGAGGGGGCTCAAGGTGACCGGGCCGCTCAACACCTCGGGGTCGGCCAGAGCCAGGGTCCAGCGCAGGCGCTGGGGCTCGGCGATCACCTGATAGCTACCGGGCGGCAGCGGGGTCGCCGGATTGGCCGCCGGCAGCATCTGCACGGATTGGGATTGTTGCCAGCGGCGCACCTGCTCGCTGAGCAACCAGCGCCGGCCATCGAACAGCTCCTGGCGCATCAGCGGGAAGTAGCGCTCCTTCGGCGGGGGCGGCGCAGCGGCGAAGGTGATGCGAAAGGCCAGCTCGGAGGAGTTGACCAGCTCGCTGATGTCGCCGGGGGCCACCTCCTCCGAGAGGCCGGAGAGGGCCCGGCTGCTGCTCGGCATCTGCCACAGCGGTGCCAGCCTTGGCAGCAGCAGAAACAGGGTGAGCAGCAGGGGGATGGTCAGCAGCAGGATGAGCCCGGCCCGGCGCCACAGCCGCTGGCCGAGGGGCTGCACCGCCGCCAGCAAGGTGGTGACCGCCAGCCAGAGCGCCCCCGTCATCGCCAGGGCCCACCCCATGCTTTGCCGCTGCACCAGTGCCAGCGCGACGAGAAAGAAGGCGAGCAGCAGCACCTGCTCCACATCCCGCTCTCGCCGTACCTCGATGAGCTTGAGGCCGTAGCCGAGCCAGAGCAGGTTGATGAGAGCCGGCAGGGTGCCGAGCTGGCGCCACTGCCAGCCAAGCAGCGCCACACCCAGCATGGCCAGCAGTGCCAGCGCGGCAGCGGGCGGCGGGCGCCAGCCCCGCCACAGCATCATGGCCCGCCCGCCCAGGGTGAGCAGTGAAACGGCCACCACCCAGAGTTGCAGCTGGGGCCAGAGTGCCGGGATCAGCAGCAGTTGCAGCAGGGCGAGCAGCGGCAGCAGGCGCCGGTTATCGAGCAGCATCGAGGTCGGTCTCCAGCGGCGGCTCCACGGCATCGACGCGGGCCAGCGCCAGCCGGCAGCGCTGCAAAAAGGCGGCGCCGCTGTCCGGCCCGAGCGTCTGGCCCGCCAGCGTCAGGCTGAAGGGAATGCCCCGCTTGGCATAGTCGTCACACCACCAGGCGAGTACCGCCAGCCGCTGCTCCAGATCCCGCCCGCCGACCCGCGGCAGGCTGAGGTGAGTATCGTCCTGCCCCGGCTCGCAGAACTGCTTCACCAGCAGGCCACGTCCCTGAGCGAGCTGCTTCCAGGCGACCCGGCTCAGCGGCTCCCCGCTCTGGTGGGCCCGCAGCATGTCGAAATCCCCCATCGATGCCGAGGTAGGCTGCCCCCGGTTGCCCGCCGCATCGGCCACTGCCTCCCCGCGCAGGGGGCCATACTCGGGGGCGGGGGCGAGCCAGCCTTCCAGTTGCAGGTCCAGCAGCGTCCAGCAGCGAAACAGGCCGAGGGGGTTGCGGCTCTCCACCCGTAGCCTCTCCAGCGGCAGGCGTCCGCGCCGGGGGCCCAGCACCGGCAGGAGCAGGGGTTGGGGCACCGCATCCACCTGCGCCAGCCAGAGCCGCCCTTCATTGAGGGAAAATTGCAGTGCCTGCAGCGGCCGTTCGCTGCGCACCGTGATGGGGGTGGGCAGGGGGCTGCCCGCCTCTCCCAGCACGGCGGGCCCCCCCAGCAGAGACAGCCCCAGCAGGTTGCGGTGGGTGAGCCACATGGCCACCATGAACAGGCTGCCGAGGCCGTAGGCCACCAGCAACACCAGGTTGTTCTGGTAGTTGGTGCCGAGAAGATAGATGGCAAGCATCAACAGCAGATACCAGAGGCCGAGCCGGGTGGGCAGGATGAACAGGCAGCGCCCCTGCAGGGTGATCTGGCGGGCCGGCGGGATGCGCCGGGCCAGCCAGCCTTGTTGCCACCTGGCCCTGCGCTGGCGCCAGTTCATCAGGGGCGATCCGGATCGACCCGGGCCAGCAGGCGCTGGCTCAGCGGGCAGGCTTCGCCGCGCTGCACCCCGAAGCTGCCCCTGAGCCTGTGTTCGGCCACGTAGGGGAAGACCGCCTGCACATCTTCCACGCTGACGAAGCGGCGGCCCGCCACCAGCGCCCAGGCCCGGCTCACCGCCAGCAGGGTCTGGGCGGCGCGGGGCGAGAGTGGTTGCGGCAGGTCGGCGTCGAAGCGGCTCTGCTGCACCAGCGCCAGCAGGTAGTCGAGGCTGGCATCGGAGAGGTGGATCTGCGTCGCCTCGGCCTGCAGGGCGGCCAGCTCGGCGGCGCTCAGCTGCCGCTCGAGGGGTGCGCTCTGGCTGGCCCCGCGCAGCAGTCGACGCTCCGCTTCCAGCGTGGGAAAACCGAGGGAGAGGCGCACCGCGAAGCGATCGAGCTGGGATTCCGGCAGGGGGTAGGTGCCCGCCTGATCCGCCGGGTTCTGGGTGGCGATGACGAAGAAGGGGGAGGGCAGCGGGTGGCTCTCTCCCTCTATGCTCACCTTGCCTTCGGCCATGGCCTCCAGCAGGGCGCTCTGCACCTTGGGGCTGGCGCGGTTGATCTCGTCCGCCAACAGCACTTGGGCAAAGACGGGGCCCGGGTGAAAGCGAAACTGCTGCTGGTGGGGATCAAAGATTTGCAGCCCCAGCAGATCGGCCGGCAGCAGATCGGCGGTGAACTGCACCCGCCGGCAGTCGAGCCCCAGCACCTGCGCCAGGGCATGGGCCAGGGTGGTCTTGCCCATGCCGGGCAGATCCTCGATCAGCAGGTGGCCGCGGGCCAGCAGGGTCACCAGCGCTATCTTGAGCTGCAACGGCTTGCCGAGGATCACCTGCTCCAGTGCCGTCAGCAGCCGGGTTATCTGTGGTTGTGTCTGCACGTGCGCCTCCCTGTGTGATGCCGCCCCTACAGCTTACACGCCAGCCGCATGGCAAGGAGGACAAGTCATGGATAACCCATTGAATCTGTATGATTTGGTGGGCGACTTCACACAGACTTCACCCTGCTTCATGCTTGGCACACGCTGGCCGGTTAGGCTGGCAGCTCCTGAACATACTGAGATTCTTGCCATGAAACAGACCAGAGCCCTGCCACTGCTGGCCCTCGGCACCCTGCTGCTTGCCCCGCTCTCCCTGGCGGCCCCCGTCGATCCGCTGAAGGCGGTGGTGGATGACGCCATCCGCCCCGTGCTCAAGCAGCACAGGATCCCGGGCATGGCGGTCGCCGTGCTGAAGGGGGGGCAGGCCCACTACTTCAACTACGGGCTGGCCGATGTGGCGACCGGGGCCAAGGTCAATGAGCAGACCCTGTTCGAGATTGGCTCGGTCAGCAAGACCTATACCGCCACCCTTGGCGCCTACGCCGTGGTCAAGGGGGGCTTCAAGCTCGATGACCAGGTGAGCGGGCACGCACCCTGGCTCAAGGGCTCCGCCTTCGATGGCATCACCATGGCGGAACTTGCCACCTACAGTGCCGGGGGGCTGCCGCTGCAATTCCCCGACGAGGTTGATTCGAGCGATACCATGCGGGCCTATTACCGGCACTGGACGCCGCCATATCAGGCGGGAACCCAGCGCCAATACTCCAATCCCAGCATCGGCCTGTTCGGCCATCTGGCGGCGAGCAGCCTGCAGCAGCCGTTTTCCACGTTGATGGAGCAGACCCTGCTGCCAGCACTCGGGTTGGAGCACACCTATCTGCAGGTGCCCGAGGCCGCCATGGCTCGCTACGCCTTCGGCTACTCGAAGGAGGACAAACCCATCAGGGTCAACCCTGGCATGCTGGCCGACGAGGCCTACGGCATCAAGACCGGCTCGGCGGATCTGCTCGCCTTCGTGAAGGCCAATATCAGCGGGGTTGATGACAAGGCGTTGCAACAGGCGATCGCCCTGACCCACACCGGTTTTTATCGGATAGGGGAGATGAGCCAGGGGCTGGGCTGGGAGAGCTACGCCTACCCGGTCAGCGAGCAGACGCTGCTGGCGGGCAACTCCCCGGCGGTGAGCCTCAAGGCCAATCCGGTCACTAAGTTCGAGACGCCAGCCGCGCCCGGGGCTATGCGCCTCTACAACAAGACCGGGTCGACCGGTGGCTTCGGCGCCTACGTGGCCTTCGTGCCCGCCAAAGGGATCGGCATCGTCATGCTGGCCAATCGCAATTATCCCATCGAGGCCAGAGTCAGCGCGGCCCATGCCATTTTGAGCCAGCTGGCACCCTGAGCCGGGGCTGCGAAGGGCAACCGGCCCGATCGGTGCAAGAGATGGATACAGAACAACGCCGGGCAAGTCCCGGCGTTGTTGCCTCATGGCCTCACCCTGTCGGGGCACCTTGAACCTGCTTTCCCGGTTTGCCCGCCCTCCTTGCGGCGCATTTTCATCACGAGATGAGCCCGATTTTATTGTTGCGCCATTCGGTGCGATATTTGTTGCGCAACAATATGGCGCGTCAACATATTCACGCAGTCTGATAAATGGCATACATGAATATGTTCCAAATGAAGCAATGTGACGATTCGCCTATTCAATGAATATAAAGATGCCACCTCGCAGCCAGTGATCTGGTGGTGGTTGGCATAGCTGTATTTATCACACAAACGTGCAACATCATGTCTGAAATGGAATGTTTTGACTTCTCTTTTTGTTATAGACGGCGACAGGGCACAACGACATACTTGTCGCCATCATAAAAATATATTTTGCCGCGTGTGGATATATACCGGCATACAGGCTGAACCGCTATTTTCTTACATCTCTTTTTAAATAATGGTCACATGCCGGCAGCATGTTGATGGCCAGTGTCGTCTGTATCTGAAAAACAGCCATTTGATAATTAACTTGATTGTAATGTGCGATGCTGTCGCATCTCTTGGTGTACCTGTCACCGGGTATCTATCTGTAAAGTTTGGTATCTCCTCCTGACCTCACATGAAAGGTTGTATGAATGTTTGTTGGCAAATATTCCGTTGTCCTGTTTCTGGCGATCCTGAGTGGTGGCTGTGCCAAACAGGTCATTGATGTGAATGCCTCGCAGCGGTTCGAGCTTGGCTCTGCCAGGCCGGTCAATTCCACCGAGATAACCAGCCACTTTTTCTTTTCCGATATCGACCTTGGCTTGAATGAAAAAGTTGATGCGGCAGCCATCTGTCATGGTGTCGAAAATATCATCAGCATTGAGACAAACGTTAGCTTTCTGGATTCCATGCTCAGTGGCATTACCTACGGTTTTTATACTCCACGATCGGCCAGGATCTATTGCGCCGCGTGATGACGATATAACAAGAAAGGAGAAAGGCTTGTGAAGAAGATCAACGGTCTGCTGCTGGCCGGCATCTGTGCCGGTTCGCTTTATGGATGCGGCGGGAGTGACGATAAAGGGGCTGATCCAGCCAATTCGGTACCGCCGGGCAAATCATTCGAGGTGGAACATGTGACTGTGCCCAACGCTGTGCTCTATCAGGCGAATTACATGAGCGCCGATGGTAAGGCCGGTCCGAGTGGTTATGCCCTGCAGTATGAAAAACGAGATGGCGGGACTTACCCGCGCTGGAGTGCCTGGGCCAATAACGGCGTGGTAGCCAGTTGGTGGTGGTTGAACGACGGGGATGAGACAACGACCAGCAAGCCGGCCACCGCTCGGCTTCATCGTACGAGTTACCTGGAGAGAGACAATGGCATTGCTGCAGCCCAGGCTATCCGGCAGGCCGATGTCGTTTACGAGCGTACCGTACATGCGCAACCACAGATTGTCACTGAACACCCGGTGGTCGGGGTGGCCAGCAATATTGAGCTCAATATTGCCGCAACCGGGACCGATAGCTACCCCACCTGGTCGGGCAAGGTTGTGCTGACCGAGCTCAAGACCCGGGGCGTCAATACGGGCAGCTGGCATGCAAACAACGGATATGGCACCGAGCTGCTGGGTAATGTGGAGAGCACGCGCAATGGCGACAAGGTAACCATCACGATGGAACTGCTGGCCGTCGGATGCACGCTGACGGGGGAGGGGATCTCATCCGGCCATACCCGCTTCGATCGTCTGCAGTTTACCGGTTTTGAGCGGTGCCGATTTGATCCCGCCAAGGGGGCGGATTGGACGGCGGTGGATTATCACCATAACGCCGCGCTGGCCAAGGCTAAAGAGAGTGCCCTCGGCTATGTCGCCACTTTCAAAAGTGACCATGGCTCCCGGCTGCTGGTGGTGGGCTTTCCCGAGCTGGATGGCCTGGTATGGCTGGTCAATCCGCGCTGACTGGGCGTAAAACCGCCGATTGTTGAGGGTTGGAGGTGGGCGCTATCGCATCGCGATGATCGGCCATGTACCCTGTGAAGGGAGCCTCCGGCATATTTGGTGTGCCGCAAGCTGCGGCGCGGCACACGCAGCCCGGATGAGCGGTGCCGTGACAGGAGGCCTTGAGGAGGGGAAGCATGCGAACACTGAGTGAGCTCGACTTGAATCTGCTGGTGGTGTTCAAATACCTGATGGCGGAGCGCAGCGTGGCGGGCACGGCCAAACAGCTCAGTGTGACGCCTTCCACGGTGAGCAAGGCGCTCGCCAAGCTGCGGGAGTGGTTTGCCGACCCGCTGTTCGTGCGCGGGCGCAAGGGGTTGCAGCCCACCAACCTGGCGTTGACCCTGGAAGAGGAGTTGACGGTCTGGTTCCAGCTCACCGAGCGGATCGCCGCCCTCAACAGCGAAGCGATCCCCGATGGCGCCCGCTTTAATCTGGTGATGCAGTCCCCCTTCTACAACAGCCTGCTGAGCGATCTGCCCATGACCATACATGGGACCTATCCCAACTCCGTGGTCAAGATGCTGGGCTGGAATCGCAACTCGCTGGATGACATCGTCAACGGCGATGCGGATCTCGGCGTCTGCGTGCGGGAGAGCTACAGCCGCTCCCAGCTCAAACTTCGCAATCTGCCTTACTACATCGATCATGAGGTGCTGTTCTGCGACAGGCCCGTGGTCTTCCTGCGCAAGGATCACCCGCTGCTGCTGCAGGAGTGGTCACTGGAGCACTTTCTGGATTGCCCTCACAGCAGCGTGGTGCTGGAGGTACTGGAGACCTGGGGGCTGGATCTGCTGCTGGAAGACGAGGGGCTGGCACGCCGAGTGCCGGTGATGGTCTCCAGCTTCGAGCAATCCCTGCACATTGCCTCCCAGGCCGACAATGACCTGATCGCCGTGGCTCCCTCCTATTGCGCCGGTTATGCCGCCAAATATCACCCCAACCTGATGGCCATGCCGCTCCCTCTGCCAGAGGCGCTCTATCAGCAATTGGAGTTGACCTTCATCCTGCTCTGGCACAAGCGCCACAACCAGGATGCCAAGGTGATGTGGCTGCTCAACGAGATCCGGCGGCTCTACCACCGGGAATCGAGCCCCCTGGCGCCCTGAACCTGGCGGCGTATCGGGCGCCGCACGGTTTTCCCCCAGGCCCCATAGCAAGGCTCACACTCCCATGCAGTGAGCCATCTGAAGACACCTCATACACACAACGGCAGCGAATGCATGTCTCGAGTGAACCTCTTTTCACGAGAAAAACTTATCCGCCAGAATTAGAAAATGTCACGCAATGTATAGTTACAAGTGTGATCTGTGGTTAATTCGCTTAAATTGCGGTGGATTATCATAAATAGTGACGATAGTTCGGCTTTTTAATTTAAAGCGAAAATGCCGAGCCATTTTGATGAAAGCGTGTCGCGACAGGAAAGAAAGGTCCGTTCGATGCCCGGTTCTGTGTCTGCCCGCCGACGATCAGGCAAGCAGTCATGGCGGCGCCGATGACCTGGCCGGAGAGATGGACTGTGTTGAAGCAGGTTGTCCACCCTGGCGCAACAGGCACCTTGTTCACGTCGCTCGATCCACAGCAACAAGTTTGTGACCCAGGCCGGGTAGGCTGCGGGCCCTTGATAAATAAAAAAATACATACAGACAGGTAGGTTAGCATGCGTCCATCGGCCCCGACCGGGTTGTTGCAACAGCCCAAACCCTTTTTCATGATCTTCTTCGTCGAACTCTGGGAGCGCTTCGGTTATTACGGCGTCCAGGGGATCCTGGCGGTGTTCTTCGTCCAGCAGCTGGGATTTTCACAGGAGCAGTCGTTCATCACCTTCGGTGCCTTCTCGGCGCTGGTATATGGCCTCATCTCGGTGGGCGGCTATGTGGGCGACCACGTGCTGGGCACCAAGCGCACCATGGTGCTGGGGGCCATCGTGCTGGTCATCGGCTATTTCATGACCGGCATGTCCATCTACAATCCCGACCTCATCTTCTATGCACTGGGCACCATCGCGGTCGGCAACTGCCTGTTCAAGGCCAACCCTGCCAGCCTGCTCGCCAAGTGCTATGAGCGCGGCGATCCCCGGCTGGATGGGGCCTTCACCCTGTTCTACATGTCGATCAACATCGGCTCGCTCATCTCGCTGTCGCTGGCGCCGGTCATCGCCGATCACTACGGCTATACGGTGACCTACAACCTGTGCGGGGTGGGCCTGGTCATCGCGCTGCTGACCTTCTTCGCCTGTCGTCACATGGTCAGGGACATCGGCTCCGAGCCCGACCATCTGCCGCTCGATTACGGCAAGCTGCTGCTGGTCTTGCTGGGATCGGTGGCGCTGGTCTTCTTCTGCGCCTGGCTGATGCACCACGTGGTGATCGCCAACATGGTGCTGATGACGGTGACCCTGGCCGTGGTGATCTTCTTCTTTCGCGAGGCCTTCAAGCTCGATGCGGTGGCCCGCAACAAGATGTACGTGGCCTTCGTGCTGATGCTGGAAGCCGTGGTGTTCTACGTGCTCTACGCCCAGATGCCGACCTCGCTCAACTTCTTTGCCATCAACAACATGCATCACGAGATGCTGGGGATGAGCGTCAACCCCATCAGCTTTCAGGCGCTCAACCCCTTCTGGGTGGTGGTAGGCAGCCCGGTGCTGGCGATGATCTATACCCGGCTGGGCAGCAAGGGGCGGGATCTCACCATGCCCCTCAAGTTCACCCTGGGCATGCTGTTCTGCTCCCTCGGCTTTCTCACCGCGGCGGCTTCCGGCATCTGGTTTGCCGATGCACAGGGGCTCACCTCACCCTGGTTCATGGTGCTCATTTATCTGTTCCAGAGTCTGGGAGAGCTGATGATCAGCGCCCTGGGGCTGGCGATGGTGGCGGCATTGGTGCCGCAGCGGCTGATGGGTTTTATCCTGGGGATGTGGTTCCTGACCCAGGCGATGGCCTCTTTGCTGGGGGGCTATGTGGCGACCTTTACCGCCGTGCCGCAAGGGGTCACCGATCCGCTGCAGACCCTACCCATCTACACGGACGTGTTTGGCAAGATTGGGCTGGTGACGCTGCTGGTGGCGGTGGTGATGGCGCTGATGGTGCCCTGGCTCAACCGCATGATGCATGCCGGTCAGGGTGAAGAAGGGGAGGATTTGCTCTCGCAACAGGCCAAGGCCTGATACAGGCATGGGGAGGGGCAGGATTGACCTGCCTCTCCCCCGTCTGTCAACCGTACTGCTCTTCCATCCAGGCTTCCAGGATCAGCTGGGCGGAGACTCCGTCCACGCTGCCTTTCTCCAGCGCCCGATAACCCCCCCGCTCGAACAGACGCGCCCGCGCATCCGTGGTGGTGAGCCGCTCGTCCTTGAACTCCACCTGCTTGCCGAAGCGGCCGTGCAGCCGGTTGCCGAATTTGCGGGCCCGTACCGTGATCTCCTGTTCGGTGCCGTCCATGTTGAGCGGCAGGCCGACAACCAGCAGATCCGGTTGCCACTCCTTGAGCAGCTTGTCGATGTCGTCCCAGTTGGGGATGCCGTCGTTGGCCTTGATGGCGCGCAGGGGTTGGGCCGTGCCGGTAAGCTCCTGACCGATGGCTACCCCTATGCTTTTGGTGCCGTAGTCAAAGCCCATGATACTGCGTGATGACATTGCATTGATTCCTCAAAATGCCTCGCGAAATGCGTGGCAAACGGCATCAGCTGTGGCCGATGTCGCTGGATAGATGGATGGGGTTGACCCCTATGCTGGCGGCGGCCTGCTGCCAACGCTGATGGATCGGGGTCTTGAACACCAGATCCGGATTGGGCGGGATCACCAGCCAGGCACCGTCGACCAGCTCCTGCTCCAGCTGGCCGGCGCTCCAGCCGGCATACCCGAGCGCCACCAGCCAGTGGGCGGGGGCCTCCTCGGTACCGAGGGTTTCCAATATATCCTTGGAAGTGGTGACCATGAGCTCGTCTCCCACCTGCAGGGTGGAGTTGAAGCCGGGTCGGAAGCTGTGCAGCACGAAACCGCGGTCGGCGTGCACCGGTCCTCCCTGCAGCACCGGCTGTTTGAGCTCGGGGCTGGGGGGCGGCGCCAGCTTGAGCTGGGTCAGCATGGCATCCAGCGACATGTCCACCGGGATGTTGACTACCAGCCCCATGGCGCCCTCTTCGCTGTGTTCGCACAGGTAGACCAGCGAACGCTCGAAATAGGGATCGGAGAGGCTCGGCATGGCGAGCAGGAAGTGATTTTGCAGTGTTTGCATATGGGCCAAATATTGCAAAGGTATTTGGGTCAATTATGGCAGTTCGCCGGGGCGGGCAAAACCGCTTTTTACCGCTTGCGGGCCGGTTCCCCGCCGCAGCCAGGATGGAGATAACACCATGGAAGGTATTTCGATCAGACAGAAGTTGATCCTGGGCTGTGTGGTACCCCTGCTGGCACTGGTGCTGCTGGTGATCGGGGCTGTCCAGGCGATGTCCCAGCTGATGACTGGCATGAACAGCATGTATCAGGGGGAGGTGGTGCAGCTCAAGGAGCTCAAGCAGATCGCCGATCTCTACGCGGTCAAGGTGATCGATGCGGCCAACAAGGCCAATGTGGGGGGCTTTGACCCCGCCAGATCGCGCGCAGACATGAGTGCCGCCCAGCAGGAGATCAAGCGCATCTGGCAGGGCTACCGCAGCCAGCCGATGAGCCAGGCCGAGCAGCGGGAAGCCGACCAGATGCAGGGGCTGTTTGCGGCGGCAGACCAGGAGATTGAGGCGGTGATGCAGATCCTGGCCGACATGCAGGGGAGCAATCAGGGTCAGCTGGCCGCCCATATCATGCCGCTCTATCGAGTGATCGACCCGGTCAGCGACGGGATCAGCGCCCTGGTGGAGTACCAGCTGAAGGAGGCCGAGAAGAACATGACCGAGCTCAACGGGCTCAGGGTGCAGCTCAACCGGCTGTTTATCTTGCTGCTGGTGGTTGGCGGCGCCTGCATCCTGTTCTTCGGGGTGTGGGCCGGGCGCAGCGTCAGCCAGCCCCTGGCCGCCATGGGCGGGATCTTGCGCGGCATGCAGCGGGATCTCGATCTGAGCAAGCTGGCGCCGGTGCTGCGCAAGGACGAGATGGGCGGGCTGGCCCACTCCCTCAACGACGTGATCTGCCATTTTCGCGAGCTCATCACCCAGATCAACGGCATGGCGGAGCAGCTCGCCAGGGAGTCGGCCCAGCTGGCTCATATCGGCGTCGAGAGCCGCCAGCGCTTCGCCCAGCAGCAGGCCGAGACCGATCAGACCGCGACGGCCATGAACCAGATGAGCGCGACCGTGGCGGAAGTGGCCAACAGCTCCAACAACGCTGCCGATGCGGCGCGCCATGCCGACGGGAGTGCCCGCCACGGTCACCAGATAGTGGCGGACGCCATTCAGTGCATGTCCGGCCTGTCGTCCCAGATCCAGAACACCGCCGCCATGATCACCCAGCTGGCCGACGACAGCCGCAATATCAGCAGCGTGATGGATGCCATTCGCGGCATCGCCGAGCAGACCAACCTGCTGGCGCTCAATGCCGCCATCGAGGCGGCGCGGGCCGGTGATCAGGGGCGGGGGTTTGCGGTGGTGGCCGACGAGGTGCGCACCCTGGCCCAGCGTACCCAGCGCTCCACCGAGGAGATCGGCAAGACCATCGTCAAGCTGCAGCAGGGGGCCACTCAGGCGGCGTCCAGCATGGAGCTGGGACTGGATCAGGTGGAGCAGTCCAACCGCACCGTGCTGGCCTGTGGTCAGGCGCTTGGCGAGATAGTCAGTTCGGTCAACGTGATCAACGAGATGAATACCCACATCGCCACGGCGGCGGAGGAGCAGAGCAAGGTGGCTGAGGATATCAGCCGCAACGTGGTCAATATCGCCCACATCGCCAGCGAATCGACACAGGCCGCCTCCCAGTTGAACCAGAGTTGCCACGAGCTGGAACAGCTATCCTGCGAACTCAAGGTGAAGGTGGGGCAGTTCCGCTGCTGACGGGAAGAGGCAGGAAAGAGCAAAGGCAGGATAGAAAAGAGGCGGCCCGGGGCCGCCTCTTTTTATTACCGTTCGCTCACTAGAGCGGGCAGCAATTTAACTGTGGCTGGCTCAGGCCTTGGCCAGCCGGCGCTCGATGGCATCCATCAGCATGCCGGTGATGTGCACGTCGAAGGCCGCTTCAATCTCGCGGATGCAGGTCGGGCTGGTGACGTTAATCTCGGTCAGCCGATCGCCGATGATGTCGAGGCCGACGAAGATGAGCCCCTTCTCTTTCAACGTCGGGCCCACTGCACGGGCGATGGCCCAGTCCGCTTCGCTCAGGGGACGCGCTTCGCCACGGCCGCCGGCCGCCAGGTTGCCACGGGTCTCCCCCTGGGCCGGGATGCGGGCCAGGCAGTAGGGTACCGGCTCACCGTCCACCACCAGCACCCGCTTGTCGCCATCCTTGATGGCGGGCAGATAGGTCTGCGCCATGCAGTACTGGCTGCCGTGGGCGGTCAGGGTCTCGATGATGACGCCGACGTTGGCGTCATCCTCCTTCATGCGGAAGATGGAGGCGCCGCCCATACCGTCCAGCGGCTTGAGGATCACGTCTTTGTGCTTGGCGTGGAAGGCACGCAACTTGTCGGCTCTGCGAGTGACGAGCGTGGTCGGGGTGTGCTCGGCAAACCAGGCGGTGTAGAGCTTCTCGTTGGCGTCGCGCAGGCTCTGCGGCTTGTTGACGATGAGGCAACCCTCATCCTCGGCCCGCTCCAGCATGTAGGTGGCGTAGATGAACTCGGTGTCGAAGGGGGGATCCTTGCGCATCAGGATCACGTCCAGGCTGGAGAGCGGTTGATCCACCACCTCGCCCAGCGTGTACCAGTCGGCATAGTCATATTTGACGGTGAGCGGGCGCATGGTACCGAAGGCGCGACCGGCCTCCATGTAGAGGTCTTTCATCTCCAGATAGAACAGCTCGTAGCCGCGCTTTTGCGCCTCTTCGAGCATGGCGAAGCTGGAGTCCTTCTTGATGTTGATGGCCGAGATGGGGTCCATCACGATGCCGAGTTTAATGGTCATCCGCTGTTCCTTCTTAATGGCTCGAGGGGGTTGTAGGGTCGATTAGCGCAGCGTAATCGGCCGCTTGCGGCTGCATCGAGGTTGCCATGGGGCTGCTCGATGCGGCCCATGGTATCAAGCGAGATCGCCAAAGCGGCACTGCAGCGCAGTAATCGCCGTCAGGGCGGCGGTTTCGGTGCGCAGCACCCGCGGCCCCAGCAGCATCTCTTTGAAATCTTCCTGCACGGTACGGGCGATCTCGTCGCTCGACAAGCCCCCTTCCGGGCCGATCAGCAGGCGCACGCCGTGCTCAGGGATGGGCAGGGTGTTGATGCTGTAGGGCGCGCGCGGGTGCAGGTTGAGCTTGAGTTCGTTGGTCTCTTCCGCCAGCCAGGCGTCGAGCTCCATCGGCATGCGCACCTCGGGCACGGTATTGCGGCCGCACTGCTCGCAGGCGCTGATCACCACCTTCTGCCACTGCTCGCGTTTTTTCTCCAGCCGATCAGCGGGCAGCTTGACGCCGCAGCGCTCGGAGAAGAGCGGAGTGATGCAGGTGACGCCCAGCTCCACCGATTTCTGGATGGTGAAGTCCATCTTGTCGCCGCGGCTGATCACCTGACCGAGGTGGATGGCCAGCGGGGATTCCACCGAGTGGGTGTCGCAGCGGTCGATGGTCACTTCCACCGACTTCTTGCCCACATTGGCGATGGTGGCGGGGTACTGGTTGCCGTCGCCGTTGAACAGCTCGAGCTGCTGACCCGGCTGCATGCGCAGCACCCGGCCGATGTGGTTGGCACCGTCTTCCGACAGGGCGAGGGTCTGGCCCACCTGCAGGGCGGCCGGTTCATAGATACGTGGAATGCGCATGGCTCAGTGTCAGTCTCTGGTTCAAGAAGAGGGATTTTAAATCCCTTGTGTCCATAGATGGGGTTATCGGCACTGCTTTTCAATAAAGGGGTTGGTATTGCCCTGCAGCTTGCCGATGCGGCGGTTGCGCTCGCACTCCCAGCCGTCGGCCGGGTACTGCCTATCCCAGGCTTCGAACAGTTTACGCTGTTGCGCCGCCAGACGCAGCCCATACTGCTGGCTCATGTAGAGGTAGGCGCGGGCGATCTGGCCGCGTACCAGCCCCTTGGGCGGCTGCACCTGGCGATTTTTGAAGTCCACCAGCATCCGGCACTGGCCGTACTGATCCGGGGTGCCATTCCAGTCGGAGAAGCGGAAGTTGGCCCGATCACCGTTCACCTCGCCGATGGCGGGGAAGAGGTTGTGCATGTCCCCCTCCATCTGGTTGAACTCGTCGCTCTTGCCGCAATTCTTGCGACCGCCCTGCTGCCAGCACTGCAGCTGGTGGCCGAACTCCCAGGCCGGTACCACGTGTTCCCACTCGATGCGGGCGGCGCGCTTGGGCTGCTTGCGCGGCTCATAGCCGCAACTGGCCAGATCCGGGCTCATTTTCTTGCCCTGATAGTCAATCTTGCAGCCGCAATAGAAGGTGACCGGGTGATCCTGATAGAGGCGGTTCAGATCCTGTTTGGCGGCGCGAAAAGTCTGGGCATGCAGGGGCAGGCTGACCAGCAGGGCCAGGGTGAACGAAAACAGGGGACGAAACATGAAGATCCTTGGCAAATGAGATGGTTGGCGGAAAAAGCAGAGAGGCACCCTAGCACAGGGACGCGACACCGGCTGGCTTACTGCGACGAGCCAACCCGCTCCAGCGGCTGCTTGCAGCGGCGGCAGTGATAGCGGGCCTCGCCGCGCACCACCTTGTTGTGGCGGCGCACCGACAGCTGATGCTGCTGGCAGAGGCAGCGATAGGGGATGGTCGGCTGCGCCAGTACCGCCAGATCGAAGCTGTGGGTGGTGCTGGGCTCAAGGCCGAACACCTCCCGCATCACCGATTGCCACTGGCGGCCGTGGGGCAGCACCCGCGATCTGCCACGCCCTTCGCCCCACAGGGCATAAACCAGCAGGTGGGCCACCTCGTGGGGCACCACCTCGGCCAGAAATGCCGGCTGGTTGGCCTGGTAGAGGGCGGGGTTGAAGCGCAGCTCCCAGGTTTGCAGCCGCGCCGATCCTGCCGCCCGACCGCGCATGTTGCAATGGACTTGCGGGCGGGGAAAGGGGCGGCCAAGGCGCGTTTCGGCCTGCACAAAACAGGCGTCGACACGGGCGAGCAACTGCTGGTACAGGGCGGGATCGAGGCGGGTAGCGGTGACGGACATCGGGTTCTCGGCAAATGGCGGACAAGCAAAAGGGGAGCCAGGCTCCCCTTTATACCACAAGCGTGACGCTTACAGACCGGCGGCGGAACGCAGCAGTTCGGCCTTGTCGGTCTGCTCCCACGGGAACTCGTTGCGACCGAAGTGACCGTAGGCGGCAGTGGCCTGGTAGATCGGGCGCTTCAGATCCAGCATCTGGATCAGGCCGTACGGACGCAGTTCGAAGTGCTCGCGAACCAGCTTGACCAGCAGATCCTCGGCCACCTTGGCAGTGCCGAAGGTTTCGACGCTGATGGAGGTCGGCTCGGCCACGCCGATGGCGTAGGAGATCTGGATTTCACAGCGATCGGCCAGACCGGCGGCGACGATGTTCTTGGCCACGTAGCGGGCGGCGTAGGCAGCGGAGCGGTCAACTTTGGACGGATCCTTGCCGGAGAAGGCGCCACCACCGTGACGGGCCATGCCGCCGTAGGTGTCGACGATGATCTTGCGACCGGTCAGACCGCAGTCACCCATCGGGCCGCCGATGACGAAACGGCCGGTCGGGTTGATGAAGTATTTGGTGTCCTTGTTGACCCACTCGGCCGGCAGTACCGGCTTGATGATCTCTTCGCGCACCGCTTCCACCAGATCCTTGTGGCTGATGGATTCGGCGTGCTGGGTAGACAGCACCACGGCATCCACACCGATGATCTTGCCGGCGTCGTCGTAGGCGAAGGTCAGCTGGCTCTTGGCATCCGGACGCAGCCACGGCAGGGTGCCGTTCTTGCGCACTTCAGCCTGACGCTTCACCAGCAGGTGAGAGTAGGTGATGGGGGCCGGCATCAGCACGTCGGTTTCGTTGGTGGCGTAGCCGAACATCAGGCCCTGGTCGCCCGCGCCCTGCTCCAGCGGATCGCTGCGGTCAACGCCCTGGTTGATGTCCGGAGACTGTTTGCCGATGGCGTTCAGCACGGCGCAGGAGTCGGCGTCGAAGCCCATGTCGGAGTGGGTGTAGCCGATGTCGCGCACGGTGTCGCGCACGATCTGCTCGATGTCTACCCAGGCGGTGGTGGTTACTTCACCGGCCACCATGACCATGCCGGTCTTGACCAGGGTCTCGCAGGCGACGCGGGCCTTGGTGTCTTGCTTGAGGATGGCGTCCAGGACCGCATCGGAGATCTGGTCCGCAATCTTGTCGGGATGGCCTTCGGAGACCGACTCGGAAGTAAACAGCTTTGCCATGATGGGATTCTCAGCTTGTCTGGGGTTATCGCCGCAGCAATAACCGGGTGATGATAGGATGATTGTAGAGGTATCTACATCTGGACGTCCATTTTAGTTAGCGCCCCCCTCGATTGCCAGCACTATTTTGGTTTTACCGCCCCCTGGCCGAACAAGATCCGCGCTTTACCCCATTTGGGGTGTAAAGCGGTTACGGCTCAATCGTTTGCCCCGTCAAGAAAAGCGATTGAGCTCCCAAAGCTACTTTATTCGCCCAGATAATATTTGCACGCCGCGCCCCCTGCTGGGACAATAACGCGCCTTAATCTTGGCCATCAAATGAAGCAATCGCAGGAGATACAGATGCCTTCTCGTAAAGAGCTTGCCAATGCCATTCGCGCATTGAGTATGGATGCCGTTCAAAAAGCCAACTCCGGTCACCCGGGCGCCCCCATGGGAATGGCGGATATCGCCGAAGTGTTGTGGCGCAGCCACCTCAAACATAACCCGAACAACCCCAAGTGGGCCGACCGCGACCGTTTCATTCTCTCCAACGGCCACGGTTCCATGCTGCTGTACTCCCTGCTGCACCTCTCCGGTTATGACCTCTCCATCGACGATCTGAAAAACTTCCGCCAGCTGCACTCTCGCACCCCGGGTCACCCGGAGTACGGTTACGCGCCGGGCGTTGAAACCACGACCGGTCCGCTGGGCCAGGGCATCACCAACGCCGTGGGCATGGCGATCGCCGAGAAGGCCATGGCCGAGCAGTTCAACCAGCCGGGTCACGACATCGTCGACCACTACACCTACGCCTTCATGGGCGACGGCTGCCTGATGGAAGGTATCTCCCACGAAGCCTGCTCCCTGGCCGGTACCCTGCAACTGGGCAAACTGATCGCGTTCTGGGATGACAACGGCATCTCCATCGACGGTCACGTGGAAGGCTGGTTCACCGACGACACCGTCAAGCGCTTCGAAGCCTACGGCTGGCACGTGATTGCCGCCGTTGACGGCCACAGCCCGGAAGCGATCAACGCTGCCATCGAAGCCGCCAAGGCCGAGACCGGCAAGCCGACCCTGATCTGCTGCCGCACCATCATCGGTTACGGTTCCCCGAACAAGTCCGGCTCCCACGACTGCCACGGTTCACCGCTGGGCAATGACGAGATCGCCGCTGCCCGTGCCTTCCTGAAGTGGGACCACGCGCCGTTCGTTATCCCGTCCGACATCGCTGCCGAGTGGAACGGTCAGGAGAAAGGCGCCAAGCTGGAAGCCGACTGGGCTGCCAAGTTCGCCGCCTATGAAGCTGCTCACCCGACCCTGGCTGCCGAATTCAAGCGCCGTACCGCTGGCGAGCTGCCGGCCAACTGGGCCGCTGAATCCGCCAAGATCATCGAAACCCTGCAAGCCAACCCGGCCAAGATCGCAACCCGCAAAGCCTCCCAGAATTCGCTGGAAGCCTTCGGCAAGCTGCTGCCGGAGTTCATGGGTGGCTCTGCCGACCTGGCGCCGTCCAACCTGACCATGTGGTCCGGCTCCAAGTCCCTGACCAACGACGATGCCTCCGGCAACTACATCCACTACGGTGTACGCGAGTTCGGCATGTCCGCCATCATGAACGGTATCGCCCTGCACGGTGGTTTCATCCCCTACGGCGCTACCTTCCTGATGTTCATGGAATACGCCCGCAACGCCCTGCGCATGGCCGCCCTGATGAAGCAGCGTGCCATCTTCGTTTACACCCACGACTCCATCGGTCTGGGTGAAGATGGCCCGACTCACCAGCCGGTCGAGCAGATCGCGTCCCTGCGTCTGACCCCGAACATGAGCACCTGGCGCCCGTGTGACCAGGTTGAATCCGCCATCGCCTGGAAGCACGCCATCGAGCGTACCGACGGCCCGACTGCGCTGATCTTCTCTCGTCAGAACCTGGCTCAGATGGACCGCAGCGCCCAGCAGCTGGCCAATACCGCCAAGGGTGGCTACGTGCTGAAGGATTGCGCTGGCAAGCCTGAGCTGATCCTGATCGCCACCGGTTCCGAAGTGGAACTGGCCGTTGCCGCCTATGAGCAGCTGACTGCCAAGGGCCGTGCCGTGCGCGTGGTCTCCATGCCGGCCACCGACGTGTTCGACGCCCAGTCTGCCGAGTACAAAGAGTCCGTTCTGCCAGCCTCCGTCACCAAGCGTGTGGCCATCGAAGCCGGCATCGCCGACTACTGGTACAAGTACGTCGGTTTCGGCGGCAAGATCATCGGTATGACCACCTTCGGTGAGTCCGCACCGGCCGAGCTGCTGTTCAAGGAATTCGGCTTTACCGTGGAAAACGTGGTTGCGACCGCAGAGTCCCTGTAACAGCCCCTGTAATTCCTGAACGTTGGGCCACTCTGGCCCAATAGCCGGAACGATAAAACGCCCTCCATCGCAAGATGGGGGGCGTTTTTTATGGCTGTTTGGGGATGACGAAATAGCGTGTGAGCCGATACGGGAGGTATTCAGATCGATTACTTGATCAATCTCGCTTTTTCTTTTGAATTTGCTTTCAAGTTTGGCGTCATACGATACCATGCTGGGCGGCTTACCCCCTTCATTACAAGGTATGAACCAATATTCGGTAGCGTCCATTGAACAAGCCTGGTTGGCAACGTTCGGGCTATTTGATGGTTGCTGGCTGCTTGGTGTCATGCAGCAGGGTTGTCGGGATGGTGGTCAGTTTTTCATGAAGAGTTCTTGATTATAAAAATGTCATGTGACGTATATCTGAAATGGAGTTTCCCATGTCTTGTTCCATTGTCATCAATCAGTCAGCACAGAAACTACAAGTCAATAAGGACAGCTACGATCTGGGAAGAATATCGAACGTACAGGTTCGGGTCCTTTCCTGGAAAGACAAAATACTCAATATGATTATGTTGGGGGCCATTGCTTCCAGTCTACTGTTCATATTTGTGCCAACGGATGCACAAGGTCAGGTTATTACGTGGATTCTTCCTGCTATCGCATTTTTGATTGGTGCATGTCTGGCACTGGTGATAAGTACCAAGTATGAGTTTCGGTTGGAGTTCAGGCATTCTGATGAGGTAGGGGTGCAATGGTTCACGGCTGCCAAGAGTCGAGCCGAGGGTGACTTTACATTGTTCAAACAGTGGGAAGCTGAACTGAAGCACCATATTCGATAGCGTGTTATTGGCCCGCAGGTTCGATTGGCGAAGCCTCATCGAACGTTCGCGCATCTGCGTCGATGCCATAAAAATAATATCCCTTCCTGTTACCAAAAAAGAGACCGGCCATTAGCCGGTCTCTTTTTATTATTTAAAACAAATCTTACGCCTGCGGCGGGGTACTTTCCGCATTGGAGAGCACGGCATCCATCTGCACCAGGGCGCCGGCAGGCAGTTCGCTCACGGCAATCACGGTGCGGGCGGGCAGATAGGCCGGGAAGTATTTGGTGTAGATGGCATCCACATCTGCCAGATCCGCGATGTTCTTCACCTGGATATTGACCTTGACGATATCGTCCATCACGTGGCCGATGCTCTCGACGATGGTCTTGATATGGCCGAGGCACTGGGCGGTCTGCTCCTTGACACAACCGGTCAGGATCTTGCCGGTGGTCAGATCAACCGGCAGCTGGCCGGCGATGTGGTTGTAGTGGGAGAAGGCGACGGTCTGGGTGTGCAGCGGGCTGCGCGGTGCCTTGTCGGTATTGCGGGCGCTGATCACCAGATTGTGTCTGTCTTCCACCAGTTGCGGCGGGGTGCCGTCACCGTGGGAAATGACCGCATCCATCTGCACCCGGGCGCCCAGCGGCAGGGCGGAGGCCACGATCACGCTGCGGGCCGGCAGGTAGGCGACGGCACGGGCAATGGCTGAGTCCGGGAAGAAGGTGGTGTAGACCTCGTTGACGGCGTCCAGATCGGCCAGGCTGGTCAGATAGACGGTGACCTTGACGATATCGTCAAACGGCACATCGATGCTCTCCAGCACGTGCTTGATGTTGCGCAGGCACTGGCCAGCCTGCTGCTGGATGCCGCCGGCGACCAGTTGGCCCGACGCGGCATCGACCGGCAGCTGGGCACCGATATTGTTGTAGTGGGAGAAGGCGACGGTGTGGGTCGAGAGCGGATCCTGCGGTGCCTTGTCGCTGTTGCGGGAGAGCTTCAGCAGCGGGCAGGGAGCCTGCGGGAAGGTACCTTCACCGTTGGAGATGAGCGCGTCCATCTGCACGGCGGCGCCGAGCGGCAGACCGGCCACCGCCAGCACGGTGCGGGTCGGCAGCAGGCGCGGGAAGAACTCGCCATAGACGGCGTTGACCGCGTCGAGATCGGCGATCTCTTTGAGAAACACCGTGATTTTGACCACGTCATCCATCACATGATCGATGCTCTCGACGATGGCCTTGATATTGGTGAGGCACTGTCTGGCCTGCACCTTGATATCCCCTGCGACCAGCGCGCCCGTTTTCGGGTCGACCGGCAGCTGGGCGGAGATATTGTTGTAGTGGGAGAACGCCACGCTCTGGGTGCTGGGGCTCAGATCCTGCGGTGCATTGGCGGTATTTCTGGCTGACTTGATGATGGTACCACTCATGGCGATACTCCTTTTTCGTTTTTGATGTAGGGTCAGGCCGCGTTGCTCTTCCCTGGCCGAATACGTCGCGCGGGGCGATACCCATGATGGCGGCAACAGTTGCCCGTTCCCGCCGCAGGGCGACGGGGCAAGGGACCATGGTCATCACTGTGTAAAGCCTTGTGCCGGTGCCGCAGGCGCGTGCAAACGGATAAGGGAGAAATAAATCGGCTTGATGATTCAGACGGGAGGATTCTAGGGGGCGTTCGCCAGCGGATGCAAACCGGGATCCGGTTTCTATGAGGTGGCTCAACAGAGTGAAATATATTCACTTTGCTATTCAATGCATGACCAGAATGACCAATAAAGGTGATGGCGCTCCCACTTTTTGCGATGCAGGCGGCTGATGGTGCCTTTATTCGCGTCGGTTCAGGTTACCAGCTGTAAATTCCAGGTTAATTATTCTGACCAACTTGCAGGATATTATCCCGGTTTTGCATAGCTATTTATTTTTCAGCCTGGTGAAGGGCTTTTCAGAAGGCCAAAAATATGCCTGAAGTGAGCCACAAGAGAGCCATTGAAATAACATTCAGTCCATCTGCATGGCAATAAGCTGGGGTGGCAAGAGCGGATGGAAATGAGGGGCGCCGTTCACTGCCGGATGCGGCAACCAGGCGGGCAGGACGCCACCCTGCATATGCCATATATTTTCAGCGGCGCGAACAGGACCTGACTGCGTGGGCGCCGTGCGTCAGCGCCCTGTCAGAGGGAAGGGCGCTGCGCATTTACCCGGCCCCTGACAGTCAATACTGTGTGAGCGAGTCAACCCATGATGGAGAGAGTCCCATGACCGAGAAGCTGATTGACGACAAGCAACCGACCCCGGATCCGGCGGAGCAGAATGCCTTTTTCCCTTCCCCCTATTCATTGAGCCAGTTCACTTCGCGCAAGTCGGATCTGGCGGGGGCCGACTATCCCGCCCCCTATCGTGGCGGCCGCTGGAAGATCCTGCTGATCGGGGCCGATGAGCGCTATCTGCTCACCGACAACGGCACCCTGTTCTCTACCGGCAACCATCCGGTGGAAACCCTGCTGCCCATGTATCACCTCGACAAGGCGGGTTTTGCCTTTGAGGTGGCCACCCTGTCGGGCAATCCGGTCAAGTTCGAGTGGTGGGCCATGCCGATGGAGGATGAGGCGGTGGTGGGGCTCTATGGCAAATACCAGGGGCAGTTTCGCCAGCCGGCCAAACTGGCGGATCTGCTGGCCCAGGTGCAGGCCCCCGACTCGGACTACCTCGGCGTGTTCATTCCCGGCGGGCACGGCGCCCTGATGGGGCTGCCCGAGAGTGCCGAGGTCAAGGCGCTGCTGGAGTGGGCGATGGCCCACGAGCGTTTCATCATCACCCTCTGCCACGGGCCGGCGGCCTTGCTGGCGGTAGCCAATCCGCACACCTTCGCCGGCTACCAGATCTGCGCCTTCCCCGATGCGCTGGATGAGCAGACGCCGGCGATTGGCTACATGCCGGGCCGGCTCACCTGGAAGTTTGGCGAACGGCTCAAGGGGATGGGATTTGAGATCGTCAACAGCGGCATCTCGGGGGAGGTGTGTCGGGATCGCAATCTGCTGACCGGTGACAGCCCGCTGGCCGGCAATCCGCTCGGCAAGTTGGCCGCCACTACCCTGCTGGAGGCAGTGAGCCGCCAATAGCGTCACGCCTTTGCAAGAGGGGCTGGCAGCGCTGAACAGGCAGGAGATGAAACAGCAGGGCCGTCGAGTGACGGCCCTGCTCTATTGGGTCAGGCAGGATAGAGGGCACCCAGCACGGCGGGGCGGCTGGCACCGGTGACGGCCGGCAGGTTGCCGGGTTGGCGGTGGATAAAGCGCTGCGCCAGCCAGGCAAACGCCGCGCCTTCCATCCAGTCGGGAGCGATCCCCAGCTCGGCCGTGTTGGCGATGCGCCAGCCGGGCAGCAGGCTGGCCAGCTCCGCCAGCAGCGGGGCGTTATGGGCGCCGCCGCCGCAGACATACAGCTCGGGCCGGCTCTGCGCATCCGCCAGTGTGGGCAGCTGGCGGGCGATGCTGTGGCAGGTGAGCGCCTGCAGGGTGCGCTGCACATCCGCCGGGGCATGGGCGTGGCCGGCCAGCTCGCCATCGAGCCACGCCAGGGTGAACATCTCGCGCCCGGTGCTCTTGGGGTGGGGGGCGGCAAAGTAGGGGTGGGCCAGCAGCTGCTCCAGCAGTGCAGGGATAAGCCTGCCGCTGGCCGCCCACTGGCCGCCGGCATCATAGCCGGCCCCCTGGGGGTGATGGCGGCGATACCAGCCGTCGAGCAGGGTGTTGGCCGGGCCGGTATCAAAGCCATAGACGCCGTCTGCCTGACCCGGCAGCACCGAAATATTGGCGATGCCACCGAGGTTGAGCACCACCCGCAGGGCGCCGGGGCGGGCAAAGAAGGCCTGATGGAAGGCGGGCACCAGCGGCGCCCCCTGGCCGCCGAGGGCCATGTCCATGGTGCGAAAGTCGGCCACCACATCGATGCCGGTCAGCGCCGCCAGCAGGGCCGCGTTGCCGATCTGCAGGGTAAAGCCCAGCTGGGGGCGGTGGCGGATGGTCTGGCCGTGGCTGCCGAGGGCGCGAATATCCTTGGGAGTCAGCCCCGCTTTGGCCAGCAGGGCGTGGGTGGCGGCGGCAAACTCGCGGGCGACCAGGTTGTCGGCGACCCCCATGCGGTCGATCTCGTTGTCGCCCGGGGTGCAGAGGGCGTGCAGCTCGTGCGCAGTGGGCCAGGGATGGCTGAGGGCCGCCTCGACCCGCAGTTCATCCCCCTCGATCAGCACCAGCACGGCATCGATACCGTCCATGCTGGTACCGGACATCAAGCCTATATAGCGTTCAGTCATGGGGTTTCCTTACTTGCAGGTCGGGAAAAAGTACGTGAGAGAGGAAGCGGCCCCGATCCCATGCCGTATTCTGGTACCCGGCATCAAGCCGATATAACGCTCGCTCATGACTGCTCCTTGTGGGTCTCTGGCATGGTGGCTCAGCTGCCGCCGTTGGCCCGCTTGTTCTGGGCCAGCTGCAGCTCCGGGCTGTCCAGCTTGGCCAGCTGGGGCATGGCCTGCGCCTTGAAGCTGGCCAGCGCCCGTCCGCTCAGCGTTTCGGCCTGGGGCAGGTTGAGGGTGCGCGGGTTCTTGTGCACGCCGCCCACCACGAATTCATAGTGCAGGTGCGGCCCGGTGACCCGTCCGGTCCCCCCCAGATTGCCGATGGTCTGGCCCTGTTTCACGCGCTGCCCCTTGTTGACGGTGCGCTTGGAGAGGTGCAGGTACTTGGTCACGTAGTTGCCGGCGTGCTTGATGAAGACGTAGTTGCCGTTGAACTGGTTGTAGCCGGCGGCCACCACGCTGCCTGAGCCCGCCGCCATGATGGGGGTGCCCACCGGCGCCACGTAGTCGATGCCGTTGTGGGGACGCACCTTGCCGGTGACCGGGTGCAGCCGGCGCGGATTGAAGTTGGAGCTGATGTATTTGAAGTTGACCGGCGCGCGCAGGAAGCTCTTGCGCATCGCCTTGCCATCCGGGGTGTAGTAGTTGCCATCCTCGTTCAGCACGGCGCGATAGGTGGCACCCTGGTTGACGAACTCGGCGGCCAGGATGTCGCCGGAGGCAACCCGCTCGTCATCCTGATACTTCTCTTCGTAGACCACCCGGAAGCTGTCGCCCGGCTGCAAGTCCTGGGCGAAGTCGATGTCCCAGCCGAAGATGGCGGCCAAGTCCATGATCTGATCCTCGGTCATGCCGGCGTCGACGGCGGCGCCCCAGAAGCTGGAGCGGATCTCGCCCTTGGCCACCTGTTCGCGGGTGTCGAGTTCGAGTTTGACCGGTCTGGCCACGAAGCTGTCGGCCTTGCGGCTCACCTTGAGCGCCTGCTCCAGGCTGTGGGGGTAGTAGAGGCTGTGCAGCTCGCCGCCCTTGGTGAGCTTGAAGGTGAGCTCCTGGCCTGGCTTGAGCAAGCGCAGGGTATCCGTGCCCTCGAGCTGGTCGATGAGGTGCAGATCCGTGGTGCTGAGGCCGAGGCGCTGGAAGATGACCCCCATGTTGTCGCCGCTGCGTACCTTCACCTGCTTGGTGATGTAGCTCGGCTTGGGGGGGGCGACGGGCTTGGCTTCGGCCAGCAGCGCCTCCTCGTCGACCTGCTGCTCCATGGCCAGCTCGTTGCCGTTGTCATCGACCCGGGTGGCGACCGCCTGTTCGCTGGGCCAGGCCGCCAGCATCATCACCATGATGCTCAGGATCAGCACCATCTTGCGGTGCCAGTGAGGGAGAGAGTTGAAGGCGTGCCAAATGACCATGAGAAGCAGACGAAGTTGAGCCGGGAAGAATGTCGGAGTTTACCGCCTTTCCAATTGGCCCGCCATTCCAGTAATATGTCTGGCCCTGTGGAATCGTGATTGGAGAGTCAAAAAATGTCCCAGCTCGAGGTGGCGCTAGCCGAGATCAAGCGCGGAGCGGAAGAAATTCTGGTGGAAGAAGAACTGGTCGCCAAGTTGAAGGAAGGGCGCCCGCTGCGCATCAAGTTGGGGATGGACCCGACGGCTCCCGACATTCATCTGGGTCATACCGTGATCCTCAACAAGCTGAAGACCTTCCAGGATCTGGGCCATGAAGTGATCCTGCTGATCGGTGACTTCACCGCCATGGTGGGTGACCCCTCCGGCAAGAACGCCACCCGTCCGCCGCTCTCCGAAGAGGCCATCAAGCACAACGCCCTGACCTATGCCGAGCAGGCGTTCAAGATCCTCGATCCCGCCAAGACCCGCATCGAGTACAACTCGACCTGGCTGAGCGAGCTGGGCGCGACCGGCATGATCAAGCTGGCGGCCAAGCAGACCGTGGCCCGCATGATGGAGCGCGACGACTTCAAGAAGCGCTACAGCAACGGCCAGTCCATCGCCATTCACGAATTCCTCTATCCGCTGCTGCAAGGCTATGACTCGGTCGCGCTGAAGGCGGACGTCGAGCTGGGCGGTACCGATCAGAAGTTCAACCTGCTGATGGGCCGCGAGCTGCAAAAAGATGCCGGCATGGCGACCCAGTGCGTGCTGATGATGCCGCTCTTGGTGGGCCTGGACGGCGTCAAGAAGATGTCCAAGTCCGCTGCCAACTACATCGGCGTGCACGATGCCCCGGGCGAGATGTTCGGCAAGATCATGTCCATCACCGACGATCTGATGTGGAATTACTACGAGCTGCTCTCCTTCCGTCCGCTGGCTGAAATTGAAGAGTTCAAGGCGGGCATCGCCGCCGGTACCCTCAACCCGCGTGACGTGAAGATCTGGCTGGCCAAAGAGATCATCGCCCGTTATCACGACGAAGCGGCAGCCGAAGCGGCCCACGAAGACTTCACCCAGCGCTTCTCCAAGAACGCCATTCCGGACGAAATGCCGGAAGTCGAGCTGGCACTGGAAGGCGAAGGGCTGGCCATTGCCAACCTGCTGAAAGATGCCGATCTGGTGGCCACCACCTCCGAAGCGCTGCGGATGATCAAGCAGGGCGCGGTCAAGGTTGACGGCGAGAAGCTGGAAGATGGCAAGGCACTCATCGGTGCCGGTACCGCCGTCTACCAGGTCGGCAAGCGCAAGTTTGCCCGGGTGACCGTCAAGTAAGTCGCCACCTGCGGCGGCGCCATAAGAAAGGCCTCCCTTGCGGAGGCCTTTTTGTTGGCTCATTCCTGCAAAGAGGGATCAACCCTCTGTTTTCAGGAAGTTGCGGTAGAGCATATAGAGGTGGGCCGAGCTCCAGCTGAAGTTGCTGGCCCCCTGCATGGCGCCGGTCTCCGGGTTGTAGTTCTCGCGGATGGGGCCGCTGCCCGCCAGCCCCTCGGCGTTGGCAAACAGCTTGTTGACCAGCGTCTGGGCATCGCTGCGATAGCCGTAGTTCTCCAGCCCCTTCACCCCGAAGTAGAACTGATCCAGCCAGACCCGGCCGCGCCAGTAGATGTCGGGGTCGTAGGCCGGGTTGGTCAGCGCCGCCGTGCCGAGCGGCACCTTGGTGTTGAACTCCTGGGCATTGAGCATCACCTCGCGCACCCGCGCCGCTTTCTCCTTGTCCGCCACCTCGGCCCAGAGCGGGCTCCACCCTTCCGGGCCACGGCCGCGGGCGGTCAACAGCTTGCCGACGCAGCCGTTGGCGTCGGGCAGATCCCCTTGGGCTATCTGGCGGTCGTAATAGAAGCCGGAGGCCTCATCGAACAGGCAGCTGTTGATATAGCCGGCCAGCTGGGTCGCCCCTTCGCGGTAGCGGCTCGCCTCGTCCGGCTTGCCGAGCAGCTCGGCCATGTCGGCCAGGATGCGCTTCTCCTTGGCGAGGAAGGCGTTGAGCTCCACCGACTCCTGATCGATGGAGAAGCCGATGAGGCTGCCGTCGTCCTGATGGTTTTCGAAGAAGAAGACGTTCCAGTCCTGGCGCGCCTTGGCCATGTCGCCGCCATAGGTCTTGTCGGCATAGCGCTTGAGCTGATCCGGCTCGATAAAGCCGAAGCGGGCGGCGTTGTCCATGCCGGACTCCCAGCCTGCGCCGTGCTGGGCGCCGATATCCATGTCGGCGTAGCCACCAACGCTCAATACCTGCTGATAGAGCGCCATGCCGGCGCAGCCATACCTGCCATCTCCTTCATCGGTACAGCTCGACAGATCCAGCCCGATCGGTGCTCCCGTCGGGTATTGCACCTTGAAGGTGATGTTGCCGAACTCGTCGTTGTGTTCGACGTGGCGGGTGGCGCCATATTCGATGATGCCGTTGCGGTTGTTGTCCCGCGCCCGGTACCACCAGTCGTGATAGGCCTGGATCTTCGGATACATCTCGGCGATGAAGGCTTTGTCCTTGGTGGCGCTGTAGATCTCCCAGATGGCCCAGGCGGAGAGGGGCGGCTTGGTGTCGCGCTCGTTCCAGTTGCCGCCGTCGCCACCGCGATCGGCGAGCTTGTTGTAGAAGACGGCGTCGATCACCATGCCGGCATCCTGCGGACGGACCGGGTCATCGGCCTGGATCTGGTAGTCATACATGGCGCGTACGTTGTTCTTGGCCACCTCGGGGTTGAAGTGGGCCATGGCGTAGGCGTGCTTCCAGCTGTCCCAGGCCCAGACCCCGTCGAACCAGCGAGCGGTGTTGGAGGGGGTCACCCCGTCGTGCAGGATGGCGCCGGCCGGTGAGCGCCAGTTGCCGTTGAGGGTCTCCATCGCCTTGACCGCGATGCGTCGCTCCGATTCCGGGATCCCCTGATTGGAGAGGCCGCGCGCCAGGTAATCCTCCCAGCGGCGGATGGAGTCGTCAAAATGACTGGCGGGGTCGGCCAGCAGCGCCTGGCGGCTCTGCTCGAAACGACTCGCTTCAGCACTGCTGTGGACATAGCTCTGCAGGGTGTAGATATCCTGCTGGCCCTTGGCGGCCAGGGTGAGGCTGGCCTCGCTCACGTAGCCGAGCCCCTGCTCGTCGAGGGTGGTACGGCTGGGCAGGGTGCGATCGATGCGGTAGCTGGCGCTGCCGCTTTGCATGATGTTCCAGGTGCTGCGCAGTTTGCCGAACTGGAATGCCACGCCGCGCTCGGTCTGGCTGATGGTGCGGGTCCAGGCGGGGTACTGCTCGGCGACCGTCTTGTTGGCATCCCACTGGTTGAGCAGCTCCCCCTGCCAGTTGAGCTTAAGGGTGAGGGGGGCGTCAGTGTGGTTGATGAGGCGGGTGCGAACCAGCGCAGTGCGGGCATCGCCGTAGCGCAGCTCCAGCTCCAGGGTGAAGGGGTCAAATTCGAAGCGCTGCACCAGCGCCCCCGGGATGGCGTACAGCGCCTGCTTGCTGGCGCTGGTGAGCGGGAAGGCGCGGCCGCTCTCGTCGCTCAGGGTCAGCTTGTCCAATTCGCTGGCGAAGAACAGGCTGTACTCCTCGGCGATGACCATGGGGCCGGTAAAGCCGCCCCACTCGCTGTCGCTGGCGGGCAGCAGGAAGCCGTGCCAGGCGCCGAGATCGAGCAGCGGGTTGTATTTGAGGTTGGAGTAGCTGTCAAAGTCACGAAACTGGAGCGGGGTGCCGCTGCGGTCGATCACGTTCTGATACTGGTTCGCCAGGGTGGCGCTGGGGGCGGCCGGGCTGCTGGAGTCATTGCCGTTGCAGGCAGTGAGGCCGAACAGGGCGACGCTCAGGGTGACGGATAGTAAACTTTTACGAAACATTTCTCGCTCCAATGACAGTTTTTGTAGGTTAAGGAAGGTGTTTTTTAGTGTTTATTTTAGTGAAAGCGTTTGCGAGAGCCATTATAGGGCGATTTTGAGGGGATTATTGGCGCTGCGTCACAGTGCAGGAGGGGGAGATGTGAGCCGGATCACCCGGTTACACGAGGTTACATAGCTTGGTATTTTAGTAACTATTTACTTTTCTGGTGGCAGCCAGCGCTAGGGAGGAGGGACAGGTACGCAGGTATTGATAGGGGGTCAGGCCGAACTCTTGCTTGAAGCGGGCGGCAAAGCGGCTGGGGGAGTCGTAGCCACAGGCGAGGGCCGTCTCCAGCGGCACCAGACCCTGCTGCAGCAGGGTGAGGGCGTGGCTCATGCGCACCTGGGTCAGCAGCTGGCGAAAGCTGCGCCCCTCGGCGGCCAGCTTGCGCGCCATGGAGGCGCGACTCATGGCGAAGTGCGGTGCCACCCCCTCCAGGGTGTGATCGGCGCCCGGCTCCACCCCAAGGTAGCGGGCCAGCCGCTCGCCGAGGGTCATGGTATGGGCGGGAAACAGCAGGTCGAGCCCGCCGGCGGCCTGCAGCTCGGCATAGAAGCCCTGCAGCAGCTGGGCCTGGGTGGCCTCATTGAGTCGCCGATCCGCCATGGAGCAGACCAGCTCGAAACAGAAAGCCAGCGCCGGACTGACCGTCAGGCGCGGCTCCCTGAGCGGGCCGGCCTGGGTGGCGCCGAGCCATTCGACGGGGGGCGGGGTCAGCAGGGTCAGCGCGCGGGAGCGAAACTTGCCCTGCTCCGGCTGGTTGACGAAGGTGAGCTGGTGACCGGCCGGGATCAGCAGCCAGCTCGCCTGATCAAATGCCAGGCGCTTCTCCTGCCACCACAACTGCTTGTGACCCTGCTCCACCCAGATGATGGTGGGGGCGTAGATGAGCACCCGGTGCAGCGGCTGCTGGCGGATCCCGAGATAGTGGTGCAGTTGCAGCAGCGGCGTGCTCATCCGGCTGGCTCCTAGGGGGTGACGAAGGTGGCGGTCAGGGTGGCCTTGCCAAGGGCCATGCTGTTGAGCATGTAGCCTACCATGGCGGGCGGGGTGTCTGCCTTCACCTCCAGGGCCTGGGGCAGGGCCCAGACTGTGAACTGGTAGCGGTGCATGCCGTGGCCAGCGGGCGGGCAGGGGCCGCCGTAACCCTGACTGCCGAAGTCGGTCTTAAGCTCCAGCCCCTGCTTGAGCTTGCCCGAGACATTGCTCGGCAGCTCGCTCTGACTGGCCGGCAGGTTCACCACCAGCCAGTGCCACCAGCCGCTGCCGGTGGGGGCGTCGGGGTCATAGGCGGTGATGGCGACGCTCTTGGTGCCGGCAGGCAGATCCTGCCAGCTCAGCTGGGGCGAGCGGTTGTCACCGCTGCAGCCAAAGCCGTTGAAGCTGAAGGCCTTGTCCATCAGCTGGCCTTCGTGGATGTCGCTGCTCTTTAGGGTCATGGCACTGGCGGGCAGGGCCGCCACGCACAGCAGGGAGAGCAGGGTGGTACGCTTGGCAATCTTCATGGTGAGGCTCCTCGGTGGATGATGGGATCAGTCTAGCGAAGAGGGGGAAGAGGTGAGTAACCCAACCGCTCAATATGGCCTGCTTGCTGCCATGATATGAGTCGTTGTGTTGATTGCTGGTGAGCGCTGCGAAAGTGTGGTGGCGCGCCCGGGCATAAAAAAACCGGCATCCTGGATGCCGGTTTTTTACTGTGCTGACAGTTGATCGCGCGACTTAGCGCAGGATCATCTCGTCACGGCCCGGGCCGACGGAGACCATCGGCACCGGTACGCCCAGGAGCTCTTCGATGCGCAGTACGTACTGCTGAGCCGCTTTGGGCAGCTCGGCGAAGGTACGGCAGCCGGTGATGTCTTCGCTCCAGCTTTCCATCACTTCGTAAACCGGCTTCAGACCGGCAGTTTGCGGCCAGATCGGGTTCTCGGTGTGGGCACCTTCGTAGGCGACGCAGATCTTCAGATCCGGGAGACCGGTCAGGCAGTCCAGCTTGGTCAGCGCCACTTCGTTGGCAGCCTGCAGCTCGACACCATTCTTGGTGGCGACGGCGTCGAAGTAGCCGACGTCACGGGGACGACCGGTGGTGGCGCCGAACTCGTTGGCGATCTTGCGGAACTCGTCCTGGTTTTCCATGGCGGTCAGCAGGGTGCCGGTACCGACGGAGGTGCTGAATGCCTTGGCGACGGCGATGACGCGCTCGGGACGCAGACCCGGCAGGCCGCCACCGATGCCGGCATAGGCGCCGGACACGTGGGAGGAGGTCACCCAGGGGTATTCGCCGTAGATCAGGTCACGACCGGCGCCCAGCTGGGCTTCGAACAGCAGGGTCTTGCCTTCGGCCTGCAGCGCTTTGAGCGGCATGCTGACGTTGCAGACGGAGTCGATCCAGGGGGCGGACACTTCCAGCAGCCAGTCAGCCATCTCCTGGGCGGTCTGGTTGAATTCGAAGGTCGGGTAGAGCGCTTTGAGCTGCGGCAGTTTCCAGTCGAGGAAGAATTGAATGCGCTCGACCAGTACTTCCGGCTGTTTCAGCCAGCCCACCAGGATCGCTTTCTTCATGACGCGATCGCCATAGGCGGGAGCGATGCCCTGACGGGTGGAACCGTAGGCGCCGTCGCCCAGGCGCTGCTCTTCCAGGGTATCTTCCATGGCGTGCAGCGGCAGGCAGAGGGTGGCACGATCAGAGATGGCCAGCTTGGGAGTGACGCCGGAGGCTTTCACTTCGTCCAGCTCGACGGTCAGTTTCTCGGGGCTGATCACCATGCCAGGGCCGAGCACGACCAGGCAATCCGGGTTGAACACACCGCTCGGAACCTGGTGCAGCTTGAAGGTGCCAAGGTCGTTGACGACGGTATGGCCGGCGTTGTTGCCGCCCTGGAAGCGAATGCTGGCGCCTGCTTGGCCTGCCAGATAATCCACGATGCGGCCTTTGCCTTCATCACCCCAGTTGGCACCTACGACTACGATAGACGACATGACTCTTTCTCCTAAGACGTTAGGCGATCATCCTAGGAGGCTCAGGAGGATTAGAAAAATTAATTATCTTTATAATTCCGATAAGAGAGTCATATAATTGCGGTGAATTTATCGGCAAACCGCCCCGCTGCCGTGCCGGCATCCCTGTCAGGGGCCCGTTCGGCCGTGGCGGCACAAGAGGATCCCCATGCTGGATATTCACTGGCTGCACACCTTCGTCACCCTGGCCCGGCTGCAGCACTTCGGCCAGACCGCCACCGAACTGCACATGACCCAGCCCAATGTGAGCCTGCACCTCAAGAATCTGGAGCAGGCCACCCGGGTCAAACTCATCGAGCGCAGCCCGTTTCGGCTGACCCAGGCCGGCGAGCGGCTGCTGCAAAGTGCCGAACGCGCCATCGCCGAGCTGCAGCTCTGCCAGTCCGATCTCAACGCTCTCAACCAGTTGAGTCAGGGAACGCTGGCCATCGCCGCCAGCGACATCATCTCGCGCCTGTTGCTCATTCAGCCCTTTCAGCGCTTCAAGCAGGAGTTCCCCGGCATCGACCTCACCCTATTCAACACCACCTCGGATCAGGCGGCTGAGCTGGTCAAGGCGGGCAAGGCGGATCTGGGCTTCGTGATGGCGCAAAAGCGCAGCGAGCCGTTGTTCTACACCGAGTTGCAGCAGGTGACCTGGTGCGCGCTGGGCCACGGTCTCGCTCGCTGGCAGGCGCGGGCAAAGGCGGGGGAGAGCGATCCCCTCGACGAGCCGACCCTGATCCTGCTGGGCCACGACACCCGTACCCGGGCGCTCATTGACCCCTCTTTGCCGCTGCTCGGTCTGCCCAGCTGCCGCATCATGGAAGTAGGCAGCGTGGACGCCCAGCTCGACTGGGCCGAGGCGGGTTTCGGGGTGGCCATAGTGCCGGACTTTTCCATTCACCCGCGGCTCAAGCTGACCGCCCCGGTGACCCGGCTCACCGATTTCCCCGGCACCAGCTTGGGGTACGTGGTGCGCCAGAACCAGGTGCTGTCGCGCGCCATCAAGCAACTGCTGCACTGGGTGGAGCAGGAGATCCAGCGCCCGCAGCCGTTGCCGGACGCCAGGGCTTGAGCCCACCCAATATCGAAACAAAAAGAGGCCACCCTTGGGTGGCCTCTGTCGTTGTGGCTGTTTGGCGGCCTTACTGGGCTGGCACGCCGTCCCCGGTCGGTGAGGCGGCGCTTGGTGTGGCCGGTGCCGGTGCTGTTGATGCCGGTTCGGCGGGGGCCGGCGAGGCGGGTTGTTCCCCGCTCATCACAGCAGAGGGGCTGGGTGCGGCCGTGCCCGTCAGCGTGCCGCCCTGCTCCACGGCGGCCCCTTCGAGCACGCTACTCGCACTCGGCTCAGTGGCGACGGCTGCCGAGGGGGTCGGCAGCAGGGCGCCAGGGGTCTGCCCGGACGAGGTGGCGGGCGTACCTTCCGGGGAGGGGGCGCCCGTCTCGCCGGCGGGTTGTGCCGCGTCCTCACCGGCGGGGTGTTCCACTTCGGTGGGCTGCGCCGCTGAGGTTGCCAGGGCTTCCGAGGCCGCCGGAGCCGGGTTCAGGGCTTCGGGCAGCAGGGCGGGCGGGGCATCCGCCATGCCGGCGTGGCGCGGTACTTCCGCCTCGCCCTGCATCCCCTCCAGGGTGAGGGCGGTGAGAGCCGGATGGAGGCGGGTGAACTGCTTGAGTCGCCCGCTCAGCACGTCGCGCACGGTGCGCACCTCGCCCTCCGGCAGGCTGGCCAGCGCCACCAGCTCGGCGGTGACGGCGAAGGTGTTGACGCCGCTAGGCTGGCCCGGGTAGAGGTTGGCGCCGATGCGGCTGCGCTGATAGTAGGGATGCTGTTTGAGCAGCGCGTCGACCTGCTCCCCTTCGATGGGGATGAGGCGCGCCTTGCAGCGGCCGGTGAGATCGCCGATGGCCTGATTGGGGTGGCCCGCCACCACGAAGGCAGCGTCCAGGGTGCCGTCACAGAGCCCCTCCAGCCGGTTGTTGGCCGCGGCGGGGATGACGGGGGCAAAGCTCTTGGCCTGCCAGCTCATGGCATCAAGCAGGGCCTGGCTGGTGATGTGCTCGCCGGAGCCCGGGTTGCCCAGATCGACCCGTTTACCCTCGATGTCGGCCAGGGTGTTGATGCTGCTGTTGGCGCTGGCGAGCAGGGTCAGCGACTCCTGATGAAGCCGGTAGAGGCTGCGCAGCTGCTCGTCGGGCGCCTGACCCATGAAGGGGCCGGTGCTGTGGGCGGCATGGTGCACCACATCGGACTGCACCAGCGCCAGCTGCACTTTCCCTTGATGCAGCGCCTTCAGGTTGGCAAGGGAGCCGGAGGTGCTCTGCACCGAGCAGTGCAGGCCATGGCTGGCCGTCTCTTCATTGAGCAGCCGGCAAATGGCGCCACCGGTCGGGTAGTAGACGCCGTTGAGCGGCCCAGTACCGATGGTGAGATAGGCAGGCGTGGCTGCCTGCAGGGGCAGCGCCAGGGCCGCCGCCAGCCAGGGCAGGGTGCGGCGAAGCAGGGTCGGCAAATGGTGCAAGGCTGGTTGGGGCATAGTGAACCGGATCAATGGCTGATAAAAGGGATGGGGCTGGCCCATCCCGGTTGGCATTCGGCCGCGCCAGCTGCTGGCGGCGGCACTGCACCGTATTCGGCGCCATCGACATCCCGGGTTGCGGGGCCGTGGCGGCATGTTGCGAAAATATACCCTATTGCGATCGGATACGGATCTGGCTGACTTCAATATATTGCGGGGCCGGCTGCTGCCGGCCCCGTCACTGCCCATAGGGTGAGGCCATGGGGGAGAAAGGGCGTGTTCAGCGCGCCAGAATGGCCTTCTCCATGCGGGCCAGCGCCTCGACGAGGCGAGCCCGGGTACAGCCGAAGTTGAGCCGCACGAACTGGCCGTCACCAAACTGGGCACCGGGGGAGAGCCCCACCCCGGCCTGTTCGAAGAAGGCGATGGGATCGTCCAGCCCGAGTGCGCTCATGTCGATCCAGGCGAGGTAGGTGGCCTGGTGGCGCGCCAGCTTGATGCCGGGCCAGCGGGCGACCGCCTGCTCGATCAGGGCCAGGTTGGCGGCCAGGTAGTCGAGCTGTTCGCTGAGCCACTGCTCACCGCCTTCGTAGGCCGCCTCTGCCGCCACGAAGCCCAGCAGGTTGACGTCGGCACTGATGCCGCGCATCGCCTGCTGCAGTTTGAGGCGCAGACGGGCATTGGGCACCACCGCGAAGGAGCAGCAGAGCCCGGCGATGTTGAAGGTCTTGCTCGGGGCCATCATCACCGCCGAGCGCTCGGCCGCCGCCGGGCTGATGGCGCCGTAGGGGATGTGGCGGGCGTCCTTGTCCAGCAGCAGGTCGCAGTGAATTTCATCGGAGCAGATCACCAGGTTGTGGCGCTCGGCGATGGCGTCGATGGCCAGCAGCTCCTCGCGGGTGAACACGGTGCCGCCGGGGTTGTGGGGGTTGCACAGCAGCAGCAGATCCGCCGCCGGCGCCTGGCGTTCCAGCTCCTCGATATCCAGCACCCAGCGACCGGCCTCTTCCACCATGGGCACGGTGAGCAGCGGCCGGTCGTTGAAGCCCGGCGCCTGCAGGAAGGGGTAGTAGACCGGCTTGGGGGTGATGATGCCGCGCCCGTGCTGGCTCCAGGCCTTGCAGGCGAGGTTGAGACCGGGCACCACGCCGGGCAGGAAGACGATCCACTCGGGCTGGATGGTCCAGCCATAGCGGCTGGCCAGCCGCGCGATGATGAGTTCGATCAGCCGGGGAGAGGGGCGCGAGTAGCCGAAGATGCCGTGGGCGACCCGTTGGGTGAGGGCCTCGATGACGGTAGGGGGGGAGACGAAGTCGGTGTCGGCAACCCACATGGGCAGCACGTCCTGTCCCTTGTACTTGTCCCATTTCAGGCTCATGGTGCCGCTGCGATCTATTTCCCGGTCAAAATCAAACATGTGAAATCCTTATGCTGGCCAGTGGGCTTTCACTGTACGGGGTCGGGGACGGGGTCGCAAGCCTTGAGGTGGCTCTTGATAATGACATAAAATAAGCGACGCCATTTCATGCACTTGCCGAATTTTGGCCAGTTTTCCTCCCTCCAATCAGTGGTAATTCTATGCGCTTGCTGACCGCCGCTCGCAACAGGACGGACCCCGTCTCTCTCTCTTTTCTGGCCGTGACCTTTATGACCGGGGTGGCGGTGGCACTGCAGGTGCCCACCTTGAGCCTGTTCCTGGCCGAGGAGGTGCAGGTGCGCCCCTTCCTGGTGGGGCTCTTCTATACCGTCAACGCGGTGATCGGCATCCTCATCAGCCAGTGGCTGGGCCATCGCTCCGACAACAAGGGGGATCGCAAGCGGCTGATCCTGCGCTGCTGCTTCGCCGGCGTGGTGCTCTCCTTGCTGTTTGCCTGGAACCGGCAGTACTGGCTGCTGGTGAGCCTGGGGGTGCTGCTGGCGAGCCTGGCCGCCACCGCCAGCCCCCAGCTGTTCGCGCTGGCACGGGAATACGCCGACAGCCGCAACAAGCGGGCCGACATGTTCAGCTCGGTGCTGCGGGCCCAGTTCTCGCTGGCCTGGGTGATAGGGCCCCCCATCGCCTTCGCGCTGGCCATCGGTTATGGCTTCGAGGTGATGTACCTCGCCTCCGCAGTGGCCTATCTGCTCTGCGCCTTCGTGGTGTGGCGCTGGCTGCCCTCGTTGCCGCTGCCGGTGATGGACAGCGAGGTGGAGCGGGTCAGCAGCTGGCGGGATCCGTCGGTGCGGGCGCTCTTCATCGCCTCCACCCTGATGTGGACCTGCAACAGCATGTACCTCATCAACATGCCGCTCTACATCACCCGCGAACTGGGGCTGGAGGAGAAGCTGGCCGGGGTGCTGATGGGCACGGCGGCGGCCCTCGAGATCCCCTTCATGCTGCTGGCGGGCCACTACACCCAGCGTTTTGGCAAGCGCCCCATGATGCTGCTGGCTGTGCTGGCCGGGGTCGGCTTCTACGTGGGGCTGGTGACCCTGTCGAGCCAGCATGCCCTCATTGCACTGCAACTGCTCAACGCCATCTTCATCGGCATCGTCGCCGGCATCGGCATGTCCTATTTCCAGGACCTGATGCCGGGTCGCGCCGGGGTGGCGACCACCCTGTTCGCCAACAGCATCCGCACCGGCTCCATCATGGCGGGGGCGATAGCGGGGACTGTGGCGGAGATCTGGAGTTTCCACGGGGTCTTCATGGTGGCCATGGGCCTGGCGTTGCTGGCGCTGGCCGCCTGCTGGCGGGTGCCGAACGTCTGAAGCGGAAAGGGTGAGGGGGCGAGCGGGTCGGCCCGCCTCAATGTCTGATGGCGGCGGGGAGGCGCTCTAGCGGTCGTTGTCGTTCTGGTATTCGTTGCGCAGGCAGCGCAGCAGCAGCTCGGTGGCCGGGCCCAGCGCGTCGGCCGACGGAGTCAGCAGATAGGTATAGAGGTGGCGCTCGTTGCCGCTCGCCAGATCCAGCGGTACCAGGGCGCCGCTTGTCAGCTCTTCCTGCACCAGGTGGCGCGGCAGCCAGGCGTAGCCGAGGCCGAGCTTGAGCATGGCGATCACCTCGTGGTAGTGGGTTGCCTTCCAGCCGGTGTCGTCCGCGTCGTTCCAGTCCACCGAGCGGTGAATGGGGGGATGCAGGCTGATCTGGTTGTGGCTGGCCAGCTCCTCGGCGGCGATGGCACCGCCCTGGGTGGCGAGCGGGTGCTCGGCCGAGCAGAGTGGCAGCAGGCACACCTCGTCCAGCGGCAGGCCGGTGCGATCGTGGGGCAGGTGTTCGGAGAGCATCAGATCCCCCACCTGCAGGGCGTTGAAGTGGCAGTGGATGCGCTCGTGCAGATTGACCCGGCAACCCCGGCTGCGGGGATAGAAGTGGGCCAGCGCCCGATAGAGTCGCTCGCGCGGCTGCAGCACCGACACATAGAGGTTGATCTGCGGCTCCCACTGCCGCTCCAGGTTGTTGGCCAGGTTCTCCAGCTCTTCCACCTGCTGGCTGAGCTGACGCGCCCGCTTGAGGAAGATCTCCCCCGCCGGCGTCAATACCGCCTTGCGCCCTCTCACCTCCAGCAGAGCCACACCCAGACTCTGCTGCAGCTTGGCTACCGCATGATTGAGAGAGGATTGGCTCTTGTTCAGCGCCTCAGCGGCCTGGGCGTAGCCGCCACAGTCCACCACGGCCTGAAAGATCCGCCATTGCTCAAACGTGCTCTTGGGACGAAACATATCTCAACCTGATAAGGGAGCGGATGTTGCAACAGGGTGCCGACGGCACCCTATTGAATGTAACCCCATGCGGCGCAGGGTTGCGGTTATTTTGTTGATTTATTTGGGCTGGGCCACAAAGGTCTGGCCGGTTTTGCCCCGGCTGTCCGCGCCCATCAGATAGAGATAGAGCGGCATCAGGTCGGCCGGGGTCTTGAGGTTCATCGGATCTTCGGCCGGGAAGGCACTGGCCCGCATCTTGGTGCGGGTGCCGCCCGGGTTGAGGGTGTTGACCCGCACGCCGGTATTTTCCAGCTCGTCCGCCAGCACTTCCATCATCCCTTCGATGGCGAACTTGGAGATGGCATAGGTGCCCCAGTAGGCGCGGCCATTGCGGCCCACGCTGGAGGAGGTGTAGACGATGGAGGCATCGCCCTGCTCCTTGGCGGTCTGGCGGATGAGCGGCAGCAGCGCCTGGGTCAGCAGGAATTCGGATTTGACGTTGACCTGCATCACCTCGTCCCACTCCTGCTCCTGGATGTGTTCGAACGGCGACAGGGTGCCGAGCAGGCCGGCGTTGAACAGCACGCCGTCGAGGCGGCCGAACTGCTGGGCGAAGGTCTCGGCCATGCCAAGGTAGTGGCTCTTGGTCGCCCCTTTCAGATCCACCGGCACGATGGCGGGCAGCGGGTGGCCGGCGGCCTCGATCTGGTCGTAGACCGCCTCCAGCTTGGCGCTGGTGCGGCCGAGCAGGATCACGGTAGCGCCGTGGGCCGCATAGGTGAGCGCCGCTTCGCGGCCGATACCGTCACCGGCACCCGTGACCAGAATGACCTTGTCCTTGAGCAGATCCCGGGGGGCCTGATAGTTGAACATGACAACTCCTGTTAACAATTCGTGGCAGATGCGCGCGGCAAATAGAGGGGCAAGTGTACTGATCCCGCACGGCGTTTGACCAGTATGAGATGGCAAAAATGTGAATAAATCAGAGGGGTTGTGATTGTCGATTGGCATTTTTGACGGGTTGACGCAGAGTTTTTGCGCACACCGGGCAAACTCCCTAGAATGTGAAAAAATCGTCCCCCCGGGGCACACCAGTGGAGCATCAAGTGGCATTTTTGACCGAATACGGCCTGTTCCTGGCCAAGACCCTCACCCTACTGCTCGCCATCGGCGCCGTTATCCTGATGGTGGTGAGCAGCCGTCAGCCCAAATCCCGCAAGGGGGAGCTGGTGGTGACCGATCTCTCCAGCGAGCTGGAGCAGGGACGTCACCAGTTGCAGGCCGCGCTGGCCGGCAAGGCGGAGCGCAAGCAGCTGGAGAAGGTGCGCAAGGCCGAGCACAAGGCGCGGGCCAAGAGCGAAGATGCCCGCAGCCGGCTGTTCGTCATCGATTTTCACGGCAGCATGGATGCCAAGGAGGTGGCCTCCCTGCGCGAAGAGGTGAGCGCCGTGATAGGGGTGGCCCAGCCGGGCGACGAGGTGTTGCTGCGGCTCGAATCCGGCGGCGGCGTGGTGCACGGCTACGGCCTGGCTGCTTCCCAGTTGCAGCGGCTGCGGGATCGTGACATCAAGCTTACCGTGGCCATCGACAAGGTGGCGGCGAGCGGTGGCTACATGATGGCGTGCGTGGCGGATCAGATCCTGGCGGCGCCGTTCGCCATCGTCGGCTCCATCGGGGTGATCGCCCAGCTGCCGAACTTCAACAAGCTGCTCAAAAAGCACGACATCGAGTTCGAGATGCACACCGCCGGCCAGTACAAGCGCACCATCACCATGTTCGGCGAGAACGACGAGCAGGGGCGCGAGAAGTTTCGCGAGGAGCTGGGCGCCATTCACGAGCGCTTCAAGGCATTCGTGGCCGAGCACAGACCCAACCTCGACATCGACAGCGTCACCACCGGCGAGCATTGGCTGGCGAGCCAGGCCAAGCAGCTCGGGCTGGTGGACAGCCTCTGCACCAGCGATGACTATCTGCTGGCCCAGGCCAGCCAGCACAAGGTGGTCGGCATTCGCTACAGCAAGCCAAAAAGCCTGACCCAGAAGCTCGGCCAGCAGGCCGCCGTGGCGTTGGAGTCCGGTCTTGGTCGGCTGTGGCAGCAGGGCCCCTGGCGCTGAATCAGGGCAACGTAAAACCAAATGAAAAAGCCGGGCACTTGCCCGGCTTTTTTGATGGCGTCGGCGCAGCAGGCCGATGGCGCGTCTCAGCGCTGGAACGGGTAGACGGAGCCGAGTTTGAGGATCTGGGTCAGCTCGTCCAGCGCGGTGCGGGACTCCATGACCAGCGCCGGATCCCGCAGGTCGTCCAGCGCCAGGCTGTCGCGGTAGTGGCGATCGACCCAGCCATCGAGGCGGGCAAACTGGCTGTCGGTGATGAGGCAGGCTGGGTTGACCGCAGCCAGCTCGGTGTCGTTCATGGCCACCCGCAGCCGCAGGCAGGCGGGGCCGCCGCCGTTGCGCATGCTCTGCTTCACGTCCATGTAGTGCACCCCCTTGATCGGGGTCCCCAGGGTCACCAGCTTGGTCAGATAGGCCGACACCGCCGGGTTGTCGCGACATTCGGTGGGGGCGATGATCGCCATCTCGCCGGAGGGCAGGGTGAGGATCTGGGTGTTGAACAGATAGGACTTCACCGCATCCTGTACCGACACCTCGGCAGTCGGCACCTCGATAAAGTGAAGCTCGCCGTCGCCGAACTTGGTGCGCACCTCGGCCAGCGCCGAGGCGGTGTTGAGAAACGCCTGCTGGTGGAAGAACAGCACGTTCTGGTTGCCCACCGCGATCACGTCGTTGTGGAACACCCCCTGATCGATGACATCCGGGTTTTGCTGGATGAAGACCGCGCTCTCGTCCCCCAGGCCGTGCAGGCGGGCGATGGCCTGGCTCGCTTCCAGGGTCTGGCGGGCCGGGTAGCGTTTGGGGGCGGGCTGGGAGACGTCGAAGGCGCTGCGGCCATAGACGAACAGCTCGACCCCGGACTCGCCGTAGGCGCGGCACAGCCGGGTGTGGTTGGCGGCCCCCTCGTCACCGAAGTGGTCGTTCTCCGGCAGGTGCTGATGGTGATAGAAGTGGCGGTCGTTGTTGAACACGGCGCGCAGGATGCGGCCGGTCACCTCGGGTTCGAGGGAGCGGTGAAACTTGTTGGTCAGGTTGGCGGGGGTGAAGTGGATGCGGCCATCCTGGGTATCGGCACTCGGAGAGACGGTGGCGGCGTTGGCGGTCCACATGCTGGAGGCCGAATAGCAGGCGGCCAGCACGGCGGGTGCCTGCTTGGCGGCCTGGGCCAGCACGCTGGCATCGTTGCCGGTGAAGCCGAGGCGGCGCAGGGTGGCGAGATCCGGTCGCTCCTGCGGGGCCAGCACTCCCTGGGTCATGCCGAGCTCGGTCAGTGCCTTCATCTTGCGCAGACCCTGCTTGGCCGCCTCCTTCGGATTGGACGCCTCTTTGGCATTGTTCTGGGAGGCGACGTTGCCATAGGACAAGCCGGCATAGTTGTGAGTCGGGCCGACCAGGCCGTCGAAGTTGACCTCGAAGTGCTTCATTGAGTACATCCTTTCGATTTTTATATGGGTAGCGGTTCCTTCCGCGCACAATGCTGCGGGATGCAGCCATTATAAGGAGATTTTGTCTTTTGTAACAAGCTGATAACGAAACTGGTTTGTTATGTTACAAGAGCGGTTGGTTATGTCGTTTCAAATATAAAAAGAGGGTGGATATAGCATAAAAATAAAAAAGCGGTTGCTTCCCGCGGCTCGGCTTCGCATTAATAAATAAAGAAACAAAGTGGTTCGGGCTGCCGGGCAAATTTGCTCACAAGATTGCTTTTTCCCGTCAAATCTCTTATACAGCCCCACAAAACCGCACACCAACCCCGTCGGGTGCAATGAGGATAATAGTTACAGCATGGGCAAATCACTGGTCATAGTGGAGTCTCCGGCCAAGGCCAAGACCATCAACAAATATTTGGGCAAGGACTACGTGGTGAAATCCAGCGTCGGTCACGTGCGCGATCTGCCCACCAGCGGCAGCGCCAGCAACGAGCCCAAAAAACCTGTCATTCGCGGCATCAAGCTGAGCGAAGCAGAGAAGGCTGCCAAGGATCGCAATGCCCTGTTCTCACGGATGGGGATCAATCCGACCGCAGGCTGGCAGGCCAACTACCAGATTTTGCCCGGCAAGGAAAAAGTGGTCAGCGAGTTGCAGAGTCTGGCCGAGAAGGCCGACACCATCTATCTCGCAACCGACTTGGATAGAGAGGGAGAAGCGATCGCCTGGCACCTGCGCGAGATCATCGGCGGCGACGACAGCCGCTACAAGCGCGTGGTGTTCAACGAGATCACCAAGACCGCCATCCAGGAGGCGTTTGCCCAGCCATCCGAGCTGAACATTCACCGCGTCAATGCCCAGCAGGCACGTCGTTTCCTCGACCGGGTGGTGGGTTACATGGTCTCCCCGCTGCTCTGGAAGAAGCTGGCCCGCGGCCTCTCCGCCGGTCGGGTACAGTCCGTCGCGGTGCGCCTCATCGTCGATAAAGAGCGCGAAATCAAGGCGTTCGTGCCGGTCGAGTTCTGGGATCTCAACGCCGATCTGCTGACCGCCGACAAGAGCGATCTGCGGATGGAAGTGGTCAGCCGCAATGGTGTCGACTTCAAGCCGGTGACCCAGGCCGAGACCTTCGCCGCCGTGGCCGCCCTGGAAGGGGTCGACTACAAGGTGGTGAACCGGGAAGACAAGCCGACCGGCTCCAAGCCGTCCGCTCCCTTCATCACTTCTACCCTGCAGCAGGCAGCCTCAACCCGGCTGAGCTTCGGGGTCAAGAAGACCATGATGATGGCCCAGCGCCTCTATGAAGCGGGTTACATCACCTACATGCGTACCGACTCCACCAACCTCAGCAAAGAGGCGGTCGAGGCGGTGCGGGAATACATCGGCGAGCAGTATGGCGCCGCTTATCTGCCGAGCGATCCGAACCTGTACGGCGCCAAGGCCAATGCCCAGGAGGCCCACGAGGCGATCCGCCCCTCCAGCGTGCTGGTGACTGCCGAGATGCTGGAAGGGATGGAGCCGGACGCCATGCGGCTGTATGACCTCATCTGGCGTCAGTTTGTCGCCTGTCAGATGACGCCGGCCCAGTACGACTCCTCCACCCTGACCGTCAAGGCGGGCGAGTTCGAGCTCAAGGCGCGCGGTCGTACCCTGCGCTTCGCCGGTTGGACCAAGGCGTTGCCGCCGATGGGCCGCAAGGGCGAAGACAGCCAGCTGCCGGCGGTGACCGTCGGTGAGATCCTCAAACTCGTCAAGCTGGATCCGCGCCAGCACTTCACCAAGCCGCCTGCACGTTTTACCGAAGCGGCGCTGGTACGCGAGCTGGAGAAGCGCGGCATCGGCCGTCCGTCTACCTACGCCTCCATCATCTCCACCATCGTCGACCGTGGTTATGTACGGGTCGAGAGCCGCCGTTTCTTCGCCGAGAAGATGGGTGAGATCGTCACCGACCGGCTGGTGGAAAACTTCGTCGAGCTGATGAACTACGAGTTCACCGCCAAGATGGAAGACAAGCTCGATGGCATCGCCGAAGGGAGCCTGGAGTGGAAGAAGGTGCTGGATGCCTTCTACGCCGAGTTCACCCAGGAGCTGGAGAAAGCGGACAAGGCGCCGGAAGAGGGGGGCATGCGTGCCAACCAGATGGTGCTGACCGACATCGACTGCCCGGATTGCGGCCGCAAGATGGGCATCCGTACCGCCACCACCGGGGTGTTCCTCGGCTGTTCCGGCTACGCACTGCCGCCCAAAGAGCGCTGCAAGAAGACCATCAACCTGGTCTCCGCCGACGAGTTCGTCTCCGCCACCGACGGTGAAGAGGCCGAAACCGAGGCGCTGCGTGCCAAGCACCGCTGCACCATTTGCGGCACCGCCATGGATGCCTACATCATCGACGACAGCCGCAAGCTGCACGTCTGTGGTCGCAACCCGGATTGCGATGGCTACGAAATCGAAAAAGGCCAGTTCAAGCTCAAGGGTTACGAAGGGCCGAGCATCGAGTGTGACCGCTGCGGATCCGAGATGCAGCTCAAGAACGGCCGCTTCGGCAAGTACATGGGTTGCACCAACGATACCTGCAAGAACACCCGTAAGATCCTGAAAAACGGTGACATCGCGCCGCCGAAGGAAGATCCGGTCCCGCTGCCGGAGCTCAAGTGCACCCAGTCCGACGCCCACTTCGTGCTGCGTGACGGAGCGGCCGGCCTGTTCCTGGCCGCCAGCAACTTCCCGAAATCCCGCGAGACCCGTGCGCCGCTGGTGGAAGAGCTCAAGCGCTTCAAGGAGCGTCTGTCGCCCAAGCACCAGTATCTGGCCGATGCCCCGGCGTCAGATCCTGACGGAAACGCCGCCATCGTGCGCTTCAGTCGCAAGACCAAGGAGCAGTACGTGATGACCGAGGTCAACGGCAAGGCGACCGGCTGGACGGCGCACTACGACAACGGCAAGTGGCAGGAGAGCCTGGCCAAGTCGAAGAAGGCGTGATTGCGCGCAGTTCACACTCTGATGAAAGAGGCCCCTCGCAGGGGCCTTTTTGTTTTCGGATGGCGGTATACTGAAACCGCTGCAAGGATGGCAGCGCTGGACACGGAGGTTGTGATGGAGATTAACGAGATCCGGCCGGGAATGACCTGTCTGACCCGGGAAGGAACCGCCTATGTGCTGGAAGTGGACAAGCAGAGTCTGCTGGTGCTGCTGCAGCGGGAGTACGAAACCATCCCGGTGCAGGTGCGCAGCGACGAAATCCTGGCCCCCATCACCCGGTGAGGCGGGCCGCCATCGTCAAAAGGGCAGCAGAAACAGCAGCTCGGCGAGGTCGGGCTGCCACTGCCACTCCCGCATCCTGACCCGCCCGCCAATCACGGGCACCCCCTCTTCCTGCAGCAATCCCGCCTGTCTGTCGAAGCCTGCCGACCCCTTGGGCAGTGAAATGGTGCCCGCCGCGCCCAGCACCCGGTGCCAGGGCAGCATCTTGTCGGTCTCCCGCAGCACCTTGCCCACCAGCCTGGCCCGACCGGGCAGCCCCGCCAGATCCGCCACCTGGCCGTAACTCACCACGCGACCGGCCGGGATCAGGGCGAGGATTGCCTCGATGCGGGCAACCTTGTTCAGTGGGGCAGGGGCCGATTCCATTCTCATCCGGATCACTCGTCAATAACGACAGAAGCGCCATTGTGGCGCTTCTGTCGGGTGGCTGGCAAATGGGTCAGCCGAAGGTCTGGCTGAGCCCCTTGAGCTGCTTGGCCCGCTCCAGCAGCTCCTGACTGGAGTCGTCGACCTCCTGCATCTTCTGGCTGTTGGCGTGGGAGTACTCGGAGATCTGGTTGATGCTGCGGCTGATGTCCTCCACCACCGTCTGCTGCTGCTCGGCGGCGGCGGCGATCTGGGTGGAGAACTCGGTGACCAGCTCGATCTCCTGCAGCACGGTATGCAGGCTGCTGGAGCCCTGGCGGGTCATCTCGGCGCATTCGCGGGTCTGCTGCAGGTTCTCCTGCATCATCCCCTTCCAGCGGCCCAGGGTGTGCTGGATCTGCTGGATGCTGCCCTGGATCTGCTCGGTCGCCTTGTGGGTGCGGGTCGACAGGGTACGCACCTCGTCGGCCACCACCGCAAAGCCGCGCCCCTGCTCGCCGGCCCGGGCCGCCTCGATGGCGGCGTTCAGCGCCAGCAGGTTGGTCTGGTCGGCGATGCCCTGGATCTCCCCCATCACGCTGCCGATCCGCTCCGACTCGCTGGCCAGCTCCACCGCCGAGTTGAAGGCCAGCTCCGCCTGTCTGGCGAGCTGTTCGATGCGCTGCTCGGTCTGGGCCAGCTGCTTGTCCGTGTGCTGGCAGCGGCTGCGCGCCTCGCTGACCTGACCGTTGGAGTCCTGGATGTTGCGGGCAATCTCGTGGGCCGTGCTGGCCATCTGGGTCATGGCGGCGGCCATCTGCTGGGTCTGGGCATCCTGCTCGTTGATGTCGAGGCAGGCCTGATGGGAGGCCTGTTTCAGGTTGGTGGCCAGGGTTTGCAACGGATTGGTCGCATCGTTGACCCGCCCCAGCACGGTGCGGATGCGGGCCTGCAGCATCTTGATGTGAAAGTCGGCGATGGCGCCGGGGCCGTCCCCTGAGTAGACCAGCCGGGTCAGGCTGTCGTATTCGCGACCCAGCTGCTGCAGATAGAGCGGCAGGGCGAAGAGCTCGCGCCAGTAGACACCGCCGATGAGCAGCAGGGGCAGCAGCATCAGCAGGGCGATCATCGGGCCCTGACTGCTGGCGGCCCAGCCCAGCAGGCCGAGCAGCAACAGCGCGAGCAGCGGCAGGCGGGCACGGGCGAGGGAGGGGAGGCGGCTGCTGGTGCCGCGCTCCGCCTTGAGCAGGGCCTGGTAGGTCTGGCTGGCGATGCGCTTGAGCTGGGGAGCCGGCTTGCAGCGCACCGACTGGTAGCCGCTGATCCGGTTGCCCTCGTAGATGGGGGTCACATAGGCATCGACCCAGTAGTAGCGGCCATCCTTGCAGCGGTTCTTCACCATGCCGCGCCAGGGTTTGCCCTCCTTGAGGCGGGCCCAGAGATCGGCGAAGGCGGCCTTGGGCATGTCGGGGTGGCGTACCAGGTTGTGATTGTGGCCGACCAGCTCCTCGACGGGGTAGCCGGCGATGCGGCAGAAGGCGGGGTTGGCGTAGGTGATCACCCCGCGCAGATCCGTGGTGGAAACCAGTTGTTCGTCGGCAGGAAACTCCACTTCGCTGTCCAGGGTATGGACGTCTCTGCGGGCCATAGGAATACGCTCCGATGTTCTTGTTGATAACTTTGTCGTTGTTATTGTGGCAGATCTGGAGGTGGCTGCAGGCTCGCGCCAGCAGGCGGCAGACCGGCTTCATAGGGGGCTGAATTTTGCCAACAATGGCGGATGAATGGTAGGGGCAAGTTGATGTTTTGTTGGCGAATCGTAAAAAAAAGGCGGCCATCGGGCCGCCAAGGAAAAAAGATAACACTACCTCTGTGGTACCCGGTAACGCACCTGAAGCTGGTCGAGGATCTGCAGCTGGCCCGGCAGACGGGCGGCGAAGTGCTCCCACGCCTTGCGGGCGGGGTCGCTCCAGGCCACCTCGGCGGTCGCCAGCATGCGCGGGAACAACATATAGTCGAGGCGATCGCGAGAGGTGATCAGCTCCGACCATAAGGGGCTCAGCACCCCCAGGATGTTATCGTTGGCATGGAAATCGGCTGGGGCCGGGTCACATGCGTAGACCTGCGCCAGATTGAGGGTGCCCGCCCAGTAGAGGCCGGGTTCATGGATGTCCTGGCTCCAGGCGAGATCCAGATAGAGGTGCTGGGCCGGTGCCATCACCACCGGATAACCGGCGGTGGCCGCGTCGAGCCCGGCCTGGAAGCTGGTCCAGGCGAAGATGGTGGCGTCCCGGCTCACCTTATCGCCGTGCAAAATCTCCTCCCAGCCCAGCATCCGCTTGCCCTTGCCGGCCAGGTACTGCTGGCAGTGACGCAGCAGGTGGCCCTGCAGCTCGCGGCAATCCTGATACCCCTGCTGCTTCATCAACTGCTGGCAGGCGGGACTGTCGGTCCAGACCCCGGCGGGCACCTCGTCCCCCCCCATGTGCACCAGCGGCCCAGGGAACAGTTCGCATACCTCGTCCATCACGGCTTCCAGGAAGCGGTAGGTGCCGGGCAGCGCCGGGTTGAGCACGTTGTCGTCGAAATATTGCACCGACAGGTAGCGGGAGCGGTCGGCCTCCTCCACCAGCAGCTCGGGCAGCGCCTTGATGGCGGCATGGCAGTGACCCGGGATGTCTATTTCCGGAATGATGGTGATGCCGAGCCCGGCGCCGTAGGCCACCAGCTCGCGCACCTCGCTCTGGGTGTAGTAGCCGCCGTAGGGTTCTGGGCCGCCGCTCAGCTGGGGCCCCACCGGCAGGGCGTGACCGCGCCAGGCGGCCAGCTCGGTCAGCTGGGGGAAGGCCTTGATCTCGAGTCGCCACCCCTCGTCATCGGTCAGGTGCCAGTGGAAGCGGTTGAACTTGTAGAGGCTCATCAGCCTGAGCAGGCGCTTGAGGGTGGCGAGAGAGTGAAAGTGGCGGGCACAGTCGAGAAAGATGCCGCGAAAACCGAAGCGCGGTGCATCGCTGAGCTCGATGCAGGGCAGGCTCTCGCCGTGCTGCAGATACCACTGGGCCAGGCTGACGAGGCCGTGGCGCCAGCCCGCCTCGCCGCTGGCGGCAATCACTATCTCCTCCGGGGTGATGGTCAGCCGGTAGGCCTCCGGGCCCAGACCGCTTTCAACCAGCCGGATCTCGGCGTCGTGATCCTGCGCCAGCGCGAGCCCGGTCAGTTCGTTGAAGTGGGCCAGCAGCGGGCCGAGCAGGGGGCTCGGGCCGCTAACGTGGGCGCGCTCCGCCAGCCGGAAGTTGCCCTCCAGCAACAACAGCCGATCCGGCTGGGGCACGATGCCGGCGAGGGGTTCCACCTCGGGCAGATCCGGCGCCGCAGCGGCGGATTGCGGCAGGCCCAGCTCCTCGCCGGTCAGTTCCACCGGCATCAGCTGGGGGCCGCCGTTGGCCTGGGGCAGGCTCAGGAAGAAGCCGCGCGGCATGTCGGAGAGGCGCTTGATGGGGGTGTTGCGGCAGCAGAAGCACAGCTCGCTGGCCCCCGTTTGCGGGATCAAGACCTTGTAGCTGCCGCTCTGGCGCTCCAGCTCACCCCCCTCTACCGAGCCGGGGTCGATGTGGCGGGCCAGGCAGAAGTGGAGTTTCCAAGGGGCATCCGGCAGCTGGCTCAGGCTGAAACGAAACCAGACGTCGTCACCGTCGCGTCGGTCGACCCGGGTGTGGATCAGGGGTGCAGACATGAAAATTCCTCTGATGGAGTGAAGGGGACGAACAGCCAGACAGCGTCCTTGTGGTATTGGTCAACCCCGGCAGGGAGCCGCAGGGCTGACATGGGCACCCCTCGCAGCGGGCAGACCGGGGTCAGGCCCGCACTTTGGGGTGGGGTGAATGGGGACAGATTCAGGGGTGCAGACACGGGTAGGCCTCCGATCGGGCAAACAGGATGGCCCCCTCCAGCGCGTCGGCGCCGGGACTGACCAGCGGCAGGTGTGCCAGACGGGGGGCGAGGCGCATGCCGATGCCGCCGAGCAGGGCTATCCGGTCGGCGCCCAGCTGGCGCATCCCCTCCAGCAGGGAGGCCAGCTGCTGGCAGGTCTCATCCAGCAGCTGGCAGGCAAGCTCGTCGCCGTCGCTGGCGGCATCGAACACCCAGGGAGCGAAGCGGCCGTAGTCGGCGGGAATGGCGCGGGCGGCCCAGCGCACCACCTCGGCCTGATCCCGCTTGAAGTGATCGAGCAAGCGGATGGCCAGCGTGCTGGGGGGCAGGATGCCGTCGTGGCAGAGCAGGGATTGCTGGATGGCGCGCAGCCCCAGCCAGGCGCCGCTGCCCAGATCCGAGATGGGAAAACCGCGGCCGGAGCAGGTGTGCAGCTGGCCGTGGCGATAGATGAGCCCGGCCGAGCCGGTGCCGGCGATGAGGATGGCACCCTCCTCGCCGCCAAAGGCGCCCAGACAGGCGCCGAAAGCGTCAGAGGTTAGCCGCACGCTCGCAAAGGGGAAGGGCATGGTCAGCATGGCGTGATAGCAGTCGGCCAACTCGGCGGAGGCGAGCGCCAGCCCGACCCCCATCCGTTGCTGGGCATCCTCAGCCAGGCCGGCCTCGATACGGGCCTGCTCGATAGCGGCCAGCACGTTGCCGTGGGCGAGCGCGATGCCGAGCTCCAGATTGGAGCCGGCGGCACGCCCCTCGCCGAGCAGCTTGCCGGCCCGATCCCGAATGCGGGCACGGGTGTGGGTGCCGCCGCCATCAACCCCGACCCAGTACTCAATCATGTCGACCTCCATTTCCCTGCGCACTCTGCCAGCTGATGGCCAGGGCAAACCAGGCGGCGTGGGGGATCCACTGCTCGCCCCAGCGCCAGTTCTGATCCAGCCGATCCTTGTACGCCTCTGGAATGAATGCGATCTCCGCCTCGTCATCGAAACCGGCGGTGATGCCGTTGCAGATCCCCCCCAGCGCATTGGGATAACCGGCGGTGTAGGCGGGGTTGTTGCTGCCATGGCCTGCCAGCATGCAGGCGTTGAAGGGATTCTGCCCCAGGATCCAGTCGAGCTGGTGCTGACCGAAGGTGAGAAGCGGCTTGCGCTGGCGCGGCAGCTGGGCAGCGGCGGCAAACGCCATGGCGGCCAGCGACGCCAGCCGTGCGTTCTCCCCCTGCCACCAGTAACCCGACTCGTTGTTGTGGGGCATGAAAAAGCTCACCCGGGGCGCCTCATCGACCCCCTTCACATACTGGCGGGCGAGGGTGAAGGGGTTGCCGGGGCGGGCGCAAAGTGCCAGCTCGGCGGCCAGCGCCTGTTCGATGACGCGCTGGGCCGTCCCCTGGCGCGCCGGATCCGGCTCGATGGCGAGATACTCCAGCAGCGCCAGCACTGGCAGGCCCGCCTCGGCGGCGTGGTAGTAGGGGCGCGAGCCATCCTCGTTGGCTGACCAGTAGTGGCCGAGCTCAGGGTGAGGGCGCTGGCGGGCGCACAGCCTGTCGGCCCGCACTCTGGCCTCTGCCAGCCACTCGGGGCCCAAGGTGCGGGTCAGTTCGATGGCGGCCAGCAGGGCGCAGTAGTCATCGATGATGTTCTCGACCCCGTCGTCCAGATAGGCCAGGTTTTGTTCACGCAGGTGCAGGTAGCCGCGGCGGGCCGCCTCGGCATAACGGCTGGCATCAACGTCGCCGCTGACGCTCTCGCGGGCGGCGCGGGCCAGCGCCGCGATGGCCATGCCGCCCCCTTGTCGAAAACCGGCCTGCCAGCTGGTGGACTTGAGCCCCTGCTGGGTGGCGTAGGCGCACAGCTCGCGCTGGGCGGGATCCTTGCTCCACTTGTCGAACAGGGTCATGTAGAAGAAGCCCGACTTATCCTGCATCCGGCAGAGAAAATCCGCGCCGTGCAGCGCCTCGTCGTTGAGCCGCTTGCAGAGGTTGACCCCGTCGATGTCCTGGCGCGGGGCCAAGAGTTCCCGGCACTTGAGCAGGGACCAGACCACCATGGGGGTCTGCTGGGGGTTGAGGTAGTTGGCGTAGGAGAGGTGGCTCAGGTACTTGCTCACATCCCCGCTGGCGTCATACCAGCCGCCGTGCACGTCTTTGCGCTGCTCGCTGCCAAACAGGCGGGCGCTGCGGTCGGCCCGATCGAAGGCGCCGCTGGCGCGCTGTCCCTTGAAGTAGTGAATGACATCGGAGAGGCAGCGGCTGGCCAGCAGATCCTGGCCGATGGTGAAGGGGGCGGTGCGCACGATGCGCTCCTTGGCGCCCGTCTGGATGAGGGCCTCCAGCCGGTAGTGACCGGGCTCTTTGCAGGGGGAGAAGTCGGCACGCCAGTAGTGGCGCCCCTGCCAGCCCTCGACTTGGCCGGCCGGCTGCAACGGGACTTCCAGCAGGATGCGTTCATCATCCTGGCGCAGCAGCCTGACATGGCCGCTGATAGCCAGCTGGGTGGTGGTCTGCAGCAGGGCAATCTTCTCCCCGTCGCACTGGTAACCCACCTGATTGATCAAGAGTTCCATCAACGTCTTACTCCTGTGGCTCGCCTGGCGTGGCAAGGCACATTGCGGGGCCCTGACGGCCCCGTGGCGAGGCGTGGCCGGACGCCGTGTCCGGCCAATCTGTCATTGGTAGAGGTAGCAGCGCACGAAGTGGTTGTCGGCGAGCTTGCTGACGGGGGGCAGGGTCTCCTTGCAGCGGGGCATCGCCTGATTGCAGCGCCCGGCAAAGGGGCAACCGCAGGACTCCGGCGTCCAGAGCGGGATCTCCCCTTTTCGTCCGCCCTCAAGCTCGGCGTGGATGCTCTTCTCGGGGTCGGGCACCGCCGAGATGAGCAGCTGGGTGTAGGGGTGCTGCGGGTGGTGCAGGATCTCGTCCACCTCGCCCCACTCCACCATGTGCCCCACGTACATTACCGCCAGATCTTCCGCCACATAGCGGGCGGTGGCGATGTCGTGGGTGATGTAGAGCATGGAGACCCCGAGCTCATCCTTCATCTGCTCCATCAGGTTGAGGATGCCGATGCGAATGGAGACGTCGAGCATGGAGGTGGGCTCGTCCGCCAGCACCACTTCGGCCTCCACCGCCAGGTTGCGGGCGATGTTGACCCGTTGGCGCTGGCCGCCGGAGAGCTGGTGCGGATACTTGGCCGCCGTTGCCTTGGCGGGGGTGAGTCCCACCTTCTCCAGCAGGCCATAGACCATGTCGGGCAGATCTTTCTTGTCGATCACCTTGCTGTGCAGCAGCAGGGGGCGGGCGATGTGGTGGTAGATGGTGTGGGTCGGGTTCAGCGAACCGAACGGATCTTGCCACACCATTTGCACGCTCTGACGGTAGTCGAGCAGGGCGGTGCCCTTGTTGAACTCCTCGAGGTCGCGGCCGCGATAGAGGATACGGCCGCCAGAGAGCTTGTACATCTTGGCGATGATCTTGGCGATGGTGCTCTTGCCGGAGCCGGACTCTCCCACCACCGCCAGGGCGCGGCCCCGGTGCAGGTTGAAGGTGATGTCCGAGAGGGCCCGCATCTTGCCGCTCTTGATGGCGTTGGAGTTGACGGGGAAGTCCTTGTAGAGGTGCTGGACTTCGATAATGGGGGCGTCGGTTTTGGCGATTTGCATGACAGACATCCTTAACAGCCAGCGGCCTTGTCCAGATAGATCAGGGGATCTTGTTGCTCATCCTGCGCCTCATAGAGGTGGCAGGCGGTTTGTTGGCCGGGGCGGATCTCGGCCAGTTTGGTGTACTGCTGGCGGCAGCGCTCGTGCACCCTGGCGCAGCGGGCCTGAAAGCGGCAGCCCACCGGCACCTCCAGCAGGTTGAGCGGGGTGCCCGGGATCCCTTCCAGCACCGTCTTGGGCCCGTGCAGGGGCGGGAAGGAGTTGCCGAGCCCCTTGGTATAGGGGTGCAGCGGCGCGGTCAGGATCGCCTTGGCCGGCGCCACCTCCACCAGTTCACCGGCATACATGATGCCGATGCGATCGCAGAACTCGACCATCAAGGAGAGGTCGTGGGTGATGAACAGAATGGAGAAGTTGAACTTCTCTTTCAGGGCATAGACCTTCTGCAGGATCTCCCGCTGCACCACCACGTCGAGCGCCGTGGTCGGCTCGTCCATGATGAGCAGCTCAGGGTTGAGCGCCATGGCGATGGCGATCACCAGCCGCTGGCGCATGCCGCCGGAGAACTGGTGCGGGTAGTCCTTGAGCCGGCTCGGGTGGATGTCGACGATGGCGAGCAGCTCCTGGGCGCGCTTGATCGCCTCGTAGCGGGTCAGCCCCGGGTTGTGGGCCAGCAGCACGTCGCAGAACTGCTCCTCCATGCGCAGCACCGGGTTGAGCGCGTTCATGGCGGACTGGAACACCACCGACACCTGCTGCCAGCGGTAGGATCGCAGGCGTTCGTCGCCGTAGTGGAGGATGTTCTCCCCCTTGAACAGGATCTCGCCGCCGCTGATGTAGGCGGGCGGCTTGTGCAGCCGCGCCACCGAGAAGGCGACGGTGGACTTGCCGCAGCCCGATTCGCCGGCCAGGCCGAACACTTCACCGGGGGCGATGTCGAAGCTGACCGAGTTGACGGCGCGCACGTCGCCGTTCTCGGTGATGTAGTCGACGCAGAGGTTGCGTACCGACAGCAGGGGTTGTTGCGATCTCATGCTGTCTTCTCCTGTACGGCCGGCACCGGCGTGGTGACGGGGGCGGCGAGTTTCTTCCAGCGATTGAGCCCCTTGTGGGAGCGCAGCTGCGGGTTGGCGATTTCGTCGATGGCGAAGTTGAGCAGGGCCAGGCCGGCGCCCAAGGTGGCGATGGCGAAGCAGGGGGCCAGGATCTCCCACCAGGCGCCGACCAGGATGGCGCTGGAGGTCTGGGCGTTGTAGAGCATGATGCCCCAGCTCACTACGGTGGGGTCGCCCAGGCCGAGGAACTCCAAGGTCGCTTCGGTGACGATGGCGTAGATGATGGAGCCGATGAAGCTCACCCCGATGATGGAGATGAGGTTCGGCAGTATCTCCACCAGGATGATGCGCCAGGCCGGCTCGCCCAGCACCTCGGCGGCGATGACGAACTCTTTTTCGCGCAGCGCCAGGGTCTGGGCCCGGATGACGCGCGCGCCATAGGCCCAGGAGGTAAAGCCTATGATGAGCGCGATCACCGTCGGTGACGCCTCCCCGATAAAGCTTGCCAGCACCAGCAGCAAGGGGAGGTTGGGGATCACCAGCACCACGTTCATCAGGAAGGTGAGGCACTCGTCTATGACGCCACCGAAGTAGCCGGCGGTGATGCCGACCGTGATGGCGAGGGCGCACACCAGAATGCCGGCACCGAACCCCACCATCAGGGAGATGCGGGCGCCGTTGGTGAACTGGGCCCAGATGTCGTGACCCATGCGGGTGGTGCCCATCACGTACTCGGCACTGGGCGGCTGGTGCGGGCGGGAGACTCGCTTGGTCGGCTCGTAGCTGGCCAGCAGCGGGGCGAACAGCGCCATCAGCACGAAGCTGACCACGATGAAGAGGCCGCAGGCGGCCTTCTTGTTGCCCAGCAGGATTTTCAGAATAGTCGGCATGCGCATCTTATTTGCCTCCGGTACGCAGACGGGGATCCAGGAAGACGTAGAGCACGTCGGCCAGGAAGTTGAAGCTGAGCATGGTGATGGTCATGATGAGCAGCTGCCCCTGAATGAGCGGGTAGTCGCGGGCCAGAATGCCCTGATAGAGGGTCAGACCCAGTCCCGGGTAGTTGAAGATCACCTCGGTGATGAGGGAGCCGCCGATGACGAAGCCCAGCGCCATGGAGAGGGCGGTGACGCTCGGCAAGATGGCGTTGCGGGCGCCGTAGTTGAAGATCACCCGGTTGCTGGAGAGCCCCTTGGCCTTGGCCATGGTGATGTAGTCTTCGCCCAGCAGGTTGATCATGTTGTTGCGCATGGTGATGAGAAAGCCCCCCACCTGCACCATGGCCAGGGTGCCCACCGGCATGATGGCGTGGGTCAGGATGCTCTTGATGTGCTCCCAGCCCCAGTCAGGCTTGATCTCCGGGCTGTAGGCGTAGCCGATGGGCAGCCATTCCAGGCTCACTCCGAACAGGAAGAGCGCCAGCAACGAAATGACCACCGGCGGAATGGCCTGCATCACCAGGGTGAGCGGGGAGAGGAAGCTGTCCATGCGTCCGCCCCGGTGCCAGGCGGCGAAGATGCCGACGATGGAACCGATGGAGAAGCTCAGAATGGTGGAGGTGCCCACCAGGAACAGGGTCCAGCCGATGGCGCGGCCGAGCACGTCGGCGACCGGTTGGGGGTAGTAGCGCACCGAGGTGCCGAGATCCCAGGTGAAGACACTCTTCACATAGGTGAGAAATTGGGTGCCGATGGGGCCGTCCACGAACCCGAAGGTGGCCTTGAGGGCTTCCAGGGCGGCGGGTTCCATCATGGCGCCGGCCCGGGCAAACATGACGGAGACGGGATCCCCCGGCATGGCTCTGGGTAGCAGGAAGTTGATGGTGGCGGCCACCAGAAAGGCGACCAGATAGAAGGAAAAGCGTCTCAGTATGAATCCCATGATGATACCTTTTACTGCTGGTCCGCCCCGCGCCGGGCATAGTTACCCCAACCCCGGCAGAGCCGGGAAAAAAGGGGGATGGGCGGGGAAGAGGGCCCCCCGCAGGGGGCCGGGATTGATTAGCTGTTCGGCTTGAGTGACAACACGTGCAGCAGACGCTCCGGGGTGTCCGGGTGAACCTGCGGCTTGGCGACCGGGTTGTCGGCACTGAACCAGCCGTGGAAACGCTTGGTGCTGTATTCGTACCAGGTCGGGTTGTTGAATACCGGGATGATGGTCTGGTTGGCACCGACCCTGTCCTGGATCTCGAACATGATCTCCTTCTGCTTGGCGGCATCGGCGGTCTGGGTAAAGTCGTCGATCAGCTTGTCCAGCGCTGGATCCTTGTAGCGGGGCGCCGCAAAGCGGTTGCCGCGCTCACCCATGTTGCGGGAGTGGAAGGCCGTTTCGAAGTACTTGTGCGGGTTGGCACCGGCAAAGTAACCCTGCAGGGCGACGTCGAAGTCACCGGTGATGAGGTTTTCAGTCCAGACGGTGGCTTCCGGGGTGGCGGTCTTGGCGTTCAGGCCCAGTGCTTGCAGCCCTTCCACGCCGATCTGGGCGGTGTTGACCCAGTCGGTCCAGCCGTTCGGTACCAGCACCTTGAACTCGATCTTCTGGCAGGTGGGGGTGTCGAGGAACTTGTCGCCGTCACAATCCTTGTAGCCGGCCTGTTTCAGCAGGGCCTTGGCGCCTTCCAGATCGAACTTGTTGTACTTGCCGTACTTCTTGTCCACTTCCGGGTTGTTCCAGGAGTCAAAGGCTTTGCCGAGCCCTGACGGGTACTCGTTGACGGTGGGGTAGCCATAGCCCGCGATATCCACCATGGACTGGCGATCCATCGCCATGGAGAAGGCGCGACGGAAGTTGATGTCGTTGAAGGCTTCGTGGTTGCCCGGTTTCTTGGCCTGGAAGTTGACGTTGAACGCCACCGTGCCGGAGGCCGGGAACCAGTACTTGTTGTTCTTCGGATCGTTGCCGACGTAGAGGCGCTCGATGTCCGGCACGAAGGAGCCGAACCAGTCCACGTCACCCTTCATCACCGCGGCCAGTACCTGGTCGTTGGTGGCCATCTGCGGCATGCGCAGGCAGTCGATGGAGAGGTTGGCGTTGTCCCAGTAGTGCGGGTTGCGGCACTGGGTGTAGAGCTGGGCGGAGAAGTTGTCCACTTCGGTGAAGGGACCGGTGCCGACCGGCTTGTCGTTGGTGAAGGCGACCGGATCTTTCACCGATTTCCACTGGTGCTCGGGCACGATGGGTACCAGTACCAGATCGTTCACCACGTTGGTGTTGACGTCGGTCAGCTCGAACTTGACCTTGTTGGGGGCCAGCTTCTCGACGCTCTTGATCTGGGTCCAGATTGAGCGCTCGTCCAGCGCCTTGTTGGCCTTGACCAGATTGAAGGAGAACAGGATGTCATCGGCGGTAAACGGCTGACCGTCCGACCACTTCACGCCGTCACGCAGATCGAAGGTGACGGACTTGAGGTCCTTGCTGAACTCGTAGTGGGTGGCCAGACGATAGACGGGTTTGCCACCCTGCATATCGTTGAAGATCACCAGCGGTTCATAGATGAAGTGACGAGTGGTGTGCAACAGACCCGCTTGCAGGAAGGGGTTGAAGTTTTTGACCCACGCGGTCTCCTGTTGTGCGACCAGGGTCAGCACCGTCTTGTTGTCGGCCGCCATGGCGTTGCCGGCAGCGCCGGCAAGCATCATGGTGCCCAGCATTACAGCAGTAGAGATTTTGGATACTTTGGCAAGCATATTATTTCCTTTCTTATTTATATTCCTTGTTTGGATTTGAGCACCGACTTCGCATGCTGGGGAGGTCGGCCCTCAATGTTGGCCAGGTTTTGCACCCTTGTAGTTGTGTCATCCAACGTCCCTAGCAAAGCAGAGTTAACAGGAAAACAACAACTGTTCAGATCGTCGATATCGTAAAAATCGACGCCCTCACGTCAATTTCGTCAAAACCGCTTTTAACTCGATTTAAATCATAAGGTTATGTTAATTACTTTGGCGTAATAAGTCCCTGTCAATCGACCTTCCATGACAATTGTGTGAATTGGATCGGCTCTCGTTTTGACGTATGGCGAAGGCTTAATTCTGCACAAAAAAAAACCGCCCTGGCAAGTGTGAGCCAGGGCGCAGATTGGGCGGTGGATATCAGGGCTTGCGGTTGGCGAGCTGACGCAGGGTCTGGGCGCTGTGGTGCAGCTGCTGGCGCTGTGCCTCGTTGAGTGGGCCGTGGCTCAGCACATACTCGGCGGTGGCGACCACCGTTTTCCAGCGCGGCGCCTTGGGCAGAGTATCCAGGCTCAGGTACTTGTCGAGGGTGCGGGTCTGCGGGCTGGAGCGGTCCATGTAGACCCGCCACAGCTTGCTCTTCTCCGCCAGCACTATCTTGCCCTTGCCGGTGCTCTGCTGCCAGGCATCCAGGGTGAGCCGCATGGTGTCCACCAGGGCGCGGCGCAAGGGCTCGTCATCCTGCTGGCGGATGAGGTCGTCGGCGAGCGAGCGGAACTCCCCGCCCAGCCGGCTCAGCTCGCCCAGCAGCTGGCCATCTTCGATGATGGCCTGGCGGGACAGGCTCTTGAGGGCGTTCTCCAGCGCCATCACCCGGTTCTCGTCCTGCCGCAGCTCGGTGCTGAGGGTGAGGGCAAAGGCGGCCTGGCCCCCCAGGCTGATGGGCAGGGCGCGGGCATTGAGCTCGTCTTTCTGGCCGGCCACCAGAAACGCCAGCTGCTGCTCCCCCCGATCGTGCAGATCGGGCCACTGGCTGGTCAGCGGGCTGGCCAGCCAGTCGTCAAGCGGTTGCCCCTCCATGGCTTCCGGCTCCTGGCCCAGCAGGCGGGCCAGCGCCCGCGAGGCGAACAGCACTGTGCTCTGACCATCGATGAACACCATGGGGTCGGCCCCTTCGCCGAGCAGACCCAGCAGTCGCTCCTGATCCTGATGCAACTGCTCCTGCAGCAGCAGACGGTGCTCTATCTCCTGCTTGAGCAAGCGGTTCTCTACCAGAGAAGCGCGCCCGGCGCTGGCTTCCAGCAGGGCCCTGACCCGGGCGAACAGCTCCTCCTTGCAGAAGGGTTTGACGAGATAGTCGTTGGCGCCGGCGTTGAAGCCCTCCTCGATGTCCTTGGGCTGGTTGAGGGCGGTGAGCAGCAGTACCGGCAGCTTCTCCTTCGGGTGCTGCTGGCGCAGCCGGCGGCAGACGTCGAAACCGGAGAGGGTGGGCATCATCACGTCCAGCAGGATGAGGTCGACCGGCTCCTGGGCCAGCTTGGCCAGCGCATCGTGGCCGTCGCTGCTGGGCAGGATGCGATAACCGCAGGGCTGCAGCAGGTGGCGCAGGATGTGCAAATTGATGGGCTCGTCGTCCACCACCAGGATGAGGGGCGCATCCTCGGGGGGAGGGGGGAGGTCATCGCTCTCCCAGTCCGGCAGGATCAGCGGCTGCTGGCGCACCAGCTGGTGTTCGATCTGGCGGCTGTCGAGGGTCAGGCTGCCCGCCTTGCCACTGGCGAGCGGCAGGGTGAAGGCGAAGGTGGAGCCGACGCTCGGCTCGCTCTCCACGAACAGCTCGCCCCCCATCAGGTGCACCAGCTGGCGGGTGATGGAGAGGCCGAGGCCGGCCCCCTGCTTGCTGACCTCCGGGCTCATCTGCACCAGCGGCTCGAAGATGTGCTCCAGGTGATCCGGGGCTATGCCGATACCGGTGTCGGTCACCTTGATGCGCAGGAAATTGCCCTCCACCAGGGCGCTCAGCACCACCTTGCCCTGCGGCGTGTACTTGATGGCGTTGCCCACCAGGTTGTAGAGCACCTGTTCGAGCCGCTGCTCGTCGGCCAGCACCGGCGGCAGCTCCACCGGGCTGATGTCCACCAGAGTCAGTGGCTTGGCCTGTACCAGGTGCTGGCAGAGATCCAGCACCAGCCGGATGACCCCCTTGGAGGAGACCGGCTGGGGGTGGATCTCCAGCTGGCCGTAACGCATCTGGTGGTAGTCGAGCAGATCGTCCACCAGCCGGGCCAGGCCGTCGGCGCTTTTGATGATGAGCCCCAGCTGTTTTTGCTGCCCTTCGGTCAAATCCTGCTGGCTGGCAAGCATGGACTCGGCCATCCCCTTGATGCCGTGAATAGGGGTGCGCAGCTCGTGAGAGGTGTTGGCCAGCAGTTCATCCTTGAGCTTGTCCGCCTGCTGCAGACTGAGGTTCTGCTTGTGGGTCAGCTTGACCTGCTGCTGCAGCTCCTGGGTCTGGCGCTCGATGAGTTCGATCTTGTCCTTCACCGAGCGCTGCATGTGGCGAAACGCCTGGGCGAGCCGGTCGATGTCATCGTCGGTACGTTCGATGGCGATGGGGTGATCCAGCGCGCCGTCGGCCACCTGTTCGGCGGCGGCGGTGAGGGAGCGCAGCGGCGCCGTGATGGAGTGGGAGAGCCAGCGGGAGAAGAGGATCAGCAGCAGCAGGGAGCCGGCCCCCAGCAGGATCACCAGGGTCTCCAGCTGGCGGATGGGGCGATAAGCCTCGCTGGTGGAGATCTCGGCGATGAAGGCCCACTCGGTGTCGAACACCTTCACCTGGGTGTAGGCGGCCAGCACCTCGTCATCGTGGTAGGAGCGAAACAGCCCGACCCCCTGCTCGCCGGAGAGTGCCTTGACCACCAGCGGGGTCTGCAGCGGCCGGAAGTTGGGGCGAAAGCTATTCTCCACGCTGAATTCAGGTGCCAGCCAGGCGTTGGCCCGCATCCGCTTGTCCGGGCCGATGAGGATGGTTTCGCCGGTCTCGCCGAGCCCTTCCCGCTCCGCCATGATCTGGTTGAGCTTGTCAGGCAGCAGCTCGAAGATCACCACGCCGCGCACATAGTCGTATTGCATCACTGGGGCCGCCATGTAGGCGACCACCTGGCCGGTCAGCTCGTTGCGGCCAAAATCGGTGAACTCGAAGATCTGCTGCGGCTTCTGGCCACCGTCGAGGCGGCGCTTGATCTTGGCAAAGGTGCTGCCAAGGCCGCTCGACTGGTAGGGGCCGGAGAGCAGGTTGGTGGCGAAGTTGGCGTGCTTGGTGACCGAATAGACCACGTCGCCGTTGAGATCGATGAGAAAGATGTCGCTGTAGTTGGACTTGCGCACCATGTCGGCGTAGCCGCGGTGAAAGCGCTGGTGCACCCGGCCATACATCTCGTCCGCCAGGATCAGGGCGCTGATGGAGGGTTCGATGTCGCTGGTGCTGTCGGGTTTTTGCAGCTGATCCCAGGAGCCCGGCACATAGCGGGCCTGGGCACGGGCGCGGGCCTCCTGCGGTGTGGTGCCGAGTTTCTCGAAGGCACCGGTGAAGCCATAGAAGCGACCGATACTGTTGCCGGCAAAATCCTGCTGGGAGAAGTTGATGATCTGCTCTTTGAGGTTGCCGAAATAGTCTTCCAGCTGGTTCTTCTTGATGTTGCGAACGGAAACCAGATGGTTGGAAGTCTGGGTGGTGAGATCCTTGCCGTGGCTATAGAGGAAAAACAGGGTGACGACCAGGAAGGGCACCATGGCTAGCATGAAAAATGCCAGCATCAGCTGCGGCCTGAGCCCACGGGGCTTGAAGATCCATTTCATCGGGTGATTTTCAATTGAGAATCCGGTTACTAACCGCAGCAAGTCTCTGACTAAAGGCTAATCATTTCAATGACTTTATCTCAAATTCGCCTGTGGGGTCACAGCCTGGTGCGGATTTTTTGGGCAAGCCGTCTAAACCCTGAGCAAACAGCACGGGAAAGGGCTCAAAGTGCGAAAAAAGGGTTGTGCCCGCGCTCGGGGTACGTATAATGCGCCTCGTTGTCAGGTAACTGGCAGCAAGCAGTACAGGCGGGAATAGCTCAGTTGGTAGAGCACGACCTTGCCAAGGTCGGGGTCGCGAGTTCGAGTCTCGTTTCCCGCTCCAATTTTCCATGGCACCAATCATGGATATCACTTTCAAGGCAATGCCTTGTCAGCATGGCGCGTTAGCAAAGCGGTTATGCAGCGGATTGCAAATCCGTTTAGTCCGGTTCGACTCCGGAACGTGCCTCCATCTTCTTGTTTCATCCCATAACGCATTCTCATCACAACAGCCCGGTGCGGATCGCTCTGCTCAATATCCTTGCTGCAACAACAGCTGCTCACAGCCCTGCTGCTGCCACTCCCGCTCCAGATAGCGGTTGACCTGCGTCAGGTCCTGTCCCCGGTATTGAAACTGCACTTCGGCCGAGTGTTCGGTCACATCCATCATCTTCTGTTTCAACTGGCCGCATTGCCACATGCTGACGGTCGGTGCTCCCTTGTAGGCCAGCGTGATGCTGTCGGCCTGGTTGAGCTGCCAATCCTGCCATTCCGACCAGAGCAGCAGGCCCAGTATCCCTATGATCGCCATTTCTGCGGGTTTCATCGCACCGACTCCATCTTGAGTGCCAACTCATTAAATCTGGTCGACGGGAGCTGCTTTGCCAGCTTTTGTTGCCTGTAAGTTAATGGATGTAACCCAATTTCACTTTAAGGCTTTTAAGGGATCTTTTTGCAAAAAAATGGGAATCTTGGTGTAGTAATCCTACAAATTGTGGAGTAATCTTTGCTCAGTGGTCTTACCAGTAAGGAGTTCTATCATGTTTCATCCCTATTCCCTGACTCAGATAATTCTTCGTCGCATCTATGTGCTGCTGGTGGGTATGCTGGCTTTCCCCGTGATGCTGTTTCGCAGCGATCGGGCCCGTTTCTACAGCTATCTGCACCGGATCTGGAACAAGACCAGCACCAAGCCGGTATGGCTCAAGATGAGCGAGCGTGGCGAGCGGATCTTCTACTAAGTCAGGTTTCAATTGAAAAAGACAGCTGCGGCTGTCTTTTTTGTCATTAAGTCCCGGCCGCCGATGCCTGCACGGTTGTATCGTGCCAATCAGACCCCGCCCTGTGGCGGGGTTTTTTATTGCCTGCATCCCTGGGATTGGCGGAAACAGGGTTGCGTAGAACACATCTTCATGGCGAAAGGACATTTGAAAGATGAATGAGATAACCCTTTAAAAACAGCCTGTTGCCAATTGTGTTTTTTATAGATGTGCCGATTTTGCATTTTTTTTGAAATCAATTCGCCGGCGCCCCGGTTCTATGGAGGGCATCCGGTCGTGACCGATCGGGCACACCACACACAATCAGAAGGAACAGAGAATGAACGTTAAAAAGAGCACTGCCATCGCCTCCGCCATGACCGGTCTGCTGGCCCTCGGCGCCCAGTTTATCGCCGCCCCTGCCATGGCGGCCGATGAGAAGGAGAAGTGCTACGGGGTGGTGAAGGCGAGCAAGAACGACTGCGCGACCAAAACCAGTTCCTGCGCCGGTACCGCCAAGATGGATGCTCAGGGTGACGCCTTCGTGGTGGTGCCCAAGGGGCTGTGCGAGAAGCTGGCAGGCGGCTCGCTGCAACCCAAGTAAGGCTGGGTGCCACGGTGTTGCCTCAGGGGCACCGTGGCCTTCTTTTGGCTGGTTTGCAGCGAGGCTTTGCGATGAACCCCTTGATTGGTATTGGATTGCGCACGCCCCATTACGACGAGATATTGCGCACCCTGCCGGCGGTTGGCTGGCTGGAGGTGCACAGCGAAAATTACTTTGAACGTCACAGCCGGGGTTTTCAGGTGCTGAGCGAGCTGGCCCGGCACTATCCCGTCAGCCTGCACGGCGTCGGCATGTCCTTGGGCTCGGCCGATGCACTCGACCTTGATCACCTCGCCAGCCTCTCGGCCCTGGCCCGCGCCATCAAACCGGTGCGCATCTCGGAGCACCTCAGCTGGGGCAGTATTGGAGGGCGCCACTTCAACGATCTGCTGCCGGTCCCCTATACCCGGGAGAGCCTGCTCAACATGAGCGACAAGATCATGCAGGTGCAGCAGGCGCTCGGCTGTCGGCTGCTGATCGAGAACCCCTCTTCATACCTGCAACTGGCGGGGGAGATGCCGGAGTGGGAGTTTCTGGCGGAGCTGCAGCGGCGCAGCGACTGCGCCATCCTGCTCGATCTCAACAACCTCTATGTCAGTGCCTTCAACCACGGCTTTGCGTGCAGCGACTATCTGGCTGCCATCGACATCGCTACTGTGGGCGAAATTCACCTGGCCGGTTTTATCGATCAGTCCCTGCCGCAGGGGCACCTCTATATCGACACCCACAGCGCGCCGGTGAGCGAACCTGTGTGGGCACTCTATGCCGAGATCTGCCGCCAGCGCGCCATTCCCACCCTGATCGAGTGGGATCTCGAGATACCGCCGCTCCCCGTGCTGTTGGCAGAGGCCGAGCGCGCGAGCGCCATGCTGGATGCCGCCATGGCCACCCATCTTGTGCCGGAGGCCGCCCATGTCTGAACTGGCTTGCCGGCAGCAACAGTTTGCCGAGGGGTTGCTTGGCCAGAGCGTGGCCATCCTGCCCCATATCCACTCCCGTCTCTTTACGGCGGATGCCGTGCTGCAGGTCTATCGCAACCACTTCATCCTGAGCCTTGGCGAGGTGCTGGCGGGTAGCTACCCGGCCGTCAAAGCCATGGTGGGGGAGGCGTTTTTCGACGCCGCGGCGCGCGGCTTCGTGCTGGCAGAGCCGCTCTGCGAAGGGAGCGTGATGCACTACGGTGCCGGCTTCGGCGACTGGCTTTCCCGGCTGCCGACCACCGCTGAACTGCCTTGGCTGGGGGAGCTGGCCCGCTTCGAGTGGGCACTGGAGCGCACCAGTTTGCTGGCCCCCGAGCTGCGCCGCTGGCCGGCCGAGCGGGTAGCCGCCCTGTCGCCAGCGGCCTGGCAGACGCTGGTGCTGATCCCGGCCTGCGATCTGTCTCTTTTCGACAGTCCGCGCCCGGTTGATGCCCTCTGGCAGATGGCCCTGCACAAGGGCGAGACAGTGCAGGATCTGGCGGCTCCCGCCTGGCTTGCCCTCAAGAAACAGCCCGATTGCCGGGTCTTGCCGCTGAGCCTGAGCGAAGGAGAGTGGCGTCTGCTGGATGGCTGCAGCCAGGGCATTGCCCTGTCGGCCCTGCTGGCGCGGGACTCGCAGGCTGCAGAGTCTCTGACTCGCCTCGTCACCCTGGGCCTGCTGGTCGATGTGACCTCAACGCTGGAGTAAATTCGATGACAAATCACAAGTGGACACTGATGCAACCGGTGGGCCCCGCCGTTCCCTGGTGGCTGAGCGGCGCCCTGTTGCTGCTGGCCAGGTGCTGGGCGGCGGTGGCCTTCTTTCGTTCCGGCTGGCTCAAGCTGAGCGCCTGGGACAGCACCCTCTATCTGTTCGAGTTCGAGTATCAGGTGCCCCTGCTGCCCTGGCAGTGGGCGGCCTGGCTTGGCACGGCCACCGAGCTGCTGCTGCCGGTGCTGCTGCTGGTCGGGCTCTTTACCCGGCCGGTCGCCGCCCTGTTGTTTGCCTTCAACATGGTGGCGGTGATCTCCTATCCCACCCTCTGGGCCGGCGGCTTTTACGATCACCAGTTGTGGGGCTGGATGCTGCTGACCCTGGTCGTCTGGGGCGCGGGGCCGCTGGCCTGGGACCAGTGGCACCTTGCCAGGCGGGCGTGATGTCTCCACACTGGCGCTTTGTTCAGGCGCCCGTAGGGTGCCTGTTCACCTCAACGAGCATCACAAGGAGAAGCGCCGATGATCATCCGTCAGGCAACGCAGGCAGACATTTCCGCGCTGGTGACCTTGCGCATGGCACTGTTTTGCGAGGTGGGGGAGCTGAGCGAACCGCTGGCTGACCTCGATCTCTGGCAGGCGACCAGCCGCTACTTCAGCACGGCGCAGGCCGAGGAGAGCGCCCGCTCCTGGGTGGCGGAAGTGGATGGCGAAGTGGTGGCGAGCGCGACCCTGGCCCTCTTCGTGCGCCCGCCCTATCCCGGCAACCTGGCGGGGAGGGAGGGCTATCTGCTCAACATGTATACCCTGCCGGCCCACCGCCGGCAGGGGCTGGCCGGCGCCCTGCTGGATCAGATGGCGGACTATGCCAGGGCGCAGCAACTGGGCCGGGTCTGGCTGCACGCCAGCGACGAGGGGCGCCCGCTCTATGAGCGGATCGGTTTTGTGGCCAATCCGGCTTATCTGGAGTGGCAGCCCGGGTGATCCCTCGCCGGGCCTTGCACGTATCAGGCGCAGGCTGCACTGCGAGCCCCTCGCCGGCTGTGGCAAAATCTCGGCCAAATTCTGATCGCACCACAGTGCTCAACTAAGATCAGCCTCAACAGGCTCGTGACGGTTCACCCAGCGCCGAGTCTTGTGCCCGTATCCACCTTGTCAGTACAGAGGTATGACATCCATGTTCAACAACAAGCTGAAGGCGCAGTTGCAGGCCTGCCAGGCACAGCTGGCCGAATCCCAGGGCTTCGTGGAGGCGGTCAAGGAAGGGATCGCGACCATCATGTTCACCCCGGATGGCGAGATCCTGGAGGCCAACCAGCCATTCTTGAGCCTGATGGGTTACAGCGCGATGGAGTTGCAGGGGCAGCATCACCGAATGTTTTGCAGCCCGGAGCTGACCCGTTCTGCCGATTACCAGCAGTTCTGGGCCCAGCTCAAGCAGGGTCGGGTCAAGTCCGGCATTTTCTCGCGCCTCAACAAGCGGGGCGAGTTGGTCTGGCTGGAGGCGAGCTACTTCCCGGTCAAGTCGCAGGGGCGGGTGACCCGGGTGATCAAGATCGCCAGCGACATTACTGACAAGCATCAAGAACTGTTGAGCCAGCAGGCGATCACCAAGGCGCTGGAACGTTCGCTGGCGATGATCGAGTTCACCCCCAATGGCGACATCATTTCGGCCAATCCCAACTTCCTGAGCTGTCTCGGCTACACCCTGGCTGAGATAAAGGGGCGCAATCACCGCATGTTCTGTGATGACGCCTTCTATGAAGAGCACCCCCGCTTCTGGGAGGAGCTGGCTCAGGGCCAGTTCAAGTCCGGGCTCTTCTTGCGGCGCAACAGCCATGGCGATGCGATCTGGCTGGAGGCAACCTACAACCCGATCCGCGACGAAAGCGGCAAGGTGAACCGGGTCATCAAGTTTGCCAGCGACATCACCGAGCGGGTCACCAAGAGCCACGCGGTGCGCGATGCCGCCCAGGTGGCCCATGCCACGGCGCAGGAGACCCTGCGCAGTGCCGAGCAAGGGGCGGATCTGCTGCGCTCTGTGGTGGACACCTCGTCGCTCATCAGCGAGCAGGTGGACAAGACCATCCTGCTCATCAATCAGCTCAACGAGCAGTCCAAAAACATCGAGGCCATCGTCTCCACCATCAGCAGCATTGCCGATCAGACCAATCTACTGGCCCTCAATGCGGCCATCGAGGCGGCTCGGGCCGGGGATCAGGGGCGCGGTTTCGCAGTGGTGGCCGACGAGGTGCGCCAGCTGGCGGCACGCACGTCGCTCTCCACCGACGAGATTGCCAAGGTGGTGCAGAAGAACCGCGAGCTGACCGCCAGGGTGACCGACGACATGGCCAGGGTGGCCGGCAGCGCCGAGCTCGGCAAGCAGCAGATCGACAAGGTCAACGAGGTGATGGCGGAGATCCGGGAGGAGGCCAACAACGTCTCGGCGACCGTCTCCAGCCTCTCCATCTGATGCCGGTCGGGGGGCCTGCCTTGTCAGAGGCAGGCTGTCACCCTGACCGTTATTTCGACAGGCTGTATGAATGGTGAGCAGTCGATATCCCAGTCTGAACCCCCGCTGTATCGCTCCCTGCTTGTGAATTGCCCGTCGGCGGCGGCCTGTTTAGGCTTGCCGCCTCATTATTTCTGGAGCAAGCGAAGACGATGGCAACGAGAAGACATGGCAGGGCACTGGCGCTGCTGGCGGGCATGGTGGCAAGCGTGGGGCTGAGCGGCTGCATGGGGCAGATGGGGCTCTCCTCCATGGTGACCAAGGGCAACCTCAGCGTGGTGGACAACCGTTACGGTCGGGCCGGGGTCTTCGTCCTGCTCTCGCCGGTCTACGGCCTGGCGGCCACCGCCGATCTGTTCGTGTTCAACACCATCGAATTCTGGTCTGGCAAGAACCCCATCACCGGCAAGTCGCCTGCGCTGGTGGATCAGCAGCTGGACGCCCTGATCAAGGTCAACCAGCACCTGGATCCGTCCCTCAACAAGGTGCCGCTGGCCATGCTGCCGCAAGGGGTGCGCGAGGTGGAGGTGAGCTACCCGGACGAGCGCACCGCCCAGATGGAGGTGCACTACCTGGACGGGCGCAGCAGTCTGATGCGTGGCGAGAAGCGCGGCGAGCTGCTGGACATCTACTTCGACGGCCGGCTGGTGTCGACCCTGACCCCGGCCCAGCTGGAGGAAAAAGCCCGGACTGGCAGCGCCGAGGTGTAAATTCATCTGAATCCAGATCTATTCCTCTCTGGATAAGGTATACCTAGTCAGCAGGCAAGATCGCCATGATGTCCAAGGGAGCAGGCTATGACGGTGAATGGATTGCGGTTGGCAGAGTTGATTGGTTCCCTCAGTCATGCACTCGACATGACCGAGGGGCAACCAAGAGGGCACTGCATTCGCTGTTGCTGGATAGGTTCCCGGCTGGCCGAGCGGTTGGCGCTGGATGCCCGGCAGCGCCATGATCTCTATTACATGCTGCTGCTCAAGGATCTGGGGTGCAGCAGCAATGCGGCCCGTATCTGCGAGCTCTATCTCACCGACGATCTTCACTTCAAACGCGACTTCAAGCTGGTGGATGGCTCCCTCTCGGAGGTGGTCAACTTCGTGCTGGGCCACACCGGCCTGCAGGCGGACCTGCTGGGGCGTTTTCGCAGCCTGTTCCATATCTTTCGCAACGGCGATCAGATAGCCAACGAACTGATCCAGACCCGTTGTCATCGGGGGGCGGACATCGCTCGCCAGCTGCGGTTCAGTGAAGAGGTCGCCGCCGGCATCCTCTCTCTGGACGAGCACTGGAACGGCAAAGGTCGACCGTTGCAACTGGCCGGTGACGCGATTCCGCTCTTCTCCCGCATTGCCCTGCTCTGCCAGGTGGTGGATGTGTTTCACGCCGCAGCTGGTCCAGATGCAGCCCTCAAAGAGCTGCGTGAGCGCAGCGGCAGCTGGTTTGATCCTCAATTGGTTAGCGAGTTTGAAGCGTTGGCTGATGACGACTTCTGGCAAGGACTGGCGGACCCCGGTTTGGCCGAGTGGGTGTTCGTTCACCCGGCCGGGCAGGGTGAAGTCGCTCTGGATGAAGATTATCTGGACGAGATCGCGGCGGCGTTCGGCCAGGTAGTGGACTCCAAAAGTCCCTACACCGCCGGTCATAGTGGCCGGGTGGCGCTCTATACCGACATCCTCGCCACCCAGATGGGCCTGTCCGAGCAGCGACGACGCTGGCTCAAGCGCGGCGCTTTGCTCCACGACGTGGGCAAGTTGGGGGTAAGCAACGCCATTCTCGACAAGCCGGGCAAGCTGGATGCGCAGGAGTGGGCCGCCGTGCAGATGCATGCCGCCTATACCGAGGAGATCCTGAGTCGCATCGGGGCGTTCGAGGAGCTGGCGCAAGTGGCGGGTGCCCACCATGAGCGCCTCGATGGCAAGGGTTACCCCAAAGGATTGAAAGGGGACGAGATAGCCTTGGAGACCCGCATCATCACCACGGCCGACATTTTTGATGCCATTACGGCCAAACGGCCCTATCGCGGCGCCATCCCGGTACCCCAGGCGCTGGAGATGATGGCCGAGACGCTGGGGTCGGCCATTGATCCGGACTGCTTTGCTGCCCTGCAGGCGGGGATCCAGGATTTTTCCCTCTACCTCCCGCTTGAGCAGCCGCTGGCAAACGCCAGCTAATGTTGCCGCCATACCGGGCCTCAAGTCATTGGCCTTTTAACGACAACGCCCCGCTTTGCGGGGCGTTTTGCTATGGGTGGCTCTGGCTGCGGGGCGGGTGCATCACCAGGCCCAGCAGCCTGCGCAGGTGGATGAGCTGTTCGGTGAGCTGCAGATTGAGCCACAGATAGCCGCTGATGGCGGCTTCGCCACCGGCATCGATCCGCACTCTACCGGCCGCCTCCTGCAGACGGCTGATGGCCAGCTCCGAGCCCTGCAGGTCGCCGCTCTTGAGCATCAGCGCCAGCTCGCTCATCAGCGCCTCGGTCGCCTGCTGGCAGGCGCGCAGCTCCGGGGTGCTCTGCATCAGAAAGTGGCTCTGGCGATCGCGCCAGTAGGTGTTGGCCAGCATCTCCAGGGTGCAGAGGGTGTTGCGCATGGTGGTCTGGATCGCTTCGAACAGGGCGCTGCCAAGGCGGGTCTCCTTGACGGCCGGGGTCAGCAGGGGACGCAGACTCACCATCTTGGAAAGCAATCTGGCGTGGCTGTGGGCGAGGCGTGGCCGCTCCAGCACGTTGGGGGAGAGGTGGGTGTGATAGAGCCGCTGTGCCTGCTGCAGGGTGTCGTGCATCTGCAGCCGCCAGTGGCTGTAGGCGCGCTGGGGATAGATGCTGCAAAACAGCAGCGCCAGCAATGAGCCCAGGATCACGTCTGCACTGCGCCACAGGGCGGTCTCGATGTCGCCGGGCATGGCCCCCATGGTGACGCCGAGGGTGATGCCGATGAGCAGCCCCACATAGGGGCGCTTGCCGAGCGCCAGATAGCCGCACAGAAACATGATGCAGCCGCACCACAGCAGCATCAGCGGCAGGGAGTAGAGCTCGAGATAGAGCGCCACCACCCCGCAGCTGGCGCCGAAGATGGTGCCGACCACCCGCTGCAGGGCGCGCGACAGCACATTGCCCCAGAACGAGATGGGGCCCATCACCACCACCAGGGTGATGAGGGGCCAGGTGCTTTCCGGCAGCTTGAGCTCGCGGGTCAGCAGAAAGGTGAGCATGAAGGCGAGCGCGATGCGCAGGCCATGGACGATGCGGTAGTGACCGTAGATCAGCAGATCGAGTCGGGAGAGGGGGGCATTCAGGCGCAAGGGACAAGCCTCGGATTCATGGGGGCAGCCACCCCGCCACGCCCGGCGGGGTGGAGACCGGTATCAGGCCACTCGTCCCTGGAGTGGGTGGATCCAGACCCGCTCGCCGACCGCGATGGCCGGCTGGGCGGGGACGATTTCAATCAGGCAGTTGGCATCGGCCATGGAGCTGAGGATGCCGGAGCCCTGCGGCCCGGTGGTGCGTACCCGCAGTACGCCGCTGGCATCCTGATGGAAGATGCCGCGCAGGAATTCGGTACGCCCCGGCCGGCTCTTCATCTGCTGCTCGGCCAGCGCCGAGAGGCGCAGCGGCTGCCACACCCGGCCCTGCAGGCGGGCGATGGCGGGCTCGACGAATTGCAGGAAGCAGATCATGGCGGCCACCGGGTTGCCGGGCAGGCCGAAGAAGGGGGTCTGCCCCAGCTTGCCGAAGGCGAGCGGACGGCCCGGCCGCATCTGGATGCGCCAGAAGGCGATCTGGCCAAGCTCGGCCAGCACCTGCTTGATGAAGTCGGCATTGCCCACCGACACCCCGCCCGAGCTCAGCACCAGGTCGGCATCGCCCGCGGCCTGTGCCAGCTGCTGGCGCAGGATGGCGGGATCATCGGGGATGATGCCAAGGTCCATCACCTCGCAGCCGGCCCCGGCGATGAGCGCCATCAGGGTGAAGCGGTTGCTGTCGAAGATGTGGCCGGGGGCGAGCGTCTCGCCCGGTGCCTGCACCTCGTCGCCGGTGCTGAACAGCGCCACCTTGAGCGGTGCGCGCACCGTCAGCGTTGCCTGCCCCAGAGAAGCTGCAAGCCCGAGCTGAGGGGCGCCGAGGCGGGTGCCGGCCGCGATGGCGACCGCGCCCAGCGCCAGATCTTCCCCGGCCTGGCGCACGTTCTGCCCCGCCTTGACGGGGGCGCTGACGCTGACCCATTCACCGTCAAGCCGGGTCTCTTCGCGCATCACCACGGTGTCGACGCCGGGGGGGAGCGGGGCGCCGGTCATGATCTGCACCGCCTGTCCGGCCAGTACCGGCGCGCTGCGCGGCTGGCCCGCCAGCACTTCTCCCACCAGCTGCCAGCGGCCGGCGGCGAGATCGTCGCTGCGCAGGCCAATGCCATCCATCGCCGAGTTGGCGTGGGGCGGCACATTGATGGGGCTGACGAGATCCCCCGCCAGCACGGCGCCGTGGCAGCGGGCGAGCGGCAGGTCGATGCTGCGGGTGGCGGGCTCGAGAGTGTCGAGGATGGCCTGGCGCGCCCCCTCGACCGACAGGAAACCGGCCCCCGGCGCCTGCTCCTGCTGCCGGCTCTGTACCAGGTAGGCGCAGACGAAGTCGGCGATGGCCTCCAGATCATTGATGTCGAGTCGGGGCAGGGTGGTCTCTGCGGGCTGATCGCTGGCCACGGCGATGATGTCGCGATCAAGCGGGAACAGCAGCGGCTTGCCGATGGCGGCGCGGTGCAGCTCGATTTTCGGGAAGTGCTCGTGCTTGAACCCTTCCACCAGCAGCAGGTCGAGGCTGCGTTGATCGAAGCTGGCCAGCAGCTCGCGAAAATCGGCCTCACCCAGATCGGTTTCGATGATGCGGGCGTGACGGCGGCGGGAGGCCACCATCATCTGGCTGGCACCGGCCTGGCGCAGGCGGTGACTGTCTTTGCCCGGCTGGTCGATGTCAAAGTCGTGGTGGGCGTGCTTGAGCACCCCGAGGCGCAGGCCGCGGCTCACCAGCAGGGGGATGAGTTGCTCGAGCAGGGTGGTCTTGCCGGTGCCGCTCCAGGCGGCAAAGCCGAGCAGGGGCAGGGTGGGGGCCGGGGTCATGAGGTGGCTCCTTGTCCGGTCGCGGCGTCTGGCAGGCGCGCCTCGTAGGCGGCCAGCTCGTCCGGGCTGTTGAGATTGATGAAGGCATCCGGCTGGTCGGCAAAGCTCACCACCGCCATCTGGTGGCGGGCAAACCAGATATCGATTTTGCGCTCTCCCTCCGCCAGCGCGGCGGACAGGGAGGGGAGCAGGGACTTGTGCAGCAGGGCCACCACGGGTTGCAGCCAGTCGCCGTCATGGGCCACCACCAGCTCGGTCTGCGGGGTCAGGGCGGCGCGAAAGCGGCTCATCAGATCGCGGGGCAGGGCGGGGCCGTCGCAGGGCACGAACAGCACCCAGTCGTGGCGGGCGGCGGCAAGGCCGGCCTGCATGCCCGCCAGCGGGCCGAGATAGTCGGGGCTGTCATCGCCGATGACCGGGGCCAGCGCCTGGTAGCGGGCCTGGCTGCGGTTGGCGTTGATCAGGATCTCGTCCACCTGGGGTCTTAGCCGGTCAAGCACGTGGTCGATGAGCGGGCGTCCCGCCAACTCGACCCAGCCCTTGTCGGCGCCCCCCATGCGGGTGGCACGGCCGCCGGCCAGCACCACGGCGGAGACGGGAAAGCGGTCAGTACGAGGTTCGCTGTTTGAGGTCATGTCGCTCGATGATTTTCAAAGGAGTGGGTTCGTGCAGCCGGCCCCGGGCGAGGGTCCATTGCCGCTCGCACAGGTCGGTCAGATCGTTGCTCTGGTGGCTGATGATGACCAGGCCGCTGCCCTGTTCCCGCAGATCTTGCGCCATGGCGGCCATCAGGGCAACCGAATGTGCATCCAGATTGGCTGTGGGCTCGTCCATCAGCAAAAAGGCGGGCTGCAGCGCCCAGGCGCGGGCCATGGCCAGCCGCTGGCGCTCGCCGCCAGACAAAATGCTGATGTGCTCGCGCGCCAGGCTCTCCAGTTCGACCCGGCGCAGCGCCTCGAACACCCGCACCTCGTCGGCGGCGCGATGGCCGAGGGCCCAGGCCACGTTGTCGTGCACGCTGCGATCAAACAGGTAGGGGGTCTGGTGCAGGTAGGTGACCCGGCCCGGCCCCGGATCGCGCTTGAGCCACTGGCCGAGCTTGCCGCGCCAGCCAGAGGGGAGGTTGGTGTGGCCCCGGGTCGGGGTGAGCAGGCCTGCTAGGATCTTGAGCAAGGTGGTCTTGCCCACCCCGTTCGCGCCGCGCAGCCAGATGGCGTCGCCGGCCGCGATGGAGAGCTGCTCAATCTGGAACAGGTCGCGCTCGCCAAAGCGCATCATCAGCTGGTGGGCGGTCAGGGCCATGGCGTACTCCGGTGGATGGACGGTGGGGGCATGGTCGGTTCTTCACACAACCGTGACCGCGACAGCGGTGGGGTCAACAGCATTTGGTTATGGATAATAGTGCGCTGCGCCATGGTCAGTTCTTCAGATAGCTGTGACCACGGCACGCGGTCAGCAACAGGTTGAGCAGCAGGGCCAGGGCCAGCAGCACGATGCCGAGCGCCACCCCCTGGGTGAAGGCCCCTTTCTGGGTCTCCAGCGCGATGGCGGTGGGGATGTTGCGGGTGAAGTGCAAAATGTTGCCCCCCACCATCATGGAGCAGCCCACCTCGGTGACGATGCGACTGAAGGCGCCGATCACCGCCGCCAACAGGCCGAAGCGGCACTCGCGCATCAGCCCGAGCAGCGCCCTGGGCCAGGAGAGCCCCAGGGTGCGGGCGGTCTCCCAGGCGCGCCGATCGCTCTGCACGAACGCCGCGTGGGCCATGGTGGCGATCACCGGAAAGGCGATCAGCATCTGCCCCACCACCATGGCCTGCTGGGTGAACAGCATCTTCCAGTCGCCGAAGGGGCCGGCCCGCGACAGCAGCATGTAGAGCAACAGGCCAATCACCACGGTCGGCACCGACTGCAGGGTATTGATGCAGGAGAGCCAGAGCCAGCGGGCCGGGATCGGCAGGTAGGCCAGCGCGAAGCCGAGCAGCAGGGCCGGCAGCAGCACCAGCCCGAGTGCGAGACTCGACACCGAGAAGGAGACCCCCACCACTTGCCACAGCTCGGTGTCACCACTGAACAGCAGCGAAAGCGCCGCCAGTGTGGTTTCGATCAGGGTCGGCACCGGGCGCCTCCGTCACTCAAGGTGGCGAGGGGCGCCAGGGGCAGGTCGGGCAGGGTCGGCCGTGGCATCACTGCGGCTTGGCGTCGGCCACGAACAGCGGCTGGCCGGCCACCTTGAAGTCACCGATAAGCTGCTGACCATGCTGGGAGACCAGCCAGTTCTTCAGGGTGCGGGCCCCTTCGGTGTTGAGATCCGGGTAGCGCTTGGGGTTGACCAGGATCACCTGGTAGGGATTGAACAGGCGCTTGTCCCCCTCCAGCAGCACGGCGAGATCCAGTTTGCTCTGGTAGGCGAGCCAGGTGCCGCGGTCGGTCAGGGTGTAGGCACCCAGCTCCGAAGCCATGGTCAGGGTCGGCCCCATGCCCTGGCCGATGGACTTGTAGCCGGCGAACTCAGGCTTGACGTCGGCCGCCTGCCACAGGGTCTTCTCCTTGATGTGGGTGCCGGACTCGTCCCCGCGGGAGATAAAGGTCTGCCCCTTTTCTTTGATGGCCTCCAGCGCCTTGGCGGCGTCGTGCAGCTTGCCAAGACCGGCCGGATCTTTCGCCGGGCCGACGATGACGAAGTCGTTGTACATCAGGTGCTCAGGCTCGATGCCAAAGCCCGCCTCGACGAAGGCCTTCTCGGCAGAGGGGGCATGGGTCATCACCAGATCCGCGTCGCCGTTCTCGCCCATTTTCAGGCTCTGGCCGGTACCGGCCGCCATCACCTGCACCGGGTAGCCGGTCTCCTTGGTGAACTGGGGCAGCAGCCAGCCCAGCAGGCCGGACTGTTCGGTGCTGGTGGTGGTGGCGAGGCGGATGGGCGCCTTGGTCTCGGCATGGCTGGCAGCGCTCCAGAGCGGCAGGCTGAGCAGCAGGGCGGAGGAGAGGGCAAGGGCGAGGCGTTTACGCACTGTGGCTGTGATCATGATGTCAGGGTACCCGGTGATGGAGAGAGGGCAGGACTAAGCAAGCAGGGTGCCAAGCTGACCGCATGCTTTGTTCGGACCGGTTTTTAATGTGAAAACAGTCGGTTAAGCGCACTAATTGCGTGATGGCACCGTCGCTTTTAATAAACGGAGTTGGCACTTGGGGCCGGTTAGCGACAAAATGTCCCACAGTTTATAAGGTCGGTGGGACAATCCCGGAACCTTGTCGAATCTGAGGTACTTTTTTCATGACTGCACCCGCCAGCCGCTGGTCCGCCCTCTCCCTGCTCATCGTCGACGACGAACCCGGCATGCGCAGCTTCCTCGCCAAGGCGCTGGCCCGCCGCTTCGCCCAGATAGAGACGGCCGCCAGCGTGGAGGAGGCCGAAGCCCTGCGCTGCCGCCTGCATTTTGATCTCATCATCGCCGATATCCGCCTGCCGGGGCGCTCCGGCATCGAGTGGCACGAGGCCATCGACCCCGCCACCCGGCGCAGCGACATCATCTTCATGACCGGTTTCGGCGACATGGAGACCGCCCTCAAGGCGTTGCGGCTCGGCGCCAGCGACTTCATTCTCAAACCCTTCAACCTGGATCAGATGGTGCAGGCGGTGGACCGGGTCATCGAGCGCCGCCAGATGGAGCGGGAGAACCTGCTGCTGCGCCGGGAGGTGAGCAAGCTGTTCCCGCCCACCCTGATCGGCGACAGCGCCAAGACCCGCGAGCTCAAGACGCTGATCGCCCGGGTCGCCTCCTCCAACGCCGCCGTGCTGGTGGAGGGGGAGTCCGGCACGGGCAAGGAGCTGGTGGCCCGCGCCCTGCACCAGCTCTCCGGCCGGATGGGGGCCTTCGTGCCGCTCAACTGCGCCTCCATCGCCCCCGAGCTGCTCGAAAGCGAGCTGTTCGGCCACGTGCAGGGGGCCTTTACCGGCGCCCGCAAGGGGCGCGACGGCCTGTTCCGGGTCGCCCACCAGGGGACGCTGTTTCTGGACGAGATCGGCGAGATGCCGCTCGCCATGCAGGCTTCCCTGCTGCGGGCGCTGGAGCAGAAAGCCATCCGCCCGGTGGGGGCAGAGCGGGAGCTTTCGGTGGACGTGCGCATCGTCGCCGCCACCAACCGCAACCTGAAGGCGGAGGTGGAGGCGGGCCGTTTTCGTGAAGACCTCTTCTATCGCCTCAACGTGGTGGCGCTGCCGGTGGCCCCCCTGCGCGAGCGCATCGACGACATCCCCGCCCTGGTGCACCACTTCACCCGCCAGCTCACCGCCGAGATGGGCATGGGCGCCCTGCACTGGACCCACGAGGACGTGGTGGCCATGCAGGCCTACCCCTGGCCCGGCAACGTGCGCGAGCTGCGCAACCTCATCGAGCGCTGCCTGCTGCTGGGCAAGCCGCCCGCCGAATACTGGCAGAGCGCCAAGCCTGCCGAGTCGGCACGGGGGGAGGAGGGCTATCCGCTGGAGTGGGCGCTGGCCGAGGTGGAGAAGGCCCACATCCTGCAGGTGGTGGCGAGCCATGATGGCAACAAGTCGGCCGCCTCCCGGGTACTGGGGGTGGCGCGCAAGACCCTGGAGCGCAAGTTCAAGGAGTGGGCCATCGAATGAGTCGGCTCGCCCCTTGCCGCCGGAGTGAGTCATGAGGCTGGCGCAGATCCCTGGGTTGCTCAGAACCAAGGTGCGCTGGCGTCTGCTGCTGCTCACCTCGGTGCCCATCATGCTGACCCTGGCCGGCATGATCGGGCTGACGCTTTACTGGACCCTCACCTACAGCTGGCAGAATCTGCTCACCACGGTGCGCAGCGACCTTGGCGTCGCCCACCACGCGGTGAGCGTGCAGCAGCAGCGCCAGGCCGAGCACCTCGAGCACCTGCGCGATGCCTGGGCCTTCCAGCTGCAGCTGCGTGAATCCCCCGCCCGTTTGCGCCAATGGGTGATGCCGCTGGCCGCCAACTACGGCCTCGATTTTTTGCGCCTGCGCAGCGGCAGCGAGCTGGATCTGCTGCCGGCGCAGGATCGCGCGGCCCTCGCCGCCGGGCGCAGCGTCAGCCACTTCGTGGTCTGGTCGCGGGAGCAACTGCTGGCGCTCTCGCCCGCGCTGGCCAGCCGCGCCGTGCTGGAGCGGGAATATGATCCGGTGGCGGGGCAGGAGACCCGCGGCCTGGTCAGTCTCTCGCTGACCCCGGTGATGGGGCGGGACGGCAACCTCTGGGGCGTGCTGGAGGGGGGCGAGCTCATCAACGGCAGCACCCGGCTGGTGGATGAGCTCAAGGGCCAGGTGTTTGCCAAGAACACCCTGCCGGCCGGCAGCATCGGCACCGTCACCCTGTTTCTCGGCGATCTGCGGGTGAGCACCAACGTGCCCGCCAGCAGCAGTCGCCAGCTGGGGCGGGCGGTGGGCACCCGGGTGTCGGCGCCGGTGCGCGAGCAGGTGCTGGGACGCGGTGAGCCCTGGATTGATCGCGCCTTCGTGCACGACGCCTGGTATGTGTCGGGCTACGAGCCGCTCTTGGGCGCCAATGGCGAGCGCATCGGCATGCTCTACGTCGGTTTTCTCGAGTGGCCCATCATCCGTACCTACCTCACCAACCTGCTGGAGCTGGGCTCCGGCGTGGTGGTGTTGCTGCTGCTCTCCGGCCTGCTGGTCTATCGCGGCGCGCGGGACTTGTTCACCCCCATCGAGCGGATGCACAAGGTGGTGCGCCAGGTGCAGGCGGGTCAACCGGCCCGCATCGGCGTGCTGGCCCTCGACCCCGATCACGAGCTGGCCCAGCTCGGGCGCCAGTTCGACGCCATGCTGGACCAGCAGGCGGCGCACCAGCAGCAGCTGGCCCGCAGCGCCGACGAGCTGGAGCAGAAGGTGGCCGAGCGCACCCAGAGCCTTGAGCAGAAGACCGCCGAGCTCGAGCACCACATCCACATGCTGACCCAGGCCCGCCAGCAGCTGCTGATCAGCGAGAAGCTGGCGGCCCTCGGCGAGCTCTGCGCCGGGGTGGCCCACGAGATCAACAACCCGCTGGCGGTGATCCTCGGCAATGTGGAGCTGATGAAGCTGGAGCTGGGGGAGGCGGCAGAGCCGGTGAGCGAGGAGCTGGCGCTGGTGCTGGCCCAGATCGAGCGCATTCGCGCCATCACCCGCAGCCTGCTGCAATATTCGCGCCCCGGCGACTACGAGACGGCGCCGGTGTGGCAGCACCTCACCCCCATCATTGAGGAGAGCCTGACCCTGGTGCGCTCCGCCCTGCGCCAGCAACAGGTGAACCTGGTGGCCGATCTCAGGGCCCAGCAGCCCATCGAGGCGGATCGCCAGCAGTTGCTGCAGGTGCTGATAAACCTCTTGGTCAACGCCAGCCATGCGCTGGGGGAGCAGGGGGAGATCCGGGTCGAGAGCCGCGACTGGCTGGATGACGCCGGGGCCCTGCAGGGGGCCGAAGTGCGGGTCATCGACAACGGCAGCGGCATCGAGGCGGCCATCATCGACAAGATCTTCGACCCCTTCTTCACTACCCGCGCCACCGGCACCGGGCTGGGGCTGGCCCTGAGCCACCGCATCATCAGCCGCTGGGGCGGGGAGCTGTTGGTGGATTCCTCCCCGGGGCAGGGTAGCTGTTTTACCATTCGCCTGCGCAGCCACGCCCGGCTGGCCAGCGGCGGCGAAAGCACCCGGCTGGAGGGGTGGCGCATCGCCCTCAACGCCGAGGGGCGTGAGGCCGGTGGCGACCACCCGTCTTAACCACGCCAGTCACAAAAAAGCCCGCCGAACTTGAAGGGCGCGCATTGCCCTCAATGAGGAGTGGGACTGTCGCAATTGAGAGTGAGGCACAAAAAAGCCCGCCGAACTTGAAGGGCGCGCATTGCCCTCAAGGGGAGGGGGACTGTCGCAATTGAGAGTGAGGCACAAAAAAGCCCGTCAATATTGGTCTTGGCGGGCTTTTTTACGGGCGAGTGAGGGGATACTTACTGCGGGCTCCACACCAGCTTGCCACTCTGGGTCAGGTCATAGCCGCCGAGGCGGGCCGCCAGCTCGCGCCCCTCGGGGGATTGCAGCCAGCCGATCAGCTGCTGCAGCAGGGTGCGAAAGAAGACCCCCTGCGGCATCACCAGATCGAAGCACTCCTGGGAGAGCGGCATGAAGTCGAGGCCGAACTCGGTGGCGGTGCTCTGGGCGCCGGGCCCGACTTCGGCATCGCCGCGGCTGATGGCGGCGGCCAGCTCTCGCTCGCTGTTGACCTCGATAATACGCTCCAGCCGGGTCAGCGACTCCCCCTGGGTTTGCAGCCACTCCTGCAGGGCGCGCTGGCTGCCGGCCCCCTCCTGGCGCATGGCCCAGCGCCAGTCGAGCGCCTGTCTCGCCTCTTTCGGTTGCAAGCCCCGGCGCAGCACCAGCCCCTGCACCCGCCGAAATCCATGAACGATCACCCATTGCCGGTGGCCCTGATACTGCTGTACCAGCGCCGGATGGCGCAGGTGGGCCTCTTCGGCCTGGCCCCAGTGGATGGCGCAGAGATCCACATGGCCGCGCGCCAGCATCGCCAACCCCTGACGGGTGCCGCACGGGGTGTAGCCCACCAGTGCCTGGGTGCCGAGCTGCTGGGCCAAACGGCTGCTGGCGTAGTGGAGCAGCACGTCGTCGGAGCCCGCCAGCAGCAGCCGGTCGTTCATCACCCCCTCGTGGCAGCTGCCAAGCAGCCAGCGATCGAGCAGGGAGCGGGGAAACAGCCACTTGCCGGTCGCCTTGGTGGCGGGGATGCGCGCCTCGTTGGCGAGCTGGTAGACCTTCTTCTCGTTGAGATCGAGGTATTCCGCCACCTGCTTCACGTTCATAAACTCGTTCATGGCTTGCGTTTGGCCCTCTGGCTGGTCTGATCGAGATACAGCGCGATCTGCTGGGTACTCATCAACTCGTTCATGATTTAATCCCGCATCCCGCGACCGGCTGAACCGGGCGCCAGCACCGGCGGCTTCTCGTCCAGCACGAGATGGTCGTGGCCGCTGAATACCTCGAAGTGGCGTCCCTTGGCGCGGGCAATCATGGTGATGCCGAGCTGACGGGCGAGATCCAGCCCCATCTGGGTGACGCCGGAGCGCGACAGCAGCACCGGAATGCCCATCTGCGCCACCTTGATCACCATCTCCGAGGTGAGCCGCCCGGTGGTGTAGAAGATCTTGTCGTGGCCTGCCTCGCCGCGCATCCAGAGCTCGCCCGCCAGGGTATCCACCGCATTGTGGCGCCCCACGTCTTCGACAAAGGAGAGGATCTCAGCGCCGCGACAGATGGCGCAACCATGCACGGCCCCCGCCATCTTGTAGGTTTCGTTATGGGCCGACAGCGCCTTGAGCAGGGCGTAGAGGGTGCTCTGTTTAAGCTCGGGCGCCGCCAAGACCACCCCTTCGAGCTTCTTCATCACGCTGCCATACATGGTGCCCTGACCGCAGCCGGAGGTGACCGTCTTCTTCTCCAGGGATTTGTCGAGATCGGCGGCCTGCTGGCTGCTCACCACGGCGGCGGCCTCGCTCTCCCAGTCGACGATCACCGATTCGATGGCCGCAATATCCTCGATAAAGCCCTGATTTTTGAGATAACCCAGCACCAGCGCCTCGGGGCGGGCCCCCAGCGTCATCAGGGTTACGATTTCCTTCCAGTTGAGGTAGACCGTCAGTGGTCGCTCACAGGCGATTTGGCGGGTTTGCAACTGCCCCTGCTCATCCATCACCTCGACGGCCATGGTGAGCTGGGCTGCGGCATTGCTTTTGATAAAGGTCGGTGTCATGGGCCCCTCGCGACCGGTTGCCGGGATCTAAGGGGAGGGATACAGCAAGTTTTGTTCCAGATTACTGATACAGAGTATCGATTAGGGTATTTAAGATTCATAGTCACAGGCTATAAAAACTCGAAAGTATATAAATGCTAAAATTTTCTACCTATTTATTGAGAGTGTTGATAATGTTGACAGAACGTTAGGTCGATATACTGATGTTTCGACTACCTAGCATCATTTTTAAATAAGGATATTAAGGGTGTTTATATATGGATTTTTTGAAGTTTGATTTTTGCAAACTAAATGAACAGGATGTTAGAGAGGAAATAATTGCGCCTTTGTTGAGAGAGTTGGGATATCGTTCTGGAACATCTAATAATATAATCCGAGAGCAGACATTAACATATGCCAAGTCATCTCTAGGGCGTAAAAAAGCAACAGACCCATATTTAAAAGGTCGAGCAGATTATATACTAGAGACTGAGAATAATGTCAGATGGATAATTGAGGCAAAGTCGCCAAGCTCTGACATAACCGAAGAGGATATTCAACAAGCATGGACTTATGCAAACCACCCTGAAGTTAGAGCTTATTACTATGTCTTGTGCAATGGTCTTTTTTTATATGTTTATATAACCAATAAAGGGCCTCAGAATGGAGTCATTTTTTCCTCCAGTTACGATGATCTTTCAGAAAAATTCATTCAATTGAAAAACATACTATCACCAGAAGCTATAATTCGTGATCTGAAGGACATTGAGTTGGATCTTGAGCCACCGATAGGTGAGGGGCTTAGGTCTACTGCAACAGTTGTGAATGGCCAAATAGTGTTTCGTAGTAACTCACTTCAGATGTCACATTTACAAGGGCTGACTTTATCGGTGAAAAGTGGCTTTATAAAGAGAGGGGAAGATAATAACATTATTGCTGACATACATACAGTATCACCATTTCATCAGTTACAAGAAATAAATGAAAGGCTGGGTCTGCACAAAATAAAAGCTATAGGTAAGGTTGGCACCCTATCTTCCAACAAAAACTTATTGACTGAGCTTGAGTACTTTACATCAAGTACGCTTCTTCAAGGAGAGTCAATGTTAGACTTGTCAACTATGAATACAGTAATTTTACCTATCGCAATTAATGTCGAGACAAGTACATATATTTCTGGTTTTTTAGAAAAAAGTGAATTTAAAGGTCGCTTTAGTTCGACAATGAATTATGTTGGGATAATGAGAGTATCTTTAGATGGTGAATTTAATATATTGCTGTCGTAATTGTTGATGGCGATTCGATAATTGCCATTATCTAGCTCAAGCACCGGTTGATGGGTTTTACGCCGCATATTGGGCTTCGCTGCGCTTAGCGCCAACCCATGTCCTGCACAAGGCCCTAACCCGCATCAAAGCCCCATCAACCACCAAACCGGCCTTGGCCCCACTCTTGCTAAGTCTTATCCCATTGATGGCCGTGGCTGCCCTGAATCTCCTGCTCTGATCCGCCCCGACTGGGGCTGAGCAAGAGGGAGGGCAGCCCGGCAGAGACATTCTGATGGGAGCCGTGACAGTGCAAGACACAACCAATACCTTGCCCCCGCAGCGCTGGCTGCAACTGGAGTTAAAGGCCATCGACAGCCAGGTTGGCCGCTGGCAGAGCCGCCGTTTCGAGATTGCGGCGCTCCACCCCGCCGAACCCGAGGCTGCCGGTGCCTTGCCCCTTACCCTGTTTCGCGACGAGCGGGGGGATTATCGCTTCAATTTGAGCTCCGGCTCGCCCCGCCTCTTTGTCACCGGAAGCCGCGTGGACAATGGCTTTGTGGCCGACGGCCTCACCCTGAGTCAGACCGTGGCCGCCGCCTATATGGATGGCGAGCGGCAGGTGCTCTCCTGCCCGCTGCCCGAAGCGCTGCAAGCCTGGGTGGAGGCCTTTATCGGTCGTCACGGTGAGCTGCTGGAGGCTCGTCGCAAGGGCAAGAAGGGCAAGGGGCGGGCGCAGGATCAGCTCGGTGTCGATAGCCAGGATCAAGCCAGCTGTGGCGCCGTCAAGGCCACCGGCCCCGATGGCCGCGAGCGTGGCTGCAATGCTGGAAACAGTGCCGGAACCTGTGCCGGAAACAAGGCCGGAAACAGCGCCCATGAGTGAGTTCCTCAAGCGCTGGTCGTCTCGCAAGAGTGAGGCGCGCAAGCATCAGCCATTGCAGCCACGAGAAAAAGCCATTCCCGAGGTGGTTGCAGCCCCCATCGAAGGCAGTGGTGAAGGTGAAACGCCAGTTACAGAGCTGGATGGCCGCGTAGTCAGTACTTACAGTGGGAGTGATGTTCCGCTCCCCCTCGAAGGGGACAAGCCGCGCGGATCAGAGCCGAAAACGGCCCCTTCAGAGAAGCCGGCACTCCCTGACAGGGAGGCGCTGCGCGCCATGTTTCGCAGCCACAAGCCGGATGGGCTCGACGACTACACCCAGGATTTCAGTCAGCCCGAATTGCTGCCCGCAGCCCTGAGCGCCGGGCTGCGCAACTGGCTGGTGGAGCAGGCAACGGCGCCCGATGGTGAAGCGCCTCACTTATCCTCCGCCGCACCCGAATCGGCGATTGTGGCCGCCACGGCCATAACCAGCGAGCCGCAAGGGTTGGCTGATAACCATTCTCAAAACCCTACCGACGATCGGGACATTTTGGTTGACCATGATGGACAAAATGTCCCAACCAAGGGTAGGGGAATGGAGCATTTGGGATCCTGACTCCCTGCCAGTCACTTTTTTCCTGGGGGAGTTGGCTCGGCTCTTGCTCTCCCAGCTGACCAACAAGCACGCCATCCCACGAGGTGGCGCGCACAGGAGTGCATGTGAGCATCGAACAACCCATAACAACATCCGTCACAACTCTGACCGCCAATGGCGTGGCTGCGCGCAACGAACGTGCCCGCGCCCATGCCCTGCAGCATACGGTCAAGACCGACAACCTGATCCCGGCCACCATCTCCTACCAGAGTCAGGGGCGCTTGCTGCTGGTCGGCCCGGAAGACCGCATTCGCCGCGCCGCCAGTCTGTTGCCCCAAGGCGTGATGCCGACCCTGCTGGTGACCGAATCCGTTTTTGACGCCGAGGCGGCGGATCTCGAGGCCATCTTCGAGGCTACCGCCACCCTGGATGCCCTGACCCTGCGCGAGCCGAGCCTGACCGGGTATCTCGGCCAGTTCCAGCTCACCGGCCTAAATGGTCAGGGTGAGCGTATCTCTCTGGCGGCGCTCTGTTTTCCACAACAAGCGACGGTCGGTAGCGAGCCGTGCTTCGATCTGGTGGCCGATCTGGGCCGCACCCCGCTGTTTGCGCTGGAGCGCCCGCCGGTGGGCTATCTGCATCTGGCTGATGACGATGGGCTGGCCGCACGGCTTGCCGAGATCTGTGCGCTGACCGGTATCTTCGACAAGCCGCGCTATTTTCGCCTCGACCCCGAGGCCTGCGCCTTTACCGCCCGCGGCGTGCCCGGTTGCAGCCGCTGCCTCGATGTCTGCCCGACCGATGCCCTCAAGCCCATCAATGGTCGCATCCAGATCGATCCCCATCTCTGTCAGGGCTTCGGTAGCTGCGCCTCGGCCTGTCCGACCGGGGCGATTGCCTATCACCAGCCCGACGCCAACACCAGCGGCGACTACTTGTTCCGATTGATCAAGCACTACCGGGAGGCGGGAGGCGACGCGCCCCAGTTGTTGATTGCCGCTGATAATGAGCGCGAATGGGTGGAGGCCGAGCTTGCTGCTCTGCCCACCAACTGGCTGCCGGTCTGGGTGGAGGAGAGCGCCAGCTTAGGCATCGAGAGCTGGCTGGCCGCCCTTGCCTATGGCGCGAGCGCGGTGCGCATCGCGCTCGGTGACGATGCCCCCGCCAGCGTCCGTGCGCTGGTTGAGCGGGAGCTGGCGAGCGCCGCCGTGCTGCTGGCGGGCGCCGGCCTTAGCGCCGATCGCATCGCGCTGTTTAGCGTTGATGCCGAGCAAGATAAGCCTATCTCCTGTGAGCCAGCTGTTGCCCTGCTGGACAAGCCGCTGAAAGGGGATAAACGGGAGAACCTGTTTGCCGCCTTCGACGCCCTCTGGCAGGCCAACGAGGGGAGCCGCGAGCTGCTGGCGGTGCCCCACGGCGCCCCTTACGGCAGCGTCGAGCTCAAAGGCGCTGACTGCACCCTCTGCATGGGCTGCGTGGCGGTCTGCCCGAGCCGCGCCCTGCATGCGGTGGGCCATGCCCCCGGCCTCAACTTTATCGAGCAGGACTGCATCCAGTGCGGCATGTGCGAAAAGGCGTGCCCCGAGCAGGCCATCGTGCTGATGCCCCGCCTGCAACCGGTGCCCGAGGCGCGCCGCGCCGTCCAGAGCCTCAAAGCCGAAGAGGCCGCCTGCTGCATTCGCTGTGGCAAGCCGTTTGCGCCAGCCTCCCTTATCCGCCGCATCCAGCAGAAACTGGCCGGTCACTCCCACTTCCAGAACGAAGCCGCCCAGCGGCTGCTGATGTGCGAGGAGTGCCGGGTCAAGGATGTGTTTGCGGCGCTGGCGGCGGATCCTGCCGCCCAGCTCAAGGTGTGAGGGGGCTCTGATGACTGAACAACGCAATGACTACCCGGAGGCGCCGGCAATGACCGACCTGGATCGCAATAGCGCCGACATGTACGCCCTGCTGGCGAGCCTCTGGCGCGCCGCCCCCCGAGGCGAACAGCTCGCCTGGCTGCAAGGGTTGCAGGCCATGCCCGGCCCCTTTGCCAGAGGGCTGGGGCTGGTGCAGCTGGCGGCCAGCAGCCACCACGAGAATGAGCTTGCCGAGGAGTATCAGGATCTCTTTATCGGGCTGGGGCGCGGGGAGATAGTGCCGTTTGCCTCCTGGTATCTCACCGGCTCTTTGATGGAGCTGCCGCTGGCAGTGCTGCGCGCAGACCTGCAGTCGCTAGGTTTCGAGCGCCAGAGCGGAGTGTGTGAGCCGGAAGATCATCTGGCCGCCCTCTGTGAGGTGATGGCGGTACTGATTGGCGAGCAGCACCCGGAGCACAACCGCTTCTATGAGCGCCACCTTGCCCCCTGGGTACTGGCCTGCTGCCGCGATCAGCAACAGGCGAAAGGGGGCAGCTTCTACCGGGCGGTCGGTGCCCTTGCCGAAGACTTTTTCAAACTGGAACAGGAACTGCGCCTGCCCTTTGGCAGCCCGGTGGTGACGCAGCCATGACGCTGCGCCACCCACTCATAGCAAAACCGGCTCACCGCAGCCGACCATAACAACAGAGGTCACAGAAAGATGAGCGATGAACAGCTGAAAGACCCGTCCCGCCGCAATCTGATCAAGGGGGTGGGGGTGGTTGCCACCATAGGCGTGCTGGCCGGTGCCACCGGTCGGGTGGTGGGCAAGGAGGTGCTGACCCACGACACCGAGCCCGACAAGGGCTATCGGGAGACCCCCCACGTTCACGACTTTTATCGCACCCTGCGCGGCACCGACTGAGCCGACTCAGTGAAGGAGAACTCATGAAACTGACGAAACGTGCCGAGCAGCCCCAGGCGGGCGAGCAGGGCAGCTTGCAAGGCGATTTGCAAAATAATGGGGCCGCTCGCGGTCAGGGGCTGACCCGTCGCGCCTTTATGGTCAATTCCGGTCTGGTGGCCGGCGGCGCCGTGGCGGCCGGCTGGCTGGCCCCTGCCATGATGCAGCGGGCCGAGGCCAAAACCGTGGCGGCCGACGTGCCGGTCGAGGTGAAGCGCACCATCTGCTCCCACTGCTCGGTGGGCTGCGGCGTCTATGCCGAGGTGCAAAACGGCGTCTGGACCGGTCAGGAGCCGGCCTTCGATCACCCCTTCAACTTGGGCGGTCACTGTGCCAAGGGGGCTGCCCTGCGCGAGCACGGCCACGGTGAGCGTCGCCTCAAGTACCCGATGAAGCTGGTGGGTGGCAAGTGGCAGCGCCTGAGCTGGGAGCAGGCCATCGAAGAGGTGGGCAACGAGGTGCTGCGCCTTCGCAAGGAGTCCGGCCCCGACAGCGTCTACTGGCTCGGCTCCGCCAAGCACTCCAACGAGCAGGCCTACCTGTTTCGCAAGATGGCGTCCCTGTGGGGCACCAACAACGTGGATCACCAGGCGCGCATCTGCCACTCCACCACGGTGGCCGGGGTCGCCAACACCTGGGGCTACGGCGCCATGACCAACAGCCTGAACGACATGCACAACAGCAAGTCGATCATGTTCATCGGCTCCAACCCGGCGGAGGCCCACCCGGTCGCCATGCAGCACATCCTGCTGGCGAAAGAGCGCAACGGCTGCAAGATCCTGGTGGTCGACCCGCGTCGTACCCGCACTGCCGCCAAGGCGGACATGTACCTCTCCCTGCGTCCGGGCACCGACGTTGCCTTTATCTGGGGCATGCTCTGGCACATCTTCAAGAACGGCTGGGAAGATAAAGAGTTCATCCGCACCCGCGTCTATGGCATGGACGAGGTGCAAAAAGAGGTGGCGCGCTGGACCCCGGCCGAAGTGGAGCGGGTAACCGGCCTCAACGAACAGCAGGTTCATGGCGCCGCCAAGCTGCTGGCCGACAACCGTCCCGGCTGCGTGGTCTGGTGCATGGGTGGCACCCAGCACACCACGGGCAACAACAACACCCGCGCCTACTGCATCCTCGAACTGGCCCTCGGCAACGTGGGCAAGAGCGGGGCGGGCACCAACATCTTCCGCGGTCACGACAACGTGCAGGGCGCCACCGACTTTGGCGTCACCTCCGACTCCCTGCCCGGCTACTACGGGCTGGAAGAGGGCTCCTGGAAGCACTGGGCCCGGGTGTGGGACGTCGATTACGAGTGGATCAAGGCGCGTTTTGACAACAAGGCCTACAACGGCAAGCTGCCGATGAACAACAACGGCATCCCGGTTTCCCGCTGGGTGGACGGGGTGCTGGAGAACGCCGATCTCATCGAGCAGGGTTCCAACATTCGCGCCATGTTCTACTGGGGCCATGCGGTCAACTCCCAGACCCGCGGCCCCGAGATGAAGAAGGCGATGCAAAAGCTCGACATGATGGTGATTGTCGACCCGTATCCCACCGTTGCCGCCGTCATGAACGATCGCACCGACGGCGTCTACCTGCTGCCGGCCACCACCCAGTTCGAGACCTATGGTTCCGTCACCGCCACCAACCGCTCCATGCAGTGGCGCGACAAGGTGGTCGAGCCGCTGTTCGAATCCAAGGTCGACCACGAGATCATGTATCTGCTGAGCAAGAAGCTCGGCTTTGCCGATGAGCTGTTCAAACACATCAAGGTGGAGAACAACGAGCCGCTCTTGGAAGACATCACCCGCGAATACAACCGCGGCATGTGGAGCGTGGGCTACACCGGCCAGAGCCCGGAGCGGCTCAAGGCGCACCAGCAGAACTGGCACACCTTCCACAAGACCAATCTCAAGGCCGAGGGCGGCCCGGTCAGTGGCGAAGTGTACGGTCTGCCCTGGCCCTGCTGGGGCACTCCGGAGATGAAGCACCCCGGCAGCCATATCCTCTACGACACCAGCATTCCGGTGTCGGAGGGGGGCGGCGGTTTCCGCGCCCGTTTCGGCATCGAGTATCAGGGGGTGTCACTGCTGGCCGAAGACTCCTGGCCGAAGGGGAGCGAGGTGGAAGACGGCTATCCCGAGATCACCGCCGATCTGCTAAAGCAGCTTGGCTGGTGGGACGAGCTGACCGAGGCCGAGAAGAAAGAGGCCGAGGGCAAGAACTGGAAGACCGATCTCTCCGGCGGCATCCAGCGGGTGGCCATCAAGCACGGCTTCGTGCCCTACGGCAACGCCAAGGCGCGCTGCGTGGTGTGGACCTTCCCGGATCAGGTGCCCAAGCACCGCGAGCCGCTCTACACCCCGCGCCGGGATCTGCTGGCCGACTACGCCACCTGGCCCGACGCCAAGAGCCTGTGGCGCCTGCCGACCCAGTATGCCTCGGTGCAGGAGAAGGACGTCAGCAAGGAGTTCCCGATCATCCTTACCTCTGGCCGTCTGGTGGAGTACGAGGGGGGCGGTGACGAGACCCGCTCCAACCCCTGGCTGGCCGAGCTACAGCAGGAGATGTTCGTCGAAATGAACCCGGCGGATGCCAACGACGTCGGCGTGCGCGACGGTCAGGATGTGTGGGTCGAGGGGCCGGAAGGAGGCCGGGTCAAGGTGAAGGCGCTGGTGACCCCACGGGTCAAACCTGGGCTCGCCTTTATGCCGTTCCACTTCGGCGGACACTTCGAGGGCCAGGATCTGCGCGCCAAATATCCGGAAGGGTCAGACCCCTATGTGCTGGGGGAGTCGGTCAACATAGTCACCACCTATGGCTATGACCCGGTTACCCAGATGCAGGAGACCAAGGTCACCCTGTGCCGTTTTCGCCAAGTAGGAGCCTGATCTCATGGCCAGAATGAAATTCATGTGTGACACCAAGCGCTGCATCGAGTGCAACGGCTGTGTGACGGCGTGCAAGAACGAGAACGATGATGCCCTCGAGTGGGGCATCCAGCGCCGTCGGGTGGTGACCCTCAACGACGGCCTGCCGGGGGAGACCTCCATCTCGGTGGCCTGCATGCACTGCACCGACGCCCCCTGCATGGCGGTCTGCCCGGCCGACTGCTTCTATCACACCGACGACGGCATAGTGCTGCACAACAAGGATCTCTGCATCGGTTGCGGCTACTGCCTGTTTGCCTGCCCGTTCGGGGCGCCCCAGTTCCCGAAGACCGCCGCCTTTGGCGATCGCGGCAAGATGGACAAGTGCACCTTCTGCGCCGGCGGCCCGGAGGAGGATCACAGCGAGGCGGAGCGCCAGAAGTACGGTGCCAACCGCATCGCCGAGGGCAAGCTGCCCATGTGTGCCGAGCTCTGCTCCACCAAGGCGCTGCTGGCGGGGGATGCGCAGGTCATCTCCGACATCTTCCGCGAGCGGGTCGCCTATCGCGGCGCCAAGGAGGCGGGCTGGGGCAGCGGTGAAGAGCTGTTTTACGACGCCAGCAAGGCGGGCAAGGGAGGGGCGGCATGAAAACCTGGCTAATGGCCCTGTTTGCCGCCCTGCTGCTGGTGAGTACCGCCAGCTTCGCCGACGCAGAAAAAGAGGCGGTCGGCTTTGCCGGCGCCGATTACTGGCGAGCGGTGAAGGACGGGCAGGAGGGGGTGACCACCTCCCGCTCGCCGGAGCACGGGGTGCTGATCTCGGTGCCGGGCCAGCTCTGGTTCGAGGTGAAGACCAAGTGGGTGTCGCCGCTCGGTGCCATCGCCATTTTCGGGTCGCTCGCCATGTGCGGCCTGATGTACTGGGCGGTGGGGCCGACCAAGCTCTCCAAACCGCGCACCGGGCGCAAGCTCAAGCGCTGGAGCAGGCTGGATCGGGCGTTGCACTGGACCACGGCGGGCATGTTCCTGACCCTGTCGGGGTCAGGGCTGGCCATCATCTACGGCAAGCACTTCATCAAGCCGGTGGTGAGCATAGGGGTGTGGGAGAACTGGATCTGGTTCGCCAAGGTGTTCCACAACTACGTGGGGCCGCTCTTCTTCCTCTGCCTGATGGGAGTGCTCATCAAGTGGTTTCGCCACAACATCGTCAACATGGTGGATGTGCGCTGGTTCATGAAGGCGGGCGGCATGCTGGGGCCCCACAAGGGGAGTCACCCCTCGGCGGGCTTCTCCAACGGCGGCGAGAAGGCCATTTTCTGGCTGCTGATCTGGTTTGGCGGCATCGTGGTGGCGACCGGGCTGTTTCTGGACTTCCCCATCTTCGGCCAGCTGCGCCGCCAGATGGAGTGGGCCAGCTTCATCCACATCGTCGGCGCCTTGATCCTCATCTGCGGCTTCATCTTCCATATCTACATGGGCCTGTTCCAGCTGGAAGGGGCGCTGGAGGGGATGATCAGCGGCGAGGTGGACGAAACCTGGGCCAAGGAGCACCACGATCTCTGGTATGAAGAGGTGAAGCACCAGCTCGACGAGCCCAAGGCAGGCAAGTCAGGCTGAGGCTGACCGCGACATCAGGATGAAAGAGAAGAAGGGGCGCTGCGGCGCCCCTTTGTTGTGTCTGCCGCTCAGAGCGGCGGCTGCAGCGGCAGCCGGATGCGGTAGCAGAGCCCCTCGCCGGGCGGGCTGGTGACGGCGAGCTGGCCGTGCAGATTGTTCTCCACCAGGTTGTGGATGCGACAGGCGCTCAGCCCGCAGTGGCGGGCGTCACCGCGCAGGGTGGTGAAGAAGGGCTCGAACAGGTGGGCCAGCTGCTCGGCCGCCATGCCGGGGCCGTTGTCCCGGTAGATCAGCAGCAGCTCGTTGCCGGCTCGCTCCACCTGCAGGGAGAGGTGGTGCTCCCCCGGCCCCTTGAAGGCGTGCTCCATGCTGTTCTTGATGAGCTCCTGCACCAAGTCGAGAAACAGCGACTCGGGGGCGGTCAGGGTGACCTCCTCACCGCCCAGCTCGGCGTTGACCCTAGCGATGAGAAACTCGGGGGTGAAGGCCTGCAGCAGCTTGCGCAGGCTCTTCTGTACGGCGAAGGGGGTGGCGGGCAGCTCGGTCTGATCCCGGGTCAGCTCCTTGAAGCGGGTCACCAGCAGGGCGACCCGGCGCAGGCTGGACTCCACCAGTTCGGTGCCCTCCTTGATGTCGGTGAGCTGCTGCTGGAGCAGGCGCTGCCCCAGCATGCCGTTTTGCACCGCGCTGGCCAGCAGATCGCCGGCGCCATGAATGAGGCTGGAGGCGGTGATGCCGATACCGATGGGGGTGTTGATCTCGTGGGCGATGCCAGCGGTGAGCTGAAACAGGCTCTGGTAGAGCTGCACCTTGGCCTGCTGACGTCCCAGCTCCTTGAGGCGCAGCTGGTTTTGCACCCGGGCCAGCACCTCGAGCTGGTGGAACGGCTTGGAGACATAGTCGCAGCCGCCGGCCTGAAAGGCCTGCTCGAGCGCCCCGATCCCGCTGTTGGTGCTGATGAAGAGCACCGGCAGGCACCACTGGCCCGGCAGCTGCTTGATGCGGCGGCACGCCTCGTAGCCGTCCATCACCGGCATGTTGATGTCCATCAGCACCAGATCGGGGGGGAACTCGGTGGCGGTATCCACTGCCTGCAGGCCGTCGGTGGCCTCCCGCACCCGGTAACCCGCCTCTTCCAGCAGACTGCGCAAGATGTAGCGGTTGGATGCCATGTCATCGACGATCAGGATTTCACTCATCTGTTTGTTCTCTCCTGCCCCCGGGAACCTCTCCCTGCCGGTGGCCTGCTGTTGAGCATAGTTGGCCGCTCTCTGCGGCGCGTGGCCGGTATGAGACCATCATCCACCTCGGCGCGGATTTTGGCCGCAGGGTATGCCCAAGCTCACAAAACTAAACAGGCAAACGTCATATGATTGATTTCATTATGAGTCTTGCTCTCCTGCCGAACGGCAATTTCACGTAAATCAAAGAGAATGACTATGGCTACCGGACAATATCTGCTGTGGAAAGATGCACAGGGACAAGATTTTCGCCCCGTTGCACTGACTGGCACCGATCTGCTCAACGATCGCAATCTCAACAAGGGCACCGCCTTTACCGAACAGGAGCGCGCCGACTTCGAGCTCGACGGCCTGTTGCCTCCCCAGGTGCAAACCTTCGAAGCCCAGCTGGATCGGGTCTATCAGGGCTTTCTGAGCGCCTGCAGCGACATCGAGAAGTATCAGAACCTGCGGGCATTGCAGGATCGCAACGAGACCCTGTTCTACGCCCTGCTGGCGCGCCATGTGGAGGAGATGACCCCCATCATCTACACCCCGACGGTGGGCAAGGCGTGTCAGGAGTTCAGCCACCGCTACCAGAAGGCGCGCGGCCTCTACATCACCCCGAAGAACGTCGATGACATGGGCTCCCTGGCCCGTCAGCTGGATGCCAAATCGGTGCGCATCATCGTCGTGACCGACAGCCAGGGGATCCTGGGGATCGGTGACCAGGGGGTGGGCGGCATGGGCATTCCCATCGGCAAGCTCTCCCTCTATACCCTGGCCGCCGGTATTCACCCCGCCTGCTGTCTGCCCATCGCGCTGGATGTGGGCACCGACAATCAGGCGCTGCTGGATGATCCCATGTACCTGGGTCAGCCTCACAAGCGCATTCGCGGCAAGGAGTACGACGACTTCATCGACAAGTTCGTGGCCGGGGTCAAGCGCCACTTCCCGAACGCCGTGCTGCAGTGGGAGGACTTCAGCAAGTCCAACGCCTTCAACAACCTCTCCCGCTATCAGCAGTCGCTGCCGTCCTTCAACGACGACATCCAGGGTACCGGGGCCGTGGTGCTGGCGGGCATCATAGGGGCGGTCAAGGTCAAGGGCGAGACCCTGGGCCAGCAGAACTACCTGGTCTATGGCGCCGGAGCCGGCGGGGTGGGGGTGGCGGATCAGATCTGCGCGGGCATGATCCGCGAAGGGCTGGATCCGCAGGCTGCCCGCGATCGCATCTATATCCTGGATACCCAGGGACTGGTGTGTGACAACCGCGAGGGGCTCGACGAGTACAAGCGTCGCTACGCCAAGCCTGGTTTGCTGCTGGCCGGCTGGGACACCGAGGTGCCCGGCAAGGCCAACCTGACCGACGTGCTGCGTCACGTGCCGATCACAGTGCTGCTGGGCACCAGCGGCTCGGGCGGCGCCTTCAAGGAGGAGCACGTGCAGCTGATGCAAAAACACTGCGCGCGCCCCATGGTGTTCCCGCTCTCCAACCCGACCGCCAACTGCGAGGCGTTGCCGGACGACATCTATCGCTGGAGCAAGGGCAAGGCCATCGTCGCCACCGGCAGCCCGTTCAAGGATGTGCACTACGAGGGGCAGGAGTTCCGGGTCGGCCAGGGCAACAACGTCTTCATCTTCCCGGGGGTGGGTCTGGCGGCCATCGTCAGCCAGATCCGCGAGATCACGCCGGACATCTTCACCACCGCCGCCTTTGCGCTGGCGGAGTGCGTGAGCGAGGTGGACCTCGCCAAGGGGGCCGTCTATCCGCGCATTCGCGAGCTGCGCAACATCTCGGTGCACGTGGCGACGGCGGTGCTCAAAGACATAGTGCGGCGGGATCCTTCTCATCCGCTGATCGGTCAGGATCTGCAGCAGCACATCCTCAACCACATGTGGGAGCCGGTCTACCTGCCCTATCGCCGGGTATGATGGCCGCAAGCTTGCACTTGCAATAGAAGGGGGGTGGCCATGGCCACCCCTTTTTTGTTACCTGAGCAGTCAGCTGCGCAGCGGCAGCCAGTGCCCCGCCTTGCTGCGGCAGGCGGTGTCCTGCCACTGCTGGCTGGCCTGGGCTATATAGAGCTGCTCGCGGTAGTCGCGGCACCAGAGGCCGTTGTGGTGGCGGAAGGTACGCAGTGGCGTGACGCTGCCTGAGTGGCGGTTGGCGGAGTTGAACCAGGTGAGGCTCTGGCCCTTGGGGCGGGTTTGCAGCGCCTCGGCCAGCGCCTGATTGGCGAACGCCACGTCCTGTTTGTCCATCTGGTGATAGAGCGGGGCGGCTGGCTGGGTGGCACAGGCGGACAACCACAGTGCCAGGCAGATCAGCAGATAACGGCTCATGGTTGCACCTTGCTGTTGAACCCTTGCTGGATCAGCGCTTGCTCCTGCGCATCGGTCAGGGTCTGGCCGCGATCGTCGGCCGTGCCGTCGCCCCGGATCTCGTTGCCGCTGGCATCCACGGCATCTACCCCATTGTCGTCGACCGTACCATCACCCCGGATCTCGTTGCCATTGGCGTCGACGGCGTCTACCCCGTTGTCGTCGACCGTGCCATCGCCCCGGATCTCGTTGCCGTTGGCATCGACGGCATCTACCCCGTTGTCGTCGACCGTACCGTCACCCCGGATCTGGTTGCCATTGGCGTCGACGGCATCTACCCCGTTGTCATCGAGGCCATTGCCGAGGCCACGCCCACCACCGTGACGATCGCCGCCGGCGTGGCGGTCTCCTCCGCCATGCTGCTCACCACCGGCATGCCGATCACCTCCTGCATGTTGTTCGCCGCCGGCATGTTCCCCACCGCCGTTGTCGTCACCGCCATGGCTGCTGTCGCTGCCGCCATCGTGACTGCTTCCACCACTGCTGCCGCCGCCATCGCTGTCACTGCCTCCACCACTGCTGCCGCCGCCATCGCTGTCACTGCCTCCACCACTGCTGCCGCTGCCATCGCTGTCACTGCCTCCACCGCTGCTGCCGCCGCCATCGCTGTCGCTGCCTCCGCCACTGCTTCCTCCTCCACCGTTTCCACTGCCGCCACTGCCATCGCCATCCTTGTTGTGAACGATCAGCCCATTGGCGACATAGCTGTGGCTGCCATCCAGGATCAGGTTGAACAGTGCGGTGGTGGGCGGGGCATCCAGCCAGCAGAGGGACTCCACCAGTAGCGGGGTGGGGTGAGGGGCCAGCGCCAGGTTGCCTGCGCTGCCGTGCTCCGACCAACCCAGCAGATGCATGCCGGTAAAGAGCGGCAACACGGCGAGGGTCGGGTTTTCGGTGCGGGTCATGGCCGGGGCGATGGCCGCCCAGCCGCGGGTGGTCAGAAAGGGGTGTTCGGCGGTGACGAAGGGGGCCAGCCGGTTGAGCCCGTACAGCCTGCGCTCTCCCAGCAGTACCCGCTCGATCGCCAGGATCCGGTTGCTGCGGCCATATTGATCCCGTACCCGTTCACCGACCTGCAGGGTCTCGATAGAGCGCTCCTCCCCGTCGGCCATCAGGATGCGGGTGCCGGCCACGAAACAGGACTTGGCATAGGCCTGATTCAGCTGCCATTGATGGTGGCTGAAGTCATAGCTGAGCGGGGTGGCAAACAGGGCCAGGGCGATGGCCGAGCCCACCAGCAGTCGACGCTGGCTGGGCTTGAAAGCGGGCAGTGACATGGGGGACTCCTTGTCCGGCTGGGTTCACGCCATCAAGTATAGAGGGGGCCGGTGGTGGGGCAGGGGCAACACCTGACAACAAAACAGCGTGGAAAAACGATTGGCGTCGGCCATAAAAGTGCGTAAAATCGCTTCCTCGATGCTTGTAGCAACGAATCCCGCCTAAAAAGCCAGTTTCATGCCCTCCCCAAGCAGTAAGAGGCAACAAATGACGCCGAATGGCTCATTCAGTGCCTTGAAAAAGTCTTGTGATAACTGAAAAGTGTCAAATATCCCTGTCAGTTATCAAAAAATTAAGGACATCCATGTTTTCCTTAGTCAAGCAAAGTGTCGCCGGGCTGCAAATCCTGTTTGTCGCCTTCGGTGCCATGGTTCTGGTGCCCCTGCTCACCGGACTGAACCCCTCCATGGCCCTGCTTGGCGCCGGTGTGGGCACCCTGCTGTTCCAGCTCTGCACCCGCCGCCAGGTCCCGATTTTCCTCGGTTCCAGCTTTGCCTTCATCGCCCCCATCATTTACGCCACCCAGACCTGGGGCCTGCCCTCCACCATGTTCGGTCTGTTTGCCGCCGGTTTCATGTACTTCATCCTGGCCGCGCTCATTCGCGTGCGTGGGATGGGTTTCGTGCACAAGCTGCTGCCGCCGGTGGTGATTGGTCCGGTGATCATGGTGATCGGTCTGTCGGTCGCCCAAGTGGCCTGCAACATGGCGATGGGTCGGGCCGGCGGTGAGCAGGTCGTGCCAGCCTCGGTTGCGCTGACCCTGGCCGGCATCTCGCTGGCGGTAACCCTGATTGCGGCGGTGTTCTGCAAGGGCTGGATCAAGCTCATCCCCATCCTCTCCGGCGTGATCGCCGGTTACGTGGCCGCCGTGCTGATGGGTCAGGTGAGCTTCGATGGCATGGTGAACGCCCCCTGGTTGGCGCTGCCCCACTTCGTGACCCCCGAGATCAACTGGGCTGCGGCGCTGTTCATGCTGCCGGTAGCCATCGCCCCCTGTATCGAACACATTGGCGGCGTGCTGGCCATCGGTGGCGTGACGGGCAAGGATTACACCAAGAACCCGGGCCTGCACCGTACCCTGGCCGGTGACGGCATCGGCGTCTGCTTCGCCGGCTTCATCGGTGGCCCCCCCGTCACCACCTATGCCGAAGTGACCGGCGCCGTGATGATCACTCGCAACTTCAACCCGGTCACCATGACCTGGGCTGCGGTGTTCGCCATCATTCTGGCCTTCTTCGGCAAGTTCAACGCCCTGCTCACCTCCATCCCGATGCCGGTGATGGGCGGCATCATGCTGCTGCTGTTCGGATCCATCGCCGCCATCGGTCTCAAGACCCTGGTGGAGTCCAAGGTGGATCTGGGGCTGTCGCGCAACATCGCCATCGTGGCCGTGACCCTGACCGTGGGTGTCGGTGCGCTGGAGATGAAGATCGGTGACTTCGCCCTGGCGGGTGTGGGTCTGGCCTCGGTGGCCGCCATCCTGCTCAACCTCATCCTGCCCCAGCACTCCGAAGAGGGTGCCATGGAGAGCGCCAAGGATTAAATCCCTGCGTTGACTTGCATTGAGATGATGAAAGAGAGGCCACCCCAGGGTGGCCTCTCTGTTTTGTCGGTGCGCCGGGCTCGGGGCTAAGTGCTGAGGGCTCAGGGCGCCAGCGTCAATACCCGCACCCACATGGCCCCTTCGCCCACCGGCTGGCGTGCCTGCAGGGTCAGGGCGCCGCTGGCCGGATCGATGCGGTGCAGCGCCAGCTGGTGGGAGGCCTGCCCTGCCGCCAGCAGCCAGCGGCCCTGCCCGTCGATGGCAAAGCCGCGCGGCATGGTTTCGGTGGGGAAGTGGCCGACCACGCCGAGCTCGCCATCCGGCGCAATGGCGAACTGGGTCAGCAGGCTGCTGGCCCGCTCGCTGCTGTAGAGAAAGCGCCCATCCGGCGTCACGTGCAGATCCGCGCCCCAGTACTCCCCCTGATAACCGGCGGGCAGCATCTCCAGGCTCTGGCAGAGTGTGATGTCGCCGTCGGCACTGCGCCGGTAGCGGTTGATGGTACAGTCGAGCTCGTTCAGGCAGTAGAGGTCGCCATTGCTTGGGTGCAGCGCCAGATGGCGCGGGCCGGCGCCGCTGGCGGTCTGCAGATCCCCCAGCGGATGGGGGCGCAGCCGACCCTCCCGACAGAGCACAAAGCGGCGGATACGATCCTCCTTGAGGCAGGCGACCAGCACCTCCTGCTCGCCCTGGCCGTCGGCGGCGAGCAGGGTGACCGAGTGGGCGGCCTGCAAGCCGTCGAGCTGCTGGTGGGGCGGCGCTGCCCGACCGGTGCTTCCGATGGCGGAGACGGTGACATGATTGAAGGCATAGGAGGCCGCCAGCAGGAAGCGGCCATCGGCCGAGATGGCGGTGTGGGAGGCGCTGCCCGCCAGCGGCGCCGAGCTCGGCTCGCTGAGCCGGCCATCCACGCCAATCCGGTAGCTGATGAGCGAAAAATCGGGCCGCACGGCGGCATGGAGCCAGTGCCCGTCCGGGCTGATCACCAGCGGCTGGACCTGGCCCGGGGTGTCGACCACCTGCAATGGCGCGAGCTCCCCGCTCTCGTCCAGGGCGAACACGTGGATCTGCTGGCTGGCGGGGCTCGCCACATAAACGACCTGCTGCATCTGCTCTCTACTCCTTGTGATGGGCAACGGCGGTCATCTTATCCTCTTTCGGGCCCGCACTGGCCTACTCTTTTGCCCGCCCCGGGCAGACCACCTGACGGGCCTTGAGGTGGTAGAGCTCCACCTGCGGGTGGCTGAAGAAGCCCACTTCCCACGGATTCTTCTGCACGAAGGCGGCACGGATGGGCTCGAACAGCGGGTGATCCTGCGGGATCTGGTAGGCATCGGCGGCGATGATGGTGTAGTTCCACTCGATGGCGCGGGTGTAGGTGAACACCGCCCGCGAGTCGATGGCGAAATGGCAGCGGCCGTCGCGCTTGAGCAACTGCGACTTGAAGGTCTCGGGGAAGGTGATGAAGAAGATGTCGTCCTCATCGGAGGAGAGAAACGCCAGCACTGTGGTGTGCGGCTGGGACTGGGCCCGGGTCACCAGCACCCCGATCTTGTTCTCCACTTCGCGCAGGTCAGGCACCGGCAGGCCGGTGAGCGGGGTGACCGGCAGCTCGCGGGCGGGGCGTTCATCGGCCGGATGCTGATAGTCCGGCCGGGCGAAACCATAGACCACCCGGTTGCCGTACCAGAGCTCGAACTGCAGCGGGGTGACCTGCACCTTGTCCGGGGCGGTCTTTGTTATCACCCCCTTGTAGGAGACGCGATAGACGCTCAAGGAGGCATCGTACTCGTCGACCCCGGTGCGGTTGTCCAGATGCAGGGTGATCTTCTCCCCCACCGCCAGCTGGTGCCCCTTGGGAAAGCTCAGCAGCAGCTCGTCGCCGGCCTGGATCTCGACCCCGCAGATGTAGACGCCGGTCTCCTTGCTGGCGGGATCGACATAGGTGGCGGCCACCCCGAGCAGGGGAGAGCCGAGAAAAGAGAGCAGAGAGGATTGGGAACTCATTGGCGCACCTTGGCAAATGTGGGGGTTGGCCCCTCAGTGTATCGCGGCCAGCCTGGATTGGCAGACCCCCTCACTGGGGGGTAAGCGCTTCAGGCTAGCGGCAAACGGCGTCCCATTCTGGCCGGCGTGTCACAAAACCAGCCAGATGGCTGGCCACCGACCATAAAAAAGGCCCCTTGCGGGGCCTTCGAGTGGCATGGTGTGCTGCCTTAGACGGGCTGGGCACCCGGCAGGGCGGGAGGCTGGGCGGAGTCGGACTCCACCTTCTGCTCTTCGTCCTTCATGTTCTTGATGTAGACGTCCATCTGGTTGAACGCGATCTCTATGCCGTTTTCGCGGAACAGCTGGTCTATCTTGCGGTTCAGCTCGTCCACCGCCGGGTTGCGATCGCCGAGCTCGCTCACGAAGAAGCGCAGCTCGTGATCCAGGGTGCTGGGGCCGAAGGTGAGGAAGTAGACGATGGGGGCCGGGTCTTTCAAGACGCGGCTGTTGTCGTCCGCCGCCTGTTTCAGCAGGGTACGGGTCAGCTCCAGATCCGAACCGTAGGCCACCCCCACCCGCACGATGACGCGGGTGACGGTGTCGCTCAGCGACCAGTTGATCAGCCGCTCGGTCATCAGCTGCTGGTTGGGGATGATCACCTCCTTGCGGTCGAAGTCGGTCAGGGTGGTGGCGCGAATACGGATCCGCGAGACGGTACCGGAGAAGGAACCTATGGTGACTGTGTCACCGATCCGCACCGGACGCTCGAACAGGATGATGATGCCGGAGACGAAGTTGGAGAGGATCTCCTTCATGCCGAAACCGATACCGACCGACAGACCACCGGCGACCCACTGCAGCTTGTCCCACTGCACTCCCATCATGGAGAGGGCTGTCAGCGAGCCGACCCCGATCAGCACATAGTTGAGCATGGTGGTGATGGCGTAGGCCGTGCCCTGGGCCAGGTTCAGCTTGGAGAGCACCAACACCTCCAGCAGACCCGGCAGGTTGCGGGCCAGCGACCAGGCGCCGCCCAGCAGCAGGAAGCCTATCAGTACGTCGCTCAGGCTGATCGGGAAGAGCACCGCATTGGCCCCTGTCCCTTCAGTGCGGTGCCACAGCACCATGCTGTCGAGGTAGGAGAAGACCGCCACCAGATCGGACCAGAGCCAGTAGAAGGCGACGCCGAACACCAGCAGCAGCACGGTGCGGGTCAGACGCAGGGACTGCTGGCTGACATCCTCCAGATCCATGGGCTGCTCTTCGATGGTGTCTCCCCCTTCCGCATCCTCCTGGGCCTTGTGCTCGCGCTTGGCCACTGCACGGCGATAGGCCAGACGGCGGGCCGCCAGCTCCAGCCCGCGCAGGGCGGTGCGGTAGACCAGGCTCCAGATGATGATGAGGTAGAAGGATTCGATCAGCCGGCCGGTCAGCTTGAGGGCGGTGTAGTAGTAGCCCAGTCCCACCAGCACTATCAGCGCCACCGGTGCCAGCGCCAGGGCGATGGCGGTGATGGACTGCTGCATGCTCGCCTCGCCCTTGATGCGGGCGCGGGAGATGGGGAACACCAGGTAGGCGGCCAGCCCCAGCAGGGCCAGGGTCAGCGCCTGACCCACCACGTCATTGCCCAGCGACGAGGGTTCTACTACCGCCTTGGTCGACAGCATGATGAGCGGCAGCAAGGGCACCCACAGGTAGCGCATGCTGGTGCGCTTGGCCTGCAGCTCGGCTTTCGGCATGCGGAAATGGGTCTCGGCAATGCCGCCCGGCCGCATTACCGCTAGATAGACGCTGAACACCAGGTAGCCGAGCGCCAGGTTGAGGGTGATCTGGAAAATCAGCCTGGAGCTGAGCAGACCACAGTCAGTCAGCAGCAGGCCGGCAGCCAGGATGAACAGGCTGCCCGGCAGGCGCTGCAGCACGGTAAACAGCAGGGCACGCGGGGTGTGCCACTGGCTGTCCTGGCGAAAACGTCCCAGATCCTTGGTGATCTTCTTCTGCCGCTCCACCAGCGCTGGGCGCTTCCAGATCAGCAGACCGCCCACCAGCAGCAGCGGCAGGGCCAGCAGGGTGATGGGCAGCAAGGTTTCACCCCAGCCGCTCCAGTCCGGTTTTAGCACCCAGTCGGAGGCCTGCTTGTAGGCCTGGGCCGGCCAGCTGATGAACCACTTGCCGTCGATGGGCTTGTTGCTGCTCACCCAGAAGATGTGCTGCTGCAGGGTAAATTCGATGGAGGAGTAGATCCGCGCCAGCTGCTGCTGGGTCAGCTGCAGGCTGATGGCGTTGGTCAGCTGGGCATCCAGCTGGCGGTTGAGCTGGTCGAGCAGGCTGATGCGGGTGTCGAGCAGCTTGGAGAGGCTGGTTCTGTCCTCCTCGCTCACCGGCTCGCTGCTGCTCGCGATCAGGTTGTCCAGATACTGGGTCTTCTGGAACAGCTGGTCGCGCTGCTGGCTCAGCTCGAACTGGGCCAGGTGCAGGTCGGCGATCTGCTCTTCCAGGTTCTTCACCAGCGTGGAAGGCGACGACTCCAGCTGTTGATAGAGCTGGTAGAGAATGCGTGACAGCAGCAGGTTGCCCTTGAGCATCTGCACCTGTTCGTTGAGGTTGCGCTCGGTCTGGGTGCCGCGCTCCAGCCAGCTCTTGGCCTGCAGGTTCTTCTGCACCAGCGAGTTGAGGTTGGTGGTGGCGCTGACCAGCTGCTGGCTGAGCTGATGGTTGAGCTCCTGCTCTTTTTGTACCAGCGGGTTGTCATCTGCGGCGACCAGCTCGCCGGTCTGCTCGGCGGTCTTTTCGGTGTCACCGAGGCGCTTGGCACTGCTCTGCTCTTGCAGCAGTTGCAGTTTCTGCTCTTCGCTCGCGAGGCGGGCGCTCTGGTAGTCGCGCTGCTTGACCGCCAGATCCTGCATGCTGGTGCGGTTGTCCAGCTGCTGTTGCAGGTTGGCCAGTTGCAGCTCCTGGAGGGCCAGCTCGGCGCCCAGCTTCATCTTCTCGGCACCGCTCACCCCGTCACCGGCATTGAGGCGGGTACGGATCTCCTGGCTGCGCTGATAGGCGCGGCTCATCAGGGCCTGGGCCCGCTCCGGCAGGGTTTGCAGGCTGGTGATCTGGCTGCCGATGGTGCCGAGGGCTTCCTGGGCATCCTGCATGTTGGCCATGACGTCGGGCTGGCGACTCTCCAGCTCGCTCAGACTCATGCTGGCGTATTCACTCTTGATCTGCTCGGCACTCTTGTTCTGGGTCAGGGCATCGAGCTTGGCACTGATGTCCCTGAGCTCGGCCGGCAGGGAGCGGATGCGCTCGCTCTGGCTCTTGGCCTTGCTCTTCTCCTTCTCGATGCTGTCGAGCAGGGTGAGGGTGTCGGTCAGGAATTTCTGGTCGGCCTGCTGGCTGACGGTGAGGGTATCAGACTTGCCAAGGGCATCGAGCGCCCGCTGCACACTGGCACGTGAGGGCACATCCTGCGCCATGGCCTGCGGGGCGCAGAGGCTGACGAGTAAGCAGAGCAGCGGCAACAGGGTGGCCGAGGCTCTTTTGAAGCGTGTTGAGAGCATAAAACTTCCGGGTTATTACGCGATATTTGGGAGATTTCCCACTTGGATTAAATCCGCGTGGATTCTAACACTGGGCAGGAATGGGCAGCAGGGGGGCAGATAAAAAAAACGGCGCCCGCAGGCGCCGTTTTCAGCTTGTTCAGTTCCGATTAAAGAACGTGAACAGAAGCGGTGTTGGTGGTGCCGCTCGGTACCAGGGCACCGGAGACCATGACAACCACGTCACCCTTCAGACCCATGCCGCTGGCCAGCGCCGCTTCTTTACCGATGCGATAGAAATCGTCGGTGGAGGCGATGCTGTCAACCACGTGAGCAACCACACCCTTGGTCAGTACCAGCTGGGCAGCGGTCTTCTTGTTGGTGGTGATGGCCAGGATCCAGGCTTTCGGGAAGTACTTGCGGATGGCCTTGGCAGACTTGCCGCCTTCGGTGGCAACCACGATCAGCGGGGCGTCCAGCTTCTCGGAGGTTTCTACCGCGCCTTTACATACCGCTTCGGTGATGCGCAGCTTGTTGCTGTCGTTGGCAGCAGACAGGTTGGACGGCATCACGGCATCGGTACGCTCGCAGATGGTGGCCATGATGGTCACGGCTTCCAGCGGGTATTTGCCCTTGGCGGACTCACCGGACAGCATGACTGCGTCGGTACCGTCCAGGATGGCGTTGGCCACGTCGCCGGCTTCGGCGCGGGTCGGACGCGGGTTCTTGATCATGGAGTCCAGCATCTGGGTGGCGGTGATGACCACTTTGCGGGCTTTGTTGCACTTCTCGATGATCATCTTCTGGGCGAAGATAACTTCTTCAACCGGGATTTCGACACCCATGTCGCCACGAGCAACCATGATGCCGTCGGAAACAGCCAGGATCTCGTCGAAGTTGTCCAGGCCTTCCTGGTTTTCGATCTTGGAGATGATCTGGATGTTCTCGCCACCGTGGGCTTTCAGGTGCTCACGGATTTCCAGCACGTCTTCTTTCTTGCGAATGAAGGAAGCGGCAACGAAATCAACGCCTTGCTCGCAACCGAAGATCAGGTCGCGCTTGTCTTTCTCGGCCAGGGCCGGCAGCTTGATGGAGACGCCCGGCAGGTTGATGCCCTTGTTCTCGCCCAGATCGCCGTTGTTCAGTACTTTACAGATGACTTCGCGCTCGGTGATCTCGATAACGTCCAGACCGATCAGGCCATCGTCAACCAGGATGCGGTTGCCGACGCGCAGGTCGTTGGCGAAACCGGCATAGGTCACGGCCACTTTGTCTTTGTTGCCAACCACGGTCTGGTCGGTGGTGAAGGTGAAGGTCTGGCCAGCGACCAGGGCAACGTCGTTGCCGCCTTCCAGCTTGATGGTACGGATTTCCGGACCCTTGGTGTCCAGCAGAATGGCTGCGTGCTTGCCGGTTTCGGCCATGACAGCGCGCAGGTTGCTGATGCGACCACCGTGCTCGGCGTAGTCGCCGTGGGAGAAGTTCAGGCGCATGACGTTCATGCCGGCGTCCAGCATCTTGGCCAGCATTTCTTTGGATTCGGTCTTGGGACCGATGGTGCAGACGATTTTGGTCTTTTTCATGTCAGTCTTCATGGTTAAGGAGTTTCCGCCGTGCAATATACACCAGTTTTTGGATACTTTTTATGATCCAGAAACAACGTTTTGACCAGATAACGTTTTCTTTTCAGGGATAACGTTTTCCTCTTGGCTACTTTTTAGGGCATAAATTAACTGGTCCGCGCAGATTTGGCATAAATGTCGCCATATGTATCTCGGCGCCGGCCCGCATCGTCAGATGTTGTAAAATGACGATCCCGTCCCGTCATCAAGCCGTCATCGGTCCTCGACAAGAATAGACACTCTGCTGCCACCGTAGTGCCGCGAAGAGTGTTGCAAGATGGCCCCTTATCTGTTGCTGTTGTCCCTTGCCCTGCTGGGGGTGCAGGCGCTGCCCGCCAGCTGCTGGCCAGCGGATCCCGCTCCCCGCGATGGCGCGCTGCGCGCGTTCGAGCGCCTTGAAATGCACCAGGCCCAGGCCGCCACGGCCCGCGCGCAGCAAGGCTGGCCGCGCCCCAATTCCCCGCTTGACGGGGTACATCGACAGCCCTGAGTGGCAGACGCAGAGACGAAAGAGGGAGGCTTGGCCTCCCTCTTGTTTTGGATGCGTCACCTCGCCTCGGCGGCTCAGTTTATCTTGCCCATCTCGATGGCGAAGCTGGTGGCCAGCTGGGCGAACTTGAGGGCGTGGGCAGCCGAGGGATCCGAGTTCTGCAAGGTGTCCTGGGCGGTGTGGATGTTGGGGTTGTAGTCGTTGAAGCGCGACTCGAACGGCATGGCGGCCGGGTAGCCCTGATTGTGCCAGGAGGCGTGATCCGAGCAGCCGTAACCGCAGCTGTCATAGCCGTAGCGGATCTGGGGCAGATAGGCGTCGAGCAGCTGGGCCAGATAGCCGGTCAGCCCCTTGTCGGTGTAGTCGGTCATGAAGACGATATCTTCTGCCGAGCCCTGGTAGTTGGTCATGTCCAGCTGCAGCGCCGCCAGCACCTTGGTATTGGCCGCCTTGTAGCGGGTGGCGATGTCCTTGGAGCCGCGCAGCCCCACCTCTTCCGCCGCATAGCCGATGAACTGTAGGGTGCGCTCCGGCTGGCGGCCCTGCTCGGCGATGACCCGCAGCACCTCGGTCAGGGTAGCGATGCCGGAGGCATCGTCATCGGCGCCGGGGGCCAGGGTGCGGCTGTTGGGGGCCGAGCCCGCGGTGGAGTCGAGGTGACCGCCGAGCACCACCACTTCGTCCGGGTAGCGGCTGCCCTTGAGGGTCAGCACCACGGATTGCTGTGGGTAGCCGCTGTGCTTGACCCGGCTGACGCTGGCCCAGGGCAGGGGCGCGCTCAGGGTCTGCCACTGGCCGGCCACCCAGTCCGCCGACTGCACCCCTGTGGTGGTGGTGTAGTAGCGGTTGCGCCAGCTGGCGAGCTGACTGATGGTGCCGACTATGTTGCCCTGATCCAGATAGGGCAGCAGCCGGTTGACGCTGGCCCCCTGGGTCAGCGGCGGGGCGCTGAACAGGTTCTGGCTGATGGGCTGGGCCATGCTCTGCAGGGCGTCGGCCAGGGTGCTGTGCACCACATAGCCGCCGCAGCGCTGGTGCCCTTCGTGCATCAGGTGGGAGAGGGTGCCAAGTTCGCTCGCCTCGACCTGGGCCAGCTGAACCGGGGCGCCGCTGGCGCTGAACAGGGGGGCCAGCTTGGCCTTGACCTGCTTGAGTTCGACGCCGCTGTCGGCACCGACCGTGATCCAGACGGGCTCGGCGGCCTGTACGGCGAGGGGCAGCAGGGGGAGCAAGAGGGCGGTCAACAAGGGTTTCATAGCGGATCCTTCCAGAATGAGTTGCAGGCATGTGTGCCAAGTGGGTGTCATAAGACGACTGGCCCAGTCTAGCCAAAGGGAGAAAACGGCGAATTTGCCCATCTGGCGCGACCCTACCCCCGTCCGGTGGGGGCCGCTGCAGGATCTGCTGTCTACTGCGCCCCGCTGGGGGTAACCGCTGGAGCTTTGTGCTGGCGAGGGGAAGCTGCGCAGCGCGCCCGCCGCAGAGGCGGCGTGCGGCCCTGACCTGGGGGGCTGACAAAGGGAGTCAAATTGTGCCATATCGGCGCGAGACGCCGGTGGGCATGGGTGGGGAGGCGCGCGGGCACCAAGAAGAGCGGGTGTAAAAAGAGGCATAAAAAGAGGGGCCAAGGCCCCTCTGGTTCACTGAATGGCGGTTTATGCGGTGGCCTGGGCCAGCATGCCGAGGGCTATCTCCCGCTCGCCCATGATCACCTTGTCCGCTCCCTGCTTGGTGAGGAAGCTCACCTCATCGTCGCTGTGGGCGCGGGCGATCACCCGGATCGCCGGGTTGATGAGCTTGGCCTGGGCGATGGCCTCGCCGGCCTCGAAGCTGTTGGGGATGGCCACCAGCAGCCAGCAGGCGTCGGTGATGGCGGCGCGGCACAGCACCTCGTCATCGGCCACGTTGCCGTTGACGTGGGGAATGTCGGCCTGACGCAGGCTCTCCAGCCGGTGCGGATCCTGCTCGATCACCACCAGCTCGCGCCCGGCCTGCTGCAGGCCGTTCACCAGCAGGCGGCCGACCCGGCCATAGCCCACCAGTATGGTGTGGGCCTTCATCTCCACCGCCGGGCACTTGCACTCGGCCAGCACCTTGGCGTTGTCGGCGTCCGGGTGTTTCTCCAGGTAGCGCTCGACGGCGTTGAACACCAGCGGGTTGAGCATGATGGAGAGGCTGGCACCCACCAGGATCAGGTCGCGGGCCCCTTCCGGCACTAGCTTGAGCACGATGGCCAGCCCGATGAGGATGAAGGAGAACTCGCCGATCTGGGCCAGGCTGGCGGAAATGGTGAGAGCGGTGCGCCGGCTGTAGCGGAACAGCCGCACGATGGCGTAAGCCGCCGCCGACTTGCCGAACATGATGATGAACAGGGTGGCCAGCACCGCCAGCGGCTCGGTCAGCAGCACCGCCGGGTTGAACAGCATGCCCACCGAGACGAAGAACAGCACGGCGAAGGCGTCCTGCAGCGGCAGGGTGTTGTTGGCGGCGCGATGGCTCAGCTCGGAGCGGTTCATGACGATGCCGGTGAAGAAGGCGCCGAGGGCGAAGGAGACGCCGAACAGCTTGACCGCACCGAAGGCGATGCCGAGCGAGCAGGTCAGCACCGCCAGGGTGAACAGCTCGCGCGAGCCGGTGCTGGCGGTATGGGCCAGCAGCCAGGGGATAAAGCGGCTGCCCACCACCATCATCAGCGCCACGAACAGGCTCACCTTGCCGAGGGTCCAGCCCAGATCCAGCGCTATGCTCTGCCAGCTCAGGGTCTGCTCGCCGAACTGGATGTCGGCGATGATCGGCAGCATCACCAGCGCCAGCACCATCACCAGATCCTCGACGATGAGCCAGCCGATGGCGATGCGCCCCTGCAGGGTTTCCAGATTCTGGCGGCTCTCCAGCGCCCGCAGCAGCACCACGGTACTGGCGGTGGAGAGGGCGAGGCCGAACATCAGGCCGGCGACCGGATCCCAGCCCAGCAGGGAGGAGAGCCCCATGCCGAGCAGGGTGGCGACCGCGATCTGGGCGATGGCACCGGGGATGGCGATCCGCTTCACCGACATCAGATCGCGGAAGGAGAAGTGCAGCCCCACCCCGAACATCAGCAGGATCACCCCCAGCTCCGCCAGCTCGGGCACCAGCTTCATGTCGGCCACATAACCCGGGGTGAAGGGGCCCGAGATCACCCCGGCCGCCAGATAACCCACCATGGGGGAAATCTTGAGGCGCTGGGCAAACATGCCGAGGATGTAGGCCAGCACGAAGCCGCCGACCAGAGTGGTAATCAGGGGAAGGGAGTGGTCCATGTCGTCACCTCGCTAATGGCAGTCAGGGGGCTACCAGATCACCGCGCGGGCGAAGAGGGCAGCTGTCAATGAGCAGGGGGCGAAAGAGACAGATGCTGGCCGCATGCACAGAGGGTGTGTCTGGGGGACAACAGTTGCCGTTTCTGTTGAAAAATAATACGTTTTTGGTAGAAAAACAATGTTTATCCACATTTAAGACTTAATTTGCGATTAAAACTGTATAAGTGGCTGTTTTGAGGTGAAAGCGCGCTTCTCTGGCGGTCAGGCTGGCAACAGTAATCAATCGATGATGGTTTTTCTGGCCACAGCTGGAGGAGGGTGGAGAACAAAAAAGCGGCCGACTGGCCGCTCGCTGCGTGGGGTTCCGAGTGCAGATGTAGCCGAGCTCACTGGCCCTTGGCGATCCCCTCCCGGCGCGGATCGGCGGCGCCCAGCCAGCCGCTTGCGTTGCGCTGCACGCCCTGCAGGCCCGAGGTCTGCTCGCTCAGCACCACCTCGTGTCCCTTCGCCTTGAGCGCCTCGACCACGGCGGCCGGGGTGCGACCCGCCTCCAGCTCGGTGGGGCCGTTGCGACTGCCGAAGTTGGGCAGATTGATCGCCTGCTGCAGGTTGAGCCCCCAATCCTGGGTGCCCAGCAACGTCTTGCCCACGTAGTTGATGATGGCGGAGCCCCCCGGCGAGCCCAGGCTCATCTCCAGCTCGCCGCTGCTTTTGTCAAACACCAGCAGGGGGGACATGGAGGAGCGCGGTCGCTTGCCCGGCTCCACCCGGTTGGCCACCGGCAGCCCGGCGGCGTCCAGCGAGGTGAAGGAGAAGTCGGTGAGCTGGTTGTTGAGCAGGTAGCCGTTGACCATCAGCCGCGAGCCGAAGCCGTCTTCGATGGAGCTGGTCATGGAGACCGCCATCCCCGCCTTGTCGACGATGGAGACGTGGCTGGTGGAGGGGAGCTCCGGGGTGGCATCCTGGCCGCGAGCCGGCGCCAGCGGCGGGGTGCCCGCTTTGGCCAGGCCCATGGAGCGCTCGCCGATGAGGGCGCCGCGCCGGGCCAGATAGGGCTTGTCGAGCAGGCCGCTGACGGGGACCGCCACATAGTCGCTGTCTGCCACGTACTGGTTGCGATCGGCAAAGGCGAGCCGCGCCGCCTCGCTGTAGAGGTGGATCGCCTCGGCGGAGGCGGCCGGCTGGCCCTGCTCCCCCAGCACCGGTTTGAGGGCCGCCATGTCGCGGCTCTCCAGCATGCCGAAGATCTGGCCGAGGGCGAGGGTGCCGGACGAGGGGGCCGGAAAGCCGCACACCCGGCTCTGGCGATAGTCAAAGCAGAGGCCGTCGCGCAGCCTGGCGCGGTAGCTGGCGAGATCGACCGCGCTCAGCATCCCGGGGTTGGTCGGGTGGGCGTGCACCTTGGCCACCATGGCCTCGGCCAGCGGGCCGCGATAGAAGGCGTCCGGCCCCTGGCTTGCCAGGGTTCGCAGCACCTTGGCCAGCGCCGGGTTGGTCAGTCGGGTTCCCGCCGCTTTGGGGCTGCCGTCGGCCTGATAGAAGTAGGCCCGCGCGTCCGGATCCTTGGCAAGGTAAGGGTCCTTAGCCAGCAGCGCGGCCAGCCGCGGGCTTATCACGAATCCCTGCTCCGCGAGGGTGATGGCGGGCTCGAACAGCGCAGCCCAGGGCAGCTTGCCGTAACGCTGGTGGGCCAGCGCCAGCGCCCGCACCGTGCCGGGGGCGCCCACCGAGCGCCCGCCCACCACGCCATCGTAGAAGGCCATCGGCTTGCCATCCTTCATGAACAGCTGATCGGTGGCAGCGGCGGGGGCCGTCTCGCGACCATCCACCGCCGCGACTTTCTGACCATCCCACACCAGCAGCAGGGAGCCGCCGCCGATGCCGGAGGATTGCGGCTCCACCAGGGTCAACACCAGCTGCACCGCGATGGCGGCGTCCACCGCACTGCCACCGGCCTGGATCATCTGGTAGCCCGCTTCCACCGCCAGCGGGTTGGCGGCGGCCACCATGAAGTCGCGGCCTTGCCAGCCCTGCTTGTCCTGCCAGCCGCTGGCGGCCTCCGGCGCGATCAGGGTGTGGGCGGGGGGCGCTTGCAGACTCTGCTGAGCGGTGCAGCCGGCCAGCAGTGCGAGGGCGATGGCCAGCCCCAGTGGTTTGCGCAACATGACACTATCCTTGTCTGTTTTATGAGCATGAAGGGCGACTATGTCACGATTGGCGCTAATGACTCAAGTTGTTGAATCAGATCAACAAGTTACTCATCTATCAACAAGTCGCCCCGAGCGAGCGCCCATAAAAAAACCGCCCAGAGGCGGTTTTTTGCAATCAGGCTGAGCCAATTCGCTTAGATGGATTGCTCTTCACCGCCCAGGGCGGCAAACAGGGCCGGGATGAACTGGGCCAGCTCGGCGGTAACCAGGGCGAAGTCGGCATCCAGACGGGCGGCCGGATCTTCGCTGGTGACGTCATCGTTCTGCTCGCGCAGCTCTTCGCTGAATTTCAGGCGCTTGATGGAGAGATCGTCCCCCAGCACGAAGCTCAGGGTTTCGCCCCAGTTGAGGGCCAGCTTGGTGACCAGCTTGTCGTTGGCCAGGTGGTTCTTGATCTCGTCCGTCATCAGATCCTGCTGCTTGCAGCGGATGATGCCACCGTGCTCCATGGCGCTGCGCAGCTCGGCCTCGTCCTCCAGGGTGAAGGAGGCGGGCAGGTTGCCCTCGTTCAGCCACTCGGTCATGGTTATCTCGGGCGGGTTCTTGAGGGCCACCGGCACCACCGGCAGGGTGCCGATGGATTTGCGCAGCAGGGCCAGCAGGTCGTCCGCCTTCTTGGCGGAGCCTGCGTCCACCACCATCAGGTTGTCGGCCGGATTGATCCAGGCGAAGGTCTGGCTGGTGCGGCTGAAGGCGCGCGGCAGCAAGGTATGGAGGATCTCCTCCTTGAGCGCTTCCTTCTCTTTCTTCTTGAGGGCGCGGCCCTGCTCGAACTCGATCGCTTCTACCTTCTCCGCCAGCATCTCCTTGACCACGGTGCCGGGCAGCATCTTCTCTTCCTTGCGGGCACAGATGAGGATGTGGCCGGCGGCGGAGTGGGTCAGGGTGGAGCCGAATTTGCCAAGGGGCTTGACCCACCCGAACCGGGAGATGTCCTGGCTGCCGCACGGGGTGAAGGCACAGGCTTCCAGCTGGGTTTCCAGCTGCTCGACGGTCAGCTCGAAGGGGCGGGTAAAGCGATAAATCTGCAGGTTTTTAAACCACATGGCGTCCTCGGTCTCATAGATTGTCCGGCGGGCATTGTACTAGAGAGGCGCTTTGTGATCAGCCAATCATTCTTGTTAAATAAAGGGCGATCGACTTCACAGGGAGTCATATTCGTCCCCAAAGCCGTCATCAAACTCCCCTAGACTGCGGATGTTCAGGTTGTTAACAAGGATACCAATATGCTGAGGGCGAGTCGGTCCGACGACATGGACGAGATCGTCGAAATCTGGTTGCTGGCCTCCCTGCAGGCCCACGACTTTGTCGATGCCTCCTGCTGGTGGCAGGCTCAGGAAGATCTGCGCACCCGCTATCTCGATCACGCCCGCATCTGGGTGTTCGAGGAGCGCGGCGAGCTGCTCGGTTTCATGGCGCTGGTGGATGACTACCTGGCGGCCCTGTTCGTGCGCCCCGACCGCCAGGGGCGGGGAGTGGGCCATGCCCTGCTGCAGGAGGCCAAATCCAAGGGGGCCCGGCTGCATGCGCGGGTGTTCGTGGAAAACGATCTGGCGGTGCGCTTCTATCGTCGCCACGGTTTCGTGATCGAGGGGGAGGTGGCCGATCCCCTCACCGGTCATCCCCAGTACCAGATGTGCTGCGAGCCCGCCTGAATCTGCCGGCCGCGCCGGGTATGGCTTGAAAAAGGGGAGGCATATCCTCATCTTGTCTGCATCGGGTGCCGCTGACACCTCCTCCATACGAGCCGTTTTTCATGAAGATCCTGCATACCGCCGACTGGCATCTTGGCCATCAACTCCATGGCCACGATCGCCGTTTTGAACACGACGCCTTTCTCGACTGGCTGGCCGACACCATCAAGCGCCGCGACATCGACGCCCTGCTGGTGGCGGGCGACCTGTTCGATACCGCCAACCCCCCCGCCAGCGCCTGGCAGCTGCTCTACCGCTTTCTGGCGCGGCTGCGCGCCGAGCACCCGGCACTGGAGATGGTGCTGATCGGCGGCAACCACGACTCCCCCTCCAAGCTGGATGCCCCTCACGAGCTGCTGCGCGCCTTCGACCTGCATCTGGTGGGCAGCATCAGCCGGGACGACGAAGGGCGGCTCGAGACCGAGCGTCTGCTGGTGCCGCTGCGAGGCAAAAACGGCGAGGTGGCCGCCTGGTGTGCCGCCGTGCCGTTTCTGCGCAGCAGCGATCTGCGCCCCGACGGGCTCAGCGAGGGGCAGGACCGACTCATCGAAGGGGTACGCCAGGTCTATGAGGCAGTGCTGAGCGAGGGGCGTGCGCGCTGCCATCCGGATCAGGCCCTCATCGCCATGGGCCACGCCTATCTGGCGGCGGGCCAGCTCTCCGAGCTTTCAGAGCGGCGGGTGCTCGGCGGCAACCAGCATGCCCTGCCTGCCGAGCTGTTTGCCGCCGCCGACTACACGGCGCTGGGTCATTTGCACCTGGCCCAGAGCCCGGCCGAGGGGGTGCACTACAGCGGCTCGCCGCTACCGCTCTCGCTGGCCGAGGCGAACTACAACCATCAGGTGCTGGAGGTGACGTTTGAGGGGGGCAAGCTGGCCCGGCTTGAGCGGATCCCGGTGCCCCGCGCGGTGGAGATGATCCGGCTGCCCCAGAGCGGCCTCGACGAGGCGCTCCAGGCCATCGAGGCGTTGGACCTGCCCGCTTGCCCGCAGCAGGCGCAGCCCTTCCTCGAGGTGCGGCTGCTGTTGCCCAAACCCGAGGCCCGCATCCGCGAGCGCGTGCTGGCCGCCATCGGCGACAAGCCGGTGCGCCTTGCCCGCATCACGACCAGTTATCAGGGCTCGGGCCAGGGGCTGGCGGATGGTGCCGGCCAGCGCCGGTTGGATGAGCTCTCCCCCACCGAGGTGTTTCGCCTCTGCTATCAGCGTCAGTTCGACGGGGAGCCGGAGGCCGAGCTGGTGGCGTCGTTTGAAGAGATCCTGGAGCAGGTGAAGGAGTCCAGCCAATGAAAATCTTGACCCCATCCGATGAGAATCTGATCAGAGCCAACCTGTCAGCGCAGCAAGCGGCACGGATGAAGGAGTGCAACGCATGAAAATCTTGTCGCTGTCAGGGGAGAATCTGGCCAGCCTGACCGGTCAATTCACCATCGACTTTGCCGGTGGTGCCCTGGGGGCCGCCGGCCTGTTTGCCATCACCGGTAATACCGGCGCCGGCAAGAGTACCCTGCTCGATGCCATCTGTCTGGCGCTCTACGACGAGATGCCGCGCTTTATCGCCAATCGCAAGAACGTCGCCGAAGTGGGCCGCATGGATGACGAGGAGAAGCTCAAGGCCAACGACGTGCGCGGCATCCTCAGCCGCGGCCATGCCAGCGGTTTCGCCGAGGTGCAGTTTCGCGGCTGTGACGGCCGCGTCTGGCTGGCCCGCTGGGCGGTGCGCCGTGCCCGCAACCGCGCCGAGGGGCGCTTTCAGGCCCAGGAGCGCAGCCTGACCGACGTGGCGTCGGGCCAGGTGTTCAGTGGCAGTAAGCGGGAGCTGCAGGATCGTATCGACGAGCTGGTGGGACTCTCCTGGGAGCAGTTTCGCCGCGCCGTCATCCTGCCGCAGGGAGAGTTTGCCGCCTTCCTCAAATCGAGCGCCGACGAGCGTTCGGCCCTGCTCGAACGGATGACCGGCACTGAGCTCTACTCCGCCATCTCGATTCAGACCCATGAACGGGCGCGGGAGGAGCAGCAGAAACTGGCCGCCATCGGCCAGCGGCTCGGCGACGTGGCGCTGATGGACGAGGCGACCCGCGAGCAGTGGGTGAGCCAGCAGGTGAGCCTCGCTACCAGCCTCAAGCACGAGCAGCAGCAACAGCAGCTGATGCAGGACTTGCGCGATCTCAACGGCCGCATCGCCGCGCAGTTGCAGGCCTGTCAGGAGGGAGAGGCGGCCCTTGCCGCGGCCGAGGCGGCCCATGGTGCGGCCGCCCCCGAGCGGGAGGAGTTCGCCCGCGCCGAGCAGGCCCAGGTGGCCCGCGCCGATCACGACGAGCTGGCTCGTCTCACCCTGGAAGTGCAGCAGCAGGAGAAGGCGCTGGCCGAGCTTGGCCCCGAACTTGGCAAGCTGGAGGAGCAGACCCAGCAGAGCGCCCTCACCGAACAGCAACTGCTGGCGAAGAAGATCGCCGCCGAGCGCGAGTGGGGCGCCCTGCAGCCCGAACTCAAACGGGCGCAGGAGCTCGACACCCGCATTCGGGAAAAGCAGCAGCAACTGCAGAAGATCCAGCAGGAGGGGGCACAGGAGCGGGAGGTGCAGCTCACCCTGGAGCAGGGCTGGCGCCAGCAGCGCCAGCAGGTGGAACAGCTCAAGGCCCAGCACCAGCAGTGGGGTGCCTGGCTTGAGGAGCACAAGGAACTGGCACCGGTGGCCCGCCAGTGGCAGCCCCTGCTTACCGCCATGCAGGATTGGGCCGAGGATGCCGACAGGCTCCAGCAGCTCCTTACCCTGCGCGAACACAAGCTGCGCGCCCTCAGGCAACTGCAACACCAGCTGGAGCAGGGGCAGCAGGAGCGTGACTACTGGCAGCGCGAGCAGGAGCGGCTGCAGCAGCAACAGCACGAGCTGCAGGAGCAGCAGTGGGAGGGGCGTCTGGTCAAGGCGCAGGAGCAGTGGCAAGGGCAGACCGAGCAGCTGGGCCAGCTGCGCCAGTTGCTGGAGCTGGCCGACTATGGCCACAATCACGGCGAGCAGCATGGTCGCCTGCAGCAGGAGATCGCCCAGCTGGAGCAGGCGCTCGGCAAGCTGGCCATCCTCGGCGACGAGCTGACGCCGGCCCGCGAGCGGCTCGCCCTGCAGCGGGACGAGGCGCGTCACGCGCTGGAGCAGTCCCGTGCCATCGCCAGTTTCGAGCAGCATCGCCATATCCTGCGCGACGGCGAACCTTGCCCGCTCTGCGGCGCCGAGGAGCACCCCTATCACCAGAGCCAGCCACAGGTGGCGGGCATTCTGGGGCAACTGGCGGAGCGCGTCCGCAGCCTGGAGCTCGAGTGGGAGCGGCTCAATCACCAATACATTCAGTGCGAGAGCGAGCGCCAGGAGCTGGCCCGTCAGCTGGCGGTGCGCCAGCAACATCTGCCTGAGCTGGAGACGCGCGCCGAGCAGCTGACCCAGCGCTGGCAGCAGCTGGGCGGTGCCGAGCTGCTGGGCCATCCGTTGCCGCTGCGTCAGAGACCGATCGAGTGGAACGAGTTGATGAGTACCCTGCTCGGCCGCGGCCAGAGCCTGGAGCAGGGGCTGGCTAGGAGCCAGCAGCAACTGCGCGAGGCCCAGCAGGGGCAGCAGCAGTTGCAGGCCGTGCGCCAGCAGCTGAGCCAGCTGACCAGCCAGCACCAGCAGTTCGAGCAGCAGTGGCAGGAGGCCGATCGCCAGCGCATCGCCCTGGAAGGGGAGGTGAAGGCGATGGGCGAGCAGGAAACGACCCTGCGCCAGCGCCTTGAGCAGGGGGGAAGCCGGCTCGACGAGCAGATGGGAGGCCAGCCCTGGCGTCAGTGGCTGGGCAGCCAGCAGTGGCACGAGTGGCAGCGGGCCTGCGAGGCCTGGCTGCACGGCCAGAGCGAGTGGGAGCGGCTGACCGGCGAGATTGCCAGCCTCACCCCGGCCCTGAGCGCCCAGGAGGCGCGCCTGCAGACCCAGCGCGAGCTGCTGCACAAGCTCGAGCGCGACTACAAGGAGCATGAACAGCAACGACAGGGGCTGGTCACCAGCCGCGCCACCTGTCTGGGGGGCGAGGAGATTGCCCAGGTCGAGATCCGCTGGCAGCAGCGGCTGCAGCAGCTGGCGAGCGAGCTGGAGACGATGCAGGGGGCGGCCCGCGCCTTGCGCGAGCGCCAGACCGAGCTCAAGACCCGTCTCAGCCATCTGGAGCAGGAGAAGCAGGTGAGCAGCCGGCGGCGACGGGAGGTGCTGGGGCGCTGGGCTGCCCACGCCAGCAGCCTCGGCATCGCCGAATATGACCTGCGCCGCCTGCTGGCCATGAGCCCGGATGAGCTCAAGGCGCGCCGCGCCGCCTTGCAGGCGCTGGAGGATGCCCGCGCCGAGGCGCGTACCCGTCTGACCGAGCGGCAGCGGGCGCTGGCGCTGGAGGAGAGCAAGCGAGATCGTTACCGCGAGCATCACCCCGAGCTGGCCGCGTTGGCGCCACAGGAGCTCGACAGCCGGCTGACGGCGCTGGAGGCGCACTGCCGCGCCCTCGACGAGCAGCTGTTCCAGTGCAAGAGCACGCTGGCCCAGGCCGAGGCGGCGGCCCTCAAGGCGGGTTCTTTGCAGGAGGAGCTGGCCGCCCAGCAGGCGGTGGCGGATCACTGGCAGCGGCTCTGTGATCTCATCGGTTCGGCCAGCGGCGCCAAGCTGCGTACCTTCGCCCAGAGCCTCACGCTGGAACGGCTGCTGCTGGAGGCCAACGCCCAGCTCGCCGAGCTCTCCCCCCGCTATCGACTGGAGCGGGTGCCCGGCACCGATCTGGCGCTGCAGGTGGTGGATCTCGACATGGGGGACGAGGTGCGCTCGGTGGACTCCCTCTCCGGCGGTGAGAGCTTCCTGGTGTCGCTGGCGCTGGCGCTGGCCCTCTCCAGCCTGTCGTCGCGCCAGACCCAGGTCGAATCGCTCTTTATCGACGAGGGCTTCGGCACCCTGGATCCCGACAGCCTGGATCTGGCGCTCTCAAGCCTGGATTCCCTGCAGGCGGCCGGCCGCCAGATCGGGGTCATCTCCCACGTGCAGACCCTGGTGGAGCGGATCGGCGTGCAGGTGCGGGTGGAGGCCCTCGGCGGCGGCGAAAGCCGGGTGGTACTGCCCGGCTGACGGTGTGTCATCCCTCACCATCCATGAACAAGAAGGCCCCTGTCAAAGGGGCCTTCTTGTTGGTGTGCAACCCGTCTCGCTGGCTATTTGCGTTCGGGCAGCATATTGGTCAGGGTGTTGTCCTTGAGCACATGGTGGTGGTAGATGGCTGCCGCCGCGTGCAGGGCAATCAGGGCATAGCCAATGTTGGCAAGCGTCTCGTGCAGCTCCTTGATGGTGCCCTTCAGGCCGTCGTCGGGGGCGATGAGGGCGGGGAGTTCCAGGCCGAAGAAGGGGATGGGTTTGCCGCCCGCGCTCAGCAGCAGCCAGCCCAGCAGCGGGGTGAGGATCAGGAAGCCATAGAGCGCCAGGTGGGCGAGCTTGGCCAGCGTGAGCATCAGGGGGGAGAGCTCGGGCACGATACGTGGTGAGGGGCTAGCCACGCGCACCAGCAGGCGCACGACCACCAGCGCCAGGATCAGCAGACCCACCATGAAGTGAAACTCCTTCATCAGGTCGCGACCGGCCGACCCTTTGGGGAAGATGTCCCTGAACTCCATCAGCGCATAGACGGCGATCATCAGCAGCAGGGTCAACCAGTGCAGCCCTATGCTCAGGCTGCCATAACGTTGTTCGGTATTTTTCAACATGCTCATATCCTTCTCGGGGCTCACATTGCATCAAGGGTGGTCGCATCGGGCATCCTGCCCCCGCACCATTCCTTTTCATGTTACCGCGCAGATGTGTCAAAACCTTGATCTCGGTGTGTTTTTTAACATCTTATTTGCAACTCGTCCGACACACTCGGTGCCGAGTCTATGCTTCTGATCAACAGGGCCATGCCGGCCAGGGTGGTGAGGGGTTGCATCATGAAGCATCTGAGAGTGGGCGTGCTGGCAGGCTTGATGCTGCTCGCCATGCTGCTGGGGATGACGGGGGGCGACGAGGAGCGATTGGCTGCGGCAGAACCTGGCCGACCGACTCATTTTTCAGTCTATCTTGGTTTGTTGCCGGGGCTCATCGATTCCAACGGCACAGGTCCCTTCGTCGACCTGGTCAAGGCCATCGCCGGGCTGGATGACGGGGTGGAGGTGAGCGTGATGGTCTACCCCATGTCCCGTGCCACCCGCAGCGTGGTGGTGGGGGAGGCGGACTTCAACCTGCCGGCGCTGCGCAACCCCTACATCGACGAGTCCATGCTGCCCTATCGCTTCAGCTCGGCGACCTTTGGCAAGGTGACCCACGTGCTCTACAGCAACAGTGCGGCGCCCATTACTCCCGCCATGGTGCTGGGCTACGAGTACACCAAGCGGGATCTGCTCATCGAGGGGGTGACCGACTTCTGGCCCTTCTCGGTCAAGCGCTCCCTCTCGCTCGAGCAATCCCTCGGTAAGCTGAGCCGGGGCCGCATCGATGCCTTTCTGTGGGCGCAGGAGGAGGCGGATTTCACCCTGCGCAAGATGGGGCTGACCAATATCCATCGGGTCTATTTTGGCGAGTTCGACGATGTGTTCATCATCCCCAAAGGGCCGAAAGGGGATGCGGTCGACCGCTTCCTGACCCAGTCCATCGAGCGGCTCAGAGCCTCCGGTCAGCTCGACAAGATCTACTCCGGCATTCACGGCCCCTATCAGGAGTGGCAGCCGGGAGAAAATGCTGCGACCAAGGCGGTCAGAGCCGCGCAATGAGCGCTTTACCCGCGATCAGCGCTCACTTACCTTTGAACGATACCTTGGTAAGGGAGTTACCTTGAACATCACCGATCCTGTGATCCTGACCGAGCTGCAGCAGATCCTGTTTCGCTCCTTCGACGTGATCCCGTTTCCGATCCTGATTTCGGAGTCCGCCTGCAGCGAGACGCTGGGCAGCATACCCACCCGACTGTCGGAGATCCCGGCCCGCCATCACAGGTTCGTGAACCGGGCCTTCGTGACTCAGCTGGGCTACGACCTGACGGATCTGCCCGACATGGCCAGCTGGTTTGCCACCGTCTATCGCGATGAAGAGAGCAGGGCCCAGGCGATTGAGCGCTGGAACCAGGCGGTGATGACCAGCCTGGCCAACGGCGCGGTGGTGGCCGAGATGAGCGCCTGTCTCTACTGCAAGAACGGCCAGCGGCGCTGGTTTACCATCACGGCCCAGCTGACGGCCGATGCCATGCCGGGCTGGCACATAGTGACGCTGCGTGACATTCACGACCTGCACTGCATGATAGAGGAGGTGAGCCGGCTCTCCTGCACCGATCCGCTGACCGAGCTCGGCAATCGGCGTGCCGCCGGCCAGCAGTTGCAGGCGCTCTGGCTGCAGGGGGAGCCCTTCTCGCTGATCCTGTGCGATATCGACCACTTCAAGCAGATCAATGATCGCTATGGCCATCCCGCCGGAGATGCGGCGTTGTGCGAGGTGGCCCGCATCATGACGCGGCAACTGCAGCCTGCAGAGCATCTGGCCCGCTGGGGCGGGGAGGAGTTTCTGTTGATCCTGCCTGGGGTGGATGCCGAACAGGTGGTCGAGCGAGCCGAACAGTTGCGCCGGCAGTTTGTCGGTCATGTGGTCACGTGGGAGGGGCAGAGCTTTTCCCTGACGATGAGTCTGGGTTGTGCCACTCAGGAGGAGGGACAGGGCATCGACAGCCTGTTGCTGGTGGCGGACAAGGCGCTCTATCAGGCCAAGAGCAACGGCCGCAACCGGGTGGTATTTGGCAGGGCCTAGCCGGAAAACGCCCATAAAAAAACCGAAGCCAGGGCTTCGGTTTTTTGTTGCGGCGACGGGCGCTCGGCCCATGCGGCCTTATTTCTTGATGCGGATCACCGGGGTCTCGCCCACGGTCACGGCCCCCGTCATCTTCACCAGCTCTTTGATCTCGTCCATGTTGGAGATGACCACCGGAGTCAGGGTAGATTTGGCTTTTGCTTCCAGAACGGCCAGATCGAACTCGATGATGGTGTCACCGCGCTTGACCTGTTGACCTTCCTGGGCGATGCGCTTGAAGCCTTCGCCTTTCAGTTCAACGGTGTCGATACCGAAGTGAACGAACAGCTCGATACCAGAGTCGGATTCCAGCGAGAACGCGTGGTTGGTCTCGAAGATCTTGCCGATGGTGCCGTCGCACGGAGCAACCATCTTGTTGCCAGCCGGCTTGATGGCGATGCCGTCGCCGACGATCTTCTCGGCGAAGACTACGTCGGGCACATCTTCGATCGGTACGATTTCGCCTGACAGCGGGGCAAAAATTTCGATGCCGCCGGTATCAGAACTGTCATCGGAAACCAGTTTCTTCAGTTTATCAAACAGACCCATAGTAAAAGCTCCTAGAGATGATTGTCGCTGTTTGCAGCCGATCTTAGCAGACTGCCTTCTGCTTAATAAAGTTATCTACACAGGCTTCGATTTCGGCGGCGGTGGCAAAGCTCAGCGCTTGATCAGCCATGGCCTTCACATCTTCGAAGTTGGTGTTGCGGATAAGCTTCTTGATACGCGGTACAGAGATGGCGCTCATGGAGAACTCATCCAGACCCATACCCAGCAGCAGCAGGGTGGCACGCTCGTCACCAGCCAGTTCACCACACATACCGGTCCACTTGCCTTCGGCGTGGGATGCATCGATAACCATCTTGATCAGCGTCAGGACGGAGGGTGACAGCGGGTTGTACATGGCGGAAATCATCTCGTTACCACGGTCGACAGCCAGGGTGTACTGGGTCAGGTCGTTGGTACCGATACTGAAGAAATCCACTTCCTTGGCCAGATGATGAGCCATCACGGCAGCGGCCGGGGTCTCGATCATGATACCCACTTCGATGGATTCATCAAAGGCTTTGCCTTCGGCACGCAGTTCGGCTTTCAGCGTCTCTACGGTAGCCTTCAGGCTGCGGAACTCTTCGACAGAGATGATCATCGGGAACATGATGCGCAGTTTGCCGAAGGCAGACGCACGCAGGATGGCCCGCAGCTGGGCGTGCATGATGTCGGCGCGATCGAAGAAGATCCGCACGGCACGCCAGCCCAGGAAGGGGTTCATCTCTTTCGGGAAATTCATGTAGGGCAGTTCTTTGTCGCCGCCGATGTCCATGGTACGCACGATGATCGGCTGATCCGGCATCGCTTCGGCCACTTCTTTGTAGGCTTTGAACTGCTCGTCTTCGGTCGGCAGCGCGTCACGGTCCATGAACAGGAACTCGGTACGGTACAGACCCACGCCTTCGGCGCCGTTGCGGATGGCACCTTCGGTATCCTTGACGGTACCGATGTTGGCGCACACTTCGACCTGATGGCCATCGAGGGTGATGGCAGGCAGATCTTTGAGCTTGGCCAGTTCATCTTTCTCGGCCTGGAACTGGGCCTGGAATTGCTTGGCTTCGTTCAGCTGTTCGGCAGTCGGATTGATGATGATCTGGTTGTTGATCGCGTCCAGCACCAGCACGTCACCATTCTTGACGCGCTCGGTGATGTCGTTGGTACCCACGATGGCCGGCAGCTCCAGGGAGCGGGCCATGATGGAGGTGTGGGAAGTACGGCCACCGATGTCGGTGACGAAACCCAGCACGTATTTCAGGTTGATCTGAGCGGTTTCGGACGGGGTCAGGTCTTTGGCGACCAGGATCACCTCTTCGTCGATGGTGCTCAGGTTGACAACGGCGATGCCCAGTACGTTCTTGACCAGACGGGTACCGATGTCACGGAAGTCGGTGGCGCGCTCACGCAGATAGGGGTCATCCAGCTCGGCCATCATCTTCGCGTACTGCTCGATGACCTCGTAGATGGCCTTGTCAGCGGTGGCCTTGTTGTCTTTGATGAAGGATCTGATATCCCCTTCCAGCTCTTCATCTTCGAGCAGCATGATGTGGCCTTCGAAGATGGCCTCTTTTTCTTCACCGAAGGTGCGACCGGCCATCTCTTTGATGGCTTCCAGCTGTGCGGCTGACTTGGTGCGGGCTTCGAGGAAGCGGTTGATTTCGGCATCAATCTGTTCGGCAGCAATTTTGCCCTGATTGATAACGATTTCATCTTCTTTCAGAAGAAGCGCCTTGCCGAATGCGATACCGGGGGACGCAAGAATGCCAGATATCATAATCCTTCCTATTAAAACGACTGTGGGGGAGGAATAAAGCTGGATTACTCCAGCTCGTCCATCAGGGCAACCAGCTTCTCAACGGCTTTCTGAGCGTCCGGGCCGTCGGCCTGGATGGTCACGTTGGTACCTTTGGTCAGGCCCAGGGTCTGCAGCTTGAACAGGCTCTTGGCGCTGGCGGATTTGCCACCGGAGACCACAGTGATCTCGCTTTGGAATTCTTTGGCTTCTTTCACGAACTGAGCTGCCGGACGGGTGTGCAGGCCGTTTTCAGCAGTAATAACAACAGACTTCTCGTACATGGTTTCACCCCATATTATTGATATTTTTTGGTGTGAGGGACGCTTTTGACGCTTCCTTCTCGCACCGTGTCAGTATGGATATGTTGTAAAGTAACGAAATCAGACCTGCAATGGTTTAATCCAGGTCAATTTTCTGTGCAGTATTCGGTGTCTGCCTCAACTCTTTTCTGTTATCGCTCTACAAGCCGCGTCAATGCTGGCTTGAAATTATTTTATAACGAAAAATAACACTTTGTTACTTTGTGATACCTAGTCGGCAAACACCTCGTGACGCGGCACAGGATATGAGATTTATCACAGAATGTCTGCTTTTTTTGTCGCTGGGTTGCTTGTTATTTTACCCCGAAAAATAAGGGGTCGACTGGCGCTGCCAAGTGCTCAGTCTAGCTCATAAAGAAACGGCGCTCCTGGGAGCGCCGTTGTTTTGAAATAATCCGATCACTTATTGCTGGAGTTCCTGCTCGCTGAACACCCCGGCAAACAGGGCGCTGGAGAGGTAACGCTCGGCGGCGCTCGGCAGAATGACGACGATGGTCTTGTCGGCAAACTCCGGCAGCTCGGCGAGGCGGGCTGCGGCCACCACGGCGGCGCCTGAGCTGATCCCGGCCAGGATCCCTTCCTCTTCCATCAGGCGGCGAGCCATCTCGATGGCGTCATCGCTGTTCACCTGCTCGACGCGGTCCAGCAAGGTCAGGTCCAGGTTGCCCGGGATGAAACCGGCACCGATACCCTGGATCTTGTGGGGTCCCGGTTTGATTTCAAGGCCGGCCAGACGCTGGCTGATCACCGGTGATTCGCTTGGCTCGACGGCGACGGAGACCACCGCCTTGCCCTTGGTCTGTTTCAGGTAGCGGGAGACACCCGTGATGGTGCCGCCGGTGCCGACGCCAGCCACGAACACATCCACCTGACCATCGGTGGCATCCCAGATCTCGGGGCCGGTGGTCTTCTCGTGGATTTCCGGGTTGGCGGGGTTTTCAAACTGTTGCAGCAGCACGTATTTGCCCGGCTCGGATTCGAGGATCTCGTTGGCCTTGGCAATGGCGCCCTTCATGCCGAGCGGCCCTTCGGTCAGCACCAGATTGGCGCCGAGTGCCTTGAGCAGCTTGCGGCGCTCCAGGCTCATGGTGGCCGGCATGGTCAATGTGATGGGATAGCCACGGGCGGCGGCCACGAAGGCCAGAGCAATACCCGTGTTACCGCTGGTGGGTTCGATGATCTCCTTGCCCTTGGTCAGGACGCCGCGTTTCTCGGCATCCCAGATCAGGTTGGCGCCGATGCGGCACTTGACGCTGAAGCTCGGGTTACGGCTCTCAATCTTGGCCAGCACGCGGCCCTTGGTAACACGGTTGAGACGAACCAGCGGGGTGTGACCTATGGTCTGGCTGTTGTCCTCAAAAATTTTGCTCATGGTGCTATCCCTGTTTGTTACGGCGATGAAACAAGATTACCCTGTGGTTTCTGAATGAGAAGTGACGATTTGTTATAACAATATGTTATTACAAGATATAGAGCTTATTCTTTCTTATTGAGGCCTCGATCTCAAAAAGGTCTCTCATCGTCAAAGGAATGGACGTTATGGGATTTGCAGGAAGCGATCGCTATCTCGCCTCTGAATCGCTCAAGATGGCGGTCAATGCTGCCATCGTGCTGGAAAAACCTTTGCTTATCAAAGGGGAACCCGGCACAGGCAAGACCGAGCTGGCCGAAGCGGTGGCTCGCCATCTGGGCACCGAGCTGATTGCCTGGCACATCAAATCCACTACCAAGGCCCAGCAGGGGCTCTACGAATATGATGCGGTGGCCAGGCTGCGCGACTCCCAGCTCGGCGACCCCAGGGTAGGGGAGATCAGCCACTACATCCGTCGTGGCAAGCTGTGGCAGGCCTTCACCGCCGACCAGCGCCCGGTGCTGCTCATCGATGAAATCGACAAGGCGGACATCGAGTTCCCCAACGATCTGCTGCAGGAGCTGGATCGGATGGAGTTCGACGTCTACGAGACCGGTGAGCGAGTCAAGGCCCAGCAGAGGCCGGTGGTCATCATCACCTCCAACAACGAGAAGGAGCTGCCGGACGCCTTCCTGCGCCGTTGCTTCTTCCACTACATCCGCTTCCCCGACAAGGCCGAGATGCAGGCCATCGTCAAGCTCCACTACCCCGACCTCAAGGAGAGCCTGCTCGGTGAGGCGATGGATCTCTTCTTCGAGCTGCGCGAGGTAGAGGGGCTGCGCAAGAAGCCGTCCACCTCGGAGCTGCTGGACTGGATCCGGTTGCTCTTGGCCGATGACATTGCCCCCGAGGCGATGCGTGCCCGCGAGCCAGGCAAACTGGTGCCCGCCCTCTACGGCGCCCTGCTCAAGACCGAGCAGGACCTGCATCTGTTTGAGAAGCTCGCCTTTCTGGCCCGACGCGGCAGCTGACTCATGCTGATCGACTTCTTTACTCACCTGCGCCGCCACAAGCTCCCCTGCAGTCTGCGCGAACTGCTGGACTTGCACGCGGCGCTGGCAGCCCGGCTGGCCAGCCTCGACATGGACGAGTTCTACCAGCTCTCCCGCTGCCTGCTGGTGAAAGACGAGGCCCACTACGATCGCTTCGATCGCGCCTTCGCCGAGTATTACGAGGGGTTGGCCGTCATCCCCCTGTTGCCGGAGAGTCTGCCCGAGGAGTGGCTGCGCCAGGAGTTCGGGCGGCTATTGAGCGCCGAGGAGAAGGCGTTGCTCAAATCCCTCGGCGGGCTCGACCAGCTGCTGGCGACCCTCAACCAGCGGTTAAGCGAGCAGAAGGAGCGTCACGCCGGCGGCAACAAGTGGGTGGGTACGGGAGGCAGCAGCCCGTTCGGCCACGGCGGTTTTCACCCGGAAGGAGTGCGCATGGGGGGAGAGGGCCAGCATGGCAAGGCGGTCAAGGTGTGGGAGGCAAGGCATTACCGCAACTTCAGCGATGATTCCCCGCTGGGACAGCGGGCCATCCAGCTGGCGCTGCGCAAGCTCAGGCGCTGGGTGCGCAAGGGCAACCCCGACGAGCTGGATCTCGACGACACCATCCAGAGCACGGCCAGACAGGGCTGGCTCGATGTGAAGCTCAGACCCGAGCGCCACAACGGGGTCAAGCTGCTGGTCTTCTTCGATGTAGGGGGCTCCATGGATGCCCACGTGGCCGAAGTGCAGCGCCTCTTCTCGGCCCTGCGCCACGAGTTCAAGCATCTGGAGTACTTCTATTTTCACAACTGTCTCTACGACTTCGTCTGGCAGGACAACGCCCGCCGGCACGAGGCGCGCTTCGATACCCTGCGTCTGCTGCGTACCTACGGCAGCGATTACAAGGTGATCCTGGTGGGGGATGCCACCATGGGCCCCTACGAGATCACCTGGCCCGGCGGCAGCGTCGAGTATTGGAACGAGGAGGCCGGCCAGGTGTGGCTGGCCCGCCTGCAGCAGCACTTTCCCAAGCTGGTGTGGATCAACCCCACCCCGCGCCGGGAGTGGCTCTGGCACCCCTCCATCAAGCTGATGAACGAATTGATCGGCGGGCGCATGCACCCGCTGACCCTGGCGGGTCTGGCTGCGGCCATCGACCAGCTGTGACCCTCTCTACCTGAACAGACCAACAAGCCGGGAGTGAACCCGGCGAGGAGCAAAGATGACCTCTATCGTGATCAGTGGCTCAGGCCTCTATACCCCTCCCTTTGCCGTCAGCAATGAAGAACTGGTGGCCGCCTTCAACCAGTATGTGGATCTCTACAACGAGGAGAACGCCTCCGCCATCGACGCCGGCCAGCTCCCCGCCAAGCAGCATTCGAGCAGCGAGTTCATCGAGAAGGCCTCCGGCATCAAGAGCCGTTATCTGGTGAGCAAGGAGGGGGTGCTGGATCCCGACATCATGCAGCCGCTGCTGCCCGAGCGACCCGATGACAAGCCCTCCATCATGGTGGAGATGGCGGTGGCCGCCGCCGAGCAGGCGCTGATCGCCGCCGGTCGCGAGCCAGGCGAGATCGATCTGGTCATCGTCGCCGCCTCCAACATGCCGCGCCCCTATCCGGCTCTCTCCATCGAGCTGCAGCACTATCTGGGGGCGAGCGGCATGGCGTTTGACATGAACGTGGCCTGCTCCTCTGCCACCTTCGGCATCAAGACGGCGGCAGACATGCTGGCGGCCGGCAGCGCCCGATTGGCGCTGGTGGTCAACCCGGAGATCTGCTCTGGGCACCTCAACTTCCGCGATCGGGACAGTCACTTCATCTTCGGCGACGCCTGTACCGCCATGCTGCTGGAGCGGGAGGCCGATTGCAAGGTGGCCAACCCCTGGCAACTGGTGGCCAGCAAGCTGGTGACCCAGTACTCCAACAACATCCGCAACAACTTCGGCTTCCTGAACCGGCTCAGTCCGCGCACCCGCTACGGCGATGACAAGCTGTTTCGCCAGCAGGGGCGCAAGGTGTTCAAGGAGGTGCTGCCGCTGGTGTGTGACCAGATTGCCGGCCAGCTCGACGAGCAGGGCTGGGCAGCAAACTCCCTGAGCCGGCTTTGGCTCCATCAGGCCAACCTCACCATGAACCAGTTCATTGCCCGCAAGCTGCTCGGTCACGATGCCAGCCAGCAGGAGGCGCCGGTCATTCTCGACAGCTACGGCAACACCAGCTCGGCCGGTTCCATCATTGCGTTCCACCTCCACAACGGCGACCTTCCCGCCGGGGCCCGCGGCGTGCTCTGCTCGTTCGGGGCCGGTTACTCCATCGGCAGCCTGCTGCTCACCCGTTTGTAAGGGGGGCCTAGCCGCGGCAAGCAACAAAAAACCACCCGAACGGGTGGTTTTTTTATGGCTGGCTCACTGGGCCGGCTCGATGGCGAGCACCAGGCAACTGGGCTCGCTGATGCGAAAGCGTACGTTGCAGTCAAACAGCCTGACGCCGTACTCCTTGTCGTCCGGCTTGCCCTTCTTGTAGGCGGGGCGCGGATCCTGGGCCAGCACTTCGCTCACCAGCAGACGCAGCTCGGGGTGGGCCTTGAGCCAGGGTTGCAGCTGCTGTTCCGCCTCGGGGCTGAAATTCACCGCCAGCGGCGGGGTGGGGGCATCGGGGGCGAACCCGCCGCGAGCATCCGGCAGGCTATCGGCATACGGGATATAGGGCTTGATGTCGACGATGGGAGTGCCATCGAGCAGGTCCACCGCCCCCAGCTCGAGCCAGAGTTTGCCGCGCTCACGACCGACCCCGTGCAGCTCGACCACCGAGAGGCCGAGCGGGTTGGGGCGAAAGGTGGAGCGGGTGGCGAACACCCCGACCCGCTCGTTGCCGCCCAGGCGCGGCGGGCGCACCGTCGGGTGCCAGCCCTGCGCCATGGTCTGGTGAAACACGAAGCTGAGCCAGAGGTGGGAGAATTGCTCGATGCCGCGCAGTACGTCCGGCTGATCGTAGGGAGGCCGCAGCTCGAGGCGGGCGCGGGCCGATTTGACCAGACCAGGCTGGCGCGGGATGGCGAACTTCTCCTTGTAGGGAGAACGGATGATACCCAGGGTGTCGATTTCGAACTTCATGGCGGATCCTGACTGAAAACCCCGGCAATGTAGCACAGCGGCCCTCAAAACGCAGGCTTGCCCGCCGGCCGGTGGCTGTCTGCTTGCCGTGATCCCGCTCCCATCCCGGCCGCTTCGGGGCTGTATCGCGCCGCCAAGTTGCGTAGGGTGGGCGCAGGATGAGTGAACGGCGCGTCCGCCAGCAGGGCGGCTCGCTACAACCGGCGTGACCGCAGGAGAGGGGCCGCGCCGCACAGGAGAGACAGGGATGAAACTGCTGATCATCGGCGGCACCGGTTTTTTGGGCCGCCATCTCACTGCGCTGGCGCTGGACTGGGGCCACGAGGTGACCTTGTTCAATCGTGGCCGACGCCAGCACCCGGACTGGCGCGAGCTCAGCCAGCTGCAGGGGGACCGGGATCAGGACCTGACCCCGCTGCATCGCTATCAGGGAAGCTGGGATCTGGCCATCGACACTTGCTGCTATCGTCCCGAACAGGCGGCGAGCCTCTCGGCCGCCCTGCTCGGGCACTGCGAGCGATTGATCTTCATCTCCACCATCAGCGTCTATCAGGACTTCGCCCAGCCCGGGCAGGACGAGTCGGCGCCGCTGCACGAGATTGCCGAGGGGGAGATGCCGGAGGATTACGGCCCCCTCAAGGTGCTGTGCGAGGCCACGTATCGGGCCCGTTGGGGCGAGCGGCTTTGCATCTTGCGCCCAGGTGTCTTGTGCGGCCCCCATGATCCCACCGGTCGGCTGGCCTGGTGGGTGAAGCGGGTGCAGCAGGGCGGCCCCTGGCTGCTGCCGGGGCAGGGGGAAGACCGGCTGCAATATCTGGACGTGCGCGACTGCGCCGAGTTCGTGCTGCGGGCCGCCGAGCAGCAATTGAGCGGCACCTTCAATCTGGTCAAGCCCGGTATCGCACTGAACGACTGGGTGGATCGTCTGGCCGCCAGGCTGGCTCCTGCGACCCCGCTCGTGCCGGAGTGGGCGCCCTGGCCCGCGCTGCTGGCCGCCGGGGTGGAGCCCTGGCAGAGCTATCCGACCCTGTTGCCCAATGAGCAGCCCGAATATGCCGGTTATGGTCGTATCAGCGCCGAGGCGGCCATTGTGCAGGGCCTCAATTTTCGGCCGCTGGAGGAGACAGTGGCTGATGTGGCCGAGTGGCTGGCCGGCGCGCCGGACGCTGTGGTGGCCGCTGGCATCACGGCCGAGCAGGAGACGCGGCTGCGTCAGCTTGTCCGCTAGAGGCCGGCAAGTGCCGCAGCAAAGCAAAAGGGCATCGAGAGATGCCCTTTTCTTTTCGGCGTGAGCGTAGCTACTCGGTGCGCATGGCGGCGCCGGCGGCGGTCAGTTGCTCGCGCAAGATGGCGCGATGACAGCGGGACTCCTGCTCGCAGTAACAGCCCACCGACAGGTTGGTTGTGTGGGAGAGGGCGGCCAGCAGCGCCAGATCGTGCCTGGCTGCCGGGGTTGCCAGCTCGGCCTTGTACTGTTTGCAGAAGGCGCTCCACTGGGCGGGCGTCTCGGCAGCCTGGCCCAGCTTCATGGTGTCGTTGCTGGGGGCGAGATTGGGGAACCAGACGTCGTACCAATCTTGGCTGGCAAACTCGGTTTTCGGCACGCCGCGGGGCGGGCGACGCACGGTGCCGATCCGCAGTCCCTCGTCGGGCAGGCGGGGCGTGCCGAGGCGAACGATGGCCAGTGCCATGCAGGCTCCTTGCAGTTGACGCTTATTTCTCGGTGGCGACTTTCAGCGCCTGGCCGTAGCAGATCACCTGCTTCAGGCAGCCCGGGGTGTCGCTGAATTCGGCGCACTTGTCGAAGGTGACGCCGTTGCCGCCCATGTCGGCCACGCGGCGGCGGGCCAGGGTACGGGCCTCGCCGGCGTTGGGGATCGGCTGCTTGGCATCGCTCTGGCAGGACTCCCCTTCGACGGTGCCGAGGTAGAGGTAGTTGAGATCGGCCAGCTGGCCCTGTTCATAGATCTGAACGCTGCCCGGCTTGAAGTACTCGTCGAAGTTCTCTTTGTCCAGATTGCTGTTGAAGGCAAAGTCGGCGCAGCCGGAGGCAATCAGGGGCATCATCAGGATCAGGCGTTTCATCGTCTCGTATCTTGTGTCGGTGATGAGGACAGTAGCAAGGCGCAGGCGCTCCATGTCGGCATCTTGTGGAATAACGAAGGGGCCATTATAGGGGCCAGTCGACGGTGTCGACCAGCCCCATTTTTAGCCGTATGGGCGGGGTGTGACCAGGATCCGGCCGTGTGTTGCCCGTGCAGCTTCACGCTGCCGGCAAAGATGACTGGCCTGGTGTCATGAGAGAGGGGCGCACCGGGCGCCCCTCTCTCGTTGCTCATCAGGCCGGCGCCAGCCGCTGATGCAGGCTGCGATAGTAGTCGTCCGCCAGCAGCGTCTGATGGGGGGCGCAGAGGCGGATCTGCCCCTCTTCCATCAGGGCGATCCGGTCCATCTGCTCCAGCCCCAGCAAACGGTGGGAGATGAGCAGCAGGGTGCGATCCGATCCCAGCTTGAACAGCAGATCCATGATCTCCCGCTCGGTCTGGCTGTCGAGCCCCTCGGTCGGCTCATCCAGCAGCCAGAGCGGCGCATCGTGCAGCAGGGCGCGGGCGATGCCGATGCGGCGGCGCTCGCCACCGGAGAGCGGCCGCCCGCCATCCCCCAGCCAGGCATCGAGCCCGCTGTCGCTGTGGCCGTTGTCATCTTCCAGCAGGTTGGCGAGGCCGACCTGGGTCAGCACCTGCACCAGCTGCTCGTCACTGGCATGGGGGGCGGCCAGCTTGAGGTTGCCGCGCAGGGTATCGGCAAACAGGTGCACCCGCTGGCTCACCACCGAGAGGGAGGCGCGCAGCGCCCCTTCGCTGTAGTCGGTGAGCGGCTTGCCATCGAGCAGGATCTTGCCGGCCTGCGGGTTCCATTCGCGGGTCAGCAATCCCATCAGGGTCGATTTGCCGCAGCCGGTCTGGCCCAGCAGCGCCAGTTTTTCGCCGGCCTGCAACTGCAGGGTGCAGCCGCGCAGCACCGGCTGCGGGTTGCCTGGGTAGCTGAAGTAGAGGTCGCTTATCTGCAGCGTTCCCTGTGGTGCGTGGCGCTCTTCGTGGCCCCACTCGGGGGCCTTGGCCTCCTGCAGGATCTCGTTGAGGCGGCGGGCCGAGGTGAGGCTGGTGGAGAGGTGCTGGAAGGCACCGGCCAGCGGCATCAGCGCCTCGAAGCTGGCCAGGGTGGCGAACACCATCAGTGCCGTGATGGGGTCCGGCGCGGCGCCTGCCACCCCGTGACCGGCCAGCCACAGCATCAGGGTGAGGGTCCAGCCGCTCAGCAGTTGCACCGAGCAGTTGGCCAGCCCGCTCACCCGGGCCATGCGGGCCTGGGCCTGGATCAGCGCCTGTTCGGCCTGCTGCAGTTCGTCGCGCGCCCGGGGGGCGGCGGCAAACATCTGCAGCTCGGCCTGGCCGTCCAGATAGTCCACCAGACGGGTACGCAGGTTGGACTTCTCGGCGATCAGCTGGCGACCGGGCTGGCGGCCAAGGAAGTAGAACACCAGCGGCAGGGCCAGCATGCCGAACAGCAGGATGGCGCCCAGTATCAGGGCCAGGTCGGCATCGAACAGCGAGAGGAAGAACACCAGACCGGCGGTGCTGAGCAAGGCCGCACCGATGGGAGTGACCAGCCGCAGGTAGACGTGGTCCATGGCGTCGATGTCGGCCACCAGCCGGTTGAGCAGATCCGCCTGGCGAAAGCCTGCGAGGGCGCCGGTGGAGAGTGGCGAGAGCTTTTGCCAGAACCAGACCCGCAACCGGGTCAGCACCCGGAAGGTGGCGTCGTGGCTCACCACCCGCTCACCCCAGCGGCCGGCAGTGCGGATGATGGAGAAGAAGCGTACCCCGCCAGCCGGCGTCATGTAGTTGAAGGTGTCGCGACTGGCGACCGCCATCCCCGCCACGGCGGCGGCGGAGAGGAACCAGCCGGAGAGCGACAGCAGTCCCATCCCGGCGACCAGGGTCACCAGGGCCAGCAGCAGGCCGAGGGAGAGGCTCAGCCAGTGCTGGCGATAGAGGCGCAGAAACGGCAAGAGATCAGTCATCGAGAGAACCCTCGTTACGTTGGGAGAGCAGGCGGGCGAACGGCCCCTGCGCGGTACTCAGTTGCTGGAAGCTGCCCTGCTCCACCAGCTTGCCACGCTCTAGCACCAGGATCTGGTCCATCTTGGTGAGCTGGTCGATGCGGTGGGTGATCATCAGCAGGGTCTGGCCTGCTGCGGCTTGTTCGAGCGTGGTCATGATGGCTCGCTCGGAGTGGCGATCCAGGCTGGCGGTCGGCTCGTCCAGCACCATCAGCTGGGTGGACTTGAGCAGGGTACGAGCCAGGGCTAGGCGCTGGGCCTGGCCGACCGAGAGGCCGCCGGCCTGATCCCCCACCGCATAATCGAGCCCCTTCTCCATGGCAAACTCCCACGCCTGAGCCCGTTTCAGGGCCTCCTCCAGTTCGCTGTCACTGGCGGATGGGTTGGCAAGCAACAGGTTGTCGCGCAGCGAGGCATGGAACAGCTGCGGGTTCTGGGAGAGCCAGCCCAGCTGGCGGCGCCACTGGCTCATGTCGAGGCTGGCCAGCTCCTGGCCGTTGACCTTGAGCTCGCCGCGATAGGGGGCAAAGCCGAGCAGGGCGTTGACCAGCGAACTCTTGCCGGCGCCGCTGATGCCGATGAGGGCGGTGCGCGAGCCGGACGCCAGGGTGAAGTCGATGGGACCGACCAGCACCTTGCCCTCGGCGCTCAGCACTTCAAGGCCTTTGGCTTCTACCCTGATGGGGGCGTCGGCATGAAACGGCGCATGGCCTGAGGCGGGTTCCGTCACCTCGGCTTCGAGGAACTCCAGCAGCTGTTCGGCGGCGCCGATGGCCTGCGCCTTGGCGTGGTAGTGGGCGCCGAGTTCACGCAGCGGGGCGTAGAACTCGGGGGCCAGAAACAGCACGAACAGGCCGGTAAAGAGGGTGACCTTGCTGCCATAGTGGCCAAAGTTCAGGTGATCGATATAGGAGAAACCGAAGTAGACGGCCACCAGCGCCACCGAGAGGGCGGCGAAGAACTCCAGCACGGCGGTGCTGAGGAAGGCAAGGCGCAGCACCTCCATGGTGCGTTCGCGAAAATCTTCCGACGCATCGCGAATGGCATCCCCTTCCGCCTGGGTGCGCATGAACAGCTGCAAAGTACGCAGCCCCTTCAGGCGATCGAGGAAGTGGCCGGAGAGACGGGCCAGCGCCTGGAAGTTGCGGCGGTTGGCATCGGCGGCGCCGACTCCTACCAGGATCATGAAGAGGGGAATGAGGGGCGCCGTGCCCAGCAGGATCAGGCCAGCGGCCCAGTTGACCGGGAACACGGCCACCAGGATCACCACCGGAATGAACACAGCAATCGCCATCTGCGGCAGATAGCGGGAGAAGAAATCCTGCATGTTTTCAATCTGCTCCAGCAGCAGGCTGGCCCAGCTGCCGGCCGGTCGACGCTGGATGTAAGCCGGTCCCAACCGGCCGAGGCGGGTGAGCACCAGCTCGCGGATGGCCTGGCGCACCGCGCTGCCAGCCTTGAAGCTGGCCACTTCACGGCCATAGGCCAGCACCGCCTTGCCGAGGGTGACCAGCAGCAGGGTGATGAAGAGGGGAATGGATTGCGCCGGCGTGGTGCCCTCGATGATGAAACCGTGCAGCAGGGTGGCCAGCAGCCAGGCCTGTGCCACCATCAGGATGCCCTGACCCAGGCCAAAGCCGATGGAGAGGCCGATCCAGCGCCGGCCGTGGCTCGATTGATTGCGCAACCAGCCATAGAGTCGTTTTTGCGTTTTTTTATCCATTACCACCATCCTCGCGTCGAGTGGCGCAAGACTATCCTCGCCCCCCAGGCTTGGCAACCTTGTAAATTCCGGCTTGTGAAAACGGTTGATTGAAAAAGCGGCGTGCTGCTCATTAGTTGGTCGAACAGATTGATTTACGGTAAAAAACCGTATCGAGGTGATTGCGCTCGGCGGCAAAATGCATATAGTAGAGGCCCTGACGCGGGTGTAGTTCAATGGTAGAACGGTAGCTTCCCAAGCTGCATACGTGGGTTCGATTCCCATCACCCGCTCCAAATTCCAGATAACGGTCAATGCCGTTGTCACCTCAGCCGAAACGGCTGTCTGTCGTGGGGTTTCCCCATCACACCAAGCAAGTTTTGATGCCAGGCGGGCATCGTATAATGGCTATTACCTCAGCCTTCCAAGCTGATGATGCGGGTTCGATTCCCGCTGCCCGCTCCAGCCTTCATGCAAAAAGCCCACTCCTGCGAGTGGGCTTTTTGTTGTCTGTTTTTTGATGTCGGCGAGAGTGCCAGCTTGACCAAGTTGAATGGCGCAGAAATGGAAAAGGCGCCATCGGCGCCTTTTCAACTCGGGGGAGGGAGGATTACTCCTGCTCCAGCTCGCCGCAGAAGCGATAGCCTTCGCCGTGGATGGTGGCGATGATCTCCGGAGTGTCGTTGACGCTCTCGAAGTGCTTGCGGATGCGGCGGATGGTGACATCCACGGTGCGGTCGTGGGGCTTGAGCTCACGGCCGGTCATCTTCTTGAGCAGCTCGGCGCGGGTCTGGATCTGGCCCGGGTTTTCGCAGAAGTGCAGCATGGCGCGGAATTCGGAGCGCGGCAGCTTGAACATGTCGCCAGCCGGGCTGACCAGGGCGCGGCTGTTGATGTCCAGTGCCCAGCCGTTGAACAGGTAACGCTCCACCAGCTTCTTCTCTTCACCACCGGCGGCCACGTTCATGGTGCGGCTCAGCAGGTTGCGGGCACGGATGGTCAGCTCACGGGGGTTGAACGGCTTGGTGATGTAATCGTCGGCACCGATCTCCAGACCCAGGATCTTGTCCACTTCGTTGTCACGACCCGTCAGGAACATCAGGGCGATGTTGTCGTCCTCACGCAGCTCGCGTGCCAGCAGCAGGCCATTCTTGCCCGGCAGGTTGATGTCCATGATCACCAGATTGATGGTGTGGGAAGTCAGAGCCTGATGCATCTCGTCGCCATTGTTGGCTTCGAGCACGATATAGCCCTCTGCCTCGAAGATGCTTTTCAGGGTATTGCGAGTGACCAGTTCGTCTTCGACGATCAGAATGTGTGGTGTTTGCATGAGTATTCCCAGATTCTTATCAGTTAGTTATCTAAATTTTAACACTCTTTGGCGTTACCCGACCGGTCCTGAAAATTTATTACGTCATCCTGGGTATGAATGTCAGGTCGGATTATCGCGAATTTGGCATCAGCGTTGGCAAACATCCCTGTGCCACACATAGGCTCTCAATAAGTCTGATCGAGAGAAGCCTGGAAAGGTAGTCCATTACAAAAGTGGCTGCATTTTATCAGTTAACAGGCGCATAACAACACTCTTTGCCGTCAGATAGCAACTTTTTAACTCTGGTTTGATATAGGTCAAACCCTGAGTTCACAGCATGATACTTGGGGTTGCCCCCATTTTCGCCCCTATAAAATGTAATGGAATGTAACATGTGGTTGACATGAATTTGTGGGAAAACTACAGAAAAATCTGCTTTATTGCACCTTTTTCGGCGCCGAAATGGCCTGCCTACGCCATTGTGACGGCCTGGAATCCTGCCAGTCGCCAGCTGGGAATGCGTCGCAATACCCGCCATCAGCGGGCCCTGTGGCGGGCCATTGCGGCGGTTCCTCGCTGGCAGGTGATGGGGCCTTGCCGGGGCAGTTCGCTGGATGAAAGCTGGCAGGAGTCGTCGCTGCTGCTGGCCTCCACGCGCAGCGAGGCTATCCAACTGGCGGCCCGCTTTGGCCAGAATGCCATCTACTGGGTGGAGCAGGGGGAGCTCTGGCTGTTGCCGGTGTTGCTGGCGGGGGAGCCACACCATCTGGGCAGAATTGAATCCCACTGGATTGTCAGGGACTCTGTTTGATGAAAGAATGAGCTAATTCATGTCCATGGAAGGAAACTTATGATGCTGGATCTACTGCCTGATCTCTGTGACGAGTACGGCGATGCTCTGCAGGTGGCTGAGCCGCTGTTTCAAAATTTTGGTGGCAAGGCGCTGTTTCACGGCCAGGCGGTCACTCTCTCCTGTTATGAGGACAACAGCCTGGTGCGGGAGCTGGTCAACCGGCCCGGGCAGGGGCGGGTGATGGTGATCGATGGCGGTGGCTCCCTGCGCCGCGCCCTGCTCGGTGATCAGCTGGCGATCAAGGCGGCGGAGCAGGGCTGGGAAGGCATCGTGATCTATGGCGCCGTGCGCGACGTGGGCACGCTGGCGACACTGGCGCTGGGGGTCAAGGCATTGGCGCCCTGTCCGGTCAAAACCGAGAAGCGGGGACAAGGGGAACTGGATGCCGTGGTGTCGTTTGCCGGGGTGACCATACATCCGGGTGACTACGTCTACGCCGATCTCAACGGCGTGCTGGTGAGCGCCACCCGGCTGATCTGATCCCGCTAGAAGTTGAAGCCGACCCCGACGCTGAGGGATTGTTCGGTGCTAAAGGCGCTGACACCGTAGTTGGCAGTGATGGCCAGTTGCGGGGTCAGCAGCAGGCTGGTGTTGAGCTCCAGCAGGGTGTTGGGCTTGTTCACTTCCAGCTGTTTGAGCTGGCTGCCGATGTTGAGCATGGGGGAGAGCTGATAGCGCACCCCCGAGCTCAGGTTGTAGCCGGATTGCTCGCTGCTGGGGCCGATGGCCGGGCCTGCTTCCATGTAGAGGCTGACGCCATCGTGCAGCGGATACTGATAGCCGGTATTGATGAGCCAGAGATCGAAACTGTCGTTGTGATGAGTCTGATTGCCGAGCAGCACGCCGGAGTAACTCTTGACGTAGAGCTGGCTGTTGGCGTCGTTCTTGAGGAAATCCCAGTCGGCGGCCTGAGCGGTAAGGCTGAGGCATGAGACGAGTGCGATGACGGATGATTTGACCATTCTTTTCCCCTCCCTGGGTCCGGAACAGGAATACAAGCATGGCACATGCCAGCTGGTAGTAAAGGGAACCCCGATCACAATAAAACAGTTTTGATTTGCTCCGCTCTCATGATACACAGGCCCCCATCACCATGTTTCTTCCCCTATTTTGCTGATATCAAGAGGTGAACCCATGAACAAAAAACTGACTCTGCTGGCCGTACTGGCCCTGGGAGGCTGCGCCATGGCAACTGGTTCCAAGCTGACTCAACTGCAAGCTTCCACCTGGCAACTGCAAGGGGCGAGCGGCGACACCTTCACCCTGCAAGTCGCCGGTGACAAGGTAGCGGGCAAGGGCGGCTGCAACCGCTATTTCGGCGCCATCACCCAGCAGGGTGACGGTGTGCTGGCGCTGGGCCCCATGGGTTCGACCCGCATGATGTGCATGGGCGATCTGGCCGGCAAGGAGATGCTCTATCTGCAGAAGCTGGAGAAAGTGGCTAGCTTCCAGATCAGCGGTCAGCAGCTGGTATTGAGCGACACCAACAAGGCGGCGCTGCTCACCTTCGACGCCATGCCTGCCGCCAAGTAACTGACGGTTTTGTCAGGGGCTGTCGTAGCGTGAGCTGACGGCCCAACGCAAAAGGGACGCCACGGCGTCCCTTTTGCTATTTGCACTCCCTTTTGCAACTGGGCTCCCGGATAGGCTAGCCCCCCCGCTGAAACTTGAAGCGCTTCTTGCGCCGATAGGGATAGACATCCTCGAATACCCCCTCCTTGATGTTGCTCTGCAGCATCTTCCAGTAGTTGGCATCAAACAGCTCCTTGTGCAGCTGCATCATGATGTCGCGCACCTGCGGCTTTTGCAGCAAGAAGGTGGCGAACTCTTCGGGGAAGATGTCGTTGGGGGCCACCGAGTACCAGGGTTCGGCACTCCACTCATCCTCGGGATAGCGCGGCGGCGGGATCTGGCGGAAGTTGCACTCCGTCATGTAGCAGATCTCGTCGTAGTCGTAGAACACCACCCGGCCGTGACGGGTGACCCCGAAGTTCTTGAACAGCATGTCGCCCGGAAAGATGTTGGCCGCCGCCAGCTGCTTGATGGCGTTGCCATACTCCTCCAGCGCGAGCCGGGTCTGCTGCTCGTCCGCCTTGTCCAGATAGAGGTTGAGCGGGATCATCTTGCGTTCGGTGTAGAGGTGCTTGATCACCAGCTTGTCGTCGGTGAGGGTCAGCGCAGACGGGGCCACCGTCTTGAGCTCGGCCAGCAGCTCCGGCGAGATACGATCGAGGGGAAACTCGAAGTTGGTGAACTCCTGGGTATCGGCCATTCGGCCCACCCGGTCGTGCTGTTTTACCAGCCGGTATTTCGCCTTCACCTGTTCGTGGCTCACGTCCTTGGGGGGCGTGAACTCGTCTTTGATCACCTTGAACACCACGTCATAGGAGGGGAGGGTAAACACGCTCATCACCATCCCCTTGATGCCCGGCGCGATGACGAACTGCTCCCGGCTCTGGGCCAGGTGCTGCTGATAGTGGCGATAGAGCTCGGTCTTGCCGTGCTTCTGGCAACCGATGGCGTTGTAGATCTCATAGTCCGGCTTGTGGGGCATGATCTGGCGCAGAAACAGCACAAACAGCGCTGGCATGGGGGCATAGACCATGAAGTAGGCGCGGGCGAAGCCGAACACGATGGAGGCAAGCTCAGGCTCGAAGATGACGGTGTCCACATAGATGCTCTGACCGGTACTGAGCAGCGGCAGGATGAAGGGGAAGACCTGCCCCTTGACCCGGATCAGCCCCACCAGATAGGCCCCCTTGTTGCGGTAGAACACCTCCTTGAGCAGCTCGATGGCGAACGGCTCATCGTGCAGGATGGCCGGCCCGTTCTCGGCAAGATGGCGCTGGATGTCGACAATATCCCGCTGTTTGTCCTCATAGGGCAGGGTGAAGCTGTAATCCCCCAGCAGTTGGCTCAGGGTCTGCGGCAGGTGGGCAAGATCGGTGCGATAGATGCGCAGCAGGGCGCTCAGGTCGGGGTGCTCCCCCCGGCTGCGAAACGGGTGGATATAGAGGTTCTCGTCGCGAATGTTGCGATGGCGGAAGATACGGCGATAGACGGAGTTGAAGAAGGACTCCGCCACCTCGAAGTTCTCGCACTTGGGCAGCAGATCGCTGAATGCCCCCTTCACCTGCTTGAGCAGGGCCTGGCTCGGCAGGGTTGCCCCCATCATCTGCTTGATCAGCGCCGTGGTGGCGCCGACGTGATGATCGTAGAGGCGAATACGCTCGCGCCCGGCGAGCTGCACCCCCAGCCAGTCGCTGTTCTCGAAGCGGCTCTTGCTGCCCTGGGTGATTTCGAGAAACCGGCTGTAAAACGACTCGAAGCGTTGCAGAATCGTCTCGGCGACGGCCTGTTCCAATGGCTGCTGCATCTCTCTCTTCCTTGTGATCTGTCGGGCCGATGGCGCCTGGGATTGGCTGCAATTTGTTCACATTCCCGGCCACTATGGCAACATTCAAACGTCTGTTCAAGTGGCAATTTTCGGGTGAAAACGGTAGATTGCGCCCCTGTTTTGCCGATGATCCGCTGTTGTTTGCGCGTTCGGCCCTGCCCAGGAGAAAACCCGATGAAACTCTATTTTGTGCTGGTGGCCCCCGCCCGCCCGGCCAACGTTGGCGCTGCCGCCCGCGCCATGAAAACCATGGGCTTTGATGCCATGCGACTGGTGGCAAGCCGGGTGCACGAAGAGGAGGAGGCGAGCTGGGTGGCCCATGGTGCACAGGAGGTCCTGACCCAGGCCGAGGCGTTCGACACCCTGGAAGAGGCGCTGGCCGACATGGATCTGGTGGTGGCCACCACCGCCCGCCAGCGCGGTCGTTATCAGCACTACCTCACGCCGGCCGAGATCCGTGACCAGATCAAGGCCAAGCCGTCGCTGGACAAGGTCGCCATCGTGTTTGGCTGCGAGGAGTCAGGGCTCTCCAACGAGCAGCTGGCCCAGGTCGACCTCATCAGCTATCTGCCGCTCAAGGTGAGCTACCCGTCCCTGAACCTGGGGCAGGCGATCATGCTGTACGCCTACGAGCTGAGCCAGTTGCTCGATGAGCCCGAGGTGCTAGCAGAAAATGTTGATAACGCCGGACAGGTTCGGGTGCTTAAAAGCAAAACAGCAGAAATTCTCGGTGATCTCGGGGTTTCTCAGGATGAAAAACTGCATCAGTGGGTGATGGACCGAGTGCCCATGCTGCCGCAGCGGGATTTGAATATGCTCCACCTGCTCTGCAAAGACCTTGCCCGCAAACTTGGCAAAGAGGTTTAGGTTGACAGCGCTGCGCCCGGCGCGGTATTGCTAAAAGCCAGCTTCGTTCAAGAGTGTTCGTCATGCAGTTATTCACCAATGTCATCACCACCACCATTATTACCGGTACCACCACAGGTGGCACTGGGGCCGGTTGATGCGCTGACGAACAAGCACAGAAATCAGAAAAGGCCCGTACCCACCCAGTACGGGCCTTTTTGTTGGATGATTTTCAGAACCATTTTCGGGCAAATTTGCAAAGATCACAGGGAGAGAAAGCGATGAGAGTGTTGAAGTTTGGCGGGTCGTCACTGGCCGATGCAGAGCGTTTTTTACGGGTCGCCGATATCGCGGTGAATACCCACGGCCAATCCCAGGTTGCCCTGGTGCTGTCGGCACCGGCCAAGGTGACCAACCACCTGGTGGCACTGGTAGAGCAGACCAGCCGCGGCATGGATGCCAGCAGCACATTGTTCGAGATCAACGGCATCTTCTCCCGCCTGCTGGCCGGCTTGAAGGCAGCCTATCCGGCGCTGGATGACAAGGCGCTGCAGGCTCGCTTGACCAGCGAACTGGATCAGGTGGAGCGGCTGATGCAAGGCATCCGCCTGCTGGGGCTCTGCCCGGACAATGTGCAGGCCCGCATCCTGAGCCGGGGCGAGAACCTCTCCATCGCCTTTATGCACGAGCTGCTGCGGGTGCGCGGCCTTGAGCTGGACATCATAGTACCGGAGCAGCTGCTGGTGACCGACGGCGGCTACCTGGAGGCTCACGTCGACATCGAAGCCTCCCGCCTGCGCTTCGCCGCCAAGGGCCTGCGCTCCGACTGTCTCTACCTGATGCCGGGCTTTACCGGTGGCAGCGACAAGGGTGAGACCGTGCTGCTCGGCCGTAACGGCTCCGATTACTCCGCCGCCGTGCTGGCCGCCTGCGTCGATGCCGAGTGCTGCGAGATCTGGACCGACGTTGAGGGCTGCTACAACTGCGACCCGCGCCTGGTGCCGGATGCCTATCTGCTGAAAACCCTCTCCTACAAGGAGGCGATGGAGCTCTCCTACTTCGGTGCCAAGGTATTGCACCCGAAAACCATCGCGCCGGTGGCCCAGTTCCACATTCCCTGCCTCATCAAGAACAGTTTCAACCCGCAAGGGCCGGGCACCCTCATCGGCGTCGAGCAGGGGGATGATGACCTGAAAGTGAAGGCCATCTCGGATCTTTCCGGCATGTGCATGTTCAACGTCTCCGGCCCCGGCATGAAGGGCATGGTGGGCATGGCTGGCCGCATCTTCTCCGCCGTCTCCCGCGCCGGGGTCAGCATCGTCCTCATCACCCAATCCTCCTCCGAGTACAGCGTCAGCTTCTGTATCCACAGCTATGACTGCGACAAGACCCGCAAGGTGCTGGAGCGCGAGTTCGAGCTGGAGTTCAAGAACCAGCTGCTGGATCCGCTGGAGATCATGCAGGATCTGGCGATCATCTCCCTCATCGGTGATGGCATGCGCACCTCCAAGGGGATGGCGGCCCGCTTCTTCACCTCGCTGGCTCAGGCCTCCATCAATATCGTCGCCATCGCCCAGGGTTCGAGCGAGCGCTCCATCTCTGCAGTGGTGCGGGATCGCAAGGTGGCCGAAGCCATCAAGGCATGCCACCAGAACTTCTTCGGCAGCCAGCAGTTCATCGATCTCTTCGTGGTCGGCGTCGGCGGTGTCGGCGCGGCGCTGGTGGATCAGATTGCCCGCCAGCAGCCGGTATTGGCCGAGCAGGGCACCGGTCTGCGGGTGGTGGGCATCGCCAACAGCCGCCAGATGGCGGTCAACAAGGATGGGCTGAACCTCGCCAACTGGCGTGAACAGCTGGTGGAAGCCCGTGACAGCTTCAGCCTGGAAGCGGTGCAAAAGCTGGTGGAAGAGAGCCACCTCATCAACCCGGTGATCGTCGACTGCACCTCCAGCGAGGCCATTGCCGTCCAGTACGCCGACTTCCTCGCCGCCGGTTTCCACGTGGTTACCCCGAACAAGAAGGCCAATACCGGGTCGCTCGATTACTACAAGGCGCTGCGTCGCACCGCCCGTCAGACCCGTCGCAAGTTCCTGTACGAGACCAACGTGGGCGCCGGCCTGCCGGTCATCGAGAACCTGCAGAACCTGATCAAGGCTGGCGACAAGCTGCGTGCCTTCGACGGCGTGCTGTCCGGTTCGCTCTCCTTTATCTTCGGCAAGCTGGATGAGGGTATGGCTTTCTCCGACGCCACCAAGATTGCCCGTGGCAACGGCTTTACCGAGCCGGATCCGCGCGACGATCTCAACGGCATGGACGTGGCCCGCAAGCTGCTCATTCTGGCTCGCGAGGCCGGCATGGCGCTGGAGCTCTCCGACGTGGAAGTGGAGCAGGCGCTGCCGCCGGGCTTTGACGTGAGTGGCGACGTGGAAGCCTTTATGGCCCGCCTGCCGGAGGCTGACGGCTGGTTCCGCGATCAGTTCGCGGCCGCTCAAGCTCAGGGCAAGGTGCTGCGCTACGTGGGTTCCATCGAGGGTGGCAAGTGCAAGGTCGCCATCAAGGCGGTCGGTGCCGACGAGCCGCTGTTCAAGGTCAAAGACGGGGAGAACGCGCTCGCCTTCTTCTCTACCTACTACCAGCCGATCCCGCTGGTGCTGCGCGGCTATGGCGCCGGCACCGAAGTGACCGCCGCGGGCGTCTTTGCCGACGTGCTGCGTACCCAGAACTGGAAGCAGGAGTTGTAAGCATGAGTTCAGACATGTACCAGAGCAGCAGCGTGGTGGCCTATGCCCCCGCCTCCAGTGCCAACCTGAGCGTGGGATTCGATGTACTGGGGGCGGCGCTCGCCCCCGTAGATGGCTCTTTGCTCGGGGATCGCGTTCAGGTCAAGGCTGCCGATGTGCCGTTTGCCCTCTCCTCCGTGGGCCGCTACGCCCACAAGTTGCCGGCTGACCCGAAAAAGAACATCCTCCATGACTGCTGGCTCGCCTATGGCGAGGCGCTGGAGAAGCGCGGCCTTGGTCTCAAGCCGCTCGAAATGGTGCTGGAGAAGAACCTGCCGGTGGGCTCGGGCCTGGGTTCCAGCGCCTGCAGCGTGGTGGCGGCACTCGAAGGCCTCAACGCCTTTCACGGCGCCCCCCTCAATGAACACGACCTGCTGCTGCTGATGGGGGAGATGGAAGGCAAGATCTCCGGCTCCGTCCACTACGACAACGTCGCCCCCTGCTATCTGGGCGGCATGCAGCTGGTGCTGGAAGAGCACGGCGTCATCAGCCAGGGCATTCCGGTGTTTGAGCAGTGGTACTGGGTGGTCTGCTACCCGGGTACCGTGGTTTCGACCGCCGCCGCCCGCGCCATTCTGCCGGCCCAGTATCGCCGTCAGGATTGCCTCACCTACGGTCGTCGGCTGGCTGCCTTTGTCCACGCCAGCTACACCGGGCAGGAGGGGCTGGCGGCCAGTGTATTGAAGGACGTGATTGCCGAGCCCTACCGCTCGGCGCTGATTGAAGGTTTTGCCGAGGTGCGGGCCCAGGCCGCCCAGAACGGGGCACTGGCCACCGGCATCTCGGGCTCCGGCCCCAGCGTGTTCGTCGTGATGAAGGATCTGGCCCAGGCCGAGCGGATGAAAGATTGGATGGATGCACATTTCGTGCAGAACGAAGATGGATTTGCCCGGGTTTGCAAACTCGACATGGCCGGGGCACGGGTAACAGGAAGCGAGCTATGAATCTTTACAATATCAAGGACAAGAGTGAACAGGTGAGCTTCGCCCAGGCGGTGCGTCAGGGTCTGGGCCGCGAACAGGGTCTGTTCTTCCCCGAGCGGCTCGAGCCGTTGGCCGACGTCGATGCTCTGCTCGATCTGCCGCTGGTGGAGCGTTCCGCCCGCATCCTCAGCCACCTGCTGGGGGACGAAGTGCCCGCGCCTCAGGTACACGAACTGGTCAAGGCTGCCTTCACCTTCCCGGCGCCGCTGGTGAAGCTCAAGGATGGCACCTATGCCCTTGAGCTGTTCCACGGCCCGACCCTGGCGTTCAAGGATTTCGGCGGCCGCTTTATGGCCCAGTGTTTGGCTGCGTTCCGTACCAACGACAAGATCACTATCCTCACCGCCACCTCCGGCGACACCGGCGCCGCCGTGGCCCACGCCTTCTTCGGGCTGGAGGGGATCGAGGTGGTGATCCTCTACCCTAAGGGCAAGATAAGCCCGCTGCAGGAGGCGCTGTTCTGCACCTTAGGGGGCAACATCCGCACCATCGCCATCGACGGCGACTTCGATGCCTGCCAGGCGCTGGTGAAGCAATCCTTCGATGACGAGGAGCTGAAGAAGGCCATTGGTCTGAACTCCGCCAACTCCATCAACATCAGCCGTTTGCTGGCCCAGGTTTGCTACTACTTCGAGGCGGTGGCCCAGTTGCCAAAAGCCGATCGTGCCAAGGCGGTCATCAGCGTGCCGTCCGGCAACTTTGGCAACCTCACCGCAGGCCTTATCGCCAAGGCGCTGGGGCTGCCGGTGAAGCGCTTTATCGCCGCCACCAACGCCAACGATACCGTGCCGCGCTACCTGAAAACCGGCCAGTGGGATCCGCACCAGACAGTGGCAACCCTGTCGAACGCCATGGATGTGAGCCGCCCCAACAACTGGCCTAGGGTAGAAGAGCTGTGCCGTCGCAACGGCTGGGCGCTGGAAACCCTGGGTTCTGGCATGCGCAGTGATGCCCAAACTCGCGATGCACTCAAGCGCCTGCATGAGCTGGATTACCTGTGCGAACCTCATGGCGCCATTGCCTGGGATCTGCTGGGCGAACAGCTGGCTGAGGATGAAGTGGGGGTGTTCCTCTGCACCGCCCATCCGGCCAAGTTCAAGGAGTCGGTAGACGAGATCCTGGGGTTGGACGTGCCGCTGCCCGGCCCGCTCGCCAAGCACGCCGTGCTGCCGCTCTTGTCCCACAACCTGCCGGCGGAGTTTGCTCGCCTAAGAGCCTTCCTGCTCGGTTAAGCACCCGTGAAGAAATGAACATCCCCCGCCTTTTTTATAAAGAGCGGGGGATTTTTTATCTGGCACAGGGAAGTGGCGATGCATCATAGACAACACCTACGGTATAGCGTTGCTGGCGGCAGAGGGGCCTGACGCTCGGCCTTATACCGACTGGATCTGCGATAACCAGTGCCGGGCTATCCCAGCGCTCCCATGCAAGGGGGGGAGACTGCGTGGTGCTATTGGAATCCTGCCCGTCAGGACGCTAATCTGGTCGCTGCATCACTATTGAGCAAGGCAATATCTTGTATATTCATCTACTTGCTGTGAAGCACATAGGCCTCGGCAGGATGGCGAACATTGTCGTATGTGACATGAGGCGGTCACCTTCCCGGAGCTATCCCTAGATGGACAATCACCAATAACGAGCACGGAGAATGCCAGATGAAACTCGCCCCCCTCACCATCGCCCTGCTGGCCGCCAGCTCGGTTCATGCCGTCAGCCCCGCCAAACCCAATGCCCAGACTATCTACCTCGGAGGGGACATCGTCACCGTCAACGACGCGGTGCCCACTGTCCAGGCGCTGGCCGTCAAAAATGGCCGCATTCTGGCCCTGGGAAGCGAGGCCGACATCCTCAAGCTGCGTGATGAAGGAACCCGGGTGGTCAACCTGCAGGGCAAGACCCTGATCCCGGGCTTTATCGATGCCCATGGCCACGTCTTCAACACCGGGATCCAGGCGCTTTCGGCCAATCTGCTGGCCCCGCCTGATGGCACCGTGACAGGTATCGCGGACCTGCAGCAGGCACTGCGCGACTGGGTCGCCAAGCCGCAAAACAAGGCGCACGGGATCATCCTGGGTTTCGGTTATGACGACTCTCAGCTCAAGGAAAAACGCCACCCCACTCGTCAGGAGCTGGATGTGGTCTCCCGGGATCTGCCGGTGATCATCATCCATCAGTCAGGCCACCTTGCCACCCTCAACAGCAAGGCGCTGGCACTGGCCGGCTTCGGCCCGGACAGCAAGGATCCGGAAGGGGGCAAGATCCGCCGTGAAGCAGACGGCAAGACCCCGGACGGCGTTCTGGAGGAGACCGCCTTCTTTGGCGCCTTGCTGCCGATGTTCGCCAAGTTGAACAACCAGGAAAACGAGGCGATCTTCAAGGCGGGCATGGCGCTCTACGCCAGCTTCGGTTACACCACGGCCCAGGAGGGACGAGCCTCTTCATCCGCCGTCAAAACCATGTACCAACTGGCCCAGAAAGAGAAGCTGCCCCTCGACGTGGCGGCCTATCCCGATATCCAGATCGCGCGGGACGTCATCGCCCCGCCCTATTACGCCCAGCAGTACATGAACGGCTTTCGGGTCGCCGGGGCCAAGCTCAATCTTGATGGCTCCCCCCAGGGCAAGACGGCCTGGCTGACCCAGCCCTATTTCGTTCCCCCTGCCGGGCAAAAAGCCGATTACAAGGGCTACCCCAGCATGAGCGACGAGCAGGCCGCCCACTATATCGAACTGGCCCAGCGCAACGGCTGGCAGTTGCTTACCCACGTCAACGGTGATGCGGCCATCGATCAGCTTATCAAGGGGATTGAGGCCAGCGAGAAGCAACATGGCAAGCCGGATCGTGGCTTCGTCGCCATCCATGCCCAGACTGCCCGCAAGGATCAGGTCGCCTCGTTCCAGCGGCTCGGCATCTTCCCCTCCTTCTTCCCGATGCACACCTTTTACTGGGGGGATTGGCACAGTGATTCCGTGCTCGGCAAGGAGCGGGCGCAGCATATCTCTCCCACCGGATGGGCCCGTGAACTGGGGATGATCTTCACCTCCCACCACGACTCCCCGGTGGCGCTACCTGACGCCATGCGGGTCTATTATGCGACCGTCAACCGGATCAGCCGCACCGGCCGTCCTATTGGATTGGATCAGCGGGTCTCCGCTTTGGAAGGATTGAAGGCCCAGACCCTGTGGGCGGCAACCCAATACAAGGAGGAGCGCAGCAAGGGCTCTCTGGAGGTCGGCAAGCTGGCGGACATGGTGGTGCTCTCGGCCAATCCGCTCAAGGTCAAACCCGAGACCTTGGCCGATATCCGGGTCGAGGAGACGATCAAAGAGGGTGTCTCCGTCTATCGGCGTGACGAACGGAGCGCCGGCACCTCGCAAGGGTGCACCGACTCGGCTCGTTGCAGCGCCGTTGCCACCACGGCGATGGTGGCGGCCGGCATGTTGCATCACCAGTCCCACTGAGTGCTGCGCTGATCGGGCTCGGCCCGAACGTGAAAAAGCCCGGCCGCTAATGGCGCCGGGCTTTTTTATCCAGCCCAACGGTGGGGGCCCAGATTTTTCGATAAGCCGGACAACCATCTGTACCACCCCTTGTACCAGCTGCTCACTCAGGTGCTGGCCGGCTATCCGGGCACCTTGATTTGCTCGCAACAGGCATAGGCCTGCTGCCCGCTCAGCAGGAAACGGCCAAGCGCCTTGGCAGTGTTGAGAGCGAAGCTGTCAGGCAGTGGTTGGGCATGACAGAAATAGCGCCCACTGCAAGTGGGCAATGCTGAAATCATTGTTGCGGTATGTGACATCAAAGTCTGTCGGCACAGCTCCGGCCAGCGGGATCCCCGCTTGATTGCCATCGGGTTTGAAGACGGCCTTGCTGGCATCAAGCTGATTGGGAGCAACAATCTCTACATGGCTTGCCAGCGGCAGACAGCACGCCAGCAGGGCGCAGTAGCGAACATTCATAAGGGCGCACTGTTCATTGAGCAGATGGGTGATGATGCAAAATGGCAACCAAGGTCTAGATAAAACTTCCTGCCTCCAAAGTAGCGCTATTTGGGCAGTCATCTGAGGGGGGATAGATGGTTTTGCCTGATGGCTTGATGCATTTTCCACTTTATTGATATTCAGCCTGATGCCTGACTTTCCTCCACTGTTGGCGATACCACGTTGTGGGGGAGACAATATAAAAAGAGCCCTGCGGGGCTCTTTTTATGGATCGATAGCGTGCTGCTTAATTGGCTTTGCCAATCACCTGAGGGCTCGCTTCGCAGAAGTCGTAACCGTCGCAGTACTGCACCTGATAGACATACTCTTTGCCGGGGATCAAAGGATTCTGGTCGCCGTTGATGTCGATATAGCGGTCGTCGTTGATGCCAAGTTTGGCCAGTTCGACAAACTTCTGATCTTGCGGTTTGTCGAGTTTCTCGGCGCGGGAGATGCGGGTGTATTTAAGCTGACGGGTCGTGATGGCGCTGTTGTCGGCATTGTTCCAGGCGAGCTGGACTTCGCTGACAAGATCATTGCTGGCCTTGATCCCGGCAGGCTGGTTGAATCTTGGGTACTGCACCTTGATGGTGGAGTTGGCAATGCGCAGTCTCAGGCTGGTCAATGAGTCGAAGGAGGCAATATTGCTGCCACACAGCGAGAGATATTTCGGCATCGCCTTGTCATATTTCGGTTGATCCTGCCCATCGTAGAAATGCATCGAGAGCTGGGTATTGCCGCTGGAGTAAGAGGTCGCCCGCTCGATGTTCTTGCGCTGGGACAACATGAAGTTGTCGGGTGAGCTGCTGGCCCCGACGGAGAGGGTCATAAAGGTATAAGAGTCGCTGGTGGAGGGCTGATAGAGATTATTGGTGCCCCGCAGGGAGTAGCTGCGATATTTCGGGTCCGAATACATGTAGGAGTAGAGATCCATGGTACCGGCAGAGGCACCTCCTTCCGCATTGACGCCGGTGTCATTGAAGTTGTGTCCGAACAGCAGGGTTGCGCCTTGCGGGGTATTGAGGCGATACATCTGGCAGCCATCGATGATCCGCTGGTATTCCAGTGTGGCGAAGTGATGGGCAATGGTCTGTTCGGCCATGGCGGGTGCAGTCAGCATGGTCAGAGCGGCGAAGAAAGCGCGTTTCATATAATCGAATCCCGAATGAAAAAAGAGCGCACATTCTAGATCATGTCATCCATCAATCATGCTCCATATGGGTATTGAACTATCTCTCTAGAGGTGGTTTTCGTACGAGCCTTTATGGCGACTGGGATTGGCCGACAACAGGATCTGAGCCAGATGATGTGTGTTGACCTGCCCGCATACGTCGGGTTAGCCTCTTGGCTCCTTTGATATATGAGTACTTCCTCCGATGCGCATTTAACCTGTCCGCACCCCGCTTTTGATTCCTCTCCCGCCAGGGAGATCGGGTGCGTCTTACCGTGACAGGTTGATGCTGATTCCTCTTTTTTTTCCCATGTGTGGACACGTGTCCCTGTCATTTGGCTTGGCTCTTGGCCTGCGGCTCCCGCATTGGCCCACAGGAGTTCAGATGACCCATATCGCATGTCATATCAACGCCTTGCAGCTGCCCTTCGGCGCCTGCACCGTGCCCCTTACCTTCACTTTGCCCGCTGTGGGCTGCACCCTGATCGGCCGCAACGGCATCGGCAAGAGCCTGCTGCTCGAACTGCTGGCGGGCCAGCGCCGCGCGGCTTCTGGCAAGATCGAGTGGTTTACCCCCATCAGCTGGTTGTCCCAGTTTGCGCCCGCGCAGGCTCATGATGGCGCAGCCAGCGTGGCCGACGTGATCGGCTGGGGCGAGCCGCTGCGGGCCCTTGAGCGCATCGAGCAGGGGAGCTGCGCCCAGGACGATTTCGAGCTGCTGGCTGATCGCTGGAACCTGCGCAGCGATCTTGCCGACCTGCTGGCAGAGGCGGGCCTCAGACTCGATGCCCATGCTCCGGTCAGCGCCCTGAGCGGTGGCCAGCTCACCCGTTTGCGCCTGCTGGCGCTGTTTGCGAGATCTGCTCACTTTCTGCTGCTCGATGAGCCGGACAACCACCTGGATGCCAGTGGCATCGCGTGGCTGAGCCAGCGATTGGCCAGCCACAGTGGTGGCTATCTGCTGGTAAGTCACGACCGGCGCCTGCTCAATCAGGGGAGTCAGATCCTGGAGCTGGGCGAGCAGGGGCTGCAGAGTGCCAGCCTCTCGTTTGAGGCATTTCTGGCGCAGCAGGCCGAGTTGCAGGCCGCCTGTAGCGCCCGGCTGGCGCAGGCGGAGCGCCGTGAAAAGGCTGCGGCGCGCAGCGTGCAGAAGGTACGCGAACAGGCGGCCAGACGGGCCAGCCAGGGGCGGCGCGAGCGCGGCTCCCAGGCCAAGATCCTGCTCGATTTCAAAGCGGAACAGGCGGGCAAATCCCTTGGCAAGGTGCTGGATCGCCACCAGCGGGGCCACAGTGCCCAGCTGGAGGCGTGCGCCGAAGCGGCAGCCGCACTGGCGGCAGTGCAGCCGCTTGTCATGCAATGGCCGGCGGGAAGTGAGGGCAAGGGGGCAGCCCAGCCGCTGGTGATCACGGCGGCGCGCCATAGGCGCTGGCATGATCAGCAGGTAGATCTGGTGCTGCAACGGGGGGCTCGCTGTCTCTTGGCCGGTCGCAACGGCAGCGGCAAGTCGAGCCTGCTGCAGATGCTGCGCGGTGAGCTGGCGCCCGATGCGGGCAGTTTTCGCATCAATGGCCGGATGGCCTGTCTTGATCAGGGGCTCAGCCTGATTGCGCGAGACCTCAGCCCGCTGGCCGATCTGCTGGCAGCGGCGCCGACACTGTCCGAGAGCGACGCGAGAACCCGGCTGGCGGGCATCGCCCTGCGCGGTGATCGCGCCCTGGCGCCCTGCCATGGGCTGAGCGGGGGCGAGCGACTAAAACTGGGCCTCTTGATGGTGCTGGCGCAACTGCCCGACCTGCTGCTGCTGGACGAGCCGGACAACCATCTGGATCACCCCTCGCGCCAGCTGCTCACCCAGGTGCTGGCCGACTATCCGGGCACTCTGCTGTTGGTCTCCCATGATCCCGACTTTGTGGCGGGGGTGGGGGTTGAAAGGGAGTATTGGTTGGAGGGATAGGGGGCTAAATCGTGAGCCAGCCATGTAATGGCTGGCTCAGAAAGGTGGGTGTCCTAGATTTTCTAGATTTTTGATGGCTTGAAGCTTTGATCCGAGCTAATCGATAGAAATAAAAATCTCCTGGCAACGGGGGGCATTTTCTGCAGAGAGAAAGGTGGCTCGGGAATTAGCTGCTGTTTATTAGGTGCCTATTACCTCGGCACCTTGATACTGGTCTCCCACGATCCTGATTTTGTGGGCGGAGTGGGGATTGTAGGCAGTATGGGTTGGAGGGGAGGGATAAAATGTGAGCCAGCCAATTAATGGCTGGCTCAGAAAGATGGCGTCATAAATTTTGGAATTTATCCGGGGTTTTCAGCAAGCCAAGCATCGAAAGAGTTTTTTGATGTATTTGTCAGCATGGATGAGAAAACATTCTGGTCACGCAAGTATAAACAGTGCCTAATTACAGTGTATGGATTTAGGGTGTCGTTATTTTCAGGGTTTTCTTCAAATTCTTGTTTGTATTGTTTAACTTTGGTTATTGTTGCCTTCATATATTCATTAAAGTCATTTCGAGTAATATTAGGCGCTAAAGAAACAATTTCATCGGTAAATCCATCAACTTTATAATCATCAAACTCATAATCTTTAAAGAAGTGCTTAGCTATTCTAAGAAATCCGAAAGCTGTTAGCCCCCCCCTTCCATTAGACTTTGTTGGCCTTGGTGGTCCTGGCTGATCAATTAAAAGAGGCATCGGTTCATCGACGTCATCCTCTTCAGCTTTCTTAATTTCATCATCTGTTGCAACACGGATTTCTTTAAATTCCCTGTCCGCAAGCTCAAATAATGCAGCTAATGTGTTTATTCTACGTTTTAACCTATTTGGTATGCTCTTTTTATATTTTATTTTGTGGTCTAAAACACTCCAAGAATCTTGAATTATCGTTCTTATCTGAATTTCAAAATTTACACCAACAAAAGCTTTATATTCTGGCATATCCTTTCTTGATTCGCCTAGCTTCAAGTCTAGATGTAGACCCTTATAACCAAAAGAACCCTCAGTACTTTCAATTTGTGATATTTTGTCGGTTTCGTCAATAATGTCGAAGTGTAGTTTTAAAATTTTTTTGATTTTATCAATGTCATCCTCATAGAGGCATACTACGCGCAAACCCACCAAGTCAGAGATGTGCTCTGTTATTGTGTATTCTGTTTCATCTGCTTCAAGTTTTTTTCTGTATTTAAGATTGAACTTCCTAATGCACTCTTCTTTTTCCTTTACTCTCCCTTCAACTTTAGATAGATAGATGCTTCCGTCATGTTCTAATAATGCTGAGATTAATGCTTTAAATGAAATGATGGCTCCTTCAAGGAGTTTTATATTGTCTGAATAATATTCTCTGAATGTTGATTTTTCTTTTTCGAAGTCTAAAGATGGCATTAATTAGTCCTTTGATTTTCTGCCCAACGTTTACCGAGAACACTAAATTCGGTTGCTGATTTTCTATTGCCACGATTCTAATCTTATTTTGGGAGTCATCTTTCTCATTTTTTGGGCCAACCTACGAATTGCATTAATTACAGCTCAAAGCCCACGCTGCCGCCCCTAGATTACAGCTTCCAATGCGCTCCATCGACCAGCGGGCGGGGCACCGAATGATCAGCATATCCTCAAGTCTCATACGCAAACCAGTCAGAAATTGACGTAACTATCAGGAATATCTGTGTTTTATGCGCTGGCTCAAGAAATCGCTGTGGTGGGGAACAGGATTCCCATGGCCCTTGATTTTATTGGTTTGGAGAGCGTGGCGGGGAAGAAAGGAGCAAGCTGACTGTTGAGGAAGGGTTGGCCGGGGAGAATCCCGCTTAGCCAATCAGCGCTATAGTGCGGCTATGGTGCCCTGTGCTCCGTGGCCCTGGCTGGCGAGGCGAGGGATCTGCGGCAACAATCAGCTGTTGTCATAACAGTTACTTGCAATCAGATCATCATGCAAAGAGGTCACCATGCCAACACATCACAATAAGGAACGTCATATGAAGCGTATTGCCATCCTGTTCGGCCTGCTCTGCGGCAGCGTGCTGCTGGCCAATCCGGTCTTTGCCAACGACTCGGCCCAGTTGCAGTGCGAGGCGCAGGCCGCAGCCAAAAAACTGGCGGGCGCCGCCAAGACCAGCTTTGTCGGCAAGTGCGTGAAAGATGCTGCTGGCGCCGCGACCGGCGAGTGCGAGAAGGCGGCGGCCGACAAGAAGCTGGCCGGTGCAGCCAAGAACAGCTTTATCCAGAAGTGCGTGAAGACGGGCGCGGCGATGGATCCGGCGGCCAAGTGCGAGAAGGCGGCGGCCGACAAGAAGCTGGCTGGCGCGGCCAAGAACAGCTTTGTCCAGAAGTGCGTGAAGGATAGCGCCGCCAAGTAAGGCATTTTCTCATTTGGTGTGTTTGCGGGGGGCCAGCAGGCCCCCCGCGCTTTTTGGGCGCAGGGGCGTTATCGCTGAGCGGGTGACGGGACGCTGGTCGCAAGGGTAGGGCTGAGTTGTACGGGGGCAGACAAGCGGTAGCAAAGGGGGCAAGCAGGGGCTGCCTCGGAGAAGTTGCCGGAACTGGGATCTCGATCGGGGCAACAGGACTTTTGTCCTGCAAGGGGCGAGGGGGTGGGGGCTAGGATGCCCTCATCCACACGAGTCAAACTGGAGCACAACAATAATGACCGCTCATATCAATGCCAACCCGGGCGATTTCGCCGAGACCGTCATCATGCCGGGGGACCCGCTGCGGGCCCGCTATATCGCCGAGACCTTTCTGACCGATGCGCGCGAGGTGACCAATGTGCGCAATATGCTGGGCTACACCGGCTACTACAACGGCCAGCGCATTTCGGTGATGGGCCACGGCATGGGGATCCCCTCCATGGTGCTCTACGCCCACGAGCTGGTGAACGACTTCGGGGTCAAACGGATCATCCGCATCGGCAGTTTGGGGGCGACCCAGCGCCACGTGCAGATGCGTGACGTCATTCTGGCGCAGGCGGCGGGCACCGACTCCCCGACCAATGCCAAGCGCAGCGCTGGTTACCAGATGGCCACCTCGGCCGACTTCGCCCTGCTGCACAAGGCGTTTACCAAGGCGCAGGAGAAGGCCATTCCGGTCAAGGTGGGCAATATCTTCACCGGCGACCTCTATTACGATCCGGACGAAAACCTCATTCCGGCGCTGGAGAAGTTCGGCGTGCTCGGCATCGACATGGAGGTGGCCGGTCTCTACGGGCTGGCCCATCAACAGGGGATCGAGGCGCTCGCCATCCTGACCGTCTCCGACCACTGCCTGACCGGTGAAGAGACCACTGCCGAGGAGCGGCAACTCTCCTTCAACCAGATGATCGAGCTGGCGCTGTACACCGCGCTGTAAGCGCCGCGGCCCGCCCAACCCTGCACGCACCCTGACCCCAAGAGAGATCCAATATGAACAATAAGCTCTCCCTCACTGCCATCAGCTTCCTGGCCAACTTCGTGATGGCCGGTTTTGCGACCCAGTTCGGCATGCTGATCGACCCCATCGCCGCCAAGTTCGGCGCCGACGTCAATCAGGTGGCCTCCATCTTCTCCCTGCTCAACGGCGGGGCGCTGGCGGGCACCATTGCCGCCTTCTTCCTCATCGAGAAGGTGGGCCTCAAGCGGATGACGCTGATCTGCTACGGCCTGATCGCACTGGCGGCGGCCGCGCTCCATCTGACCGGCTCGCTCTATGTGGTGATGGCGGCCATGACGGTGATCGGGCTGGCAGGACTGGGGTGGACACGGATGGGGCGGACACGGCTGGAGCGGATACGGCGGGAGCACAGCCCGCGCCATCCGACCCAGATAATCAGACCGGGCTCAGTGCGCCGGCATTGGTCTGCTCGAGGCTGGCGAGGGCCGTGCGCAGCCGGGCCAGGCCGATGGGCTTGTAGAGGCACTCGTCCATGCCGGCGGCCAGGCAGCGCTCCCGCTCGCGCGCTGTGGCGTGGGCGGTAAAACCCCAGATTGGCAGAGTGTGGCCGCGGGCGCGCAGGCGGCGGGTCAGCTCGAAGCCATCCATCAGCGGCATCTGGCAGTCGGTGATGATGAGCTCGAAGTCCTGATTCTGGATGGCTCGCAGCGCCTCGGCGCCGTTGCCGCGCACGCTCACCTCGTGGCCCAGGTGCTTGAGCTGCTGGCGCAGCAGCACCTGGTTGGCGTGGTTGTCGTCCACCACCAGCACCCGCAGCCGGCCGAGGGCGGCAGGGGTTGATGACCGCTTGGGGGAGGGCACCATGGCCGACGTGACATCGCGCGGCGCAGGCAAGGGTTCGCACGCTGGCTCTGGCGCCAGCGGGGTGAGCGGCAGCCGGATCCTGAGTTCGGTGCCGGCGCCAAGCTCGCTGCTGACCGCTATCTTGCCCCCCATCAGCTGGCACAGCATGCGGGCGATGTTGAGCCCAAGACCCGTGCCGGCGAACTGGTAGGGGTCGTGGGCGCGGTAGAAGGGGTTGAACAGCCCGGGCAGCTTGTCGGGGGCAATGCCCACCCCGCTGTCGCGGATAAGCAGGTGCAGCTGGGGTTGCTGCGCGCTCCCCACTAGGCTGGCCTGCAGGCTCACTTCCCCCCGCTCGGTGAACTTGATGGCGTTGCCGAGCAAGTTGAAAACGATCTGGCGCAGGCGCGGCCCATCGATCAGCACCCGCGGCAGGGGATCCAGCTCGACCCGGTAGCTGAGCCCCTTCTGTTTGGCCATGCCCGCAAAGGCGCGGGCCACCGAGTGCAGCAGCGGCGCCAGCTCGCACGGCTCGGGGGCCAGGGTCAGCTGGCCTGACTCGATGCTGGAGATGTCCAGCACGTCGCCGATGAGATCCAGCAGACCGTTGGCGGATTCGGAGGCGATGCGCAGCTGCTCGCCGGTGTAGGGGGCGAGGGCGGGATCCTGGCTCGCCAGCTCCAGCATGCCGAGGATGGCGTTCATGGGGGTACGGATCTCGTGGCTCATGGTGGCCAGAAAGTCGCTCTTGGCCCGGCTGGCGCGGTCGGCCTGCTCCTTGGCGCGGCGCAGCGCCTCCTCCATGGTCTTGCGCTCGGTGATGTCGATCCAGCCGTTGATCACCCCGCTGATGGCGCCGCGGTAGTCAAAGTAGGGCACCATCCAGTGGTAGACGAACTGGCGCGGGCCGCGCTGGCTGAAGATGCGATCCGACAAGATGGGGCTGCCGCTTTGCAGCACCTGCTGAAAATCCTGCTCCAGGGTGGTGATGGCCTCGGCGCCAAGCAGCCCCTTGAGCCCTTCTGCAAACGAGGTGCCGAGCACCCGCTCGATGGGGGCGTTGAGGATGGCCAGGTACTTGCTGTTGCAGAGGATCACCTTGCCGCTCTTGTCGCGCACGACGATGGGGTGGGGCAGGCTCTCGCCGAGGGCCTCGATGAAGCGCACGTGCTCCTCCAGCTGGCGGCGGGAGGCCTGCTCCGAGCGGGCCAGCCGGTTGAGCATGCGGTTGCGATAGAGCAGCAGCAGGGCGATGGCGAACAGGCCGGCCAGCAGCAGGTAGAAGTAGGGGGCGTTGCGCTCCATGAAAGTGGGGGCCGGCAGTTTGCGGTTGCGCCACTGGTAGCTCATGGTGGCCAGCTCGTTGGGGGCGATGGAGAGGATGGTCTTGTCGATGACATTCATCAGCATCCGGTTGCCCGGCAGGCTGGCAAAGCCCATCCGGATGGGCTGGTTGTCGGCGGGGCCGGCGATGCGGATCTGGCTGAGCCGGCCGCACTCCACCGCGTGCTGGGCAAAATAGAGCGGCACGATGGCGGCGTCGAGCCGGCCGTCGTCGACCGCCGCCATCGCCTCGTCGGCGCTCTCCAGATAGCTCACCCGGCTGTTGTCGAGCCGCCGGGCGATGGGGTTGTAGTGGGTGCTGCCCACCCGCTTGCCGGCGAGTTGTGCCAGATCGCCGCTCAAGGCATCCCCCTTGCGGGCCACCAGCACATAGATGTCGTCGGTGGCATAGGGCAGGGAGGGGAGCAGCCGGTAGCTCTCGGCCACCGGGCGGGAGATGGCGCCGATGAGATCCAGCTCTCCCCTGAGCAGGGCCTCGTTGCGCGCCAGCTCCGAGCCATAACTGACAAACTCGAAGCGCAGGCCGGAGCGCCGGCTGATCTTCTCCAGCATCTCCACCGACATGCCGGTGAGCTGGTTGTCGTAGTCGCGCACCCCGTAGGGGTAGAGATCGTCCATCAGCCACACCCTGACCGGGCCGGCCGTCGCCAGCCAGGCGCGCTCCTCTGCGCTGTAGAGCTCGCTGGGGCGCTCGACGATGTCGCGGATGGGGCCGTTCCACTGGCTGAAGATGAGGCTGTGGGTGATGTCGCTCACCCCCGCCAGGGCGTGATTGAGCAGCGCCAGCAGCCGGGGGCTGTCGGCCGAGACCGCAAAGCGAAAGCCGTCCGCCGCGATGGCGGGCTGCGCCTGGCTGCGCTGCCGGATCTTGTCGAAGCGCTCGCTGTTGAGGTAGTGCAGGGAGTGGGGATCGCTTAGCAGCAGCGGCTCGCGGCCGAAGAAGACCGCATCGAAGGCCGCCACGTTGGAGGGGTAATTGACCAGCACCAGATCCGGGTAGTAGCGCTTGAAGGCGGCCTCGTCCACATACCCCTGCACGGTGGCGACCCGCTGGCCCGGCAGCAGCAGCGGGCCCTGTTCGGCGGCGAGCGCCGAGAAGACCGGGGCACTGCTGAAATAGCGCTGGCTGAGGGCGATGCCCGCCTGGTCGGGGCCGCTCAGGCTGAGGTTTCCGAGATTGACGAGGTCAAGCGCCCCCGCCCGCAGCGCCGCCAGTGCGCTCTGCTTGTCGTCGAACACCCGCAGCTCGACCGGCTTTTGCAGGGTCTTGGCGACGATGTCGAGATAGTCGGCGGAGATCCCCTCGAAGTGCTCGTCCGGCCCGGTCATGGCGAACGGGCGGTAGTCGTGGCGCAGCACGCCGACGCGCAACAACTGGTGCCGGGCCAGCCACTGCTGTTCGGCCGCCTGTGTGGGGGCTGGGCTGCTCTGCAGGTAGTGACGGCTGTGCAGGGTGAGCGCCTGGGCGCAGAGGGGAAACAGCAGGCAGAGCAGCAGCAGGGGTCGAATAAGGTTCATTGCCGGCTTGTGCCCCCTCCCGCTGGTCAGATGGTGATCGAAAGCGGCGATTCTACCGAAGAGCGGCGGACAATGAACCTTTAATCAGCAGTTTGTCAGTGCCGGCGCCATAAAAATGGCGGGAAGCGACCCGCCATCTTGCGCTGTCTGGCGCTGCCAGGGCTCAACCGAAGCGGTAGGAACCCATGTAGAGGCTGCCGCCATCCCAGCTGTCGTGCAGCTTGACCGGCTTGTCCTGGCCGGCGGCGCCAAGCGCCACGAACAGCGGGCGCAGGTGATCGTCGTGGGGGTGGGATTCCACCGCCCCCGGCGCCCGTGCCCGGTAATCTTCCAGCGCGGTCCGATCGCCCTCGCTCATGGTCAGCTCCAGCCAGTTGACGAAGCTGCGGGCCCAGCCCGGCACCGGCGAGTTTTCCGGCCCCAGCGCCCGCAGGTTGTGGGTGATGGCGCCGGAGGCCAGGATGCCGATCCCCTGGGCGCGCAGCTGTTGCAGCGCTTCCCCCAGTTGCCACAGCTGGCGCGGGGTGAAGCTGGCCGGGATGGAGAGCTGCACCAGCGGGACGCTGCTGGCGGGATCCATCAGCGAGAGCGGTGACCAGACCCCGTGATCCAGCTCGCGGCGCACCGGCTCGGCGGGCAGGCCCGCCAGCAGCAGCTGATCGCTCACCGCCTCCTGCAGCCAGAGCGGGCTGCTGGCCGGCCAGCGGATGTGGTAGAGCGGCTCGGGGAAGCCGTAGAAGTCGTACATCAAGGCCGGATTGGGCTCGACGTTGATCTGCAGCTCGCTGCGGGTAAACCAGTGGGCCGAGATGACCACCAGTCCCTTGAGATCGCCAAGGCGCAGATTCTTGAGGAAATGGGTCGCCGGCTGGTCGCGCAGAACCAGATCCGGGGCGCCATGGGAGATGAACCAGACGGGGGCGATAGACATGACAGACTCCATATGCGTTGTATTGGTGCGAGGCGCACCGAAAACTGTGGGCCAGGGCGACATGCCACTGACGATATGGTCATTATCTGCTCCGACAATGAAGTTAACAATCCAGCTTGATGAATAAGCACTGTTCACTATTGGTTGATAGTGATGGGGGAGGGCGGGCGGTTTTACTCATGACAAGGCCGGCGCAATGGCCGGCCCTGAGAAAGGCGGAGAGCGTCTTGCCCCACAGCCATCAGTTCATCTTGATGCGGATTTTATCCCTAACAGCGCCACCTCGCAGGTCAGCACGGGCGCAGGGTGGGATCTGGCCGGTTTATTGAATACCCAGCAGTTCCACGTCGAAGATCAGCACGGGCGCAGGGTGGGATCTGACCGGTTTATTGAATACCGAGTAGTTCTACGTCGAAGATCAGCACGGATCCCGGCGGAATTTTGCCGGCGGCGCGATCGCCATAGGCGAGGTTGGCGGGGATGTAGAAGCGGGTCTTCTCCCCTTCCACCATCAGCTGCACCCCTTCGGTCCAGCCGGCGATCACCTGGTTGAGGCCAAACTCGATGGGCTCGCCGCGGGCGACCGAGCTGTCGAAGATGGTGCCGTCCAGCAGCTTGCCCTCGTAGTGCACCTTCACCTTGCTGGTGGCGGTGGGGTGAATTGTGCCGGTGCCCGGGGTCAGCACTTCATACTGCAGGCCGGAGGCGGTGGTGGTCACCAGGGGTTTTTCCTTGTTGGCGGCGAGGAACTCGGCGCCCTTGCGCACGTTTTCCACGGCCTGCTTCTTGTTGTTGCTGCTCGAGTAGAAGTAGTAGGCGACGCCGGCAACCAGCAGCGCGATCAAAACGAATTTCATCGGGTATCCCTATGTCGTGAAATGCCGAGAGGGCAGTGAGAGCGTCATCTTATCCCAGCCGGGGGGCGAGGGCGAGCCGGCCGGCGGGCGGCAAGATGTGACTGGACGGGCAAAGCCAGAGTTAGAGCCAGAGCCGAGGGACGCAGCGCATCCCCCGGCCCCTGTCGTTACTTGGCGGCCACCATCATCAGGGCGGGCAGGGCGAAGAAGAGGCCCGCTACGTAACCGAGCGCCAGCAGCTTGTTCTCGCTGCCGACCCGGGCCAGCCCCTCGGCCGCCTTGACCGGCAGCTCGCGCAGGAAGGGCACCCCGTAGATGAGCACCACGGCGAACAGGTTGAATAGCACGTGCACCAGGGCGATGGTCAGCGCCAGCTTGGCACCGGCGCCGCTGATGGCGGTGGCGGCCAGCAGGGCGGTGATCGTAGTACCGATGTTGGCGCCCAGGGTGAAGGGGTAGAGCTGACGGGTGCTGAACACGCCGCCGCCGGCCAGCGGGATCATCAGGCTGGTGGTGGTGGAGGAGGACTGCACCATCACGGTGACCAGGGTGCCGGAGGCAATGCCGGTCAGCGGGCCGCGACCCAGCGCCCGGTGCAGCAGATCCCTGGCACGGCCCACCAGCACCCGTTGCAGCACCTTGCCGAGCCAGGTGACGCAGCCGAGGATCAGCAGAATGCCGATGCAGATGGTGGCGATGGCGGGCCCTTTGCCCGGCAGGAAGGCCACCAGGCCGTCGATGAAGGTGAGGGCCGGGGAGAGCAGCGGCTTCATGAAGTCCATCCCCTGCATCGACATGTCGGCGGAGCCCGCCAGCAGGTCGGCCAGCGCCTCGGCGCTCTTTTGCAGCAGGCCGAACATCAGCTCAAGGGGCAGGAAGATGAACACCGCCAGCAGGTTGAAGAAGTCGTGCACGGTGGCGGCGGCAAAGGCGCGGCGAAACTCGCCCCGATCCCGGATATGGCCGAGGGAGACGATGGTGTTGGTGATGGTGGTGCCAAGGTTGGCGCCCATCACCATGGGGATGGCCATGCCTATGGGCAGGCCGCCGGCCACCAGGCCGACGATGACCGAGGTCACCGTGCTGGAGGATTGCACCAGGGCGGTGGCCAGGATGCCGAGCAGCAAGGCGACGAAGGGGTTGCTTGCGAAGGCGAAGATCTGGGCCGCGCCCTCGGCACCGCCGGAGAAGCCCTTGAAGCCGTGGGAGACGGCGCCAACGGCAACCAGGATCAGGTAGATCAGAGCGATGACAGCGAGCCAGTTGAACAGTGGGCCGGTACGACGGATCTGCTGTTGTGCGAAAGATGGGGTGCTGTGCATGAAGCCTCTTGGGACAGTCTGCGTGAAAATGGACGGGCGCATTAGACCAAGGCTCCATGACAGAAATATGACAAAGTGACACTTTTATGATGCTTTGATGACATGAAAGGCGGGGCCCATTGGACAGGAGGTGTCGGAGCAGGCCAGGATCCCGCCCGGTTTGGCTGCAGATCCCCTGCGCGGCTTGCAGCCGGGAGTCAGGGCGCTATGCTGCCCCCTTTCCTTCCCTCAACGAGAGTGATGTTGTTATGCGTGCATGGGTGCTGTGTCTGTCCCTGGGTCTGCTGTCTGCCGGTGCGCAGGCGAGCGTGTTCAAATCCGAGTGCAACCTCGACAAGGCGGTGAAGAACGAGGCGCTCAATGCGACCCTGGGGGTCAAGGGCAACTGCGATACCGACAAGCTGGTGCGCCAGCAGAAAGAGAAGGCCAAGGCCGAGGTGAAGAAGAACACCACGGACGTGCTGGACCAGAAGACCGCCGGCCTCAAAGAGGGCAAGAGCCAGCTGCAGGGGACTCAGCAGAAGGTCAATCAGGCCGGTCAGCAGCTCAAGCAGACCCAGCAGGATGTGAAGGCGGTGGCCAAGGATCCGCTCAAGGCGGCCGCCACTGCGGTGATCAATCAGGGCTGATCAGCCTGCCTGCTTTGGGCGGGGCTGCGAGCGCGGCGTGCACAGCAAGAAGGGGAGCCATGGCTCCCCTTCTGCATTTGTGCGTCTGCTCGTCACCCTTACTGGGTGTCGGCCGCCTCTTCGTACTGACGGAAGGGGATACGGAACACCGCGAGGCGCAGGAACAGATAGGTGACGCCGAGGCCGGCCCAGATCAGACCCAGCTCCAGCGAGCTCTGCTCCAGGTTGATCCAGAGCGCGCCTATGGTGGCGGCGCCCAGCAGCGGTAGCACCAGGAACAGCAGGTGTTCCTTGAGGCTCTTGTTGCGCTTCTCGCGCACCCAGAACTGGCCGATGACCGACAGGTTGACGAAGGTGAAGGCCACCAGGGCACCGAAGTTCACCAGTGCCAGCGCCATGTCCAGATCGAACGACACCGCGGAGAGCGCCAGGGCGCCTACCATCAGCACGTTGATGGCCGGGGTGCGGAATTTCGGGTGGATGTAGCCGAACACCCGCTCCGGGATCATCCGGTCACGCCCCATCACGTAGAGGATGCGCGACACGCCGGCGTGGGCAGCCATGCCGGAGGCCAGCACCGCGACTGTGGTGCACACCAACACCACGCTCTGGAACAGGGTGCCGCCAACGTAGAGGGCGATCTCCGGCAGCACGGCGTCCGGTTCCTTGAAGCGGGCCAGATCCGGGAAGTAGAGCTGCAGGAAGTAGGAGACGGCCACGAAGATGATGCCGCCGATCAGCGCGGTCAGCACGATGGCGCGCGGGATCACCTTGCCGGCGTTGGGGGTCTCTTCGGAGAGCGAGCTCAAGCCGTCGAAGCCCAGGAACGAGAAGCAGAGGATGGTGGCGCCGGTAAACAGCGGCACCATGCCGGCCGACTCGAAGTGGAACGGCCGGCTGCTCAGCAGGGTCGCCGCCCCTTCACCGTGATAGATGCCCCAGCCCATCAGGCCGAGGAAGACGGTGATGATGGCGAGCTGGATGAAGACGATGACGCCGTTGAAGTTGGCCACCAGGTTGATGCCGCGCAGGTTGAGGAAGGTCATCACGGTTACCAGACCGAAGATGAAGATCCAGGGCTCGACGCCGGGGAACATGGCGGTCAGGTAGATCTTGGCCAGCAGGATGTTGATCATCGGCATGAACATGTAGTCGAGCAGGGAAGACCAGCCGACCATGAAGCCGATGTAGGGGTTGAACACCTTCTGGGCATAGGTATAAGCCGAGCCCGCGGAGGGGAAGCGGCGCACCAGATGGCCGTAGCTGAAGGCGGTCAGCAGGATGCCGCCGAGCGCCAGCAGATAGGCGGTGGCGACGCGGCCTTCGGTAATGTCACCGACGATGGCAAAGGTATCGAATACCGCCATGGGTGTGAGGTAAGCCAGACCCATCACCACTACCTGGAAGAGGGTGAGCGTCTTGAGCAGCTTGGCACCGGCCATCACGCTTTCTCCTCTGCGATCGCCAGGTTGGCGAAGGGGGACGGGATCAGGGACGCAGCGCGTCGCTGGACACAGGGGACGCCGGTCTGCGGCACAGACGGGTGGCGTACGCCGGCGGGCACCGGCAGGAAAGCAGTGAAATGCCCCATGTTTTTCCTCACAACGTCGGGAGATTGCCTGGCAATCTCGATATCAATTCCGGTACAAAGTCCGGCCTCTTGGTGAATGTGGTTTTCCCCTAAAAAACGAAGAACCGATGCTGCAAAAAACATCGGCTCTCAGGGGCGGCGTATTGTGCCCTCAGGGGGGGGAGGACACAAGCAAAAAAGCCCCTGTCGGGGGATTTTGTTGACCTGGGTCAGGTCGGGCTGCGCCACCGGGCTGGCAGCCAGTGTTGACGGGGGCTGCAGCGACGCAGGTCACGCGCGAAAAAGGCCGTTGCGCAGGGCTGACAGGGGTAAAAAAAAGCGCCCGCAGAGGGCGGGCGCTGTGAACGCAAAGAAGGCTCAGGAGGCGTCGGTTTCGGGCCGGCGCAGCTGGACCCGGAACACGGTGAGGCGCAGCAGCAGATAGAGGGCGCCGAGGGCGGCCCAAATCAGCCCCAGTTCGAAGGAGGCCGGCTCCAGGTTGAGCCAGAGCACGCCGATGCAGGCGGCCCCGCACAGGGGCAGCAGCAGGAACACCAGATGGTCCCGCAGCGTCTTGTTGTGACCGAGCTTGACGTAGAAGTGGGCGATCACCGCCAGGTTGACGAAGGTGAAGGCCACCAGGGCACCGAAGTTGATCAGCGCCAGCGCCATCTCCAGGTCGAACGACACCGCCGAGAGTGCCAGTACCCCCACCAGCAGCACGTTCAGGGCCGGGGTCTGCCAGGTCGGGTGAACGTAGGCGAAGAAGCGGCTCGGTAGGGCGCGATCCCGCCCCATCACGTAGAGCAGGCGCGACACGCCGGCGTGGGAGGCGAGCCCGGAGGCCAGCACCGCCACCGTGGTGCAGACCAGCACCACAGCCTGGAACAGCTTGCCGCCCACATAGAGGGCGATCTCCGGCAGCACCGCATCCGGTTGCTGGAAGCGGGAGATGTCCGGGAAGAACAGCTGCAGGAAGTAGGAGACGGAGATGAACAGCACGCCGCCGATCAGCGCCGTCAGCACGATGGCGCGGGGGATCACCCGGGAGGCGTCCGGGGTCTCTTCACTCAATGTGGTGATGGCGTCAAAGCCGAGGAACGACAGGCAGAGAATGGAGGCGCCGGTCAGCAGAGGGGCCACATTCATGTGCTCGGAGAAGAAGGGACGGCTGCTCGCCACCGTGCCGAGCCCCTCGCCATGGTAGACACCCCAGGCGATGAGGCCGATGAAGACGGCGATGATGCTGAACTGCATGATGACGATCAGGCTGTTGAAGTTGGCCACCAGCTTGATGCCGCGCAGGTTGAGCAGGGTCATGACGGTGGCCAGGCCGAGGATGTAGGTCCAGGGTTCCACGCTCGGGAACAGGGCCTCCATGTAGATCTTGGCCAGCAACATGTTGATCATCGGCATGAACATGTAGTCGAGCAGGGAGACCCAGCCCACCATGAAACCCACGTAAGGGTGAAACACCTTCTGGGCATAGGTATAGGCGGAGCCTGCCGAGGGAAACTTGCGTACCAGGTGGCCGTAGCTCATGGCGGTGAACAGCATGCCGATGAGGGCGAACAGGTAGGCGGTGGGCACATGGCCTTCGGTGATCTCGGTGACGATGCCGAAGGTGTCGAACACGGCCATGGGGGTCAGGTAAGCCAGCCCCATGATGACCACGTGCCACAGTTTGAGGCTTTTTTTCAGGCCGACGGGTTGGGCATTCATTGTGCTTTCCCCTCAATCCGGGCCGAAGGGATCAGGCTGACGGTATCAACCTGGGCATAGGGGGCGCCAGAGACGCGGCGCAGACCGGCGTGGGCCGGCAGGAAAGCAGTGAAATACCCCATGGTGTTCCTCACTAGAGAAGCGGGTGTCGTGAGATGGCAACCCATCTCGCTATCATTTCCGGTCGGTTCCGGCCTCGTTGTGGATTTGTTTGCCGCAAAAAAAGAACCTGACTCAGCAAGTGGTCGGTCCTTTGTTGCGGCGGCGCATTGTGCATTCGTGTTGCCCCCTTGACAAGCATATCAAGGGGGCAAAAACGCATTTTTTTGCACTGATGAGCGGATGTTACGGTTCTGATCAGCCCTGGGCTGCCAGCAGGGCCTGCTCGAGCAGATCCAGCCCCTCGTCGACGAGGGCCGGCGAGGCCGTCAGCGGCGCCAGGAAGCGGATGACGTTGGCGCGCACACCGCAGGCCAGCAGCACCAGTCCACGCTTGCCCGCCTCGGCCACCAGTCGCTTGGTGAGGTCGGCATCCGGTCTGGCCGCATCGCGCTGTTTGACCAGCTCCATGGCCACCATGGCGCCGGGGCCGCGGATGTCGCCGATGCAGTCAAAGCGCTCCGCCAGCTGCTGCAGGCGGGCCTTGATCTGCTCGCCCTGAGTATTGGCCCGTTGGTTGAGCTGCTCCTCTTCGATCACCTCCAGCACCGCCAGGGCGGCAGCGCAGGCGATGGGGGAGCCGGCATAGGTACCGCCCAGACCACCCGGCTTGGCGGCGTTCATCACCTCCGCCTTGCCCACCACGGCGGAGAGCGGGAAGCCGCCGGCCAGGCTCTTGGCCAGGGTCATGATGTCCGGCTCGATGCCGGCATATTCGGTGGCGAAGGTCTTGCCGGTGCGACAGAAACCGCTCTGGATCTCGTCGCAGATGAGCAGGATGCCGTGCTGATCGCACAGCTGGCGCAGGCGCTGCATGAAGCTGGCGGAGGCGGGGTAGAAGCCCCCTTCACCCTGCACCGGCTCGATGATGATGGCGGCCACCCGGGTTGGCTCGATATCCGAGCTGAAGCAGAGATCCAGCGCAGCCAGCGCATCGGCCTCGCTCACCCCCAGATAGTCGCTCGGGAAGGGCAGGTGATAGACCTCTCCCGGGAAGGGGCCGAAGCCGGTCTTGTAGGGCACCACCTTGCCGGTGAGCGCCATCCCCATCATGGTGCGGCCGTGAAAGCCCCCCTTGAAGGCGATGGTGCCGCTGCGGCCGGTGTGGGCGCGGGCGATCTTGATGGCGTTCTCCACCGCCTCGGCGCCGGTGGAGAGAAACAGGGTGCGTTTCGGGGTGGGGCCGGGCACCAGGGCATTCAACTTTTCCGCCAGCTCGATATAGCCGGGGTAGGGGGTGACCTGGAAGCAGGTGTGGCTGAATTTTTCCAGCTGCGCGCGCACCGCCGCCACCACTTTCGGGTGGTTGTGGCCGGTGTTGAGCACGGCGATGCCGGAAGCAAAATCGATGTAGCGGTTGCCCTCCACATCCCACAGCTCGGCGTTTTGCGCCCGCTCGATAAACACCGGCAGCAGGGTGCCGACGCCGTTGACCACGGCCGCTTCGCGGCGCGCTTGCCACGCCTTGTTTGATGCTGACTGACTCATCTTTCCTCCCTGAGGGGCCGGGGGCCCCTGTCTCAATGTGGCGAGGCCCCCTTGGGAGCACTCACTTCGTCCTTGTGAACTGATATGGCTGCGCCGGCGGGTGGCTGGCCCCTGTTGCAGGCCCGGCCGCCGGCGCAAGATGTGACGGCCTAGCGGATGCCGCCGAAGCAGAGGTATTTGGTCTCGAGGTACTCCTCCAGCCCCTCGGCCGCCCCTTCACGGCCCAGGCCCGACTCCTTGATGCCGCCAAAGGGGGCCAATTCGGTCGAGATGATCCCCTCGTTGATGCCGACCATGCCGTATTCGAGCTGCTCGGCCACCCGCCAGACGCGGGCGATGTCGCGGCCATAGAAGTAGGCGGCCAGACCATAGGGAGTGTCGTTGGCCAGGGCTATGGCCTCTGCTTCGGTCTCGAAGCGTACCAGCGGCGCCACCGGGCCGAAGATCTCCTCCTGCAGGATGGGGTTGGCTTTATCCACCTTGCCCAGAATGGTGGGCTGGAAGAAGAGCGGGCCGGCGGGGTGTGTTTCGCCCCCCAGCAGCAGCTCGGCGCCGGCGGCGGTGGCCTGTTTGACCAGCTCGGCCACCTTGCTGGCGGCGGCCGGGTTGATGAGCGGGCCTATCTGGGTGCCCTCGCTCATGCCGTCGCCCACCTTGAAGGCCTTGACCGCGGCTGTGAGCTTCTCGGCGAAGGCGTCGTAGATGCCGGCCTGTACCAGGATGCGGTTGGCGCAGACGCAGGTCTGGCCGGCGTTGCGGTATTTGGAGGCGAGTGCGCCGGCGATGGCGGCATCGAGATCGGCGTCGTCAAACACGATGAAGGGGGCGTTGCCGCCGAGCTCCAGCGACAGCTTCTTCATGGTGTCGGCGCACTGGCGCATCAACAGCTTGCCGATGCGGGTGGAGCCGGTGAAGGAGAGCTTGCGCACCGTCTTGTTGTTGCACAGCTCGTTGCCCACCGCCGCAGCCTGATGGCTGGTGACGATGTTGATGACCCCGGCCGGGATGCCCGCCTGCTCCGCCAGTGCCGCCAGCGCCAGCGCGCACAGCGGCGTCTCGGCGGCCGGCTTGATGACGATGGTGCAACCGGCGGCCAGCGCCGGACCCGCCTTGCGGGTGATCATGGCGATGGGGAAGTTCCAGGGGGTGATGGCGGCGACCACCCCGACCGGCTGCTTGATGGTGGCCAGCCGGCGGTCGCTGGAGAAACCCGGAATGGTGCGGCCGTAGGCGCGTTTGCCCTCTTCCGCGAACCACTGGATGAAGCTGGCGCCGTAGGCCACTTCCCCCTTGGCCTCGGCCAGCGGCTTGCCCTGCTCGCAGGTCATGATGCGGGCCAGCTCCTCCTGGTTGGCCATGATGAGCTCGAACCAGGCGTAGAGCCGGTTGCTGCGCTCCTTGGCGGTGAGCGCGGCCCAGCCGGGCTGGGCTGCGTGGGCGGCGGCGATGGCGCGGCGGGTGTCGCCTTCGTCCATGTCGGGCACCTGGGTAATGACCTGACCGGTGGCCGGGTTGTGCACCTCGAACCGGCGTCCGCCGCCGGCTTCACACCAGCGGCCATCTATATAGGCAAGGGATTTGATCAGGGAGAGTGCGGGTTGTGATGCTGACATAGATAGCAAGCCTCGATTGTGGGTCAGGGGGCCGGCTCATCCTGTGCCGCCACCGTATAGAATAATAAGCACAGGAAGACCATAAATTGAGCTGAAATGTTTTTCAAGTGTTAAATATATTTGAGTAAACTGTGTCTCGCATGCTAGAAATGGAGCTGTTGGAGCGATTTTACCGGTTTTTGCGGTGCAGGGTGTGCAAAATAATGAACGGTATGCACTGTGCAGGATAACAAACAGGCCGGTTGGATTGACTCGCTATTTTAACCGGGTGCCCAGCTGGCACCTGACAGGCACACAGGGAGGTGGCCGAATGCAGCAACCACAGGGCGAGACGCGCTGGCAGTCCATGACCGACAACCCCATGACGGACAAGGGCGTGGCGCAGAGCATGGGCGAGCGTCTGGCGGCGACCCGCCGGCGGCTCGGGCTCTCCCAGCGACGGGTCGCCGAGCTGAGCGGGCTGACCCATGGCGCCATCTGCATGATAGAGCAGGACAAGGTGAGCCCCTCGGTGGCCTCTTTGCAAAAACTGCTCAGTGTCTATGAGCTGCCGCTGTCGCGCTTCTTCGCGGAAGAGGAGGGCGGTACGCCGAGCGTGGTGATCAAGGCCGAGCAGCTGATCGAGCTGGGCAGCCAGGGGGTCTCCATGAAGCTGGTGCACAACGGCAACAACCGCCGCCAGCTCGGCTTCATGCTGGAGACTTACGCCCCCGGTACCGACACCGGCGGCCAGGTCACGCATCTGGGGGAGGAGGTGGGCACCGTGCTGGAGGGATCGGTGATCCTGACGGTGGCGGGCCAGGCCTATCCACTCAGCGCCGGGGACAGCTACGTGATCGACACGGGCGAGCCCCACAGTTTCAGCAATCCGTCGGGGCAGGTCTGCCGCATCGTCAGCGCCCACACCCCGGCCAACTTCTAGTGCCGAGACATCGTCTCGTTTGGGAAAAGAACCGGTAAGGAAACAGGGATCATGACCGAACATGTAAACAGTTACTACGCAGCCAGTGCCAACAAACACGCGCCCTATCCGACGCTGACCGAACAGCTGGAGTGCGACGTCTGCGTCATCGGGGCGGGTTATACCGGCCTCTCCAGCGCGCTGCACCTGGTGGAAAAGGGCTATTCGGTGGTGGTGCTGGAGGCGGCCCGGGTGGGTTTTGGCGCCAGCGGTCGCAACGGTGGCCAGATCGTCAACTCCTACAGCCGCGATATCGACACCATAGAAGCGAACTGCCCGCCGGATCAGGCCAGGCTGCTCGGTTCCATGCTGTTTGAGGGGGGCCAGATCATCCGCGAGCGGATCAAGCGCTACAACATCCAGTGTGATCTGCAGGAGGGCGGGGTGTTCGCCGCCGAGACCGAGAAGCAGCTGCACGAGCTCAAGGCGCAGAAGGCGCGCTGGGAGAAGTGGGGCAACGACAAGCTGGAGCTGCTAGATGCCGACGGCGTGCGCGAGGTGGTGGCGAGCGATCGCTACGTCGGCGCCCTGCTCGACAAGAGCGGCGGCCACATCCACCCCCTCAACCTGGCGCTGGGTGAGGCGGAGGCCATCCGCTTGCAGGGGGGCAAGATCTTTGAGCAATCCGCCGTCATCAGCATCACCCCGGGCACGCCTGCGCTGGTCAAGACCGCCAAGGGGGCGGTGAAGGCGCGCTTCGTGGTGGTGGCCGGCAACGCCTATCTTGGCAATCTGGTGCCTGAGCTCGCCGGCAAGAGCATGCCCTGCGGCACCCAGGTGATCGCCACCGAGGTGCTGGGAGAGGAGCGGGCCCGCTCGCTGCTGCCGCAAAACTACTGCCTGGAAGATTGCAACTACCTGCTCGACTACTACCGTACCTCCGGTGATCACCGGCTGATCTATGGCGGTGGCGTGGTCTATGGGGCGCGGGATCCGGCGGACATCGAACGGCTGATCATCCCCAAGATGCTGAAAACCTTCCCGCAACTGGCGGACGTCAAGGTGGAGTACACCTGGACCGGCAACTTCCTGCTCACCCTGTCGCGTCTGCCACAGTTTGGCCGTATCGGCTCCAACATCTACTACATGCAGGGCTACAGCGGCCATGGCGTCACCTGTACCCATCTGGCGGGCAAGCTGCTCTCCGAGGTGTTGAGCGGTCAGGCTGAGCGCTTCGATGCGTTCGCCAAACTGCCGCACTACCCCTTCCCGGGTGGCCGCCTGTTCCGCATCCCCTTCACCGCCGCCGGCGCCGCCTGGTACACCCTGCGCGACCGGCTGGGGGTGTGATTGCCAGGCAGTCCATAGTAGCAACAAGGCCACCCCTGGGTGGCCTTGTTGTTTTGCGGCTAAGTTGCCTGTGAGCACAGGCTGCGAGTCAGTGGTTACTGCGCCCGTAGCGGGGTGGCCGGCCAGAACCTGTGGTAGAAGTCGAGCCAGCCCTCAAAGTGGCCCTGCAATAGCTCGGGGTGGGGGGAGTGCTGGAAGATGGCGATCTGCTCTGGCGTGATCATCTGCCAACCGTAGTTGAGGGGCATGCTGAAGGTGCCCTCCACCTGATTGATGTCGCTCAGCGCCGATTGCTTGTCGGGTCGCTCGATGAGGGTGCGATCCGTCACCAGAAAGATGAGCTGGTTGCCGAGCACCGCCTGATAGGCGCTCACCATCCACTTCGCCTTGGTGTAGCGGTCGCGCTCGATGACGGTGAACTTCCCCGCCCGGCAGACGGCGTAGTAATCCGCCTCCTTGGAGGAGAGGTGCATCTCGTAGTTGCAGCCCAGGCTGTTGATGAACACCAGGCCCACCAGCACCATGCCGGTAGCGCTGAGCCCGAAGAGCAGGCGGATCAGAGCGGCGCGTCTCATGGCTTCTTCTCCTCGAATTTGGCCTGATCTTCCCCGACCATCAGCCAGATCTCGCCGGCAGCCGGAGTGGGCAGATGGGATGCCGCTTTCTGGGTTCGGCAGAGGGTGCCCTGACCGGCCGGCTCGCAGCGCACCGAGACCCAGGTTGCGCTCAGGTAGAGGCCGGTGAGCAGCAGCAAGGTGAGAAACAGCCCCATCACCCCGAGCAGCAGCCGTTGTTGCCAGCGTGGCAAAGGGATGGGCACGGCATCCCGGGAAGCGGCAACCGGCTCGGTGGCGACAGGCTCGCCCGCCTCCGGCAACGGCGCTGGGTCGGCAGCAGGTTCGCTCAGGGAGGGTGTGCTGGCTGTGGGGATGGCTTGCATGGCGGCGGGCGACAACATCAACAGATAGCCCTGGCGGGGCAAGGTGCGGATCACCGCCTCCTGCTCCGGGGTATCCAGATAGCGGCGCAAGTTGGCAATGGCCACGGGCAGAGAGCTGGCACTCACCGGTCGTCCGTCCCAACCGATGGCGAGCAGGGTCTCCTTGCTGTGCAGGCTGCCGGCATGGGTCAGGAAGAAGTGCAGCAGTCGTGCCTCCGCGGCAGACACACGCACGCTGGTTGGGTTCCCATCATGGGAGCGGGTCAGGGTGAGCTGTTTCGAATCCAGAACAAAGCGACCGAAGGCATGCAGGTGAGGGGCGTGATCCGGATCCATGGCGCGGTGATCGTCTCGCAGATGATGTTGCTTATTAATAGGTAGAGAGTGAAATCTGACGGGGGCGCCACCCCTTGTCAAGGGATAGATGGGAGTCGCAGAGGCTGGCTCCCCACGAGTGTGAGAGGCAGGGGACAGGCACTGGATGAACAAGCGCTCGCCCCGTGGCAGGATGGTGCTGCTCAATGGACTACATACATGCCGAGCAAGGTGCCAGCACCACTGAAGAGACACGCGAAGAAGGTGTCAGACGGTAAAAAAGGCGTGCTTGCCATGCTCGTTTTGCCAACCATCGACCAGCTGAAATACATATTCAGCCAGTGTGGCAGTAGTTTCAGTTTCTTGTTCACCATTTAATTCATTGCGATTGAATGCACTGTTGTTGTCATCATTTATTTTATTTTTACGATGATGGCCAGAGTAATAATCGAGGGCGCTGGCAGCCTCGAATCAGTGGTGCCAACAAGCGCATTATGACTCTTTATATTCTGGCAGCGGGTGCTGGGAAGGCTTGATGGGATCATCAATACCAAATGTGTACGCATATTTAAACCCTGTGAGCCTGAAGGGGTTATAACCTGATGTTGTGGCCTGCAGAGTAACTGCCCGGTCCAGTCGAACGCCAACGAAAGATCATTATTAAAAACTATTAAAGTGCATAAAATCAATGGGTTATGCACATGTTGTTCCATTGCAGCACCAAGTCTGGCGGTGCTGCCGTGTCAGGCGCTGCTGGCCAGCCGGCTGCGGGCAGTGGAGGGCTGGTGCAGTATTGGTAACCAGTGTGCAATGCGAGGTTGCCCGTTAATAGTTTTTAATAATGTTTATTGTATTGCCGGATAGCAGCTCATCAATATATTTTCAAGTGACTCGCTTTGACTAGAATATTGAACAATAACTGTAAGAGAAGATTACCCTTCAACCCATCAGCTATCTGGCAATGCCAAGAGGTAAATTATGAACTGGTATTTCAATGCGTTTAAAAACTATTTCAATTTCAGCGGGCGGGCATCCCGCCAAGAATATTTCATGTTCCTGCTGATCAATACCGTGATATGCGTTGCCCTGTCGCTGGCGTTCAACGCTCCTGAGCAGCTCAATTATCCCTTGGGTGTATATGGCTTGCTGACGCTGATCCCGACCGTGGCGCTGGGGGTACGCCGCTTGCACGACACCAATCGCACCGGCTGGTATCTGCTGGTGGGGGCCATTCCGGTGCTGGGTTTCCTGATCCTGCTCTTCTTCAAGCTGCAAAAAGGCTCGACTCTGCCCAACCGCTACGGTGCCGCCCTGTTGTGAGCCCGTCTGCACCAACCTTGCATAAAGAAGAACACCGCCAGTTGGCGGTGTTCTTCTTTATATGGGCTCTTATTGAGCCAGGGATTTCAGTTGCTGCTTGTCCGGCGGGTTGTTCCAGTCGATGGGGCCGTGGGTAAAGCGGTATTGCAGGCGCGGCAGGCTGGTTTCCAGCCACTCTTCGCGAAAATAGGCGTAGCCCTGATCCCAGTCCGGGTCGTTGGCCCAGCCGGTTTGCAGAAAGTAGAGCCGGGTGCCCTGGCCTTCCGGAACGAACCGCAGGCTGACCTGGGTTTTTTGCAGGCGGATGTGGGGCAGGGAGGGCGGGAAATTCCAGCTGAAGCTGAGCAGGTCGTGGGGCATGACGGCCATCACCCGGCAACCTTCGCTGCCACGTTCACCCAGCGGGGCATCGGGTCTGAAATAGATTTCGAAGGGACCATTCGGTTCGGGCACCATCAGGCACTCCGGCGCCAGAAAACTGCGCAGGCCACTCTCGGTTGTCCAGGCGCGCCAGACATCGTCGATATGGGCCGGAACAAAGATGTTGCCTTCTATCTGCTTGTTATCCATAAATCAGCGAGCCTCAAACCATCCATACATGGGACTCAGGCAGTATAGTCCCATGGCTTATGAAATGGACAGAGGTGTGTCACACCCCTGCCATCGCCGAGAGACTATTATGCCCGTGCGATTTGACATGGTGCCTGTGTTCCATCGAGAGTGGGGTCAGGCAGTCACAATGACAAGGACGCTTTGATGATCAGAGTCATGCAAGAGACGGATATTCCCCAGCTGGCGCAGCTGTTTCTCAAAGGGCGGCGGCAGACGTTTCACTGGGTCGATCCCGCGCATTTTCGGTTGGAAGATTTTGACGAGCAGACCCGGGGCGAGCAGATCTGGGTAGCCGAGCAGGGGGGAGCGCCTTGCGGGTTTGTCTCCATCTGGGGAGATGAAAGCTTCGTTCACCATCTCTATGTCTCGGCCGACTGGCATGGGCAGGGGGTAGGGCGGGCCCTGCTGAGTCACGGGTTGGCCTCTTTTCAAAAGCCCGCCTCGCTCAAGGTGGCGACCCACAACACGGCGGCGCTGGCCTTTTATCATCGGCTGGGGTGGCAGAATACGGCAGAAACCGGCCACTGCGAGATCACCGGCCCCTGGCGGCGGTTGATCCTGGAATAGGGCGCCAGCGCCCTGCGACTGATCAGATCATGGTTGCAGAGCTGCATTGCCGGCAGTAACGAGCGGATGCTGCCGGTAATATATAGTGTCAATCGTCTACCTTGAGTCTCATGTGGGTGAGTCAGGTTTTAACAACCGTGGCCAATTGTAAAAATAGCGGTCGCAACTGTGATGGAAAATATAACGGGGTACATCTGCGCTATTTGCCATACCCGGTATGGGGAATTGCATGGCAAAAGATGAGCTGGTGTGACGTAATGGGTAATGGCTGAATAAAGTCAGCGGTATATTCAGCCGCACTTTTTTGTTAAGAAAGTGACAGCGGCTATAAAATCATTATGTTGTCATCAAACAGCCGTGCTATTCTCAAGCTGTGTTATCCCTGTGACAAACAAAAATAATTCTGTGAGGAAGTAATGAACGAGTTTCTGAAAGTTCTGCTGAACATTCGCAGCCTGCGCGCTGCCATCCGTGAATTGCCGTTTGAACAGCTGCAAGAAGCAAAAGAAAAGTTCGAGCTGGTATATAACGAGCGTGCCGAGTCTGTTGAACAAGAGCGTGCCGAACAGGAAGAGCGTCAGCGCAAGCTGAGCGAGTTCACTGAAATGCTGCAGCAGGCCGGTATCGATCCCCGTGAGCTGCTGAACAGCGCCGCCGCCCCGGCTGCCACTGCTGGTGCGACCAAGAGCAAGCGCGCCCCGCGTCCTGCCAAGTACAAGTACCAGGAAGATGGCCAGGAGAAAACCTGGACCGGTCAGGGCCGCATGCCGAAAGCCATTGCCGAACAAGTGGCACTGGGCAAGGATCTGAATGATTTCCTGATCTGATCCACGGGATCAGTCATGAATGATGCCGCCCATGAGGCGGCATTATTATTTGTGCTCACCAAAAATATCTTCTGTCAATTCCCCAACTCCCCTGATACGACCTTCTTGTGTCGCATTCAGACCGGTGCTCTGCACGTCAATTGGTCGCCCCATGATGGAATGATTAATTGGAAATGATCGTACCGATGGCTCCCTGTACGCGTTTTTGCTGTCACGCGATCATCGGAATGTCAGCCATATCTGGACTCATATAGCCCGTCAGGTATTAGCTGGCTGACGATGTGGCAATGGGAAAAGCATTAAGTCAGTCGCAGGGCGTATCTCTTTTTTGCTCCGCAACCCGCCGGATTTTACTGCGTGGTTATCCACCCTGACCGGGGGCAGACTGCTGGTCTGCGGCGTACAGGTGGTAATACCTGAGCCAACATATTATTAATTCCTGCCGGATCCGAATGTCAGCGTACTTTGCATGGAAAAAGAGTGAGCTGGTCATTTAATCGGTAGACCAGAGCGGTCGACAGGGCAGGAATATCGGCAAAATAATAAGGCTCCCGTTATGGGAGCCTTATTGCCGATGCTCGTTCAACTGGCCAGCTGGGCATGCCAACGGGCGATGTCCGGTTGTGCCCGGCCAGGGTGCTGGCGCCGTGTCTCGACGGCCTCTGCCAGCATGGCGAGCAGGGTCTGGGTATCGTCCCAGCACAGGCAGGCATCGGTGACCGACTGGCCATACACCAGCTCGGCCAGCGGCGCCGGTTTCTGGCTGCCTCCCTGCAGGAAGCTCTCGACCATGACGGCGGCGATGGCGTCGCTGCCTTCCACCAGCTGGCGGCAGAGCTCTCCTGCCACCCGGATCTGGTTCTTGTGCAGCTTCTGGCTGTTGCCGTGGCTGCAATCCACCATCAGCCGAGGCGTGAGCCCCTGCCGTGCCAGTCGCTCGGCCGCCTCTTCCACGTCGCTCTGGTGATAATTGGGGCGGGTGCCGCCGCGCAAGATGATGTGGCCGGCCGGGTTGCCCTCACTCTTGATCACCACCATGCCGCCCTGGCTGCCGGGGACGGTAAACAGGTGGGAGGCTTCACTGGCCTGGATGGCATCGATGGCCACCCGGATGTTGCCATCGGTACCGTTCTTGAAGCCGATGGGGCAGGGCAGGGCCGAGGCCAGCTGCCGGTGCACCTGTGACTCCGTGGTCCGGGCGCCGATCGCTCCCCAGCTGATGAGATCGGCTAGGTAGAGGAAGCTGGTGGTGTCGAGAAACTCGGTGGCGGTAGCCAGCCCCAGCCGGTTGATGTCGAGCAGCAGCTGGCGTGCCAGCTGCAGGCCATGGCCTATGTCGTTGCTGCCATCCAGATGGGGGTCGAACACCAACCCCTTCCAGCCCACCGTGGTGCGGGGTTTCTCGAAATAGGTGCGCATCACTATCTGCAGCCGATCCCGATAGTCGTGGGCTAGCGCTGCCAGCCGCCGGGCGTAATCGAGGGCGGCGAGGGGATCGTGAATGGAGCAGGGACCGATGACCACCAGCAGGCGATCGTCATCCCCGCTCAGGATCTGGCGAACCTGCTGACGGTGCTGATCGATCCCGGTTGCCAGGTCGGCTGGACAGGGGTGAAGTGCCAACAGGTCGGCAGGAGTGGGGAGAGCCTCCACCGCGAAGGCGCGCATTACCGAGTTCAAGACTGCCATCTGGATTACCTTGCTGTGCAAATGGAGTGAATGACGTGCACTCCACACCGGGACCCGGACGAGGGAGCTGCAATGGGGCGTCATCACCTGTTATTGTTGAGAGTGATTATCATTATCTTGTTGTCGGCCGCAAATGCAAGCACAACCGAGTGGCATACCAGAATGGGGGGGGGAGAGCAGGCGGGTGGCATTGCACCAATGGCAATCAAGCCCATGGCCGGTAGACCATGAGCTTGATATTTCAGGACAAAATCAGCTGATTCAGCTGTCCATCACGTCGTGACGCGCATGGTGATAGGCCTCTTCATCTTTGCCGTGGCGCCAGTAGGGCACGGCGTAGACCCGGGTGCGATCCACCTCGAGTGTGCGCCGTACGTGGCGGCGCATGGGGACCACCAATCCCTCTTCCCCGCCGAACCAGAAGTAGCTCTGTTGCTCTTCCAGCGGCAGGGAGGTGAAATACTCCACCAGCGGCGCCGTCTCTTCAGGGGAGCCGACAAACCAGCGCAGGGTCACCCCGGCGGGCAGCGACAGATCCTGCACATCTTCCTGATAGGGCACCAGCAGGGCGATGTGGCCGCGGGCATCGGCGGGCATCACCTCGGCCATGGCGCTGATGGCGGGCAGGGCGGTGAGATCCCCCACCATGTAGTAGTGGCTGGCAGGCTGCAACATGGGGTCCGGACCACCTGGGCCCGAGATGGCCAGCAGGTCGCCTGGCTTGACCTCGTTGGCAAAGCGGCTGGCGGGGCCGCCATCGCCGTGCAGGGCGAAGTCGATATCCAGCTCCAGCGCCTCGCGGCGAAATGCGCGAATGGTGAAGGTACGCATGATGGGGCGCTGGCTCGGATCTTCCCAGCGCGGCCCCTGCGGGGTGGGTGTGGGCAGTACGGCATGGGCCTGGCCCGGCTGGGGCAGCATGATCTTGATATGGGCGCCGCCACAGGTGAAGGGGTAGTCAGCGAGCTCCGGGCTGGTCAGGCAGATCCGGCGCAGGTGCGGGCTCACATCCTGAATGTGCTTGACCGTGAGCAGACGGGGACGATTGACCGGGGCGGACTGGGACATGGGCATACTCCTGACTGATAATGGCGCCCATTTTTCATTAAATGAAAATTATTATCAATTGCTTTGTGTGCCAGCGGTCAGACCCTGGCCGAGGGGAAAAGGCACACAAGGGGAGAAATAAGGGAGATGTCTCATGCCCTCGAGCGGTGCGAGGGCATGAGACAAGGCGGGTCAGCTGCGATCGCTCCCTCCCAGTGCCTTGTAGATCCTGGCCATGGTGTTGAGCTGCTCCTTCTGCTGGCCGAGCAGGGCGAGCTCGGCATCCCACAACCGGTTCTGCTCATCCAGCCAGGGTTGTACTCCGGTGGCGCCAGCCTGATAGCGGGCTCTGGCCAGCCGCTCCGCCTCCTTGGCAAAGTCCAGCTGCTCAGCCAGGTAGTTCAGGCGCTGCTCGCCGTGGTGGCGGGTGGCCAGACCATCCTCCACCTCCACCAGCGCGCCATAAAGCTGCTTGCGAAACTCCGCTTCGGCTATCTGGTAATCGAGCCTGGAACCCGCGATGGCGAGCCGGGTCTTGTTGTATTCGAGGAAGGGCAGCGCCAGCGTGGCACCCAGGGTACCCACCGGGTTTTGCAGCACCTGGGTCAGGGTGTCCGAGCTGCTGCTGGCCCCGCCGGTCAGGCTCAGGGTGGGGTAGAAACCTGTGCGGATCTCGTCCCCTTTCGCCAGGGTCTTGCGCAGGCGCAGCTCGGCGGCGCGCACGTCGGGGCGCCGCGCCAGCACATCGGCCGGAATGCCGACCGCCAGCGTGGGGATGGGGGCCGTCGGCAGCGCCTTGGGTTCGAACGCCAGCGGGCCGCTGCTGCGGCCGAGCAACAGCCGTAGGGCATTGCGGGCCTGCTCCTGCTGCATCAGGAGCGAGCTGAGCTCCGCCTGCTTGCCGGCTTTTTGCTGGCTGGCCTGCACCAGGTCGAGTCGGGTCACGGCGCCGGCCCGGTACTTGGCCTGGGTCAGCTGCTCGGCACGCTCATAGTTGGCGAGCTGCTGCTGGCCGAGGGTGATGGCCGAGCCGAGATAGGCCAGTTGCCAGTACTGCTCCAGCGCCTTGCCGATCAGCATCAGGCGGGTGGCCGCCAGATCCTGGGCGGAGGCCTCGGCCTCCCAGCTCGCCTGATCCCGCACCGAGGCGAGCCGGCCCCACAGATCCACCTCGTAGCCGAGGGTCAGGGAGGGACCCATGCTGCCGCTGGCCTTGCCGCTTTTCAGGTCCTTGGTGCCATTGCCGCTGATGCCGGCATTGACCGAGGGGGTCAGGTTGGTATCGGCCAGATCGGCGCCGAGCAGGGCACTGCGCAGGCGCAGACCGGCTACCTGCATGTCCGGGTTGGCGGCCAGCACGGCCTCGATCAGCCGATCCAGCTCGGGGTCGTGGAAGCCTTGCCACCAGGGGCCGGCCTGCTGCCGGGTGAGGCCGTCGTCCGGCTGTTGCCAGTGGTCGGCCAGCGCCAGCTCTTGCCGCTGATAGCTGCTCTGCTGGCTGCAGGCGCCGAGACCGAGCGCCAGGGTGAGGCAGAGCCCCAGTTTGGATAAGTGGTACATCGTCATTCCCTCGCCAGCGCCTCGACCGGGTCGAGCCGGGCGGCATTGCGGGCGGGCAGGTAGCCAAACAGGATCCCGATGAGCGAGGAACAGCCAAACGCCATCAGGATGGAAAAGAGCGAGAAGTGCATCTGGATGCTCTCCACGAACAGGGAGAAGAGCAGACCGATGAAGAGGGAGACGCCGACCCCGAGCATGCCGCCCAGCAGGCTCACCATCACCGCCTCGATCAGAAACTGCTGCAGTATGTCCGACTGGCGGGCGCCGACCGCGATGCGGATGCCGATCTCGCGGGTACGCTCCACCACCGACACCAGCATGATGTTCATCACCCCGACACCGCCGACGATGAGGGAGATCACCGCGATGGCGGAGACCAGCAGTGTCATGGTAGCGGTGGTCTTCTCCACTGACTTGATGATGCTGTCGCTGCTGAAGGTGAAGAAGTCCTTCACCCCGTGGCGCTGGGTCAGCAGCTCGATGGCGGCCTGTTCGGCCAGCGCCGGTTGCACCCCGTCCTTGACCCGGATGGTGAGCTGGCTGAAGTGGTTCTGGGAGATGAGGCGGCTCATCACGGCGCTGTAGGGCAGCCAGACGTTCACCGACTGGCTGCTGCGGCCAAATCCGGTCTCCTCTTCCACCACGCCGATGATGCGCACCGGCAGGGTGCCGACCAGTACCACCTGGCCGACGGGATCCTGCTTGCCGAGCAGGCTCTCGATGGTCTTGCCGTCCACCACCGCCACCGCTGCCCGGTTCTGGATGTCACGCTCGTCGAACAACCGGCCGTTGGTGAGCTTCATCCCCTTGACCCGGAAGAAGTCGTTGCCGACCCCCACTATGCTGCCGCTGCTGGTCTTGTTGCGATAACGCAGCTGGCCGGGGGCGGCTATCTGGGGACTGGCCCCTTCCAGGTAGGGCTGACCGAGCAGGGCGTCGAGATCCCGCTTGTTGAGGGTCTGGATGCTGGCCGCCTTCTCGTCCCCCCAATCCTTGCCGGGGAAGATGTCGATGGTGTTGGTGCCCATGGCGTTGATCTGATCGATCACCTTGGCGCGGGCCCCCTGACCGAGCGCCACCACGCTCACCACGGCGGCGATGCCGATGATGATGCCAAGCATGGTGAGGAAGGTGCGCATGCGGTGGGCCAGCATGGCGTGCAGCGCCATGCGCGCCGCTTCCCGGTAGCGATCCCAGTCGTGGCCTACCCCTTCCTTGCCGGCAGGGGCGGCGGTCGGGGTCACGGGGACGGCCGCCGGCTTGCGGCCGCTGTCCTCCTGCACCCGGCCATCTTTCAGGGTGATGATCCGGTCGGCGTGGCTGGCCACCTCCATGTCGTGGGTCACCAGAATGATGGTGTGGCCCTGGGCGTGGAGCTCTTTGAGAATGGCCATCACCTCCTTGCCGCTCTGGCTGTCGAGGGCCCCGGTCGGTTCGTCCGCCAGGATCACCTCGCCGCCGTTGGCCAGCGCCCGGGCGATACTGACCCGCTGCTGCTGGCCGCCGGAGAGCTGGCTCGGGGTGTGATGGCTGCGATCGCTGAGCCCCAGCCGGGTGAGCAGCGCCTGGGAGCGGGCCTGGCGCTCGGCCCGCGACGTACCGGCGTAGACGGCCGGGATCTCCACGTTGGCGGCGGCATTGAGGTGCGGCAGCAGGTGGTAGCGCTGAAAGATGAAGCCGAAGTGATGGCAGCGCAGCCGGGCGAGGGAGAGGGCATCCAGGGTCGCGGTATCCTGGCCGCGGAACAGGTACTGGCCGCTGCTCGGCCGATCGAGGCAGCCCAGCAGGTTCATCAGGGTCGACTTGCCGGAGCCGGAGGCACCGACGATGGCGATCATCTCCCCCGCCTCGATGGTGAGGTCGAGCGGATGGAGCACGGTCACTTCCTGCTCCCCGCTCTGATAGCGGCGCTCGATCCCCTTGAGCTGGATCAGCGGCTCGCTCACAGCATGATCTCCACGTCATTGTTGCTGGCCGGTTTGCCCTGACCCAGGGTGACCTTCTCCTGCTCGCTCAGGCCGCTGACCACTTCGATCTTGATGTCGTCCTTCATGCCGGTCTTGATGCGGCGGGTCTCCTTCTGATCGTCCTCCTTGAGCAGGGTGACCTCGTACTCGTTCTCCCCGAGCTTCTTGCCAAGGGCGGTCTGCGGAATGGTCAGCACCTGCTTGCGCTCGCCGAGCACGATAGTGACCTGGGTGGTCATGGCGACCCGCAGGGTGTGATCCGGGTTTGGCACGTCGAATAGGGCGTAGTAGTAAACGGCGGCGTTGCTGGTGGTCGTGGTGCTGGTGGCCTGCTCGTTGATGTTGGTGGGAGCCAGCTCGACGGTGCGCAGGGTGCCGTGGTAGCGGGTATCCGGGTCTCCCATCAGGGTGAAGTAGACCGGCATGCCGGCCTTGACCCGGGTGACGTCCGCTTCCGAGATCTGCGCCTTGACCGTCATGGTCTCTAGGTTGGCGAGCTTGAGCAGGGTCGGCACCGTCTGGCTGGCGGCCAGGGTCTGGCCCTGACGGGTCACAATGCTGACGACGGTGCCATCCATGGGGGCCTGAATGCGGTTGTAGCCGAGCTCGGTCTTGGTGCGTTCCACCTTGATCTGGGCATTCTCGACCTCGGCCTGGGCGCTTTGCAGCTCGGCTTTGGTCACGGCCAGGAGGGCTTCGGCGCTCTCCAGATCGGCGCGCGAGCTCGCCTCCTGCCTGAACATCTGCTGCTGACGGCGCCAGCTCAGCTCATTCTGCTTGAGCTGGGCCTGCTTGATCTTGAGCTGGGCGCGGCGACTGGCGAGATCCGCCTCGGCGGTCTTGAGGTTGTTCTGGGCGATCAGCGGGTCGATTTCGGCCAGCAAATCCCCCTGCTTGACCTTCTGGCCCGCTTCCACCGCGAGATAGGTGACCTGGCCGGAAACCTGGGCACCAACGTCCACCTGCTCGATGGCCTGCAGTACCCCGCTGGCCAGCACGGTCTGCTCTACGTCCTGGCGAGTCACCTGGGCGGTCAGCACCGGCTCGGGCGTCTTGCTCGGCCAGATCAGCCAGCCGATGGCGAGCAAGAGGACGAGGGCGAGCAGGGCAATTTTTCTCTGCTGGGGAGTTATGTTCATGTTTCACCTGAAAGAAGCGAACGAAGGCGTGCAAGGGCAATATCCTGCAGCAAACGAGGCTTAAAAAACAGCGATGAATATGTAAGGAAACATGTAGATAGCCTTGTCATTAGGCCGGGGAATGAGGAGGGCAAGCAGGGGATGGCGGGGTAAAAAGGACCCCGAAAGGGAGCTGGCAACAGGGTGCCCACCTCGCGGGTGGGCACCCCGGTCATCAACCGACGGCTTTGAGCTGCTCGCTGTAGGGCTCGTGGCAGATCTGGATGTCGATCGGCAGCTTGTAGATGAGCAGGCGGGCCAGGGAGCCTTCCATCCAGTGGTGGCGGCTGCCGACCAGCAGCAGATCGGTCGGGTTGGCGGCCAGCCAGCGTTTCAGGTCGGGCACCACGTCATCGACCACCAGACACTGGTAATCCACCGGGTGCTGCAGGGTGGTGATGAGCTCGCTGATGATGGCCTTGGCATCCAGCGTGCCTTGGGCGCTGCGCTCCTCTTCCGACAGCGACAGGCTCTTGCGGCGCATCTTGCTGCTGTGGGTCAGGTGCAACAGGGTCAGCTCGCCCCCCATGGCTTGTGCCAATTGACTCGCTTTGGCCAGCGTCTCCTGCTCGTAATCCTTGCCTTCCAGCAACAGCACAATATTGGTTGAGGTCATAAGCAGTTCTCCCTTGGCATGGCGCGGGTCACCCGGGACAAACGGCCTGTCCCATACCACTGTGTGCCCGCTATGTGTCGCATAGCACGAACCTGGCTCTCTGTGCGGCAGGCGTCACCTCGTGTCAGTGATGCATCGCCAGGCCATGTTCGTTTACATCATCATAACAGACTGAGTTGAATGGAAAATGAAGGAAAACCGGGTTTTGGCGGGAAAATGGGGTACGAGGCGGTAAAAGTGTGAGCAAAGCATGAGTTGCCTGGCCGGGAGGCGCCGTGAATGGGCCGGTGAGGCTGGTGGTGAGGGGGCTGAAAAGAGGAGTGGGCGGCAAGCCGGCAGAGGCCGGCCCGCCGCCTGGGGTCAGATCTGCTCGCCGGAGAGATAGCGGGTCAGCCAGGGCAATCCCTCCTTCTTGCGGCTGACGGCACCAACCAGATGCGTCGGCTGCTCGGGCAGAATGCCGTTGCTGGCGAAGTAGAGCTGGCTGCCCCCCTTGGCCAGATCGGTCAGCATCAACACATAGGCATCCAGTTCGTCCTGCATCAGCCGCGCTTGCATGGCTTGTTCCAGCTCGGCCTGGCGGCTGTGCAGCTGGGCGGGATCCATCACGCAGATCTGGCTGACATAGAGCTGGTAGCCGGCGATCTGGTAGGCCTTCTCGTCGGCGGCAAGCAGCTCGGTCATGGGGGCGTCACCGAGCTGGGTGCGCCGTTCCAGCAGGGTCTGGGCAAAGGGCTCCAGCGCCAGATCGGCCAGCGGCAGCAGGGCATGGACGGCGGCGCGGTCGCGGGCCGTGGTGGTGGGCGAGGTGAGGCTGAAGGTATCGCTGATGATGGCCCCCAGCAGCAGGCGAGCCTGGGCGCGGGAGAGGGTGTCATAGCCCATCAGCTCCAGCAGCACGGTGGCGCTGCACCCGACGGCCCGGATCCAGGCATCGAGCGGGCCCCGGGTGATGAGGGTACCGATGCGATGGTGATCGATGAGGCCCTGCACGTCCGCCTCGGCCAACCCTTCGGGGCCCTGCTCCAGCTCGCTGAAATCCACCAGGAATACCTCCTTGTTGGCCACGCTGCCATGCAGCAGAGGCGGGGCGACAACGCCGGCGGTTTCCAGAATGAAGCGGGTTTCTGCGATGGGCTCGCCGAGGGCGTAGGCCTGGGCCGCTCGGCCCTGACGATTGAGCCAGTCGGCGGCAACCAGAGCGGTACAGATACTGTCGCTGTCGGGATTCTTGTGACCAAACACGTGGAGCATGGTGCCATTCCTGCGGTTGATGACGTACCTGAGGCAAGATCAGGTATGCGGGGCAAATGGGAAAACAGGGGCTGGCCCCGGCTCTGGTTTCACTCTATGCGCCGTCCCCGCTCATGGCAACCGGCGCAAGCCGCTCTGCGGCGGGTGAAACCCTGTGGTCAAAGGGGCGCACACACCTGCTGCTGAATCGTCTGGGGGCAGGGAGGCAGACCAGGGCAGCAGATTAGGGCGGGGAGGCAAACCCGGACAGGGAGACAAGCGAAAGGAGATAGCCGCGTGGCAAGCGCCGGCGGGCTCGCTAATCGCCTCAAGGTTCATGCCGCAGACGTTGAAGAGGAGATGCGGGCAAGCAAAGTGATGAGACTGTGGTTCGGGTTGGTTAGCGACAAGGATGCTCCAACCCGGTCAAGCAAGCCGTGACCATGCAAGCCGCCAGGGGGTGACCCTTCAGGATGCGGCAACGGCGGCATGGTGATGATGCTCCAGCCGCTAAGCCGCAAACCGCCGTCACCAAGGGGCTGGGTTACGCGGGGTACCCGATCCTCACCGTGGGCCCCGCGTGCAGATGGCTGACCTTTGCCTCAGCAGGCCAGCAGTTCGCGGGCGTTGGCCAGGGTATTGTCGGTGATCTGATCCCCCCCCAGCAGGCGGGCCAGCTCGTTGAGACGGGCCCCTTGATCCAGCGCCTGCATCTGGGTTTCCGTGGTTTTGCCGTCGGTGTGCTTGCTGACCACCATGTGCTGATGGCCCTTGCCTGCCACCTGCGGCAGGTGGGTGACCACCATCACCTGGGTGGATTCACCCAGCTGGCGCAGCAGGCGCCCCACCACGGCGGCGGTCGGGCCACTGATCCCCACGTCCACCTCGTCGAAGATCAGGGTGGGGGTGGAGACCTTGCGGGCGCTGATGACCACGATGGCCAGGCTGATGCGCGACAGTTCACCGCCGGAGGCCACCTTGCCGAGCGGCTGGATGGGCTGGCCCGGGTTGGTGGTGACCATGAACTCCACCCGATCGATGCCAAGGGGCGAGAGACTGCTCTGGGCATCGGGGCGTACCTCGATGGCAAAGCGGCCATCCGGCATCGCCAGCTCGTGCATGCTGGCACTCACCTTGGCGCCGAGCTCCTCGGCGTAGCGCTGGCGACTCTGGCTCAGGGCCTCGGCGGCCTGCACAAAGGCCAGGCGGGCCTCGGCCAGCTCGTCTTCCATCCCCTCCAGCCGCTCCTCGTCGGAGTTGAGGCGCGCCAGATCGGCGGCCAGCTCCTGATGGTGCAGGGCCAGCTCGGCCGGTTTGACGTGGTGCTTGCGGGCGAGATTGATGGCCTTGGAGAGGCGGGCTTCCAGCTCGTTGAAACGCTCGGGGTCCAGCTCCAGCCGATCCAGATAATTGCGCAGCTCGCTGTGGCTCTCCTGCACTCCGATCAGCGCCTCGTTGAGCATGCCGAGCACGTCGCCAAGCCGGCTATCCATGGCGACCAGGCTCTCGGCCCGATCGACGACGGTCTGCAGCAGGCCGGCGATGGTGGTCTCCTCGTTGTCATAGAGCAGGTCGAGACAGGCGCCGCACTCCTGCATCAGCTCGGTGCCGTTGGCCAGCCGCTGATGCTCCTCTTCAATCTCTTCAAACTCCCCGGGCTGCAGGGCGAACTCGTCCAGCTCCTGCACCTGATATTCGATGAGCTGGCGACGGGCCTCCCGCTGCTGCTGCTCGGCCTTGAGCCGGTTGAGTTCATTCTGCAGCTGGCGCCACTGCTGGTAGTGGCGACGCACCTCATCGAGCAGCAGATGGTGGCCGGCGTAGCCATCGAGCAGGGCGAGCTGGTAGTCGGGTTTGAGCAACATCTGGTGGGCATGCTGGCCATGGACGTTGACCAGCAGCTGGCCCAGGTTCTTGAGCTGGGTGAGGGGGACGGGCACGCCGTTGATGTAGCTGCGTGAGCGCCCCTCGGCGGAGATGACCCGCCGCACGATACACTCCCCTTCGTTTTCCAGCTCGTTGGTGGCGAGCCAGGCGCGGGCGGCCGGGTTGCCGTCCAGCAGGAAGCGGGCGCTGACCTCGCTCTTGTCGCTGTCCGGTCGCACCATGCCGGCCTCGGCCCGTTCCCCCAGGCACAGGCCCAGGGCGTCGATGGCGATGGATTTACCGGCCCCGGTCTCACCCGTGATGCAGGTCATGCCTGGTTGCAGATCGAGTTCGAGAAACTTGACGATGGCGAAGTTGTTGACGGTCAGCTGGGTCAGCATGGTCTCATCCTGTATGGGCCAACATTACTGTGTATGTATCCAGTATATACTGGTTTTCCATACAGTAAAGAGTCGACCTGCAACAGGATGCGCAGGAACGTCAAGCGTGGGTCAGAACAGCTTGCTGCCCCAGCCGAGCTTGTTGCGCAGCACGTGGAAGTAGCTGTAGTCGAGCGGATGCACCAGATGCAGCTTGTGGCTGCTCTTCTTGATGAGGATCTCGTCCCCCGGGTGGACTGCCAGGGTCACCTGGCCGTCGCAGCTCACCTGCATGGCGTCGTCTTGATTGTCCGGTGAGACCAGCAGCCGCACTTCGCTGTCGGCGTCCAGCACGATGGGGCGGCTGCTCAGAGTGTGCGGGAACATGGGCACCAGCGTGATGGCATTGAGCTTGGGGGTGAGGATGGCCCCCCCCGCCGACAGGGAGTAGGCGGTGGAGCCGGTGGGGGTGGCCACTATGATGCCGTCCGAGCGCTGGCTGTACATGAAGCTGCCATCGATATAGACCTCGAACTCGATCATGTGGGCAATCTTGCCCGGGTGCAGCACCGCCTCGTTGACCGCCAGGTTGTTGGACTTGCGCTCGCCGTGGCGATAGACCGCCGCCTCCAGCAGGAAGCGGTGCTCGCTCTTGTAGTGGCCGCACAGCACCTGCTCCAGCGGCAGCAGGTAATCCTGCGGCGAGAGATCGGTGAGAAAACCGAGGTTGCCCCGGTTCACCCCGATCACCGCCACGTCGAAGCGCGACAGCACCCGCGCGGCCCCCAGCATGTTGCCGTCACCGCCGACCACGATGGCGAGATCGGCCTGCTGGCCCAGCTGCACCAGGTCCATCACGTTCTCGTCCATGATGCCGAGGGCATGGGCCACCCGGCTCTCCACCAGGACCCGAAAACCTCGGGTGGTCAGGTATTGATGCAGGCCGGTCAGGGTCTGGTTGGCCCCTTCGTGGTGGGGTTTGCCAATCAGGGCGATGGTTTTGAACGGAGAATCCATAGTCTGTCGGGTCTGGGATGAGTATTGGGGGGAGTATACCGTGCTTTGGGGGGGATTTGTCTGCCACCGGCTGGTCCGGCCGCAGCGGATGCCGGGAAAAAGCCCCAAATTGCCCGCTACCGCACGCTCTTGGCGATAATGGCGCCCTTTTCCCCTTGAAAGCCGGGGATCCATCCCCATAATAGCGCCAACATAGTCGGCCCATTGCCGTCCGGTCGCTCAACCGGGTGGTCGGGCCCTCAATAAGTAACCCCGGAATTGGAGATGTCATGAACCACGAAGAACAAAAGGTTGAAGCGATGGAGCAAGTGGAAGCCCAGCCAGTCGAGCCGACCGATGTAGACAGTGAAGTGACAGCCGAGCAGGCCCGCATTGCCGAGCTTGAGGCACAACTGGATGCCGCCCAGCAAGCCTCCCTCGAGGAGCGCGAGCGTGCCATTCGTGCCGTCGCCGAGATGGAAAACCTGCGTCGCCGTGCGGCCCAGGACGTGGAGAAGGCCCACAAGTTCGCGCTGGAGAAATTCGCCGCCGAGCTCTTGCCGGTACTGGACAACCTGGAGCGTGCCATCGAGCTGGCCGACAAGGAAAACGAGGCGCTCAAGCCGATGATCGAAGGGGTGGAGCTGACCCTGAAATCCATGCAGAGCTCGGTCGGCAAGTTCGGCCTCAATCCGCTGGACCCGCTCAATCAGCCGTTCGACCCCAATGCCCATCAGGCGATGAGCATGATCGAAAACGCCGAGCTTGCCCCCAACACCGTCATTGCGGTGATGCAGAAGGGTTACGAGCTCAACGGCCGCGTCATTCGTCCGGCCATGGTGATGGTTTCCAAGGCCCCGGCCTGAGCCCCATCGCTGTGCTGAGCCCGCCGCTCGGCGGGCTTTTTATTGGCAAGTGCCCCGGACGTGTGGTCGCCGGGGGCACGGATAGCCGGTCTTCATCCTGCCAATGGCAATGAATGAAGGCAGGTTTTTTCAGGGCGGGGCTTGAAGCGGCGGCTTGCGACCCCATATAGGATGCAAGGCCACGGCGGCACAAAAAATTTGATGCCGGGAGCTTGAAAGCCAGATTGGCAGCCCCCACCTAGCCGTTAACGCATTAAGGCGAGCCCCTCGCCAGTTTATTCAAAGTATTTGGAGATTCGTCAAATGGGTAAAATCATCGGTATTGACCTGGGTACTACCAACTCCTGCGTCGCTATTCTGGATGGCGACCATGCTCGCGTGATCGAGAACGCGGAAGGCGACCGTACTACTCCGTCCATCATTGCCTATGCCGATGACGGCGAAATCCTGGTTGGTCAGCCGGCCAAGCGCCAAGCCATCACCAACCCGAAGAACACGCTGTTCGCCATCAAGCGTCTGATCGGCCGTCGTTTCGAAGATGACGAAGTACAGCGCGATCTGGAGATCATGCCGTACGCCATCGCCAAGGCCGACAACGGTGACGCCTGGGTAGAAGTCAAAGGCAAGAAAATGGCACCGCCGCAGATCTCTGCCGAAGTGCTGAAGAAAATGAAGAAGACCGCCGAAGATTATCTGGGCGAGCCGGTGACCGAAGCCGTCATCACAGTGCCGGCCTACTTCAACGATGCCCAGCGTCAGGCTACCAAGGATGCCGGTCGTATCGCCGGTCTGGATGTAAAACGCATCATCAACGAACCGACTGCCGCGGCTTTCGCCTACGGCGTCAACAAGGTCAAGGGCGAGCGCAAGGTTGCCGTCTATGACCTGGGTGGCGGTACTTTCGATATCTCCATCATCGAGATCGACGAAGTCGAAGGCGAGACCACCTTCGAAGTACTGGCGACCAACGGTAACACCCACTTGGGTGGCGAAGACTTCGACAACCGCGTCATCAACTACCTGGTTGAAGAGTTTAAGCGCGAGCAGGGTATCGACCTGCGCAAGGATCAGCTGGCTCTGCAACGTCTGAAAGACGCGGCTGAAAAAGCCAAGATCGAGCTCTCTTCCGCCCAGCAGACCGACGTCAACCTGCCGTACATCACTGCAGATGCCACCGGTCCGAAGCACATGAACATCAAGGTGACCCGCGCCAAGCTGGAATCCCTGGTGGAAGACATGGTGAAAGACTCCCTGGAGCCGGTCCGTGTCGCTCTGAAAGACTCCGGTCTGGCCGTTGGCGAGATCGACGACGTCATCCTGGTAGGCGGTCAGACCCGCATGCCGATGGTGCAGAAGGCCGTTGCCGACTTCTTCGGCAAAGAGCCGCGCAAAGACGTCAACCCGGACGAAGCCGTGGCCATGGGTGCTGCCATTCAGGGTGCCGTACTGTCCGGTGACAAGACCGACGTACTGCTGCTGGACGTGACCCCGCTCTCCCTGGGTATCGAAACCATGGGCAGCGTGATGACTGCGTTGATCGAGAAGAACACCACCATTCCGACCAAGAAGTCCCAGGTGTTCTCCACTGCCGAAGACAACCAGTCTGCCGTGACCATTCACGTGCTGCAGGGTGAGCGCAAGCGCGCCAGCGACAACAAGTCTCTGGGCCAGTTCAACCTGGAAGGCATCCGTCCGGCACCGCGTGGTCTGCCGCAGATCGAAGTGACCTTCGACATCGACGCCAACGGCATCCTGCACGTCTCCGCCAAAGACAAGGAGACCAACAAGGAGCAGAAGATCACCATCCAGGCCTCCTCTGGTCTGTCTGATGACGAGATCGAACGCATGGTACGCGAAGCCGAAGCCAACGCGGCCGAGGACAAGAAGTTCGAAGAGCTGGTGCAGACCCGCAACCAGGCTGATGGTCTGGTCCACTCTGTCCGCAAGCAGATCACCGAAGCCGGTGAAGCCCTGCCTGCCGACGACAAGACCAAGATCGAAGCCGCGCTGAGCGAGCTGGAAAGCGCCATCAAGGGTGACGACAAGGCTGCCATCGAAGCCAAACAGCAGGCACTGCTGGAAGCGTCCCAGAAGCTGATGGAAATTGCCCAGCAGCAGGCTCAGGCGCAAGGTGCCGCCGGTGCTGATGCCGGTCAGTCCTCTTCTTCCGCCAAGGCTGACGACGACGTGGTCGACGCCGAGTTCGAAGAAGTGAAAGACGACAAGAAGTAAGCCCGACCCAGATGGGCGAAGCAGGCTTCGCCCATCGGCTCAGAATCTGTTCACGGTCTGTCGCGAGAGGCCGTCAGCAAGGTAAAGAGCAGCGCAAGAACCGGAGTGTATGTGAATACATGAGGATTCTGAGCAGCACATGAGCCTTGATCACGGCTTCGTAGTAAGAGTGTGAGCAGATTCGTCAATGAATTTACGGGCGTTGGGTGACCAACGCCCGTCTGCGTAACTGCTGATATAGCAACAGGATAAGTATGTCGAAGCGCGATTTCTACGAAGTGCTCGGGGTATCCAAGGATGCCGACGAACGCGAGATCAAGAAGGCGTACAAGCGTCTGGCCATGAAGTATCACCCTGACCGCAACCAGGGCGATGCCGGGGCCGAAGAGAAGTTCAAAGAGGTCAAGGAAGCCTACGAGATCCTGACCGATGCCAATCTGCGTGCCCGCTATGACCAGTACGGTCACGCTGGCGTGGATCAGAGCCAGGGTGGCGGTGGCCACGGCGGCTTTGGCGGCGGCGCCGATTTCGGCGACATCTTCGGCGACGTGTTTGGCGATATTTTTGGTGGCAGCCGTGGCGGCGGCCGTCGTGGCCCTGCCCGTGGCTCCGACCTGCGCTACACCATGGAGCTGACGCTGGAAGAGGCGGTACGCGGGGTCTCCAAGGAGATCAAGGTGCCGACCCTGGTCCACTGTGAAGTCTGTAACGGCTCCGGTGCCCACACCGGCAGCTCGGCCCAGACCTGCCCGACCTGCCACGGCTCCGGCCAGGTGCAGATGCGTCAGGGCTTCTTCGCGGTGCAGCAGGCCTGTCCTCACTGTCACGGTCGCGGCAAGATCATCAAGGATCCGTGCCGCAAGTGCCATGGCGAGGGTCGCTACCAGAAAACCAAGACCCTGTCGGTCAAGATCCCGGCTGGCGTCGACACCGGCGATCGGATCCGTCTCTCCGGCGAAGGGGAAGCGGGGGAAGCCGGCGCACCGGCGGGCGATCTGTACGTACAGGTGCACGTCAAGGAGCACGAAATCTTCGTGCGTGACGGCAACAACCTCTACTGCGAAGTGCCCATCAGCTTTACCGCGGCAGCCCTGGGTGGCGAGATCGAAGTGCCGACCCTGGATGGCCGGGTCAAGCTCAAGGTCACTCCGGAGACCCAGACCGGCAAGATGTTCCGCATGCGGGGCAAGGGCGTGAAGTCCGTGCGCTCCGGCCAGGTGGGGGATCTGATGTGCAAGGTGGTGGTGGAGACCCCGGTCAAGCTGACCGAGTCCCAGAAAGAGCTGCTGCGCCAGCTGGACGAGTCCTTCAGCGGCGCCGCCGCCAAGACCCACAAGCCGAAATCGGAAGGCTTCTTCGAAGGGGTGAAACGCTTCTTCGACGATCTGACCAGCTGATTTTCGCGACCCAGATATAAAGAGCCGGCCCTGTGCCGGCTCTTTTTTTGCCCCTGTTTTAGCAAGATCCCCGCTTATTGAGTGGATCCCGATGAGGGATCTTCCTCACAACTTCCGCCAATTCCTGCTGTACGAATGTTATCCCGCTCACATTGCAGCTGAAACGGTTTAGCTGGTGTATTGAGTTAGCTAAATTGGTTTAGCTATGCTTTCGTCGTCGATAACAACAGGCCCGACCGGGCAACAGATGACAGGTGAGGACGATGACGATGTGCAAGAACAAGTTGGCGCTGGCGGTAGCGCTGGGATTGGGGATGAGCAGCCCGCTGTGGGCGGCGGATGGCAGTATCGAGGCCCGTCTGGCGGCGCTGGAGGCGCGGGTGCAGGCAGCCGAGGCGCGAGCCACCGCCGCGGAAGCGCGGGCCGATGAGGCCCAGAGCAAGGCAAACGAAGCCCGCGAAACGGCCGTGGTGGCCAAGGCCCAGAGCGAGAAGGTGGACAAGCAGACCGCCGGGGCCCAGGGCTTCGAGTTCCACGGTTATGCCCGCTCGGGCCTCTTGGTCAACGGCAATGGCAACGGGGGCCGCGGCGGCCCCTACGTCACCCCGGCCGGCTCGGTAGGCGGCGCCGTGGGTCGCCTTGGTAACGAGGATGACACCTACATGGAGGCCAACCTGCTGAAGACCCAGACCTTCGCCGATGGTAGCTGGGCCCGCTACAAGCTGATGCTGGCGGACGGGGTGGAGACCAGCAACGACTGGACCGCCAGCGATTCGAGCCTCAACACCCGTCAGGTGTTTGCCGAGATCGGCAATCTGGCGAGCTTCGACGGCCCCTTCAAGAATGCGGTGCTGTGGGCGGGCAAGCGCTTTGACCGGGACAACTTCGACATCCACTGGCTCGACTCGGACGTGGTGTTCCTGGCCGGTACCGGCGGCGGCGTCTACGACGTGCAGCTGGCCGACAGCTGGAAGGCCAACTTCTCTCTCTACGGGCGCGATTACGGCGACATCAGCGCCAGCGGTCTCTCGGACATAGAGAGCCATATCCTCACCATAAACAACCGCTTTGGCAACTGGCAGTGGATGCTGAATGGCCTCTCCGCCAAGGATAACGAGACCCGCATCAACGACGGCGGCGCCGGCAGCGAAGCGGCGAACAAGGGGGCGCACACCCTGCTGGCCTACCACGGCGACAGCTTCTTTGGCATCAACCCCGGCTTCTCCAAGGCGGCCGTGCTGTATGGCCATGGTCTGGGTGCCGAGCTCAAGGGGCTGGGCTCCGACAGCGAGCTGTTGCCGGATGCCGATGCGGTGCGGGTCGCCGTGTTTGGTGCCACCGATCTTGCCCCGCGCTGGCGTATCGCCCCGGCCCTGCTGGCCGAGCAGAGCAAGGATCGCTACGTGAAGGGGGACGAATACCGCTGGGTGACCCTCAATGGCCGGCTGGCCCAGGTGCTGAGCCAGAACGTCGAGCTGGTCTACGAGGCCACCTGGCAGTACATGGACCTGGATCCCAAGGGCTACAAGGGCCGCCAGGCGGTGAGCGGCGATTTCACCAAGCTCACCTTCGCCCCCACCTTCAAGGCGCAGACCGCCGGTTTCTTCGAGCGGCCCGAGCTGCGGGTATTCGCCACCTGGATGGACTGGTCTTCCGAGCTCGACCACTACGCCAGCAACGATGCCATGGGCCAGAGCAACTTCACCGCCGGCGGCGAGTGGAACTTTGGCGTGCAGATGGAAACCTGGTTCTAGTTCGTTATCCCGATCACAAAAATGGCAGCCGGTGCCGGGATCTATTGGTTGGCTAAAACGGTTTAGCTGATAATGTCAGCCAACAGAACAGAGTCCGGGTTTGGCAGTCGATCCGATGCAGCAGTGGAGTAGCAAGGTGACGAATCGTGTGTGGGTAATGGGGGATGCGGTAGTGGACTTGATCCCGGAAGGGGAGAGGCACTACCTCCAGTGTCCGGGTGGCGCACCCGCCAATGTGGCAGTTGGCGTGGCACGGCTTGGTGGCGATGCGGCCTTTATCGGCCGGGTCGGCGGCGATCCGTTCGGCCGCTTCCTGGCCAAGACCCTGAGCGGGGAGGGGGTGGATATCGCTGCGCTGCGGCTCGATCCTGACCATCGCACCTCTACCGTGCTGGTGGCACTGGATGAAGAGGGGGAGCGCAGCTTCACCTTCATGGTGCGCCCCAGCGCCGACCAGTTCCTCACCCCGAATGAGTTGCCCCGCTTCGACGTCGGTCAGTGGCTGCTTACCTGCTCCATTGCGCTTGCCAACGAACCGGTGCGCGGCAGTTGCCTGCAGGCTATGGCTGCCATCAAGGCGGCCGGGGGACGGGTCTGCTTCGACCCCAACCTGAGGCCCGAGGTATGGGGCAACCCGGCCGAGATGCTGCCGCTGGTGCGCGAAGCCATCGCGCAGGCGGACGTGGTCAAACTGTCGGTGGAGGAGCTGCAACTGCTGAGCGGTCTGGATGATCTGGCGGCGGGGCTCGCCACCATGGCGGGGCCGGCGCTGGTGCTGGTGACCCGGGGGGCGGCCGGTGTGGTGGCCCGTTTGGATGGCGAGTTGCTGGAGTGGGTGGGGCCCAAAGTGACGCCCATCGACACCACGGGGGCGGGGGATGCCTTCGTCGCCGGTCTGCTGGCGGCCCTGGCCGGGCGTTCGTCGCTGCCGACGCTGGCCGAGCTGCCTGCCATCCTGGTACAGGCCCACGGCTGCGGGGCGCTCGCCACCACCGCCAAGGGGGCGATGACGGCGCTGCCGACTCGTACCGAACTGGATGAATTTTTGCGATCAGGCACAAGCGGCTGTTGATCCGCGGCTAGAAGCCCGGCTCGACAGCCCCTACTCTCATGTGACAAGGGCCCGCCAGCGCGGCGGATCATAAGAGGAAAAATATGAATATCAGTGCGATAGCCAAGGATCTGGTGCCCCTGCTCGGGGGCAGGGAGAACATCGTCAGCGCCGCTCACTGCGCCACCCGGCTGCGGCTGGTGCTGGCGGACGACAGCAAGGTGAACAAGGCCGCCATCGACAAGCTGGAGGGGGTCAAGGGGTGCTTCAGCAACGCGGGCCAGATCCAGGTGATCTTCGGCACCGGCCTGGTCAACAAGGTCTATGCGGAGTTCGTGGCGCTGACCGGCACCGGCACCGCCAGCAAGGCGGAGCTGACCGACATGGCGACGGCCAAGCTCAACGTGGCTCAGCGGCTGGCACGGACCCTCTCCAACATCTTCGTGCCGATCATTCCGGCCATCGTCGCCTCGGGTCTGCTGATGGGGCTGCTCGGCATGGTGCGCACCTACGGCTGGGTCAATGCCGACAGCGCCCTGTTCGTCATGCTCGACATGTTCAGCTCGGCAGCCTTCATCATTTTGCCGATCCTGATCGGCTTTACGGCGGCGCGGGAGTTTGGCGGCAATCCGTACCTCGGGGCGACCCTCGGCGGCATCCTCACCCACCCGGCGCTGACTAACGCCTGGGGGGTGGCCGGTGGCTTCAAGACCATGGACTTCTTCGGGCTGGACGTGGCCATGATCGGCTATCAGGGCACCGTCTTCCCGGTGCTGTTGGCGGTCTGGTTCATGTCGCACCTGGAGAAACAGCTGAGAAGGCGCATCCCCGACACGCTGGATCTGATCCTCACGCCGTTTTTGACCGTCATCATCACCGGCTTCGTGGCGCTGCTCTTCATCGGCCCTGCCGGGCGGGTGCTGGGGGATGGTATCTCGTTCGGCCTGAGCGCCCTCTATGAGCAGGCGGGTTGGTTGGCGGGGCTGGTGTTTGGCGGCACTTACTCGCTTATCGTCATCACCGGCATCCACCACAGCTTCCACGCCATCGAGGCAGGGCTGCTGGCCAATCCGCAGATCGGCGTCAACTTCCTGCTGCCCATCTGGGCCATGGCCAACGTGGCTCAGGGGGGAGCTTGCCTTGCGGTCTACTTCAAGACCCGGGATGTGAAGATCAAGGCCATCACGGTGCCGGCGGCCATGTCCTGCCTGCTCGGCATCACCGAGGCGGCGATCTTCGGCGTCAACCTGCGCTACATCAAACCCTTCCTGGCCGGCCTGTTTGGCGGGGCTTGCGGCGGCGCCTACGTGGTGGCGGCCAAGGTGGGTATGACGGCGGTGGGGCTGACCGGTATTCCAGGCATGGCCATCGTCCAGCCCATGAGCCTCATCCACTACATCGTCGGGTTGGTGATCGCCTTTGGCGCCGCCTTCGCCGCCTCCTACCTGCTCAAGTACAAGGTGGAGTGATGAAGGACGTCGCATTGCTCAACCAGATTGTCCGGTCGCTGCTGGCCGGACAGCTCAAGGCGGCGGCCGATCCCCATCGGCCCCGCTGGCATCTGGCAGCCCCGGTGGGGCTGCTTAACGATCCCAACGGCTTTATCGAGCACGACGGGCGCTACCACCTCTTCTACCAGTGGAACCCGCTGGGCTGCGAGCACCGCAACAAGGGCTGGGGCCATGTCACCTCCACCGATCTGCTGCACTGGCAGCACGAACCGGTGGCGCTGCTGCCCACCGAGACCTATGAGAGCCACGGCTGCTACTCGGGCTCGGCGGTGAGCGACGAGCAGGGGCGCCTGACCCTCATCTATACCGGCAACGTCAAATACCCGGACGGCAGCCGCACCGCCTACCAGTGTCTGGCCCGTGCCGACGGTGAGGGGGGCTTTGCCAAGCTGGGCCCCGTGCTGGACCTGCCCGCAGGCTACAGCGGCCATGTGCGCGACCCCAAGGTGTGGCACGACGGCGGGCAGTGGCTGATGGTGCTGGGGGCTCGCACCCTGGATGACAAGGGCGAAGTGCTGCTCTATCGCGGCGACACGCTGGATGCCTGGACGCTGGTGGGCCCCATCGCCGGTAGCGGGCGCGGGGGGCTGGGGGACTTTGGTTATATGTGGGAGTGTCCGGACCTCTTCCCCCTGGCAGATCGTCATGTGCTGATCAGCTGCCCGCAGGGGATTGCCCCCCGGGGAGAGGACTATCGCAACCTCTACCAGTGCGGCTGGCTGGCGGGCAGTTTCGATGGCATGCACTTCGTGCACGGGGCTTTCCACGAGCTGGACAGTGGCTTCGAGTTCTATGCCCCCCAGACCACCCAGGACAGCCAGGGGCGGCGCCTCTTGTTTGGCTGGCTGGGACTGCCGGAAGAGAACGAGATGAGCCAGCCCACCATTCCCTATGGCTGGCTGCACCAGATGAGCTGCCCGCGGGAGCTGTTCTGGCAAGGCGACTGGCTCTGCCAGCGGCCGGTGGCGGAGCTGGCGGCACTGAAGGGGGAGCAGACCCGCTTCGAGGGGACGCTCGGCGAATTTCCGGGGCTGGCCATCGACTCGGCCTGGCTCGATCTGGCGCTGTGCGGCGAGGGGAGCCTCTGGTTTGGCGCCGTGGCCGAGCTGTGCTGGCAGCCAGGGCGCCTGGTGCTGCGCCGTCTGAATTGGCAGAGCGGGGCGTGGGAGGAGCGATGCTGCCCCTGGCAGGGCGGCGGCATCACCGTCTTGTGCGATCGATCCAGTCTCGAGTGTTTCGTCGATGGCGGCCGCCATACCCTGTCGGCGCGCTACTTCCCGGGACCGGGGCCGCAACTTGCGCCGGGCAAACCGGTCGCGGGCGGCAAAATTTGCCTCGATCACTGGCCGCTGGCGGCCTGCCTAGTACAATAGCCCGGTATCAGTTTGCCGGGAGGCCAGGTGGAGAAGAAGAAACGGATCACGATTGCCCAGATAGCCGAGTTGGCGGGGGTGTCCAAGGCGACCGCCAGTCTGGTGCTCAACGGCAAGAGTGCGGAGTACCGCATCGCCGATGACACCCGCAAGCGGATCCAGGTGGTGGCGGACGAGTGCCACTACCAGCCGAGCTTTCATGCCCGCGCCTTGCGCGAGACCCGCAGTTACACCTGGGGGCTGGTGATCCCCGACCTCACCAACTTCGGCTTTGCCAGCATCGCCCGCGCCCTCGAGGCGCACTGCCGGGAGGCGGGGATCCAGCTGCTCATCGCCTGCTCCGAGGATGATCCCACCCTGGAGCAGCGGGTGGTGGACAACCTCATCAGCCGCCAGGTGGACGGTCTCATCGTCGCCTCCAGCGGCCACAGCGACGATATCTATGCCCGCATTCACGACCGCTTGCCGGTGGTGCAGCTCGACCGTCACATCGGCGAGTCACGCCTGCCCATGGTGATCTCCGATGCTTGCAAGGCCACCGCCGAGCTGGTGCAGGAGATGGCCGGCCAGTGCGGCGAGGAGATTTACTACTTCGGCGGCCTGCTGGATCTCTCCCCCAGCCGTCACCGGCTGGCAGGCTATGAGCTGGGGCTGCACCGCGCCGGGCTGGAGGCGGACCCTACCCGGGTGCGCCACCGCGACTACCAGCCAAGCTCGGGCTATCAGTTGATGGCCGAGCTGGTGGCCGAGCTCGGCGCGCCCCCCAAGGGGCTCTTCACTGCCTCCTTCACCCTGCTGGAGGGGGTGCTGCGCTACCTCAACGAGGCGGGGCTGATGGAGACGGGCATGCGGCTGTGTACCTTCGATGATCACGACCTGCTCGACTGCATCCCCATGCACATCGACTCGGTGGCTCAGGATTGTCCGGCCCTGGCTCGGGCGACCTTCGAGCTGATGCAAAAGCTTATCGCGGGCAACCCGCCGCCCCAGACCGCCCAGGTGATCAATCCGCGCATTCGCTGGCGCAGTCAGCGGGCTGCCCGGGTCGCCTGAGTTCCCCGCATCCTGAAAAGCAAAAGCCCCGCCGGCAGTGGCGGGGCTTTTGCGTTTTCAATGGCGGAGTCTGGTGTCAGTCGGTGGTACTGGCGCGCCAGAACACCTGCTTGATGTGGGGGTGGATGCCGAGCTTCACCATCAGGGCGTCGAGCTCGTCGCCATCGATGGAGGTGGCCAGCAGCACCGCGGAAATTTCCAGATCCCGCTCGCCGAAGGGCTCGATGTCGAGCTCGCTCAACGGGTAGTTGGCCTGCTCCAGCATCTCTTCCAGCCAGTGCAGCACCTCCTTCTGGTGCTCGCGCTGGGTGAGGGCGGTCACCCGGTAGGTCACCTCGGTGTCGGTGTTGTCCACCGGACGGCGGTTGATCTGGTTGACCAGCGGGCGCAGCAGGGTGTTGGCGGCCAGCACGAACAGGGCGCCGAGGATCGCCTCCATGGCCAGCCCGGCCCCGCTGGCGGCGCCAACCGCCGCCACGCCCCACAGGGTGGCTGCGGTGTTGATGCCGCGGATGTTGCCGGATTCACGCATGATGACGCCGGCGCCGAGAAAGCCGATACCGGAGACGATGTAGGCCACCACGTGCACCACACCATAGGT